>DAOTVQ010000041.1:0-29032 GCA_034436355.1 Anaerolineae bacterium
CCATCACACCAACGCGCACGCCAACCAATACGCGCACGCCAACCCTGACGCCCTCACGGACGTTGACGCCATCCAACACGCCCATAGCCTCCAATACGCCAACGCGCACACCTACGCGCACGCCATCGCTGACGCCTTCGCGCACCAACACGCCAACTCCAACCGTGACGCAGCAGGCAACCAATACGCCACCACCTGTGGCAACGGCAACACCACCACCAACGGCAACGCTGCCCGATGACTCGTGCTTCCCCTTCTGCGGGAACTAACAACCAACACTGCACCTAGGTTGATCGGAAGCTGATCAACCTAGGTACCTATAACAAAACAGGCGGATAGGAACTGCTCCTATCCGCCTGTTGCCTTTATAGCCTCAAAGCCTGTTGTTAGCTGTCGTTGCTTGCCTCTGCTTTATAGGCAGCGATGATTGCTTGGGCAATGTGGTTTGGCACTGTCTCATAACGCTCAAAGGACATAGTATAGACGCCACGTCCGCCGGTCATTGAGCGCAGATCGTTGCTGTAGCGCTGCATCTCGGCAAGCGGCACATGCGCGGTGACCACGCTGCGCCCTTTCTCGGTATCCATGCCCAACACGCGCCCGCGCCGTGTGGTTAGGTCGCTAATCACATCGCCCATGTTTTCTTCTGGCACCACCACGCGCACGTTCATGATCGGCTCTTGTAGGGATGGCGCGCCTTGCATGAATGCCTCTTTGAATGCCTCACGCCCAGCAATCTGGAAGGCAATATCCTTCGAGTCGACCGGGTGCATCTTACCATCCACGACGGCAACTTTCACATTCACAATCGGGCAGCCTGCCAGCACGCCCTGATCCATCACCGAACGCACGCCCTTCTCGATAGATGGGATGAATGACTGCGAGATCGCGCCACCTACCACTTCATTCACATATTCATAACCGCCTTCGGGCAGCGGCTCTAGGCGCAGATGCACCTCGCCAAACTGCCCTGCACCGCCCGTCTGTTTCTTGTGGCGGTACGTAGCAGCGCTGGTCTTGGTGATGGTCTCGCGGTAAGGCACTTTCGGGACTGAGATATTTAAGCCGACACCCATGCGTTCGGCGCGCCCAATGGCAACTGCAATGTGAATATCGCCCATGCCTGAAAGCACCACCTGCTTGGTATCAGAATCCTGCCGCCACTGTAAGGTGGGGTCTGCCTGCACAAGCTGCGTCAGTGCCGTACCCATCTTGGTGCCATCTGCCTGCGTTTTTGGTTCAAGGGCAACTGAATAAATTGGATCAGGGTAAACAGGTTTGCGAATGATGAGCGGCTTCTCTTTGGTGGAGAGCGTATCGCCGGTTTGGGTAGCGCTCAGCTTTGCCACTGCGCCAATATCGCCGGCGTGCAGCACTGGCACAGAGATCTGTTCCTTGCCGCGCATCACCAAAAGCTGCCCAAGCCGTTCTTCCTGCCCTTTTTCGGCATTGAAATAGCTATGCCCGCTCTCCAGCTTGCCGCTGAAAATGCGGAAGTAATTCAGCGTGCCAACGAACCGATCAAAGACGGTTTTGAAGACGAACGCGCCAAGTGGTTTGTCATCGGACTGTGGGCGATCCAGAAACTGCACTTCTTCCTCAGGCTTGCCTGCCAACGCCACGCGGCGCTGTGAGGGCGGCGAGACGTAGACTAAGAGCGCTTCAAGGATCGGGTAGGTGCCAATGTTTAGCTCGCCGCTGGCAACTAGCACAGGGACGGTTTTCAGGTCGGCATCGCGGGCAGCCATCCGCATTCCATCGCGAATCTCTTCAAAGCTGAGCGTCTGTGTCTCAAAATATTTCTCCACCAGTTCGTTGCTTGCCTCTGCCGCCGCCTCGATCAAGGCGAGGTGCGCCTGCTCAATCTGCGCGAGCATCTCAGTGGGTGGTTCGCTGCGCTCTGCGCCTGTGCCATAGTATGCTTTCTGGGTCAGCACATTGATCACGCCTTTAAAGTTCGCGCCTTCGCCAATCGGCAGCAGAACTGGCACAAATTTGTATTCCGGGAAGCGCACATGCAGCGCTTCCAGCGTGCGCTGAAAGCTGGCGTTCTCACGGTTGATCTTGTTGATGACCACTAATAAGGGCTGATTAAATTCATCGGCAAACTGCCATGCCAGCTCCGTGCCGACCTCAGGGCCGTGGACGGCATCAACCACCACCAGCACAGAGTCGCAGACGCGCACGGCATTTTTCACTTCACCCTGAAAGTCGGTGTAACCGGGCGTATCCAGCAGGTTAATCTTGTGATCTTGGAACTCGATTGGCACAAGCGCAGTGCTAATGGAGAGTTGGCGCGTCTTTTCATCTTCGTCATAATCGGAAATTGTGGTGCCGTCGGCAATCTTGCCCATGCGCGTGGTGTTGCCTGCCGTGAAGAGCAGCGCCTCGCTCAGGCTGGTTTTGCCCGCACCTTGATGCCCAACAAGCGCCACATTGCGTATAAATTCAGTGGTATACTCTTTCATAGCGTTCGCCACAAACGCGGCGATTTCCCTTTCGCTAAAGATTACTTGTTCAGATAGCACGAACTAGCCCTGAAAACGCCTTTTCAGAGAGGCATACACAGTAGCGCTCGTGCTGACCATTAACCGAATTTTAAGCCGCCCCTGAGTGGTTGTCAAAAAAAGGGGCGGCGGTGCCAAACAACCCTGTTGGGCGGGTTACAAGCCCGCCCAGACCCTTTAAGTGTCTTGCTAACCAAGCCGTGCTTTGAAGTAGGCAGCAAGGGCTTGCTGTTCGGCAAGCGCCGCCTGATAGTGCCTGAAGTGGTGGGGTGCGGCGTGGCATAATGCCTCCGCCGCCTGCGGCGACTCGGCTAGGATGTGGGCGATCACCCGCCCATAAGGTGGGCTTTCACTAAGGACAAAACGCTTTTGATCATCAGCGGTAAGCCGATCAAAGCCTTCGATCAGGTGGCGGCAGATTGCCTGACCGCACAAGCAGGGCATCTGCCACTCATCACCCTGTGGTGAGCCATCGCCTTTAGGTGTCAGTGCGGAATAGTCCACCGTGATCTGCTCACCACGCGCAATATCGCGGAAGGCGGCAAAGCACAGTTTGCCATCCGCCAAGCTGCCCCAGTTGATGAAGCCACTGTTGGCATCGCAAGCGTGGTTGACGTAGTAAAGTGGATTTTCGGCAGTGAAACAAAAGGCAACTTGCGGCAGCAGCGTTACAGAGCGTGGATCGCACTCGCCAAATGCCTCACGTTGGTGCATGACATGGCTGTGTGCGCGGTTGTGAACATCTACCCAAAAAAGCGGCTCGCCAACTGCAAACGCCGCCTCTGCAAAAAGACCCCAGCCACGCACATCAGCGGGCTGGGCTATGACTGCTGATTCCGCATAACGGCGCGCAAGCGTACTGACTGTGAAAGAACTCATACATTCGCTTTATCCCTTGTTCAGGCACTTGGATACGAAACACGCTGCACGGGGAAAGCTGTGCAGCGTGATCACATTCTACGCTTAATTCAGAAAGTAGGGGGATAGGCGCACTTTGTGCGATTTGCACAAAGGCTAGGCAAAATAGACGTGGTGAGGGTTCACGCCCGTCTTGGCGGTTAACTGCGGCACCATCGAAGCGCGCAGACGTTGCAGATCAAGCACATTGGTGCCCAGCGCGAACGCCTCATGCACATTTCTGCCGTTGGCAAGCGCTTCATAGAACGCCTCTGAAAAATCACTGGCTGCATTATCTGAAATCTCGTCGCCCATGCCAACCACGCAATCTACCACTTCAGCCAACGCCATCGCCAACGGCTGTGACCAGCAGGCATTCAGCACCACTAGGCGGATGTTATCGTGCAGGATCGCAAACATATCACGCAGCGCCTTGATCGGCACGCTGACGATGGCGCCGCCTTCGCCTTTCACCGCGATGCTGCCAGCACCATCGCCATGCCCTGCAAAGTGGACGATATGCGGCTGAAAGCGCTGGAGATGCCCTTGAATATCCTTCAGGTGCAGATCGGGCTGCGTTACAAGGCTGAACTTATCGCGGTGACTTGCACGCTGAATAGCACGATCCACGAGGCGCATTTCTTTATCAAGGTTGAGATCGTTTTGTGGGTTGGCGCTCAGAAAGAGGAGCGTGGTTTTGCCCGAACGTAGGACAGCCGTTGGCGCATTAGGCGGCTGCACATAACTACCCAGCAAGTTTTCTAAGAAGAGGCGATCATCGCCTTCGCCAAGCAAAGTCACATTGTGGCGCACCAAAAGGGCAAGGGCAGGTTCGCCGTTTAAGCCACCATAAGTGTTGAGGGTGGTCACCAACGATCCTGAAAAAACATCAGCGGGATTATTAAAATCTACGCGAGGCGCGAACTGTTCCAGCCCTGCTGAAGTCATGTTGAATTGGCGGTGTTCAATACTCTACCAAGCGCGCATGTTTGCCATGATCCTCACCAAACGGCGATATTCCTCTGTGGTCAGCTTTTCAAGGGGCATTAGTCACCTCACAGTAATTGTGAATATTTGGCACACTTCCTAACCTATGACCTAAACGCAGCAGCGCAACACCCAATATGCGGTGAATGTGGCGCTAAGAGGTTGAGTTCGTTATGTCCTGAATGCAAACTGGAGATGTATCTATCTCCAGTTCTGCAAGCATGTTAAGTTCGATTTGCCTTGCGCTTTGCTGCCTCATAACGGCGAATTTGCAGGTTGAGGAAAAAGGTTTGCACAGCATCTCGCACAGAGCCAACAGTGCGTTTGGCAATGCGCCCTAGCGAGAGCCACGAATGCGCCAAGCTGACCTCACCGCTGCCCAACAGCACCACAGCGCTTGCCCACGTCAAGCCCGCGCCAAAGGCGCACATGACGACCTTATCGCCAATCTTGCAGCGCCCTTCCTCAATCGCTTCGACCAGCGCCAACGGCACGGAAGCTGCCGACGTATTGCCGTACTTTTGCAGGTTGATCATGAATTTATCGAGTGGTTGGCGCATCATGCGCGCTGCGGACTCGATAATGCGTAAATTCGCTTGATGTGGGATAAACAGCGCAATATCTTCTGGCAGCAAGCCCGCCTTATCCATCACGCGCTTCATCGAGCTGGAGAGCGTGCGCGTGGCAAACTTGAAGACTTCCGTACCGTTCATCTTCAAATAGCCAAGCCGTTCGCTGATCAATTGTTCACCATACTTGCCAATAGGCATTACTGAGCCTGCGCCCGGCACGTAGAGATGCTCTACACCGCTGCCATCCGAGCCAAGTTCGTAGGTGATCACACCGGCTGGCTCTTCGCTTGGCTGAAGCACGACCGCCGCAGAAGCGTCACCGAACAGCACGCAGGTAGTGCGGTCGGTGTAGTCTACACCATAGGAGACCAAATCGGTGCCAATCACCAAGATGTTGTTCATACCGCCCGATTGAATGAACTGGCTGGCAGTCACTAAGGCATAGACCCAGCCTGAACAGCCAGAGGCAAGCTGAAAGGCACCGCACTGTGCGCCAAGTTTGTGCTGCACGATGGTTGCTACGCCCGGCACCAAATAATCGGGCGAGGAACAGGCAACAATGATCAGATCGAGATCTTTAGCGCTGATGCCCGCCATTTCAAGGGCAGGCAGTGCCGATTTCACCGAAAAATCGGAGGCTTGCTCGCCTTCCCCGCGAATGCGACGCTCTTTAATGCCAGTGCGCGTGGTGATCCACTTATCAGAGGTCTCCACCATTTTTTCAAGATCGGCGTTGGTCAGCACGCGCTCTGGGACGTATTTTCCCCAACCAGTAATCTTTGCGTAACGTTCAGGCATTTCTTTATGATTCCTCTGTCAGTATGATAGTTCGGGTCAGCCGGCGGCGTTCAGCGAGATATCCTCAGCCTGTTCACGGCGCTGAAAGCGCATCAGGGCGTCCAGCACACGGCGGCTGGCAAGCAGCGCCAAGCCCGCCGTCAGCGTGAGTCCGCCAATACGGGCCGCCACTTTGTAGCGTTGCGGTAAATTGCGCCAGCGCAGCATCAAGTCAGCACTGGTGGGCGCGGCAGCAGGTGCCTGTGCAGCGAGTTCAGCGTGCAGGCGCGCTACAAAAGCAGGGTCAGGCGTGACGGGCGTTAGTCCTACGCTCAAGCGGTTAGCAAGCAGCATCAGGCTATGCGCAATGGCTTGGTCATCCATCGCCAAGCCTTGCAAGGAAGCCTCAAAAGGCGCCCCACTGATGAGGGCATCGGCGTGCGTTGCCAACAAATCTTCCAGCGCACTGTTGGGCGCTTTGGGTGTCTCGTCGTGCGAAAAGTGCCTCACCTGTCCGTTACTCCTTAGCGGCGCTTCTCAGAGCGCGGCATACCTGTGCTTTCATCTGCCTCCGACTGTTCTTCGGCACCGCCGAGCATCTCGCGCAGCGCCAACAATGTGCGGTGATAAAGCGACTTGATGGCGCCTTCACTGCGATCCATAATCACGCCAATCTCTTGGTTAGAGAGCCGATCCACAAATTTGAGGATCAAAAGCTGCTGGCGTTCTTCGGGCAAGGCACGAACCGCTTGTGTCAATCGCTCAATCTCATCTTGCGATTCAACACGCGCTTCAGGTGCCTCGCTGCGAAGGCGCGCCGCCACATACTCATCCAGTGGTACGACTTTATGGCGGCTGCGATCCCGATGCCAATTCGCCACCAAGTTATGTGCAATGCGGTAGAGCCATGCCTGAAACGGCACACCGCGCTCTACATAGCCCTTGATGTGCGCCATAGCGCGGTGAAACACACGCGCCGTCAAGTCTTCAGCATCTTCATGGCTGCCCGTGCGGTAATAGATGTAGTTATACATCTTCTGCACGTAGCGTTCATAGAGCGTCCCGAATGCCGCTTGGTCTGTGCGGGCTTGCTCAACAAGCGCCGCATCCTCTAGCGCTGCCCATTCCTCAGCGTTTGGAACAGTCATACCTATACAACACCCTTTTTTGTTAAGCGTTACGCTGCGTTATTGGCTGCCAAGTATAGCAGAGGCATAGTGGCAGTGCTTGCCTTTTGGATGTGTTTACGCCTCTGGCAGGCTTTCCAGCACCTGAATAACCTGCTGCAACCACGCCACATAGAGCTTTTCGCTGCCAATGCCCAAGTCCAGCGTCAGGCGCATGAGTGCATGAGCGCGATCCGTCTGTTCAGCAATCTGTGGCAGCAAGATTTGTGTATATTCTGCCAGCTTCTGCTGATGCTGGCAGAGTTGGTGCTTGGCAAGGCTGATCAACGCTTCATTGGAAAGCAGCGTGCCAAAAAAAAGTTGGATCAGAAATGGTTCGCGGTGTGTGGGCAGCGCTTGCGGCTCACCTAGCCAACGGATCAACTCGGCGCGCCCTGCATCTGTGATGCGGTAGACTTTGCGGTTAGGGCGCTCGGTCTGAATTTCTAAGCGGCTCTCTACCCAGCCATTTTCCGCCAACTTCTCTAAGGTGCGGTAGATTTGCGCCTGATCCGCTTGCCAAAAATGTGCCACGGAGCGATCAAACATCTGCGTCTTCAGGTCGTAGCCGCTTGCCTCAGTCAGGTTGAGGATGCCCAAGATTGCGTGTAGAAGTGACATAAAAAGATAACTGCCTTTCTCATAATGGCAGCCATTATAGCGGATTGGCGCGCAAAGCGGAATATGTGTGCTATCGCATATTCCAATAGTGCGCTTCATTCGGCAGCATGTTTGCGATAGCGCCGTGCGCGCTCAGGTTTTCCCCACATGATCTTGTTCGGCACAAGGCGCACGGTCAGCGGCGCATGGACTGCGATCTGGCACGAAAGGCGCGGATAGCCGAACGCTGCGCCAATCCGATCATGCCAGTGCTGTGGCGCAGGCACATTTTCTTCAATCCACACGCCGCACGTGGCGCAGATGCCGCGCCCGCCGCAGTTTGCGCGCCGCGAAAGTTTGCCGTAGGGCGTGATGCCTGCCGTGAGCAGCACCTGCCGCAGATTGCTGCCATCTGGCACGCTCAGCGTATGTGTCTGTTCTGCTGTGATGACGGTTAGTGTATGCCTAATCGGCTCAGCCATAAAGCGCACCTTCACGCTCAACGGCATCCGGCGCAAAGACGTCCCGTGCGCGCAAATCTACCACCAAGACAGCTTCTTGGGCAGCGGCAGCACGCTCATAAAACTGCCAAACACGCGGCAGCCCTTCGCGCAAATGGCGCATTTGCTTGTTCAGGTAGCCTAGCAAGCGCGGATCACGCACGTTGACGGCAAAATGCCGCGCAGCGCGTTCGGCATCAGCGCCCAAGACCTTGCGCGCTGCCCTCAAATGTAGTTGAACGCCCTCTACCGCTTGGCTGCACAGGAACAAAGCAGGCGCAAGCGGCGCGCCATCGCTAGGCAGTGTGATCTCTAGCAAGCCTAGCGCGTGTGCTTCCACTTCGGGCAAGATCAGCACTTCGGTGCCAGCGGCACGCCCTGTCTGATCCAGTTCGGCGGCAACGGCGCGCACCCCTGCATAATCATACTCATCAGGCTGATCAAACCAATAGCCACGTGCGCGCGGACCGAGCATATCAGCCTCATGGGCTTGGATGAGCGGCAGCAAAGTTTGGAAAGTCTCAGTGTCCAGACGGTAGTATGCTAAACCCATGTCAGTTGGTCTTTCTTATATACTAGCGCGCCGACGGCACTTGCCAGATCAGGCGCGGCGTCATTTCAAGAAAATCGGCGGCAACCAAGTGGTACTGCACACCTTCATAGATACCTTGCTGTGCCACCAACCATTCTTTATCGTGGTGCAAATGCCCGTAAAGGCACAGGGTCGGCTTATAGTGCGAGATAAGCGCACTGTAGGCAGTGGGCTGCCCCTGTGAGGTAAACGGCGGATAGTGCATCATGAGCAGCAGCGGATCACCGTTTTGGCACATGGTTTGCCCGTGCTGCAACGCCGATTCAAGCCGTTGCAGTTCGCGGGTGTAGCGATCTTTTTTGGGATCGGGTGCGTAGAACGGATCATTCGGTGCGATGTGTCCCATTGCGCCGCAGATCGTCACGCCATGCAAGCGAAGCGCATCACCCTCAATCAGGTGAAAGCCTAGTGGCTCAGCCAGTTGACGCGCCTGCTGTATGCTATCCCACCAATGATCGTGGTTGCCGCGCAGCAGCACCTTTGTGCCGGGCAGCATGGCTAACCATGCCAGATCAGGCAGCACATGCTTGGTAGAAGATGCCCAAGAGACATCTCCGGCGATCAACACCACATCCTGCGGCGCCACACAGGCACGCCAAGCGATTGCCAAGCGTTCGGTGTGGTTGCGCCATTTTTCGCCAAAGCGCGCCATATCACGCGCCTTGCTGAACGAAAGGTGCGTATCTGCAATTGCCCAGAACCGAATCAACCGTTATTGCCTCACCTGAATCCTTCACAGATTATAAGGGCAAGGGCGGCTATGCTACAATAGGTAATCAGAAGGGCAAACTGCCAACATGGACACTGAATCTGATTCACCTGATTTCGAGGCACTGCGCGCCGCAATGGTGCGCGACCAGCTTGTAGGGCGCGCCATTACGGACTCGCGCGTGTTGGCAGCTATGGGGCGCCTTGCGCGGGAGCGTTTTGTGCCACAGACGCATCAGGTGCACGCCTATGCCGATTATCCGTTGCCGATTGGTGAGGGGCAGACTATCAGCCAACCCTACATTGTCGCCTATATGCTGCAAGCATTGGCGCTGAAAGGCGATGAGCGCGTCTTAGAGATTGGCACAGGCTCAGGCTATCAAACGGCGCTGCTGTGCTGGCTGGCAGCTGAGGTGATCAGTGTGGAGCGCCACGCGGCGCTGAGCGCACAGGCAGCCCAACGCTTGGCAGCGCTTGGTTGCACCAATCTCACGCTTGTCGTGGGCGATGGCTGGCTTGGTGTGCCGCAATTTGCACCCTATCAGGCGATTACGGTTGGTGCGGCAGCGGCGCGTATTCCACCACCGTTGGTGGCACAGCTTGCCGAAGGCGGACGGCTGATCCTACCCGTGCATAACGGCAAAACACCCGATGAACAAGTCTTGGTCTGCGTGCGGCGGCTGCGTTGGCGGCTGCGTGTGGATAAATTGTGCGGCGTGCGCTTTGTGCCACTCATCAGCGACCATGCCGCGCCGAATCAATCAAGCTAACGCGCCTGGAGGTTCCTCACCTTTGCGCCTTTCAGCCTCACAGCTCAGCCTATTCAGCATCCTGTTGATTGCGGCAGCTCTGCGCCTGCACAATCTGGGTGCAATTGAACACAACGTTGATCATGCCTACCCGATTTGGCAAGCGCTCAGCACATTGGAGCAGGGCAGCCTGCCGTTGATTGGGCAAGGCACCAGCGTGCTGTTTGCCAACCCTGCCCTCACCGGCTATCTGTATATTCCCGCCTTGCTCGTTGCCCGTTCACCCTACGCGCCTTACCTGCTCGTGATCGCCCTGAACACGCTGGCAATCTGGTTTGCCTACCGTGCCATGCGCCGCTTGTGGGATGACTCCGCCGCGCTGATCGGCGCATTTTTGCTGGCAGTTAGCCCCTGGGTGATCGAATATTCGCGCACCACATGGGTGCAGGCGCTGTTGCCTTTCTTTGCCTGCCTGACCTTCGCACTGTTCACGCCCGTTTGGCTTGGGCAAGCGCGGCGTCCGCAGCGGCGTTTTTGGTTAGGCTGTGTGGCACTCGCCGCAATGACTCAAACGTATCTTTTGGCGTTTGCGGCACTGATCCCTGTTGGCTTGCTCAGCCTGATCTTTCGGCGGCGCATTGGGTGGCATGGGCTGCTAATCGGCACGGTGATTATCCTAATCCCAACCGCCATCTATGGTATGGGCTTGCTCAGCGATTCAACACAGACTTTTGGGCGCTTGCGTGGCTTTACACAAGGCACAGCGGCACTCTCGCCAGAGGCGCTTAACCATGCGTTGCGTTTGGTGACAGGGCGCGATTACGCTGCGGCACGCGGGCTAGATGCACCAATCCAAGATGCTGTGCTGCGCTTTCAGCTCTCTGAGGTGGCACATTGGCTGTTGACTTTAGCACTGCTAGGCGGCGCGGTGATCATGCTGCGGCGCGGGCATTCGGCGGCGGTGATCACCTTGATCTGGGGCGCTTTGCCGCCGCTGATGATGTCCTACGTCTCGCAGGCGGTGCATCCCTTTTACCTGCTGCTGACGCTGCCCGCGCTGCATCTGCTGGCAGGTGTTGGCTTGGCAGCCGCAGCTCGGCAAATACGGTGGCAAACAGCGGGCAAGGCTGCCCTAGCGCTGTGCCTAGCAGCGTTTGGTGTGCTGTGTGTGCTCAATGTGCTGCGCTACGCTGAGGAAAGCCTTGCCACACCAAGCATAGACGGCTTAACGGCGCTGCCGCTGGCTGAAGGTGTGCCAATGGCGCAGCAGTTCCTTAGCGCGGAGAGAATCGGGGCGGCTACCGTATTTGCCGATATTGACGGCTGGATTCTGAACAGCTTGGCTGGGCGGCTTTTTGAGGTAGATCGGGATGTGAACATCTCTGAGACGCTCTATTATACGCAGAATGGCGGCGTTTACCTGCTTTTTGGCGGGGCGGATCAGACGCAGCCTGTGCCGTCCGCCTCACGCATAAGCGAAACGTATACCTTTGCCGATGGTGGGATGGTGGTGGCATCTTTCATGCCAAATGCTGCATTCATAGCGCCTACAGCCATGTTGACCAGCGACAAAGGCATCACCCTGATTAGTGCGGAGATCATCGGCGCGCTGAGCGCGGGGCAAAGGGCTACGGTGCAACTCGCCTTCAGAGTAGATGAACTGCTGCCAGAACGTGCCAACTGGCTTTTTACGCCGTTTGTGCATGTCTACAATGGCGATGGCAGGCGCATCCTGATCGCGGATGGGGCAGTCACGCCGGGTTGGGCGTGGCGCTTGGGTGATGTTCAACAGAAGAGGGTGCAGTTGTTAGTGCCTGAAGATGCCTCAGGCGCGCTTCGGGTTGAAGTTGGTTTGTACGATGGTGTGCGCGGCGAGGCGGCACTCTTTGAATTACCTGATGGCAGGCAGGTCTCAAGCGTGCCATTGCCCTTGCTAGATTAAGCAGCCCACTGCGCGCAAGAATTCTTGGACTTGACATGCCCTTAAAAAAGCACTACGCTAAGCATAGTGATCTATTTAGGTAAGCGCTAAGCCATAGTGGTTGCATTGATGAGCAGCACAAGCTCTGTGAGCATTCCCTCAAAAATCCCATTGAACCCAATGTCAATTTCTATATAATGCTCATTGTCAGCTTGTGCCACATGGTGCGGGTTTAGCGTGTGAGGGCTATTGTTCAGGCAAAGCACAAAGCCAGTGTTTCTAGAAACACCCTTTTAGAAACAGGTTATGTAGGAGGCAAAAGCAAGGTGATTCAGGAACTCTTAAACCGAGCTGATCGGCGGGGATATGTTACCTTCGATGACGTGATGGAGCTGCTGGAGGACGATGGAGAAGATACCCACACTTTTGAATCGGTCTTAGATGAACTGGATGAGCTTGGGATTGAACTGCGCCAAGATGATCTGCACCGTGATGAGGCGGACGAACTCGACGATGAGTATGACGCTGAAAGCGAAGAGGTGCAGGAAATCGGAGACATCAACGCGGTCTCGGCGGATGATCCGGTTGGGCTTTACTTCCGCCAAATGGCACAAGAACCTCTGCTAACCGCCCACGAAGAAGTTGACCTCGCCAAGCGCATCGAACTTGGCAAAGAAATCGCCCTCAAAATGGAAAGTATGCGCCGCATTGATCCCGAACAGCGCTGCCAGTTCGAGGCAATTATCCGCGATGGGCAAGCTGCCCGCGAACATCTGGGGCGTGCCAACACACGGCTTGTGGTCAGCATTGCTAAACGTTACATGGGGCAAGGGCTGCCCTTCCCTGATTTGATCCAAGAGGGCAACGTTGGGCTAATGCGCGCCGTAGATAAATATGACTATCAGCGCGGCAACCGCTTCAGCACCTATGCCACTTGGTGGATCAGGCAAGCCATCACACGCGCTTTGGCGCAGAAAACGCGCACTATTCGCATCCCGCTGCACATGACCGAGCGCATTCGCCAAATGTACCGCACCGCCCAATCGCTAGAGCAATCGCTTGGCAGACGCCCC
Organism: Anaerolineae bacterium; assembly: GCA_034436355.1. Taxonomy (GTDB): domain Bacteria; phylum Chloroflexota; class Anaerolineae; order Aggregatilineales; family UBA2796; genus CP2-2F. Next base: position 13,050 of record DAOTVQ010000041.1, read on the forward strand.
ACGCCCGAAGAAATTGCCGCCGAGATGGATATTCCCGCTGAGAATGTGCGTGGCATGATGGATGCCAGCCAACATGCCATCGCTTTGGAGCGCCCAGTCGGTGATGACGGCGACAGCGAGTTTGGCGATTTTATTGAAGACCAAGACACGCCTAGCCCGGTTGAATCAGCAACGCAGCATTTGCTGCAAGAGACGATTGAGGAAGTGCTGAGTGAACTGACACCGCGCCAAAGCCACATTTTGCGTTTGCGCTTCGGGCTGGGGGGTGGTGATCCACACACGCTGGAGGAAATCGCTAACAAGTTCGGCTTAAGCCGTGAGCGCATCCGCCAACTGGAGAAAGAAGCGTTACGCCGCTTGCGCCATCCGCGCTTGGCACACACGCTTAAAGACTATTTGGCATAAGCCAATGCACACTGGGACGGCAATTTGCCGTCCCGTTTCGTTAGCCGCCCAGCAGCAGCGCCACCACAAAGACCAACCCAAAAACGACCAGTAAAACCGCCAAAGTCTGCCAGAAGCGCGGCGCTGCCCACCACGCGCCACGCCGCAACTGCGCCGCAAATGCCGACTCTCGCCGTAGGGCTGCCCAAGCCAAATCGGCATAGGGCTGTTCACCGCTGCTGTGAACGCGCCGCAAGAGCGCCTCACGCTCGTCTGCCTCTTCCACCGCGCACGCCAACAGCCACCATTCGTAAGGCGTTTGGGCATGGTCGCGCAGCAGACGCACCACCTGCGCCCTATCTCCCTCGAAAAGTAAGCGTGTTACCTTTTCCTGCTCAGCGTGCATGAGGTGGCTGCTCCTCGCTGGATGCGGCGTCGGGCGGCGGTGCCTGCTCAGCAGGGCTGGGCAGCACCAAAGGCATCACGCTGGTGCGGCGGGCGCTGCTCATCGCTGTGATATTGCTCGCAAAAAAGCTTTCTGCCAGTGCCGCCAGTGTTTCAGGCGTACTGCCGATAGCAGGCGCGGTTTGGAGCGTCTCAGCGGGCGTGCTGGGTGTGCTGGCAAACAGCGGCGTATAGAAGCGCAGCACAACGCCGCCGCGCTGTGGGTCGCCCAGTGTGATTTCATCGCCGCTGTGCAGCGTGGCAGGTGTGGCAGGTGATAGACGGCGTCCGTTTAGGTAGGTGCCGTTGGGCGTGGCATGGTCGGTCAGGGTGTAGCCGTTCTCCGTATGTTGAATGGTGCAGTGCCTTGCGCTGAGCATGGTCGGTGTGCCGCGCAGCGCCAGACCAAAGGCACTACCAAGCGGTGTGCTGCCCTCTGCAACGGGCAGACGTTTGCCAAGCAGACGCGGCGCACCATCCAATACGATCAGGCGCGCGGTCGGTGCATGGGGTTCGGCGGGCGTGATCAGGCGCGGCGGCAAGCAGCGCAGCAGCCAATAAGCAACGCTTGCCGCGCCAGCAGCATAAAGCATCGCACGTAGCACGCCAAACTCTGGCACGGCACGCAGCGCTAAGGCTGACACCAAGCAACAGATGGCGATCAGCAGGGCGATCATGGCGTTTCCAAGCGCACAAGAAGCTGAAAATCAGGGCGATTCGGGCTGACGCCAAACGAGATCACGTTATCCTCAGCAAGGATCATCGGGCGGTCGGGCGCAAGGCGGCGGCTATCCACAAACATTGGCACGCCACTCTCAGGGTGCAGCATCACGCGCCACACGCCGTCCTGTTCGGTGAAGATCGCCTGCCTGCGCGAGATGGCACGCGCTTTGTTGGGCGGCAGCGCGTCGGTCAGGTCAATATCGGGGGCTTTTTCGGCAAGCAGGCTGTCGTAGCGCCCTAAAATGGCGGGCGAATTTTCCACCACAAAGGGGGGATGGAGCGCACGCGGTGAAGCAAGCCTAAGCTGCACGCGGCGCGTGATCGGTGTGATCGGCATCACACCGATCAGATCACCGCTTTTAATGCCCAACTCACGCGGGCGGCGACCCAGATCAATCACGCTGCGCCCAACGGCAAGCATCACCTGTTTGGGCGTTAGCTTGGCGAGCGGCGCGTTCAATGCCAAGAGTGCGGGCAGCAGGTTAGCCAGCGGCACATTGTCAGAAATGATCAGGCTCTCGGAGTCATCGGGCAGGGCAGTGAAGATAACGCCGGTTTTGCTGGCGAGCGTGGCGGCGTTTTGAACAGGGGTGAAGCGGCGTGCCAACAAGATGATCCAATCGCCACTGCGCGCACCAAGATCATGCAGGGTGGCACTGCCGATTTCAGCGGCTTGGGCAACAATCACGGCGCTGTTTTGCAGGGAGTCGGCGCGCAGGCGTTGATCGAGGCGCATCAGGCTTGGCAGCGCGCTGCCGATAGGCTCACTGTCTACGATTTGAACAGCGAATGCCTCAGCCGCGGGCAACAGAAGGGATAGGCTAATCTCTGGCACGTGCGACTAAAGCTGAATGGACTCGATCAGGTGGCGGATGGCAGCGTTGGCATCAATGGGCTGTGCTGAGAGCTGATCAGGGTTGACGGCATCTTCTTCAAGCAACCAATAGCCTTGCGCGGCACAGATAAGCATGGTCGTGCGTGTCTCTGCTTGAAATTGCCCGTCGAATTCTTGCAGGCGGATCGCCACCACGATGATCTGGCGCGTTTCATCCAGCACATTCACCGCGAATGAATCAGGGTAGCCAAGGTCACGCAGTGCGTCTTGGGCGGCGCGGGTGCCGTTTAGTACACGGGTCTGTTCGGTGCGTGCAAGGACGGCTTTCGGGACGAAGAAAGCGGCACCATCCGGCGTGCCGAGTGTGGTTGCGTTGATGAGTGTGGTCAGTTTGGCAGAAAGCGCAATTGGGCTTTCTATCAACTCGAAGTGCTCTAGGTTGGGTGTAGCGCGGTTGTGCAGCACAATCTGATCGGGTTGGTGATAACACCAAAAGCGCTCTGTAACACCGTTGGGCTGCTGGCTAATGCCCAAGGCAACTGAATAACTAGCGCCGGCAGTTACAAGGCGCACTATATCAGCAGCAATGACGGGTGTGCTATCGTCGAATGAGGTGAGCCCGCGGGCAATTAACGAGTCCCCCGCAGCAATAGCGCGTGCATCATTGAAAGTAGCAGGCACAGCAAAGCCGCCTATCTCACTCAAACTAAACAGGGTCATAATGAACGCCAGCTCATCTTGGCTCAAATCTACCGAGCTAATAAGTGTCTGCTCAGTCACGCTCAGATTCTCCGCTTTGCCACGCTGTTGTGCTGCATTACATACATTATACAGCCTGATGTGATTCTAAGGTAACTTTTCGTTCTGGGTATCCGTCCAAGGTGTGAAGGACTCAGCCTCTACCTTCGGCATACCCTACCGATTTATCGGCGGCTACGCGCACGGCAATCACTCGCGCTTCTGCCGTTTTGGTTGTTTCTGCGTACACACTGCAAAGCACAATTGCCTTGCGCCCTGAAAGTTCCTCGACTTTAGCGCGCAGCACAATCGGTTGGAGCAGCGGCGTTGGTGCTAGAAAGCTGATGTTTAGGTTGCCCGTCACATAGCTGATCGCAGGCAGTGCGCCGTGCGGTCGCCCTTCCACAATGTAGGTGTAGGCAATCGCCGTCCACACCGAGTGGCAATCACACAGAGAGGCAAGCAAGCCGCCATACAGCACGTTTGGAAAGCCGGCGTTGTGGTAGGGCTGCGCGGTGAAGGTGCAGTGCGCCTCATTGGTGGCGGCATCCCAATAGCTTTTGATGTGCAGCCCACGCCTGTTGGCAGGTCCGCAACCGTAGCAGGTGCTCTCTGCCCAAACATCTTGCAGCGCAGCAGTTGTTTGCAAATCGGACATTGCCCATTACTTCTCCTTATCCATACACTACCATACCGCACGGCGGTAGAGTCTAGCAAGTGCGGATGTCTGTACTGAACGCATTTGCGTTCGGAAAAGGTGTTGTGGGCTGCCTTTGCATTCAGTTATTCAGGTGCGCCATCCCGTTCGCGCTCACGAAAGCTGAGCCGCAGCGGCGTGCCAAGAAAGCCATAAGCCTCTCTGATCTGATTTTCAAGGTAGCGTTCATAGCTGAAGTGCAACAGATCACGGCTGTTGATGTACATCAGGAAAGTGGGCGGGTCAACGCGCACCTGTGTGCCGTAGTAAATTTTCAGGCGTCGTCCGGTGCTGCTTGGTGGGGCGTGTTTTAGCACCGCCTCACGGAGCAGTTTGTTAAAGGCACTGGTCGGGATGCGCGTCAGGCGCTCTTCTTGCACACGGGCAGCCGTTGGCAGCACCGTATGAATGCGCTGACCCGTTAGGGCACTGATGAATAAAATCGGCGCGTAGCTGATAAAATCGAAACGATGGCGAATGATGCGCGTGAACTCGTTCATGGTCTGATCATCTTTTTCAATGGCATCCCATTTGTTGACCACAATCACACAACTGCGGTGGGCATCTTTCACCATGCCGGCGATGTGCGTATCTTGCGCGGTGACGCCTTCAGTAGCGTCAATCAGCAGCAGCGCAACCTCAGCACGCTCAAGCGCCTTCAGCGCACGGATCACGCTGAATTTCTCAATGCCGGGCGCAATGCTGCCACGTCGCCGCAAGCCTGCCGTATCAATGAGTGTGATCGGCAAGCCCTCCCACGTCAGCTTGATATCTATGGCATCACGAGTGGTGCCGGCAATCGGGCTGACAATGACGCGTTCTTCGCCAAGCAATCGGTTTAGCAAGCTGCTTTTGCCCACATTGGGGCGCCCAACAATAGCAATTTTCAGGCTTTCATCTTCAGATGCGTCGGGGTCTTCAGGTGGTGCTTTATGAAAGGCGTCTACGATTGCGTCCAGCAAATCGCCTGTGCCTGTGCCGTGCAGTGCGCTGATCGCAAACACTTCTTCACCAAGCCCAAGCGCATAGAACTCAAAGGCATCGGTGCGGCGCGCTTCGTTATCTGCCTTGTTCGCGGCGATGATGATTGGCTTCTGAGTGCGGCGCAAAATTTCCGCCACCTCTTGATCGGCTGCTGTGATGCCTTGTGCGGCATCCACCAACATAACGATCACATCAGCATCCTGAATGGCGATCATTGCTTGTGCGCGAATTTGGGGAACAAAATCAACACTTGCCTCTGAGAGCGGCGCAGCATCCACGTGCGCCTCATACATCTCGATGCCGCCGGTATCCACAAGTGTGAAGACAACACCGCGCCAATCCGAATCGCCATAGACGCGGTCTCGCGTGGTGCCGGCGATATCACTGGTCACTGAGCGTTGTTCGCCGATCAGGCGGTTGAATAAGGTAGATTTGCCTACATTAGGGCGCCCCACAAGGGCAACAATCGGTTTCCGCATCATACACATCCTCAAAACCGTGCGGCAATTTTCTTAAATGAAAAATCCCCGTTGCGGCGGGGATGACTACATGGGCGCTAAGGGACTCGAACCCCTGACACCTTCGGTGTAAACGAAGTGCTCTGCCAACTGAGCTAAGCGCCCAACTCTAGCGTGTATTGTACACTGTGCGCGGCGCATCGGTCAAGGTGGAGGGTGTGCAGCTGTGGTGCGGGCAGGGTGAGGAGTCGGACTCTGATTCCCCGCCCTGCACAGAAACAGTAACCCTAGCTTGCCAACATCTTCCGCAGCACAGAAGGCAAAAGCCCACCATTGCGGTAGTTATCTACTTCCACCTGCGAATCTAGACGGGCGATGGCGGTGAAGGTGAACGACTCGCCATTCGGCCGCATGACGCGCACTGTCACCTCAGCACGCGGCGCCATGCCGTCGTGAATGCCTTCCACATTGAACACTTCTTCACCCGTCAAGCCGTAGGTTGTGGCATCTTCACCCGCTTTGAATTGCAGCGGCAGCACACCCATACCCACCAGATTGCCGCGATGAATGCGCTCAAAGCTCTCCACCAGCACTGCCTTTACGCCCAGCAGCGCCGTACCCTTTGCTGCCCAGTCGCGGCTGCTGCCTGTGCCATATTCCTTACCCGCAATCACCATCAGCGGTGTGCCGTCCTGCTTATAGCGCATGGCAGCCTCATAGATGCTCATCTGCTCATCGGTTGGCAAGTAGCGTGTGTAGCCGCCTTCCACACCATTCAGCATCAGATTTTTGATGCGAATGTTGGCAAAGGTGCCGCGCACCATAACGCGATCATTGCCGCGCCGTGTGCCGTACTGATTGAAATCCTCTTTCTTAACGCCGCGTGCGATCAGATATTGCCCCGCAGGGCTGTTCACAGCGATATTGCCGGCGGGTGAGATGTGATCGGTTGTGACCGAATCGCCCAGCAATGCCAACACCCGCGCCCCGCGAATATCACTTAGTGGTGCAACCTCTATCGTAAAGTTCTCGAAGTAGGGCGGCTCTTGGATGTAGGTGGAGTCTTCCGTCCAGGCATACAGCAAATCCCCCTTGGTTGGAATAGCGTTCCAATCTTCATTCGCAGTCTCGATGCCGCTGTACAAGCGCTGATAGACCTCAGGCTTGGTGGCAATGCGCAGGTATTCCTCTAGCTCTGCTTGGGTGTACCAAATCTCGCGCAGGAAGACAGGTTTCCCATCCTGATCGTAACCGATTGGGTCACTTTCTAGGTTGATATCCACCGTGCCTGCCAGCGCATAGGCAACCACCAACGGCGGCGAGGCAAGGTAGTTCGCCTTCACCAACGGATTGATGCGCCCTTCAAAATTGCGGTTGCCACTCAGCACGGCAGCAGCCACAAGGTTATGCTCTACCACAGCCTGTGCCACTTCGTTGGGCAGCGGACCTGAATTGCCGATGCAGGTAGTGCAGCCATAGCCAACCACATGGAAGCCAAGCTGCTCAAGGTAGGGCATCAAACCTGACTCGGTCAGGTATTCGGTCACTACACGCGAGCCGGGCGCAAGGCTGGTCTTAACGAAGGGCTTCACCTGCAAACCACGCTCAACTGCCTTCTTGGCGAGCAAGCCCGCGCCGAGCATTACCGACGGATTGCTGGTGTTGGTGCAGCTCGTGATCGAGGCGATCACGACGGCGCCGTGCGTCACCTCGACCGTATGCCCGTTCTGCACGACGGCGCGCTTGGCACGTTCTTCATCGCTGAGCGCGTAGCCACGTGCGCTGATCGGCGCACTGAGCGCATCGTGAAAAGCCTGTTTCAGCTCACTGACACGCACCCGATCCTGCGGACGCTTGGGACCGGCAAGGCTTGGCTCCACACTGCCCAAATCCAGTTCGATCACATCGGTGAAGGTGGGCGCTGGCGTGGCATCGGTGCGGAACAGCCCTTGCTCTTTGCTATAGCGCTCTACAAGCTGCACTTCTGCCTCTGTGCGTCCGGTGCGCCGCAGATAGTCCAGCGTGATATGATCTACAGGGAAAAAACTCATTGTCGCGCCGTAATCGGGCGCCATGTTCGCAATGGTGGCGCGGTCGGGCAGCGACATATAGCTTAAGCCTTCGCCAAAGAATTCCACGAACTTATCTACGACGCCCTTCTTCCGCAAAATCTGGGTGATGACTAGCACGAGGTCCGTGGCGGTGGTGCCTTCGGGCAGCTTGCCCGTCAACTTAAAGCCGATCACCTCTGGCAGCAGCATATAGTAAGGCTGCCCAAGCATAACTGCCTCTGCCTCAATGCCGCCCACACCCCAACCAACCACACCCAAGCCGTTAATCATGGTGCTGTGCGAATCGGTGCCGACCAAGCTATCAGGGAAAGCGACGGTCTCGCCGTTTTCGGTGCGGTGCTGCACGCCCTTCGCCAAATATTCAAGGTTTACCTGATGGACAATGCCCGAACGTGGCGGCACGACGCGGTAGTTTTGGAAGGCAGTCTGCGCCCAACGCAAGAATTCATAGCGCTCATAGTTGCGCTCAAACTCAATTTGGCTATTGATCATGAGGGCGTCACGGCTGCCGAAAGCATCAATCTGAATGGAATGATCGATCACCAAATCGGTTGGCACCAGTGGGTTGACTTTGCGAGGGTCTTTGCCCAGTCGCTGCATGGCGTCCCGCATGGCGGCAAGGTCTACCATACACGGCACGCCGGTATAGTCCTGCATCAGCACGCGGGCGGGCATGAATGGCACTTCGCGGGCGGCGGGCGCCGCAGCATTATAGGTTGCCCATGTGATCACGTCATCTTCAGTGACGTTGTAGCCATCTAAAGAGCGCAGCGCCGTCTCCAGCAGCACCTTGATTGAGAAGGGCAACTGCGAAACCGGCGCGATGCCGAGTTCTTCCAAGCGGTTGAGGCGGTAGAGGGTGGCGCTGCCGCTGCCTGTTTCAAAAGCGGCACGTGCGCCAAATTTATCGTACTTTTGGGTCATATGGCAATCCTATTCCTGTGCTTAGGAAGCGCACTTGGCGGCATGACAACGCTAAGAGCGCACAACGAAACAAGACTTTGGGTGATCCGTGCGAGATAGTTCCATTGTACGCAGAAACGTGCATTTTTTCTAGTAAGTGGTGAAGTTTGCCGCCGCGCCACTTAACGTTAGAATTGACGGTATAAAAAACAGCAAGCGCAATCAAGCATAATCGAGGCGACTTTGGCAGCACAAGCGGCACTCCGCAAGAAGTATCGGCTGATCAGCGATAAGCTGGTGGCAACCTTCGGCACACCACAATGGCAGCCGCGCTATGCGCCCGTTGATGAATTGGTGGATTGCATCCTCAGCCAGACCACCACCGACGCCAACCGCGACCGCGCCTTTGCTGCCCTCAAAGCGCGCTTTCCCGATTGGGAAACCGTGCGCGACGCGCCGACCGAGTCCGTGGTTGAGGCGATTCGCCCTGCTGGCTTGGCAAATCAGAAAGCACCGCGCATTCAAAATGCGCTGCGCTACATCACCCGTGAGCGCAGCAGCATCACCCTCGATTTTCTTGCCGAGATGGAGACCGATGCCGCCAAAGCGTGGCTAACTGCCATTGACGGCATCGGACCCAAGACCGCTGCCATCGTGCTGTGCTTTGCCTTTGGCAAGCCCGCCTTCCCGGTGGATACGCACGTGCATCGTGTGAGCCAGCGGCTTGGCTTGATCGGTGAGAAGGTCAGCGCGGATGCCGCCCACGCCCTGTTGGAGGCGCTCATCCCACCTGAGGAATACTATCCCGCGCACCTGAACCTCATCGCACTTGGACGCACCATTTGCCAAGCCCGTAAGCCACTTTGCGAGCGCTGCCCACTCACCGCCGAATGCGCCTACTTTCAGGCAAACGCCACATCTGCTAAGCCAAAGCGCCAAAAAACGCCAAAGGATGCTACCCCATGACCACACCAACGCTCAGTGGGCGTGAACTGGACGCTGCCCTGACCAGTGCGCGCCAAACGCTCTCTATCTTACGCAGCCAAGCGCAAAGCGGGCGCGTAGATGCTGCCTTCTTTGAAGGACGCCTCAAAAGCGTTGAAGATGTGTTATCCCAGATTGCCACCGAGCGCCAACAGACCAGCCAGCAAGGGCGCATTGCCAAGCTCTATGAGGTCAGCCGCGCCATTGGTAGCTCGCTTGACCTGCAAACTGTGTTAAATCAGGTGATGGACGCCATTATTGCCCTGACTGAGGCAGAGCGCGGCTTTCTGCTCATCCAAGATGACGACGGCAACCTGACGATCCCCGTCCGCCGCAACTTTGACCAAGAGACCATCGGCGTGGATGCGGTCTCGATCAGCCGCACCGTCACCAACCGCGTCTTGGAGAGCGATCAGGCAATCATCACCACCAATGCCCAAGAAGACCCACGCTTTTCCAATCAGGCGAGCATTGTGGCACATGCCCTCCGCAGCATCATGGCGAGTCCGCTGCGCGTGCGCGGCAAAGTCATCGGCGTTGTCTATGTGGATAACCGCGTGTGAACCAACCTGTTCAGCGAGCAGGACTTGGAACTGTTGGAGACCTTTGCCGCACAAGCTGCCGTCGCCATTGATAACGCACGGCTGTTCAGCGCCACTGATCAGGCGTTGAATGCGCGCTTAGAAGAACTGACCATGCTCCAACGCATGGATCGCCAACTGAACGAGACGCTTGACTTGAACAACGCCTTGCGCGTCACGCTAGAATGGTCAAGCCGTGTCTGTCAGGCGCAGAGTGCTAATCTCGGCTTGCTGGATGCCGAAAACGGCGCGCTGCACATCTTGGCGCACTCTGGTGCCGCGGATGGCTTCACGGCGGATAGCAACGCGCCGCTGATGCAGCAGGTCATCACTAGCCAAGCGCCAATTGTGCATCATAACGCCGATCATTCGATCTTCCTTGTGCCAATTCGCCGCAGCGGGCGTGTGATCGGCGTCATCACCATGACCGCAGGGCGCGCCAATGCCTTCAGCGCCGATCAACAGGCGTTGGTCGTCCGCATGGCAGATCGCGCCGCCATCGCCATTGAGAACGCACGCCTTTACGACGCGGTGCGCGCTGCCAACAACGCTAAATCTGAGTTTGTGGGTGTGGTGGCGCACGAGCTAAAAGTGCCGATGACCAGCATCAGCGGCTATGCAGACCTGATTCCAATGGCAGGCAGCATCAATGAAAAGCAAACCGCCTTCCTTGCCACCATCAAGAACGCCGTGCAGCGCATGAAGATTTTGGTGAGCGACCTGAACGACATCAGCCGCATTGAGACGGGCAATTTGCGCGTCGAACTGGCAGAGGTGAGCGTCTCCGAGGTGATTAGCGCAGTGCATGAAGGCATTGCCACCGAGATCACGCAGCGCGCACACACGCTCAGCATTGATATAGACCCTGAGCTGCCCACCGTGCGCGCAGATCGGGATCGCCTCATTCAAGTGCTGCTCAACCTTGCCAGCAACGCCTACAAATATACGCCTAACGGTGGCACTGTTCGTCTGGCTGCCAAGCGGCAGGGCGGGCAGATCGCCTTCTTGGTGGCAGATAGCGGCGTGGGCATGTCTGCCGAGCAGGTTGCCAAACTTGGCACGAAGTTCTGGCGTGCCGATAACGGCTTAGGGCAGCCCGGCACAGGGCTAGGCTTTGCCATTACGCGCAACCTGATCGCGCTGATGGGCGGCACATTCGACATTCAGAGCGTGCCACGGCAAGGCACGACGGTCACCTTTACGCTGCCCGTTGCCTGAGCGATGCAGCACCTTTACCTTTCGCCGCACTTTGACGATGCCGCCTTCAGTTGTGGCGGGCAGATTGCACAGTTGGCGCGCAGCGGTGCTGCCGTCGCCATTTATACGGTCATGGCGGGCGATCCGCCGCAAGGCTTCACGCCAACTGCCTTCACCGACGAACTGCACGCACGCTGGAATCGTGGGATGCAGGCAGCGCAAGCGCTTGCCGCACGGCGCGCTGAGGATCAGGCGGCAGCAGCGGTGCTTGGCGCAGCCCTGCACTTTGGCAGCTTTGCCGATGGCATTTACCGCGTTGGCGCGGTGAGTGGTGAAGCACTCTACCCAAGTGTGGAGGCAATTTTCGGCGAGATTCACCCTGATGATCCTGCAACGCCTGAGGCACTAGAGGCTGCCTTCTTGCAGAAGTTCCCGCACCTCGACTCAAGCGTGACGCTCTACGCGCCGCTTGGTGTTGGGCATCATGTGGATCATCAGTTGGTGCGAGCGATGGCGTTGCGCCTTGCCGCACGCTTCCGCCTGCCCAACACCTACTTTTACGAGGAATATCCCTATGCGCGGGATGGCAGGGCAGCTCGTTTGCGCGCCGTCAGCGCGTTGGCAGCCGCAATGCGCGCTCATCCCGCCTACTTCGGCTTGCGGGCTGTGCCGCATAAAGTGGTGATAGATGAAGCAGCACTCGCCTGCAAGATTGCGGCAAGTGCCTGCTATAAGTCGCAGATCATCAGCTTTTGGGCGGATGCCGACGCCCTGACCGAAGAATTTCGCGCCTATCATGCGCTTAGCGAAGGCGAACTATGCTATCGCCCAAATCTGCGCGGCGAGGATGCCTAGCGCAGCACACGGATGCGCCTTTGCGCGTCCCTACACCCCACCCTAAATCCCGCCCCGTAGACAGGGCGGGACTTTGAAGACCGTCTCTGATTTCCTTGCCTAGCGTGCGGAGAAAGCACCCCTTCTTCGTAGGGACATGCCTTGGCATGTCCGCCCGTTCGCGCACGGACGCGCCAAGGCGCGTCCCTACACCCCATGCTAAATCCCGCCCTGTAGACAGGGCGGGACTTTGAAGACCGTCTGATTCCCTTTCCTCGCGTGCGGGGAAAGGGCTAGGGATAGGGGTAAAATGCCTCGCCTGCGGCGAAAGAGCTAGGGTAAGTTGGTATAGCCAACCGACCCTTTTTCGCTATAATCTTACGCATTACGCCCTTATACACTTTTTGCGAGAGACCATGCGCTTTTTCATCAGCTACAGCAAGACCCGCGAGGCTGTCTTTCATCTAAAAGACGAACTCGAAATCATCTTCGATCATGCCGATGTTTGGTTCGATCAAGAGATGAGGAACCGCGGTGGGCAGGCATGGTGGGATATGATCTGTGACGCGATTCGTCGGTGTGATGTGTTCCTCTACGCGCTTAGCCCGCACACCCTGAACTCGCCCGCCTGTGATAGTGAATACAGCTATGCCCGCGCCCTGAAGCGCCCTGTGCTGCCTGTCGTCTTAGAGCCAGTTGACAGCGCACGGCTGCCCACCACCCTGCGCGAGTCTCAATGGGTATATTTCACCGCCCGCAGCAGCGAGCAGCGCCGCAGCCTGAAAGCGTCAATTCAGAACCTTGCCCCGGTGGTGCTGCCCTACCCACTGCCGCCACCGCCGCCCGTCCCGCTTGACCCTATCGGTGTGCTGCATGAGCGTATACAGCGCCTGAGCAACGATGCGAATGAACAGCGCTACCTGATCGCTGATATTGACGATTTACGCTTTGATGAGGCACATGCGCCGCTGCGCCTTGAACTGCTGCAAGCGCTGGCAAGGCATGGTGAACGGCTGACTAAGCCTAGTCGTACCCGCCTGCAAGAACTGCTTGGCACGCCTACGCAATCCGCTGCACCCACCCCGCGCATTGAAGTGGCACAACCCTCACCCGAACCTAAACCGCAATCCGCTGCACCCGCCTCGCGCAAGGTGGCACAGCCGCCACCCGCGCCGCGCACGCCGCAACTGGGCGACCGCCGCACCGACCCCAAGACAGGTGCGATCATGGTCTACGTGCCGCCGGGCAAGTTTATGATGGGCGCAAATGATATTACGGCTGATGAAAAACCCGTCCGTGAACAGGTCATCGCGCAGGGCTTCTGGCTAGACCTGACGCCCGTCACCAACGCTGCCTACGCCAAGTTTGTGGCGGCGGGCGGCTACCGACAGCGCGACTTGTGGACGGCGGCGGGCTGGGCGTGGCGTGAACAGAAGGATGTGAGCGCACCTGAGGATTATGACGGTTTCACCGCACCCGATCAGCCGCGGGTGGGCATCACGTGGTATGAGGCGTGGGCGTTTGCGGCATGGCGCGGCGGGCGGCTGCCGACTGAGGCAGAGTGGGAATGGGCAGCCCGCGGAGCCGAGAATCGGGTCTATCCGTGGGGTGATAACTTTATGGGTAGTCTTGAGTATGTCATCTATAGCGGCAATTCAAATGACAAGACGCACCCTGTCGGGGAGGACATACGCCTGAACGGCGCGGCATGGTGCGGCGCGCTGGACATGAGCGGCAATGTTTGGGAGTGGGTCAGCAGCCTTCACCAGTCTTACCCCTACAACGCGGCTGACGGACGCGAGGCGACGGACGGAACAGGTGCGCGTGTGCTGCGGGGGCGTTCGTGGGGCAACAGTGCTGATGACCTTCGCTGTGCCTGCCGTAGCAGAAACAGCCCTGTCACCAGGAGCAACCGCAGGGGGTTTCGCCTCGCCCTCTCTTAAACTTGTTCTGGTCTGCTGGCTTCTGAATTTCTGATTTTCTGATCTTAGGGGTCTGGGACGCAGCCCCAGCGGGAATAGGCGCGTAGCACCCCGAAATTTTTCGCCCAAAGCCCTAATTGCCCTTCGCCGCGCACCTCGGTACAATTAACGGGCAAAGGGGCAGCCACCGCGCACGCGGCACGGCTGCCCGCCAGACCAAACGGGAGAACGCATGGCGACCTTACAAGATCAGCTTGCCGACCTACGCCGCCGCATTGAGGCATTGCCGTCTGATGCGCGTGCCGCGGAGATCATGCCCTTAGAGGCAGAGGCGCGCACCCTGCTCACTGCTACCAAAAATACACCTTTTGAAGAAACAGCTAAGGCGCTCTTTGCCGATCTTGCCCGCCGCAGCGCACCGCCTGCGCCCGAAGTTGCCTCCCAGCGAGCAGCTTTGCGCCGTGCGCGCATCCGTATGGAGATGGCCGCCGGCGATGAGGACTACGACGAAGCCATTGACATTTTGGCACAAGTGCTGGAACAAGACCCAAATAACAGCGACGCCTTAGCACTGCTGCATCAGGCTGCCGCACATGGCGCGCAGCACGCCATGAAGGTGCGCGATTTGCTGACGCGCTATGGGCTGAGCCTGCCCAGCACACCGCCGCCCACGGCTGCCTACATGCCGCCGCCCACGCCACCGCCGCCCATTGCGCCCGAAAGCGCCGCCGCAGACGAGGATACTGCCGTGCCGCCCTCCAAAACAGGTGGCAATAGCGGTGCGCGCAGCACTGCCTCTGCTGATGCGCTGATGGCAGAGGTGACCCAAGCCTACTACGCCGGTGATTACCAGCGCACCATAGACCTTGCCAACCGCGTGCTTGCCTTGCAACCTGAGAACGCCGCTGCCTTGGATTACCGCCAAAAATCTGAGGACAACCTGATCCGCGGCATTGTGCCAGATCACCGCATTCCCTTTGATGCCCGTGTTGCTTATAACCGTGCCAATTCCCTTGTGCGCGCCGGCAATTATGAAGAAGCAGGCAGGCTCTACCGCGAAGCGCGTGATATTGCCGAACGCGCCGGAATCATTAGTTGGAAAGATGCCGAACAGGCACTGCTCGATATTCAAGACCTTGCCCTTGCCCGCGAAATGCTGGCAGAAGGCGACCGCCTGCTTGCCAATGATGAATGGCAGGAAGCGCTCCGCAAGTATGAAGGCGCACAGCGCGTCGTGCCGAGCGATCCGTTTGCCCAAGAGCGCATTGATCTGGTTAAGCGCGTGCAAGATCAGTTCGACAAAGCCTCTGTGCAGCTTAACATGATGAGTGGTAGCCTGACCGACCGCGTCACGAACCTGCAACGCCTGCTGGAAACGCTTGCCGCACTGCGCCAAATTCTGCCCGGCAGCGCACGCCTGCAAAAAATGGCGGATGAGGCTGCCGCACGCATTCAGACCGTGAAGGCGCAGTTGGTGGATCAGGGGCGCGCCGCGCTGACTCGCGTGGAAGCCTCGACCGTGCTTGACGAACGAATGCGCCTGATCACAGAGGCGGTGCGCTCGCTGGAGACTGCCAACGCCATTGATCCCGGTGACGGCGAACTGAACGCGCTCTTGCAAAGTGCGCGCCAGAGCGAGACGCAAATCTCGGAGGCACGCCAGGTCATCGAACGCGCTTCTGCCCTGATCGCCCAAAACTTTGATGCAGAGCTTTCGCAGGCGCGCACCATGCTTGCCACGCTGCGTACGCACGCCCAAGACCCACGCTACCGCACGGTGGTCAGCGAACTGCTGGCGCGCCACGTCGAACGCATTGAGTCCAGCATTGATCGCGGCGATGCCCAAAGCGCTGAGCGCTGGCTCTCGCTTGCCAAAGAAGACCCCTTCCGCATTTTGGGCAAGCGCAGCGAACTTTTGCAGCTTGAGGACGAGGTGCGGAACATTCGGCGCGGCGGCGCGCTGCGGACGGCAATCTTTGGCGGCGGCGCGCTGATCGTGCTAATCTTCATCGCCTTCCTGACACGCGGCGCGTGGCTGCCGCTCTTCACACCGACTGAGACGCCCTTGCCCACCAACACACCAACCGCCACCAGCACACCGACTGACACTGCCACACCAACGGCAACCTTCACGCCCAGCGACACGCCCACTGCCACCTGGACGCCCACTGACACGCCAACGCCAACCTGGACGTGGACACCATCGCTGAGCTTTACGCCGTCGTTC
>DAOTVQ010000042.1:0-133458 GCA_034436355.1 Anaerolineae bacterium
TGTTAGAAAGTATATCACAAGTCATTTTGCGTTGTCAAGTGTCTCAACTCGTTGACCGCTCAAAAAGGCGGGAGGGTTGAGACAGAGCCGCTAGGCGCATCAGAACATGCGATAGCAGGTTTGCATTATTAGCGGTCGTAAGCCTGACAAGTGCCGTTTAAGTGTCAAAAACCGAGTTGAGACACGCCCCCACAGCCGTGCAATTTTTTGGGCATTTGGCAAAAGTGACAAAAGGCTTTGCCGCTCTTCGCCTGCGGCTGAGGGGGCGACCACAGGCTTCCCCCCACCCGCACACCCGCCCCGCGTGCAGGACGGGCGTGCGCCGCTCACTGCTGCTCGCGCTTTCGTGGCGCAAACGGCTGAGGGAAAAGCTGCCCTTCCCTACAAGCGCACCACACGCGCACCGATCACGCGCCCATCGGTTAGGACGGCAGCCGTTGCATTGCGCGTATCAATGAGCAGGTGGCAGTTTTCCACAATCCAGCGGTAATCAAAGACCGAATGGTTGGTCACAATCACCACGCAATCGGCGGCGCGCAGCCATTCCGCCGTCAGTTCCACACTCTGAAGCGGTTTGCCATGCTCCAACGTTAGGCTTGGCACGTGCGGATCGTGGTAGGTGACCACTGCGCCGCGCTCGTTCAGCAGTTGGATGATATCCAACGCAGGTGACTCACGCACGTCATCCACATCGCGTTTGTAGGCAGCGCCCAGCACGGCGATGCGTGCGCCGCGCACTGCTTTCGAGTCATCGTTCAGCGCCTCTGCAATCTTATTAACCACATGCATCGGCATGGAGGTGTTCACCTCGCTCGCCAGTTCGATAAAACGCGCTGTATAGTTGAGCGTTTTCAGCTTCCAACTCAGGTAGAGGGGATCAATCGGGATGCAGTGACCACCCAACCCGGGGCCGGGGTAAAAGGGCATGAAGCCAAATGGTTTGGTTGCCGCTGCGCTGATCACTTCCCAGACATCCACTGCCAGTTTATCGCACATGAGCGCCATCTCGTTCACCAAGCCGATGTTCACAGCGCGGAAGGTGTTCTCCAACAGCTTGACCATCTCGGCGGCGCGGGCGGTGCTAACCTTCACGACCTGATCGGCAACGGTGGCGTAGTAGGCATAGGTGACTTCGCCGCACGCCTCCGTAAAGCCGCCCACCACCTTTGGCGTGTTCTTCACGCCATAGTGCTTGTTGCCCGGATCAATGCGTTCAGGCGAGAAGGCGACGAAGACATCTTCGCCGGGCTTCAAGCCCGCTTGGCGCATACGCGGCACAAGGATTTCTTCCGTCGTGCCGGGATAGGTGGTGCTTTCCAAGACGATCAACATGCCCGCACGGCTGATCGCCGCCACTGCCTCTGTGGCGCTGATCACGTAGGACATATCAGGGTCTTTGGTCTTACGCAGCGGTGTTGGCACACAAATGCTGATAATATCTGCCTGACGCAGGTCATCATAGCGCGTGGTCGCACTCAGGCTGCCGCCGGGCTTGCCTTCGCGCACCAGCGCGGCAAGCTCGGCACTTGGCACATCCGTAACGTAGCTTTGTCCGCTGCGGAGCATCTCAACTTTTTTGGCGTCTAGGTCAAGCCCGATCACCTTGAAGCCCGCTTGGGCAAAGGCAACTGCCAACGGCAGCCCAACATAGCCTAGCCCAATAATGCCAATGGTGGCGGACCGATTGCCAATACGCTCCAACAAGTGTTGTTTATACATAGACTCTGCTTTCTCTTGACATCGGCTGTTGATTATAGCAGGTGCTAAAGCCGATTCAACGCCTGCATTGTGCCGCGTTCTCGTCGGTTTGACAACGATCTACTCCGTACCTATAATCCTAAACCTAGTGACCGTTTCTATTGTAAAAAGACATACAGCCCTATGGATAGAATGAACAGCACGTCGAACAGGAATTATACACGGCGGCAGGCAGCCGCCAACGACCTGCCTCGCCCGGAATTGACGCCGCCACCACCGCCGGACGAGAGTTATTGGGCAGCTTTGCTGCGTGAAGGGGAGCAGCTTTCCAGCCCGCCGCGCCACAGCCATGAGTGGGATCACGCCTTTGAGGGCTTGCTGGCAGACAGTGGTGAACGCGATACGGATCAGAGCCGCGCTGATTGGCAAGTTGTGGAGCGCGCCTATCTTGAAGATCAGACTGTGGCACTGACCGTGATCGGCTACAATCGGGGGGGCTTGCTCGTAGAGTGGAATTCGCTGCGTGGCTTTGTGCCAGCCAGCCAGTTGGTCGATTTTCCCGCTGCTGGGGAAGGGATAGCCCGCCGCAACGAGCTTGCCCTGCGCGTTGGGCAAACCCTCAGGCTGCGCGTGATCGAGCTGGATTATGAGCAGAATCGCCTCATCCTCAGCGAACGGGCGGCACAAGTGCGCGCTGGCGCACGCGCCAACATCCTTGACACACTGCGGCGAGGTGATACTTGCGAAGGGCAGGTGACCAACCTCTGCGATTTTGGCGCATTCGTTGATCTGGGCGGTGTTGAAGGGCTAATCCACATCAGCGAGCTAAGCTGGGGCAGGGTTGGGCATCCGCGTGATATTTTGACGCGTGGCGAAACAGTTACTGTCTATGTGATGGATGTTCACCGTGATCAGGGGCGCGTGGCGCTCAGCTTAAAGCGCTTACTGCCCGATCCGTGGGCAACCGTTGCACAGCGCTATCAGGTCGGGCAGATCATTGAGGGGGTCATCACCAATGTGGTAGACTTCGGCGCCTTTGCACGGGTGGAGGAAGGCTTGGAAGGGCTGATTCACGTTTCGGAGCTGGCGGAGGGCAACTTTTTGCACCCGCGCAATGTGGTGCGCGAAGGCGAACGGGTGCGGGCGCGGGTGCTGAACATAGACGGACACTCACGGCGCTTGGGCTTGAGTCTGCGCCGCTTGGAGGGCGACCTAAACGAACGCCTGCACCACAATCCGCGTATGGCAGAGCATTGAGCTATTCACGGTATGGGCGGGCTAAAGCCCGCCCACAGGCAACTGCACGTCACTGCTTGGCAGGTGGCTTGCGGGCTGCCATGTAAAGAAACCAGAATTTGGGTTGTGGGTAGGCAGCCTGCACGTTTTCGCTCCAGCAGAAGGGCGCTTTCTCCACACAACGGCTGATGGCGTTATCCAGCGCCGTCAGTTTACCCTTGAGATCATCGCTCAGCACGCCCCGTTCAAGGGCAGCATCGCGCAGATGCTCAACGATCACGCGCTTTTCCATAGCGGAAGGATAATTATCTGCACAGGCACGCAGATTTTCGATGCACTCGTGGGCAAAATGCTCTAGGGCAGTCATGCGCGCTTTCAATTCGTGCAGCACTTTGCCCTCATAGTGAACAGCCCAAGCCTGCTGCACCTCAGCCAATTTGCGCTGCGCGGCAGCCAACGCCACCTGTTGGGATGGCGAAAGTTGGTCGCTGAGCAGGTTCAAGCGTGCAAGGCGCATCAGCAAGCCGCCCACCGTCAGGCGTGGCAGGCTTGGGTCGCTCAACATGCCGTAGAGTTCCGACTCGTAGACGTAAGGCGTCAGGTTATCCGCCATCGCCACGATAGCGCGCATATCTTGCGCCAAGTCAACGTTGAAAATGCGCCGCTGCTGAGACATCGCGCTACTTCTTGTAGGTCTTCAGGCGTGTGTAGCCGGGCTGCCCTTGCACTGCCTGATAGCGCTGCTGCCCTTCCTCACTACGCCACCACTCCACCACAAAAACGCCGTTTTCATCAACATAGCTGAACAACGGCGGCATTTGTAGCATTTGCGAAAAGCCTGCCACCAGCGTCTTGTTTTCCTCAGAGGCAGTCAGGCGCAGATAGCGGTTGGGAATCCATTCCATCGTGAGCGCGATGGTGTTCCACTTGCCTTCCATGCGGAAGGGCGGCTCTGCACTGGTGCAATCCATGTAGATGTTGCTGAAGCGCATCGTCCAGAGGGTGTGGTTCACGCGCTCCTCAATGTAGTAGGGACGGCGCTCTGGCTCGGTGTAAAACCATGTGCGCGAATTGGTTGCCATGTGGTCAGTTTCTCCTGCAAGTTCGTCTCAAAACTATCCTAACTATACCGTATTTTGCGGACGGCGTGTAGGTTGGGCAGCGCGATGCCGATCAAGGCGGCACAGCACTTTTTGCCACAGACCACCTAAGCGTGGGACAATCAACATGGGAGTCTAACGGCTCTTCTTATGCCCGAAACGCTGCCGAAGGATGTGTATGACCCTCTCAGACGAACCGCTTGAAGTGATCATCGGGCGCTTGCTCACGGCGCGCACCCTCACGCTCTCCATCGCTGAATCCTGCACGGGCGGGCTGATCATGCACCGCCTCACCAACATTGCGGGCAGTTCTGCCTACCTGATGGGCGGCATGGTCGTCTATAGCTATGCGGCTAAGGTGAAGTTTGCGGGTGTGCAGCAAAGCACGCTGGAAAAATATGGCGCTGTGAGCGCAGAAACAGCTACCGAAATGGCGCGTGGGGTGCGTGCCGCCTACGAAACAGATTTAGCGCTCTCGGTGACGGGCATTGCCGGCCCCGGCGGCGGAATGCCTAACAAGCCCGTCGGTTTGGTCTACATCGCCCTGGATGCGGCACATGGCACTCAGGTAGAGCGCCACATTTGGCAAAGCGACCGTGCAGGCAACAAAGCGCGCTCGGCAGAGGCAGCCTTTGCCCTGCTGCATCGCCACCTAACCGAAACGTAGCCCGCGCAGGGCGCGCTCGTTGAGGACGGTTGCCAACTGATCAAGCGTCTCCACAGCGACCACGTCTAGCCAAGCGGCGGGGTAGCGCGCCGCAAGCTGTGCGCGCAGCACCTCCGCTAGGTTGGGCAGCGTTAGGATGGTGATGCCTGCCGATTGGCGGTAGGTCAGGTTATCCAGAAAGTCGGGCGCGGGCAACAGTTGCGGGCGAAAACGCTCGTAGTAGGCTTTGCCTGCCATGAAGAACCATTCGGCATTAAAGCCTGAACCGATCAGCAGGCAGTGAAAATCGGGCGTGCCGTGAATAGGTCCGGGACCGATCCAGCCACGCGGAACGCCTGCCATGCCGTCGCCGTCCAGTGCATCCAACGGCGGCACATCCTTAAAGGGCGGCGGCGTTTCGACCATGCGGCGGATGGCGATGGCGGGCCCGAAGGGCGTTTCGTAGTAGTCGTCCCACTTCCAGAGCGCCACGCCAAAAAACCAGGGCGGTGCTTGGTAGGCGCTCCAGTTGAACATGGCAACGGTTGCCTCGCCATGGCTGAAGCCGTTATAGCCGGGGTAACGCGCATCCAACTGGTGAAAATCGCCGACACCTTGCGGCACGGGATAAATGCCGCCTTCCGTGCCGACGACGGGAATGGCGCCGCCGCCGAACCACTCCGTGAACAGGCGCATGAAGGCATCGCCCATGCCGATCAAGCCGATGGGATCGCCGTTGGGCGCGCTCGGCGGACCTGAAAGGGTCGTTAAGCCGGGCTTTTCCGCCTGCGAGATCGGGTCGTAAGGATATTCAAAGCGCCAGCCGCCTTCATCGGCACGTTGGCGGTCGGCAGGGCGGGCGCGGGTTGGGCTGCCATCCTCTTGGTAAAAGTGGTTGTAGATGTAAGGGTGCGTGGCGCACCACAAGCCGTTGGCTGCCACCACACGGAAGCGCTCATAGTAGGTATCGCCCAGGTAGGTGAGCATGGCGCGCAGCCAACCAATCGCGTCATAGTGCTGCCCAATTGCCTCGCTCAGGGCGGGAAAAGCAGGGTAGCAACCGCGCTCAATTGTCCATTCTGCCCAACGCAGCCAGTTGGTCATCAGCGGCGCGATGATGCCCGCCACGTTCTTATAGTCAGGCAGAATGCCTTCTTGCCACTCAATATCAAGGTTTGGCTCGTTGTAGAACTCGAACCACTTGCAGCCAGCAGCGACGTATGCCTCGTAGTAGCGCAGCTTTTCTTCGGGATCGCCTGCGCCAAAGCGCGGACGCCATAGGCGGACAATCGGCGTGATGTTGCGCTCGCGCAATACGCGCATATCATTCACGTATTCATCGCTGATGGCGGTGTATTTCGCCCAGCCCATGCCAGCAGCGCGCAGCGCATCCACATCCATCTTGATGGGCGCGTTTTTGTTGTGCATCCCGCGTGGATTGCGCGACCACTCATACTCATTCAAGCGCATTGATCACATCTTCACGGCTAACCTAACGATACGTGCGCGCAACTATACCACACCATTGACGGCGCGCCACACTTTGCGTATACTATCCTTCACCGCGCCGAAGTGGCGGAATTGGCAGACGCGAACGACTCAAACTCGTTTGGGAAACCGTGTGGGTTCGAGTCCCACCTTCGGCATACACACCCACCAAAGGCAAGGCTTGGTGGGTTTTGTGTTGGGGCGATTTCAGGCGTTGGTTTGGGCAGCAATCGTGTTCCCTGTGGCGTAAGTGTGAACCAATTCCGCTATCCGCCAGACGGCGTGCGGTTCGGCAATAGCCTTCACGCCCTCCGAAAGCACTTTGAGCTGCGCGCCATCATTCGCCAAAATTTCGGCGACGGCTGCCGCCACCTTGCGCGGGCTGGGCGCAAAAACGCCCGCCTTGCGGCTGACCACATACTTCACGTTGGGCGATTCCTGAAAGCGGATCGCGCCGCTGATGACCATCGGCAAGCCTACGGTTGCCGCTTCGGTCAGGGTAGCCGGTCCCGCCTTCGTGATCAGCAAATCGGCGGCGCGCATCATCACCTCAAGGTTATTCACAAAGCCGTAGATGTGCGTTGGGCGCCGCCACTGGCGCGCCTCCAGTGCTTTTTTCAAGGCGGCGTTGCGCCCAGCGATGATCACCAACTCAGCTTCTAGCCGCAGACGATCAAGGGCACGCGCCGTCTTTTGCAGCGTTCCCATGCCGTCGCCACCGCCAACCATCAGCACGATGCGCGCCGTTGCTGACCAACCGAGTGCTGCTCGCGCCTCTGCCTTGCTCAGCGTTAAGTCAGTATATTTGGGATGGACAGGCGCGCCGGTCAGGATCATTTTCTCTGGTGGCAAGCCCAGCCGCACGCCGCGCTGATAAGCTGCCTCCGTCGGGATGGTGGTTAGGTCTACACGCGGATCGTACCACATGATGTTGGGCAGCGCGTAGTCGGTGATGACCGTCACAAACGGCTTCTGAATGCCCAACTTCCGCAGGGCATGGATAGCAGGGCCCACAAAGACGGAATGCGCGCACAGATACAGATCAGCGGGATAACGCTCGAAGAACAGCTTCATACGTGGGAACATCTGGCGGCAGAGCGCATTGCTCAGGGCGGGCGAGCGCCAGATGCGGTCGTTCACCCAATACTGCGCGGCATACGTGCCGGGGCTCCAATTCACCCACTTGACGTAGGTATCGGGCAGTGTGCTGAAAGGAAAAGGCGTGTAATCACGCCACATATCCACCAACTGGGCGGTAAATTCGTTCGGATAGCGCGTGTTCAGGGCAGTTTCGATAGCGCGGCAGGCGGCACGGTGACCGCCGCCCGTATCGGACATCAGGTAAACAATATGCGGCATGTTGGGTGTGTAATCGTCCTATTCTGTGTATGGTAGCTCAGCCTGTGCGCTGCGGTCAATCTCTTGCAGCAGCGTGTAGCCAAAGTGCGCGGCACGGCTGAGGGTGCCGCCCTGAATAGCCTCCAGCATATCCGACGTGCGGTGCCAATTGGGCAGCCAACCCTCTTGATTATAGCCCGCGATGCACAAGCCTTTATAGCCCATGCGCGTAACGACGGCGATCTCTTCTAAGATCAGCATATTGCGCCCCGCCACTTGCGGATGCTGCACCGCCGCACGGCGTGCCAAGCCAAGCAGATCGGGATCGGGTGTGTATTCGCCAAAGGCAGTGATGCCGTGCTTGGTTACATAGCAGAGGTTGCCGCTGCCAACCATCTCATAATCAATAAAATAGCTGTTGAAGCGTGGTGGCTGAAACTGCTCTAAGTAATGGGCTATGCCAATGCAGCCCACTTCTTCGCAGCCCGTGAACAGAAACGTCACTTCAGTGTTTGCCAGCGGCGCAAGCGTGAGTGCCTCTGCCAAACCCAGCAAGGCGCTGAGAGCAGTGGCATTATCGTTAGCGCCTTCAATATAGGGTTGGCGCTCGTCGTTGACCTGCATGGCAAGCGTGCCAACGGTCAGGGCAGCATAGCAGGCATCCCAGATGCCATAGCGCACAGTGCGCTTTAGGGTGCGGCGCAGCTGCACAAGGGCATTCAGCAGCAGCGCGCCGATGCCAAGCGTTGTGAAGGGCTTCAGCAATTCGGGCATGGGCGTCGGGAAGGTAAAGCGCTGCTTGTTGCTATCCAAATGCCCAATCAGATAGACGCGGCGCTTCACCGCGCCCTGCGGCGGGATGGTCGCAATCACGTTTTGGCTATGCCCTAGCGCGATCAGCGGTTGGAAGAAGGGCGGCTGAGCAGTCAGCACGCCGCGCAGATTTACCGCGCTCAGGGCGGAGAGTGCCGCTGCGATCAGCCTGCCCGAACGTCCGCGCCTGCCGTACAAAGCAGCAAGAGCAGCCATAACGAGGATCGGGAGCGCCTGTGCGCCTGAGGTGGTGTGGCTGCGGAAGGGCTGCACCGTGATCTGCTCCACGCCGGCGGCGCGCAGCGCAATCTGCACATATTCGGCGGCGCGGCGCTCTTGCACGGAACAGGCAGGGCGTGCGCCAATGCCTTTGCAGAGCGCCTTCATGTGCTGCATCAGGCGGTCGGGCTGAAGGCTGCTCAAAGGATCGCTCATCGCGGCAACTTCCTGTGGGACGAACTTCACAGGCTCATTATAGCCGAGAATCAGCGTTTTGTGAGCAGGCTTCCGAAGGCAAGTTCGGAGGTCTGTTGCAGGGCAGCCCCTAGAGGGCGTATAATCGCGGCGTGTTTGGGTGATTTTTAGATAGGTGGGCAGGCATGATTCGAGTATGGCGAGGCGTGCTAGGCGTTGCCCTAGCCAGCCTGATCCTTCTAACGATGCTCTCTGGTGCGCGGGCAGCACAGGTAGACACCTGTCTGGGGTTGCCTGATTCGCGGTTGCGCGGTGGCAGCTTTGCCCGTGTGGTCGGCAACAGCCGTTTCAAGGAAGAGGCGCCGCCCGGTGCCTACTTAAAATCGAATGCGGCGCGTGGTGGGTTGGTGCTGCGCTATTTGGCGCAGGGTGCCTTATTGCGCGTGGCTGAGGATGCTCAGCCGTTCTGCACCCTAGATGGTGACCGTTGGTGGGCAGTTGAGGTAGACGGGCTGCGCGGCTTTGTGACTGAATCCGTGGGGCAGCGCTACGTGCTAGAGCCGTATACAGGTGTGCCGCCCACGCCCGCCCCTGATGGGCGCAACACCGTGCTAACCTGTGTGCGCCCCTACCTTGATCCGCCACCGCCCACACCCACCGCTGCACCGAATGCACCGCCCTACTTCCGTGCGGTGTTCGGCGGTGAAGATGGCACGCTCCAATATGCGGATCAGGGCGGCTTTCCGCGCTTGATCACGCAGTTTGACTATCCGCCGATCAGCGTAGACCTCTCACCCGATGGCAGCGTCGCACTCGTCCTGACCTATAACGGCGTTTATTGGGTGGAGATTCTCAGCGGCAAGGTGATCTACTTTGCCGATCCCACGCGTTTTAGCCTTGCCGAAGATGCGTGGTTCACCCGCGCTCAGTGGACTCCGCAAGGGGATGCGGCTGCCCTTGAGCTGATGGACACCCGAGACAACATCTACACCTTCTCGGTCTGGAATATCTCGCTGACAGGGCAAGGGGCGCCCTTCCAAGTGGATACGGGCAAAGAGCCGCAGTTCAGCGTGCGCCGTTCGCCCGACCGCCGTGCGATGATTGTGCTGAGCGCGAACGACATCGTGCGCTACCCACGCAATTTCGTGGATGAGCCACCACCGCTTCTGGAATTTGTGCCAGCCAGTGGTGAAGGGGATGGGCGCAGCATCATCCCTGCCTCAATCACATGGATGGCGGATAGCAGCGGCTTCTACGCCTACGTGCCAAAATCTGAGGATGCACCGTCGGATGATCCCTTCGGTGGGCGGCTATTCCGCGTGCCGTTGGAAGGCGCGGCGGAAGATTTGGGCGCCCTTGCCAACCTCCCACGCGGCGCGGAGGTGATTCCATCGCCAAAGGGCGATCTGCTTTTGGTGCGCGCTGGTGAGCAGTGGCGCCTTCAAACAATCAGTGGGCAAGTGCGCCAAAGCCTGCCTGAAGGCAGCACCATCTTCGGGTGGACGCCTGATGGGTTGGGCATTGCCTTTCGGAGTGCCGATGGCAAACCTGCCTATCTGGGTGCAGATGGCGCGACAGAATCGCCCTACCTGCCGTTAGTGGATAATTTGTTCACGCTGGAATGGTTGCCAGATGGCACAGCGCTCTACACGGTGCGCGGTGCTGATGGCAAGCTGACCTTGAGCGCGCAGCCTTTAGGCGGGGCAGCGCAGTATATTGGCATTGTGGCGGGCAGGTTTGCCTTTAGTGCTGCAACCTTTAACGCTGCGCCGGGCTTAGCACGCCCGCCGCAGCCTTGCCCATAGCGGACGCACAGCTTTAGGGCAGGTTGCGGTAGTTGGGATGCTCGATGATTGTGAACTCGGAGAGCGGCCAATATTTCACCCACGCCTGCCCAACGATCAGGTGGCGCTCAATCGGTCCGAAGTTGTGGCTATCATAGCTTTGCGGACGGTTATCGCCTAGCACAAAATACTGCGTCGGGCTGAGCGTCCAGGTGCCATTGCAGCCTAGCCCGCAAAACTCACGCACATAGGGTTCTTCCAAAAGCACGCCATTCACATAGACTCGCCCATCTTTGAGGGTGATGGTTTCGTTGGGCAAGCCGATCACGCGCTTGATCAAGTCGTCGCCACCTTCGTAGCGCGGATTATGCAGCACGATCACATCACCACGCTGCGGCAGGCTGAAAAAGTATGCCAAACGGTTCACGATCACCAAGTTGCCGGTGTGGAAAGTCGGCTGCATACTGGGTCCATCCACAATGGCGCGTGCCGTCATCAGGTTGATGGGTGTGAAGGTGATCAACACCAAAAGGGCGATCTCCAACACATCGCGCAGCAGGCTGCGCTTGCCACGCAGCGGCGGGCGGGCGGAAAGGCGAGTCACATTCTGATCAAGCACAGCCCAAAGACTCCTTCGCGTTGGTTGAAATGGATATGCCGTTAGATGCCGCTGAACGGGTCAAATTCACGGTCATCTATGGGCGGCGGTGGGGTATAGGGTGCGGGCGTGCGCGTTGGAGTGGGCGGCGGCGGCGTGAAATCCTTCGGGACGGGCGCATAGTTTGGGTGGTCAATGATTGCCACATCGGGCAGGGGCCAATAGCGCACCCAAGCCTGCCCAACGATCAAACTACGCTTGATCGGTCCGAAAGAATGGCTATCGTGGCTGCTGGGACGGTTATCGCCCAGCACGAAATATTCATCCTCGCCAATTTGCCAGGTGCCATCGCAACTGCTGGTGCAAAAGCGCTCAATGTAGGGTTCATCCAGCAGCACACCATTGACGTAAACGCGCCCTTCCAAAATCTGCACATATTCGCCGGGCAGCCCAACCACGCGCTTGATGAAATCCTCTTTGCCGTTACGCGGATTATGTAGCACAATCACATCGCCGCGCTGTGGATTATCGAAGAAATAAGCAAAGCGGTTCACGATCACCAGTTGCCCTGTCTCGAAGTTCGGGCGCATACTGCTGCCTTCCACCACTGCACGTGCGGTGGTCAGGTTGACAAGGGTGTAAATAATGGCGATCAGCAAGATGATCTCGCCCAAGTCGCGCCATAGTGGGCGGCGGCTTAGCTGTGGGCGTAGTCTTTCGGTGCGTTCAGGCTCCAACACAGGTGGCTACTTCCTTCATAGTGGCTTGACCAACATTCTAGCACAGCTTGCAGGCTGTGGGCAGGCTCTTCACAATTTTCTCAGGCGGCAAAGGGGCGGGGCGTGTGTTGCGCTGCCTCTGCACGTGTGCGTGGTTGGCATCTTGGCTATTTGCACGCTACACTTGCCCTTACCGATCATACGCTGCAATACACTCAACCGATGCAGGAAACTGTTGCCTATGCCTACCTCTATTGCCCAACCTACTCCATCACCCGACTCTGAAACAAAAATGGTTCCGCCTGCCAAGACAAGCACCTTTTCAGCCTTACACCATCCCGCCTTTCGGTGGTTTTTCTTTGGGCAGTTAGTTTCGGTGAGCGGCACATGGATGCAGAGTGTGGCACTGCAAATTGTGGTCTATGCCATGACAGGCTCTAAGACTGCGCTTGGGCTGGCAGCGTTGGCGCAAGGCATTCCCGCCCTGATCCTGACGCCCTTCGCGGGCGTGATCGTCGAGCAGTTTGCGCGCCGCAAGCTGCTGATCTTAACGCAAGGCTTCATGATGCTGCTGGCGTTCATCCTCACCTTCCTCTATCTATCCGAAATGCTTACGCTATGGCACATCCTCGTGATTTCGCTAGGCGTAGGCGTTGCCACTGCCCTTGATGCACCCTCGCGCCTCTCCTTCTTGGTCGAGATGGTGGGCAAAGAGGATTTGCTGAGCGGCATTGTGCTGAATTCGCTGATGTTCAATACAGCGCGTATCATTGGTCCGATGTTGGGCGGGTTAGCACTGCATAGTTTGGGTGCGGCGTGGTGCTTTCTGCTGAATGCGCTCAGCTTTCTGGCAGTGCTGTTCGGCTTAGTGGTGATGCGTGTGCCGCCGCTGCCGCGCCGCAAGGTGAACACCGCCATCTGGAAGCCGCTTTTCGAGGGGCTGCATTTTGCCCGCCAACACGCTACGATTGCGCCGCTGCTGCTGTTGAGTGCCTTAAGCAGCAGCTTTGGGCTAACCTTTACCGTGTTGTTACCCCCCTTTGCCGATACGGTGTTGGGCAATACAGAGCTAGGCACCTCAGCCTTGTTGACGGCACAAGGCGTTGGTGCGCTGCTTGCCTCGATTTTTGTGGCGCGCAGTGCAGTCAAGGGCTATCGCGGCATTACTTTGGTGCGCGGCGCGATCATCGCACCAGTTGCACTAATCTGCCTCAGCTTTACCCATACCCTGTTTCTATCGGGCTTGGCAGCCTTGGTGGCGGGTTTTGGCTTTGTCTGCCAATTCGTGCTGACCAATACGCTCATTCAGGCAGAAGTGCCGGATGCTTTTCGTGGGCGTGTGCTAAGCCTGTACACACTGACTTTCTTTGGGCTATCGCCCATTGGCAGCTTGCTAATGGGCGCCGCAGCCGATCAAATTGGCACATTAACGGCGATCTTGCTCTTTGGTGGCATGTGCTTGGTGGGTGCTTTCTTGATCACATGGCGCGCTGTAGAACTTCGCCACCTGCCTTAAGTTTTGTGAAACTTCGCGCAACCTTCCCGTGTGAAGTGCGTAAAGGGAGCATAGGATGTGTGTTTGCCAAGCCTGTGGAAATAGTGCAAGCACCCTGAAAGGAAGCCTAAGCCATGACGGAAGAAACCAAACCTAAGAACGATGCGCCGAACACCTTTGCTGAAGAGCTGAGCGTTGCTGGCAACCAGCTTGTTGAACGCCTGCAAGAGCTGGTGCGGCAGGGCAACATCCGCCGCCTGATCCTGCGCGATCAGCATGGGCGCACCTTGCTGGAAGTGCCACTGACGCTCGGTGTGGTCGGTGGGGCGGGTGTGGCACTCTTTGCGCCGTTCCTTGCTGCGGTGGGCGCGATTGCCGCCCTCGTCACGCGCATTAACATCGTCATCGAGCGCTATGAAAACCCTGAAGATGCCGATCATGAGGCAAGCGGCCCCACTGTGGTTGAGATGGACGCCTCTGAGCGCTTGAAGGAATAACAAATTTATCGCTGACAAGCGGCGTGAGTAGCAATTTGCTCACGCCGCTTTTTCTGGTTGGCAAAGCGTGCTATGATTAGCGCAGCGTTAGCAACGTCTAGCTGAACTAATGAGAGGCAATTTGTGAGCCAGTCTGCTGAGGAACCCAAATCGCTGCTGCGTCGTCTGATACGGCGCAGTGAGGATAGCCCATCATCGGACGCTGCGCCATCACCCATACCTGCCTCCGAGCCTGCCAGCCCACCACCACCCGGCACATCTCCAATTCGCCCTAGCCCGCCCGATGATGGCACGCCGCCCGAACCGCTTTTGCCCAACGTGCGCGCCACACAACCCGCACAGCCCGTTCAGAACCCCCGCCCTCTTGAGGAGCGCCTGCGTGCTGAGCTTGCCCTTGAAAAGCTGCGCCAAAAGACGGCGCGTGTGGCGGCTGAATTTGCCAATGGCAAGCTCAACCGCGCCCAATTCGTGGCAATGTATGCCCACTATAACGAAAAGCGCATCATCATCGAGCGCTTGCTAGAGCGCAACCCTGATACGCAAGCCTGGCAAAGTGTGGCGAACGACGGACAAACCTCCTTCCTGCGGGAACACTACGCTGCCCATGTGCTATCCTACGCCATTTACTTCCACGATGTGTTGACGCCACTGGTGGCACACGGTGCGCCGCCCTTGCCACACGATATCACCGTCAAGATTTTGACGGCGATTCGCTTGGTGCGCCGCAGCCAGCGCCCACTCAGCGCCCAACGCAAACAAATTGATGAGAATCATTGGGCAGTCTTTGTGCCGGGCGAATTCACCACTGCCATCGCCATGTTTTCGTTAGAGCCATCTTCGCGGCAAGTGCTGCTGGCACAAGATTTGCACCGTGATTTCGAGCGTGCCAACCGCAGCTTGCTGGCACGCGGTGTGCGCGCTGCTGAGCATTACGTTTATCCGCACCGCGCCTTGTTTGAAGGCACCGCTTAAACGAGGTCGCGGTAGTAGGCGAGTTTGCGCTGCAAGCGGTCAATGGCAGTTTGCGCCTCTGCAAGGCGTGCCGCTAATGCTTCTTGCTCAGCCTGATGCTGCTTCATCAGTGCCTCTTGCTGTGCGGCAAACGCCGCTTGCTGTGCAGCTAATTCAGCCGCGTGTGCCTGTTCACGCTGTTCGGCTGCCGCCAGTTTTTCTTCTAGCTGTGCAATCTGGGTTGCCATCTTCTGGGTGAGCGCCTGCGCGTTATCGGTTATGGCTAAGCGTTCTTCAAGCGCACGCTCTAGCCCGTGAATATGGTTCTTCAGGTCCTCAATCACTTTAACGCGCTCAAAAGATTCCTGCTCAATGCGGCGCACATAGTCTCGCGCCTCCGCGATCTCTTGCACGCGCTCTTCGGCTTCCTGTTCCACTTTTGCGATGTAAAGCCTCGCCTGTTCAAGCAGTTGATGGCGCGCCAGAGACTCATGCTCAAGCTGCCCAATTTGCTGTACATAGCTTTCGACATAGTGTGAGGTGAACCACGTTAGGTAGGCTGAGGTCAGGCGCATTTCCACCAAAGGATCAATGGGTGCATGTGTTGTCCAGTCCTGCACCACTTGATCATAAAGCGTGGTGAGGCGATCCACTGCCTGCCTTATATCCGCCTCAGCACGGATACGCTGGCTGACCGCGTGGGCTTCAACGGGATCATAGGCATCCAGCGCCGCGCCAACAGACTCAACGGTGAGCGGTTGTGGCGGCACTTCCGCGCCAAAATCGAAGTTTAGCCGCCGCAAAGCCTCATAGTTGGCACGGGTCACTTGCCCAACAATACCACTCGGACGCGCCACAATGACCGCCGCACCAAGCGCAAGGCACTCAATGGCAGCCCGCCCAATTGAAAAGACGATATCGTAGGATGCCAACACTTTTTCAGGGTTGGTCAGCACGTTTCCCGCCTTAATGCCGAAGGCATCAAGGCTGATGCCGCGCTGCTGGCAGGCTTCCTGAACAATGGCGAAGGTTTCGGTGCGCCCAAGCGCACCAGAGAAAACGGCAGCACGGCGCGGTTGTGCAGGCAATGGCACAATGCGCGCCTGAAACCGATCAAGGTCTACGAAGTTGGGCAAAATGGTAATTTTTTCAGGTGGGATGCCGCGTTCAACCGTCAGGGAATCGTAGACGGTTTGGCTAACTGCCACATAATGGCGTATGCGCGGAAAGTGAACAGGCATCTCTTGCCACGGCAGCCAGCCGTGAATCACCGAGAGGCACGGCACATTCGGGAAGTGCAGCAGTGCTGCCATTGTCTCTAGGTGATGTTGCCCATGAATCAGATCGGGCGGCAGGCTGATTGTGTTGAGATCATCCGTCACCATAATCGAGCGCCGCCGCAGTTCATCTGCCAATTCGCCCAAGCGTGTGCTGAAAATGATGGGCTGGTAGCCGCGTGCTTGCAGGGCAAGCGCCACATCACGCACATAGAGTTCCGAGCCGGATCGGCTTGCCACAAAGGCGTTGGTCATCAAGATTCGCAGCGGCTTGCCCACAACGGTTCTCCCTTTTGCTTAAGCAATCACAACTTTGATCGGATAACTTGGGAAATCGGCAAATTCACCAAGCCAGCGCACACCTTCATGCACCAAATCCACCTGAAGGCGGTACATGCCAAATTTGCTCGGCGCAATGATCTGAAAGGGCAGCACCACTTGATGATCAGGCATAATTTCGTGCGGCAGCGGCGTGCGCAAGCCTTCTTTCAAGAACAGTTTGCCACGCGCATCCAACCAGTGGTAGCTGATGTTGACGCAGTATGGCGTGCGCTGTGCAGGATACCATGTGCCAATGCCTGTGTTCCGCACGTTCAGCAGTGCGTCGTACATTTCGCCTGCCACCATCATTTCAGGGATGGCGCACTCAATAATCTGTGCGGCATAGGGATTGAGGCGGCGCGGATAAAGATAGCGCGCTATGCCCTTCTGGTTCAGCTGCAGGGCAAGGCTGCTCAAGCCAACGCGGATTTTATCAAGCGTGCTGCGCTTTGGTGGTGCTTGCTTGCCATCTAAAGGTGGTGGCGGCGGCGGTGGCGGCAAGGGCATTTCCAAAGGTTCAGGCAGCGCTAAGGGCGGCGCTTCGGGAGGCGGATGAGCCAATGCAGCAAGTTGTGCCTCCAAAGCCTGCTGCGCCGCTTGGTGAGAGGCAAGCTGCGCCGTGTGCTGGCTGATGAGCTGCTCATAATGCACCAGCCGCACCTCAGATTGCCGCAAGCGCATTCGCAGCGCCGCATTATCATCGAGCAGCGCGGCAAAGTTGAAGTTGCCCTCGTAGAGTGTGTGCAGCCGTTTTAGAATTTCGGGAATGTGTAGATTGATGCGCGGATAGAAGATTCCGATCTGGCTGGCAGCAAACATCGCGCTGATCTCGCGCCCCAGCCGAAAGTGAAAAGCAGGGCGTGCCGCGCAGGCTTGCAAGGCAGCCGCCACATGCTCATCTTCGCCAACTTTGCCAAAGGGCAACACAAAAAAGATGGCGAAGGGCTGCGCCGTGAACAAGGCGCTAAGCTGGGCGATCTGCTCCCTTTGTGAGAAGTCCGTTGAGAGTGCCACAACCACAAATAAGGGCGTCAGGGTATCTAGGTGTGGCTGCAATGCCTGCCAATCCGCCACTTGTGCGGAAGGCATCGCCTGTAAATGCACTTTTTCCGCCTCAGCCGCCAAGCCATTCAGATAGTGCGCTAACCAAGCCTGCCATTCCTCATCAGGGCTTGGCACGTGAGGGGTGATCACGCGCACAGCGGCAGCCTCAGGCGTTGCCCATGCCGCGCTGGAGGCGCCGAGCGTTGCCTTCGCTGCAAGGTCAAGCACTTGGGGCGGCATTGGATAGTAGGCGGCAATCTGCTTGAGCAGGAAAACATCTATGCCGCGCAAGGCAACAGGTGGCGTGGGCTTGGCGCTAATCGCCAATTCAACCATTTGCCAATAGCGCGCCACAGGTTGATAGCTGGTGAAAATTGTCTCAATATTCATGCGTGGATCAATACAGGCGGTGCGTTAAATATAGCCAAGATCAGGATGATACCGCAAGTGGCGTGTATTCAACAAATGTCCCCGACGGATGCCCAACTGGTTAAAGGCGCGCCGCACATAGCCAAGCTGCTGCTGCCAAACCTCAGCGGGCATCTTTTCCGTGATGAGCGAATGCGGCAGGGCGTAGTAGTAGCCCATCACGACAGGCACAAACACCAAACGGCGCCCATTAAAGGCAAGGTGCAGGTTCAGTTCCCAGTCCTCGCGCCCGTTTATTCGGTTATCGGCAAGGAAGCCACCTGCCTCTAGCAGTTGCACACGGTCTACCAGTGCCAGCGTATCAATGTAGTTGTCTTCTATAATGCGATCCTGAAAACTCTCATCGCTTAGCAGATGCTGTGCTTCACCACTTTCAACAGTCACCTTAATCAGGCTGCCATAGACCAGTGCCGCATGGGTATCGCAGATGCTGCGGTAGAACAAGGGCAAATTTTCAGGCAGCACTTCGTTATCGGCATCCAGAAAGAGGATATACCGATAGTGTGCCTCGCAAAGGGCTTGATTCCGCACCACAGCAGGCGCGCCGCTATTTTCAGAACGCAGCAGCACGCGCAAGCCATCCTCAAAATAGAGCGCCTCTAGCTGGCGCAGCAGCGTGGTAGAGCCATCCCGCGAAGCGTCATCTAACACCAGCACCTCAGCAGGCACCTCAGCAGCGCGCAGCAAGGCGGCAGCGCGCAGGGCAGAGCCAACCGAACGCCCAAGCACAAACTCATGATTCCAGTTGGGAACAGCGATGGTAATGCCATTCGGCGGATTGCGAAAGGTGGTCGGGGGCGGCTTAGGCATGGTCGGCAAGGCTGGGCATTTGTAGAATGGTGTGCGCGACGCCCGCCTCTAGGGAGGGCAGGCTGAGGTAGTCTTGGATGAAGCGGGCGCGCACATCGGCATAGTCAAAGACGCGCAGTTGCTCGTCGAAATCGGTTTCGTTCAGCATCAGGTAGGGGAAGGGCAGCTGCGCTGATTCCGCGATTGGCTCGTGATCCTGCACCTTGATCGGCACGCAGCCTGCCATCAGCGCGTTCCGAAAGCGCTCACTCTCCACATAGAAATAGTCGTGGTGCGAAACCCAAATGTAGTAGCGCGTGCGCTCCAGAATTTTTTGCAACTGTTCGCCGTTGATGTGCGGACCTTCTTCGGTGATATGCGTGAGATGCGGTAAATATAAAATGCCATCCGCGCCACAGCGTTTGATTAAACGGTGTGCGAACAGCATACGGCGCTTTTCCAGATGACCAATAAACGCCCAAGGGATCGGGCGTTCTTGCGCTGAGTGCTGCCAACGCAGCACTTTTCGGCGCTCGCTTTGGGTTAGCCCGTTGAAGAAGAAATGGTAGCCTGCGCGCAGGGCGGGATGCACATCAGGGTATTGGCTGTGAAAACCGAGATCGTAAAGCGCCTGAATGCCTGTTTGTTGGCAGAGGTTGTAGGTCTCGGCAAACCAATTGGTCTGCACACATTCCAACAGCACCACGCCGATATGGGTTGTGCGCGCCTTCATCGCCTTGATCAAACGCACCGCTTCGGAAAGATCAGGCTGCCCTTTGCAATAGGCAACCGCCACCTCATACAAGTTGACGTAGAGCGTCAGATCGTATTCGGCAGGCTGGTATGTTTTGAGGGTGCAAACCTCCACCACGCTGCCGAGGTTATGAAATGCCTCTGCCAAACGGTAGCCAATCGCATCGTAGTAGTAGTTGATGCTGCCTGCCACCACGATCAGGACGCGGCGTGCGGCGCTTGCCTCCTGAAGCATCAGTGAATGACCTCTAAACGCAGCGGATCAAGTGGATCAGGCAGGCTTGCCGTGCCGGGCAAGCGCCCCTGCATAGACCAAGCCCCTGTCCACGTGATCTCGACATCCACCACCTGCCCGCGCCGTTCTTGATCATCGGCAAAGAAGACCAGCTTGTTCTGCGGGGTGCGCCCACGCCATTTATCGCCCTGTTTCGCCTCGACCAACACTGGCACAACGCTGCCGAGCCATTCGGCGTTGCGTTCGGCGCTGATGCGGGCGTGTTGCTCATCGAGCATCAGGCGGCGGCGCTCTTTTTCTGCTTCTGGCACGTCATCGGGCATGGTGCGCTCACTGACGGTCTGTGGGCGCGGGCTGTATTTGGCGATGTGAATCTTATCAAGGCGCAAGTCCTCCAGCAGGTGGTAGGTCTGCATGAACTGCGCTTCGGTCTCTGAAGGGAAGCCAACAATGATATCCGTGTTGATCGCCACATTGGGAATGCGCGCCCGAATGCGCTCGATCAGGGCGCGGTATTCCGCCTGTGTATAGCCGCGCTTCATGCGCCGCAGCACCTCATCAGCGCCTGCCTGCACCGGCACTTCGATATGGGGCATGACGGAAGGCAGTTCGGCAACCGTATCCAGCAATTTATCGGTCATCCAATTCGGGTGGCTGGTTAGGAAGCGAATGCGCTGCAAGCCTTCGGCGGTGCCTGTCTCATGGACAATCCGCAGCAGGTCGGCAAGGTCGGGCCCGTCGGGAATATCCTTGCCATAGCGATCCACAATCTGCCCAAGCAGGGTGATCTCTTTGACGCCTTGCCGTGCCAAACTGCGAACTTCTGCCACAATCTCGCCCACGCTGCGGCTGCGCTCCACACCGCGCCGAAACGGAATGATGCAAAATGAGCAGGCGTGCGAACAGCCATAGACAATCGGCACATGCGCCGCGATCAAGGCGCCGCGCTCATGGGCGGGCAGGATCAGCAACTCGTCTTGGAGGGCATCTTGCAGCGCACGCGCTTCCGCCTCAACTGCCAATGAGTCTTCAATGCCGCGCTCGTGCAAGAATTCAACCATCGGCAGCGGATCAGACGGTGCCATGAACACATCCACAAACGGGAAGCGCTTTCGCAGCGGCAGCGGATCGCGCACGCCGACCATACAGCCCATCAGCCCGATCACTTTGTTGGGATTCTGCCGTTTGAGCTTGTTGAGCGCGTGCAGACGTTGCACCCCTTTTTCTTCTGCACCCTGCCGCACCACGCACGTATTGACCACCAATACATCGGCGGCTTCCGGTGCATCCGCAGCGCGCAAGCCGAGTTTTTCCAGCGCGCTGGCAAGGCGCTGCGAGTCTGCCACGTTCATTTGGCAGCCAAGCGTCCAGATATAATATTGTGCGTATGCTTGTTGAGTTGGCACGCCACACCCTCATTCAACCCATAGCC
Organism: Anaerolineae bacterium; assembly: GCA_034436355.1. Taxonomy (GTDB): domain Bacteria; phylum Chloroflexota; class Anaerolineae; order Aggregatilineales; family UBA2796; genus CP2-2F. The sequence continues at coordinate 21,058 of DAOTVQ010000042.1, forward strand.
AACACAGAGTGCTGCTATTATAGCCGATAGTGGTCGGTGAGGGTAGCCTGTGTTCGGCAAAGTCCCGCCCTCTGCGCAGTGTGAGGCTGCCGCTCTCACGGTCGATTCGCAGCGTATGCCCTTCCCGCGCAAACCGTTGCTCGGACTAACACCCTGTGCTACAGTTACCTAAGTGGTAGAGGCTCGAGCGTATTCGTCTGAAATGCTATGAAGTTCCTGCTGGCACAAATCCTTCACTTGGTGAAGGATCGCCCTAACCGCGTCAACCTGATCGCGTTGGCGCGCTTTTTGCTCACCCTGCTGATTTTAGTCAGTATCTACAGCGTCCTCTTTCACTACATTATGGAGTATGAAGGGCGCTCGCAATCCTGGGTGACGGGCTTCTACTGGACGCTCACGGTCATGTCCACACTTGGCTTTGGCGACATCACCTTCGAATCGGACTTGGGCAAGATTTTCTCCATTGTGGTGCTGCTCAGCGGTATTATCTTCTTGCTCATCCTGCTGCCGTTCACCTTCATCGAGTTCTTCTACGCACCGTGGATGAAGGCGCAGCAAGCCGCCAGAGCGCCTACACGCCTTTCAGAAAAGGCGCGGCAGCACGTAATCCTAACGCATTTTGATAACGTCACACGGACGCTGATCGAGAAGCTGCGGCAGTATCAGTATCCCTATGTGCTGCTGGTAGCTGATCTGAACGAGGCGCTCAGGCTGCATGATCTCGGCTACAAGGTGATGTTGGGCGAGCTGGATAATCCCAAAACCGATCAGCTTGCCCGTGCCGACAAAGCCCTGCTGATTGCCGCCACGGGCAGCGATCAACTGAATGCGAACATCGCTGCCACCGCCCGCGAAGTCTCTGAGCGCGTGCCGATTTTGGCAACTGCCAACCTGCCCGCCTCTGTGGATATTCTGGAATTGGCGGGCTGCAACCACGTGCTGCAACTAGGCGAAATGATGGGACAAGCGGTGGCGCGCCGCGTCCCCGGCGATGAGCGGCAAGTTTATCCACTGGGACAGTTCGACGAACTGCTGATCGTCGAGAGCATGGTGCGCGACACAGCCTTGGTCGGGCGAACTTTAAGTGAGGTGCGCCTGCGCGAACAGGTTGGCATCAATGTGTTGGGGCTGTGGCAGCGCGGTGCGTTTCACGCCGCTGAGCCGAATGCTGTCATCACTGAAAACACTGTTCTGGTGATGGCAGGCACCCAAGCGCAGATCGATCAATACAACGCGCTGTTCCACACACCGCAGCCGATCACCGCGCCGATTGTGATCATCGGCGCCGGGCGTGTTGGGCGTGCCACCGCACGCGCCCTTGCCGCACGCAACCTGGACTATCGCATTGTGGAAAAGGCGAAAGAGCGTATCCGCGATCCTGAGAAATACATCTTGGGCGATGCCGCCGAACTCGAAGTGCTGGAGCAAGCAGGCATCCGCGAGACGCCTGTTATCATCATCACCACCCACGATGACGACTTGAACATCTATTTCACCATCTACTGCCGCCGTTTGCGTCCCGAAGCGCAGATCATCAGCCGCGCCAACCTAGAGCGCAACGTGGCAACGTTGCACCGCGCCGGCGCCGATTTCGTCCTCTCCTATGCTTCAACCGGCGCCAACGCGATCATCAACCTGATGGGACGCGACAATATTCTGATGGTGGCAGAAGGGCTGGATATTTTCGAGGTGGAGATACCCGAAAATCTGGTGGGCAAGACGGTTGCCGAGTGCGATGTGCGTAACCGCACCGGCTGCACAGTTGTGGCGCTGCACATTGATGGGAAAGTGCAAATGCTGAACGATCCACACCAGCCTTTGCCTTCTCAAGGGCGCATCATCCTGATTGGCGTGCCAGAATCCGAAAAGCGCTTTTTGAAACTCTACAAGAACAACGGCAACGGCGCACGCTGAGCCTTAGTCGTTACCTTGCCGCCACGCCTCAAAGCGCTCGCGTGACCACGTATTGATAACCTGATCAGGGCTTGCCCAAGCACGGCGTGCCGTCCGCACGCCGAAAGGCAGCACATCAAAATCGGCGGCGGAGTGCGCGTCAGTGTTCACCGCCAGTTTAATGCCCAGTGTGAGCGCTTGGCGTGCGTGCGCGCTATCCAGATCAAGGCGGTGCGGATTAGCGTTAATCTCCAAGACGGTATCGGTGGCAAGTGCGGCGGCAAACACCGCGTCCATGTCCAGATCGGCAGGCTCGCGGTCGGGGATGAGCTGCCCACGTGGATGCCCGATAATATCCACATGCGGATTATTGATAGCGTTCAGCAGGCGCGCCGTGATGGTCGCCCGATCTTGCCTGAGCGCCGTGTGCAAGGATGCGATCACCACGTCTAGTGCGGCAAGCACCTCATCCTCATAATCAAGGCTGCCATCGGCGCGGATTTCCATCTCCACGCCCTGATAAATACGCAGCGTCTCGCCAAATTCAGCCTGCACGCCCTGAATTTCTTCGCGCTGCGCCCACAGGCGCTCCACGCTTAAGCCGTTGGCAACGCCCAAGCTCTGCGAGTGATCGGTGATGACGATGTATTGCAAGCCGCGTTCCCGCGCCTGCCACGCCATTTCGCGCACGCTCAGACGTCCGTCGCTCCAGGTGGTGTGCATGTGCAGGTCAGCGCGGATGTCGCTGATCGCCAGCAGGGTGGGCAGATTGTTTGCCTGAGCCGCCTCAATCTCGCCGCGATCTTCGCGCAGTTCGGGCGGGATGTAGGGCAAGTCCAGCCGTGCGTAAACTTCTTCTTCAGTCGCACACAAAAATTCCGCACCGCTGCCATCGGTGGCAGAAAACGCCCATTCGTTCAGGCTGAGCCCGCGCTGGAGCGCTAGCTCGCGCAGGCGGATGTTGTGCGCCTGACTGCCCGTAAAATAGCTAAGCGCCGTGCCAAAGCGTTCAGGCGGCACCACCCGCAGATCGCATTGTAAGCCGTTGTGCAGTTCGACGCTGCTCTTGGTCTCGCCATGCCCAAGCACGCGCACCACATCAGGGTGATTCACGAAGGCTTCCATGATGGGCGCGGCGTCATGGCTGGCAATCAGCAGGTCAATATCGCCAATGGTGGCACGTCCGCGCCGCAGGCTGCCGGCAATCTCGGCGCGCAGCACGCCCTGCACGGTTTGCAAAGGGCGCAACAGGCGCTCAGCGGCGCTCAGCGCAACGTCGGCGCGGGCGCGTGTGGTGCGGCGTGCCAATGCCGCAATGCCTTCTAGAATTTTCTGCTCGCTCTTAGCGCCCATCGAGGGCAGATCGCGCAGTTTGCCTTCACGCGCAGCCGCTTCAAGGGCAGTGATAGAGGTAATGCCGCGCTGTTGATAGAACAACATCGCCTTTTTCGGTCCGACGCCGTTCACGCGCAGCACGTCCACCACACCTTGCGGAATTTCTGCCTTCAGGTCTTCCAGCAGGCGCATGGTGCCACCTTCCAGCAGTTCGGTGATCTTGCTGGCAATCGCCTTGCCCACGCCGTCAATGTCTTGCAGGCGTCCCTCCGCTGCGATGGCGCGCACATCACGCGGCAGTTCGCGCAGCGCCTCTGCCACGCGCTGATAAGCAATCACCTCAAATCGGTAGCCTGCTGAGTCCTTCAGGCGCAGCAGGTCAGCCAGCAGATCAAACGAGTCAGCAATTTGGCGGTTAGAGAGCATTTCACGGCACGCCTCAATCTGGGAATAATCAGGCTAAGTATACCGAATCAGAGGGTTAGGTGGCTAGGCAAAACCGCTATGGACGTGCCGCACCTTCACGGAATACCCCAGATCGTGACGCGCTCACTATCGTTGGTGGCAACCAAAAGCGTGCCATCTGCGCTGAAGGTCAGGCTGTTCACCAGTTGTTGAGCAGGCGCGTTCGGCACACTCAAAGAGACAAGGCGTGTTTGTGTGGCAACATCCCAGACTTCCGTTGTGCCGTTGCCGCCGCCTACCGCCAGCAAGCCACCATCCGGACTGAAGGCAAGGCTTGCCAACTGCCCTTGAATGCCTTTCAGCGTGCCGAGTGCAGCACCGCTGCGGGCATCCCACAGATGAACGGCACTGCGCGGCGCGGCGCGCTCACCGGCTGCCAGCATAACCCGATCTGGGCTGTAGGCAAGCGCCAGGAGCTGATTGGCAGCGCCGCGCAGCATACCTGTTTGGGCGCGGCTCTCCACATCCCAGATGTAGACGACCTTATCCGCGCCCGTTGAGGCGAAGGTGCGGCTATCTGGGCTGAAGGCAACGCTCAACACCGCACCGCGATGCCCTTTCAAGACCTTTTCGCGGTTGCCGTCTGGCACCGTCCACAAGCTGACCAGTTCATCAATGGCGCCGCTGACCATCCAGCGCCCATTCGGGCTTAGGGCAAGGCTGGTGACGGGCGCACGGGCGGGTCCGAGTTGTTTATCTTCCTGCCCTGTCTCTACGCGCCAAAAACGAATGGTGCGATCATTGCTGGCAGAGATCACATACTTGCCGTCCGTGCTAAAGCTGACGGCATTCACCACACTCTCGTGCGCCCTTAACACGAACAGTTCTTGAGGTGGCTCGATCTGCCACAGCCGAACGGTGCTATCGCGCATGGCAAGCGCCAGCAGGCGGTTATCGGGGCTGAGGGCAATGCCCGAGATACCGCGTGCGCCGCTGCCCTTTACGGTGATGACAGCAAGCTCAGTCAGTTGATCAGCATTTTGCGCTGTGATCATGGTGCGCGCTGAAAGCTGCGCGCCGACGGAGGCTGGGATCAGCAGGCATAGTGCTAATATCATTACAGCCAGCAGACGAAGGAGATTTTTCATGGGATGATTCCGCTCCGAACATACAGTTAAACGATGTGGGTGCGTTGCAGGGTGCTTGAAACTGCTTAACAGCAGCCTTTGGTTAGCAATTGGTTGCATTGTATTGTAAAGTAAGCATATAGCCTTTTCAAGGCAAGTGGTGTGCTAAATGGATAACAAATGCGGAAATTCGGTTATTTTTTAGGGTGCCTGTTGATCGGCGCGGTAGGCGCACCCTTAATCGGCAATCTTTATGAGGCAGAGGCGAACTACACGCTCTACCGCTTGGCGGTGAACCTTGCCGAAGGGCGCGGCTTGCTCTATGGGACGTTTGAAGGGCAAGTGACCACCTTTCCGTTAGCGCCCGCCCTGCTTGCCCTGCTCTTTCGGTTGGGTGCCGAGCCTTCGCTGGGCAGCTACCTGATCAACACATTGGCAGCCGCTGTTGGCGCGCTGTGCCTTTATCTGTGGCGCAAGCAGGCTTGGCTTGGCGCGCTGTATGCCCTGATTATGCTGATTCAGCCCTCACCACTCATCACCCTGATGCTGGCATTCTGTTGGCTTGGTACATTGGCACTGCGTGAAAACCGTCCCTTGTTGAGCGGCGTAAGTTTGGGCTTGGCGATGCTTGCCGCGCCCTATGCCGCCCTCATCGCACTCGGACTCGCCTTTTTTGCTGCCGCGCAGAGCTGGTCAGCCCTACGCCATTTTACCGCGCCTGCTGTGCTGATTCCGATCAGTGCCGCGCTGCTCGTGCAAGCTGCCTATACACCGACGTATGTCACGCTGCCCTTGCCCAACTGGGCGCGCCTTCGCCTCTACGCCGAGCTGGACGAACCACCTGACGCACAGCGCGTCGGTGTTTGGTTGGCAGAAAACACAGCACCCGACGCCCTGATCGCGGCAAACGACGCTGCCCTGATCGGCTACCATGCCATGCCGCGCCGCATCCTCGATCTGGATGGCGTGATTGCACCTGTGCAGCGCGATCAGTTCTTCATGTTCCGCCATGCGCCGGATGTTGTCGTCCTGCGTGAGGGCGAATCCGTCGGTTGGGAAAATTTCAGCACCACCTACGCACAGGTCTTTCAGAGCGGCGCACTGAGCGTTTACCAGCGCGTGGTGAATTGGGCAACCATAGATGACCATGGCGTGGATGTGAACCTGAGTGCGCGTCTGGGGCGCCAAGATTTGCGCCTGATCAACGTTGGGCTTGGGCGTGTGCTGCGCGCTGGCGATCTGGTGCGCGTCCGCCTAGATTGGCAGGTGCAGTTCGTGCCGCGCCAAACGGTGGAGATCAAACTCAACTTGCTTGGTGCCGATGGCATTCCTATCGCCGGCGTCATAGATCGCTTGCCATCTGAGGTGTGGCAGCGCGGCAATTTCAGCAGTTATCACCTGATGGTGCTGCCACCGAATGCCGCCGAAGGCACCTTGCGGCTGTTTCTGGGCGTGGATGTCAATGCCGCCAGCCTCGCCGATTTGCAAGTGGCAGAGGTGCGCCTTGTGCCATAAGAAAGGCATAATTCGCCTTTGCGCGGCGCACCAAGTAAAATTGCCCCATCAAGTTACACCCTGCATTTTTGAAAAAAGGACGTTTAACCCATGCAGTTTTCCCTCACCATTGCTTCGCCGCACCTTGCCGAAGCCGATGCACTCATCCTCAGCCTTTACGAAGGCGAAGACTTGCATAAATCACCCGCTATGGCAAACGAAGCACTCGGCGGCGCGATTGCCGATCTGATCAGCAGTGGCGATTTCACCGCCAAAGCCTCGCAGACTGCCGTATTGTATCCGCGTGGTGCGCTGCCCGCTCGCCGCCTGATCCTGCTTGGTCTAGGTAAGCGCGAGACGCTCACCCTTGATGTGCTGCGGCGTGCAGTGGCTGTTGGCGCCCAAAAGGCGCGTGACTTGAAGGCGAAGCACGTTGCCAGCGTGTTGCATGGCAGAGGCAGCACCCTGAGCGCCGAAGATTGCGCGCAAGCCTGTGTGGAGGCTGCACTGCTGGCAACTTATCAATATCATGGGCAAAAGAGCAGCGAGGCACCTGCTGCCCTGCCCGAAACGCTCACCATTGTGCTGCCTGAAGGTGCCGCTGCCGACCGTGAGGCGGTTGAGCGCGGCATGAGCGTTGGGCAAGCACTCGGTGAGGCAACACGTCTTGCCCGCACACTGGTCAATTTGCCGCCAAACATCTGCACACCGCAGCACCTTGCCGAAACTGCCCGCCAAATTGCCACCCACTATAACCTAGCGGTTCAAGTGTTAGGGCGTGCCGAGATGGAGACGCTCAAGATGGGCGCACTGCTCGGTGTGGGGCGTGGCAGCGCCATACCGCCGCAGTTCATCGTTTTGGAGCATAACGCCGAACGCGCCGCAGAGGGCAAAAGCATTGTGCTGGTGGGCAAAGGCATCACGTTCGATACCGGCGGCTACAGCATCAAGACGGCTGAGGGCATGGTGCCAATGAAGAACGACATGGCAGGCGGCGCGGCAGTGCTTGGTGCCATGCAGGCTATCGCTGCCTTAGGGGTGCCGCGTCATGTGGTCGGCTTGGTGCCAGCTACCTTCAATCTGATCAGCGGCGATGCCTACCTGCCTAGCGAAGTGCTGACCGCCAGCAACGGCACAACCATTGAGATCATCAGCACGGATGCCGAAGGACGCTTGGTGCTTGCCGATGCCCTGGTTTACGCGGCGCGCTACAAGCCCGCGGCTGTGGTGGATATTGCCACTCTGACAGGCTCTATGGTGATCGCACTCGGCACGGCGGCAGCAGGCGTTTATGCCACAGATGAAGGGCTGTGTGAAATGCTCTTGGCAGCCGCCAACAGCAGCGGCGAGCGCTTGTGGGTGCTGCCAATGTTTAGCGACTATGAGAAGCTGATCGAGTCGAAGACGGCGGATATCAAGAACAGCGGCGGCAGATTCGGCGGCGCGAACATTGCCGCAGTCTTTTTGAAGCGCTTCACCAGTTATCCGGCTTGGGCGCACATTGATATAGCAGGTATGGCGAACGATCTGCCCGATAATCCGCTGTATCCGAATGGCGCAACAGGCTACGGCGTGCGCCTGCTGACGGAATATGTGCGGCGGGCAGCACAGCAGTAGACAAAAGTTCTGCTTGCCCTCAACCTAAAATAGGTATACACTAGCCTGAACGACCTGCGGCGCATTAACTTAAGGAAAAGGCGTCATGTCTAGCTTTGCAGCACTGTTTTCAGGGATGAACTTTCAGGGAACGATCAAGCGCTATTGCGATCAGATCGGCTGGAAAATCGCGGATATTAACGATAAACGCGCTGTGATCAAATTCAGTATGCGCTCAGGGCGCACACAATCGCTGTGGATTGTTTCAGTATGCGCTCAGGGCGCACACAATCGCTGTGGATTGTGCGCTATGACACCACGCTGGAATTTTCGGTGCCAAGCATGGCGCAGTTCGACTCAGAGGATCGCATTCCGCACTACCTCTCGACCATTCTGCTCAAACGCAGCGCACAGAACAAAATTGGCTTCTGGTGCATCGAGCAGATCAGTGGCAAGTTTGTGTTCTCGTGTATGCACAACGCCGAGATGTCGCTCATCAACACGGAATACTTCCAAAAAGTGGTTAATGCGCTGGTGACTGAATGCGATACCTTTGAAGGCATCCTGATTGACATGACGCGCTAGGCATTTTAGCAGCGGGCGCTCTGTAACATAGAACGCCCGCTGTGTGTTATACACTGCCTGCCATCAGCAGACCAAGTTTTTCAGCGGTTGCTTCAGCACGCGGCAGAATGCCCATAATCCGCCCTTCGTAAATCACCGCAATCCGATCCGAGAGCGCGAGAATCTCTTCCAAGTCTTCTGAGATGAGCAGAATTGCCGTGCCATGTGCGCGCTGATCAAGCAGCACGCGGTGAATATACAGCGTTGCGCCAATATCTACGCCGCGTGTTGGCTGCGCGGCAAGCAACACATGTGGATTGCGCGAGAGTTCACGCGCCAAGATCAGCTTTTGAATGTTGCCACCAGACAGATTGCGTAAGGGTGTGCTTTGGCGAGGCGTTTTCACGTTGAAGCGCGTGATCAGATCATCCGTCATTTGGCGCACAGCACGAAAGTTAATCATGCCACGCCGCGCAATCGGTGCAAGTGTGTGAGTCTGCAAAATGGCATTTTCCGCCACACTAAAGGTCTTGATGGCACCATCGCGCATCCGCTCTTCGGGGATATAGCTGAAGCCCGCCGCGATGCGTTCTGCCACGCTTGCCTGAGTCAGGTCTGCCTCATCAAGGTAGACCTTGCCGCTGGTGAGTGGGCGCAGCCCGGCGATCACCTCTGCCAGCTCGCGCTGACCGTTGCCTGAAACACCTGCTATGCCCAAAATCTCGCCGCCGCGCACCTCTAGCGAGACATCCCACAGAGCGGGCAAACGGCGCGCATTCAGCGCGTTCAGCCGCTCCACGCGCAGGCGCACCTTGCCCGCTTCCACTGCTTCATGCGCTACGCGCAGCGAAAGCTCCCGTCCAACCATCAGGCGCGCCAAAACCTCCCGCGTGGCTTGTGCGGTTGGCAAATTGCCGACGGCGCGCCCATCGCGCAGCACCATAACCCGATCACTGATTGCCAGCACCGCGTGCAGTTTGTGTGAGATGAAGATGATCGCGTGACCATTGGCTGTCATCTGCCGCAAAATCCTAAACAGATCATCCACCTCTTGCGGCGTAAGGACGGCTGTCGGCTCATCCATGATTAGCAGACCCGCATTACGGTATAAGGCTTTGATGATCTCGACGCGCTGCTGCTCACCCACCGAAAGCTGCCACACATACGCACGCGGATCAACTTTGAAGTTGTAGCGTGCGCTAAGCGCCTGAATCCCACGGATGATAGGCGCCAAGTCAAGCCGACCGCCGCGCCCTGAAGGCAAGCCAAGCGCCACATTCTCAGCAACCGTTAGCGAAGGCACGAGCATGAAATGCTGATGAATCATCCCGATGCCGTGCCGAATGGCATCCGAAGGCGAGCGCAAACGCAGCGGCTGCCCATTCAGGCGAATTTCGCCCTCATCGGCGGGCTGCATCCCATAGAGGATTTTCATCAGGGTGGACTTGCCCGCGCCGTTCTCGCCGAGTAGGGCAAGAATTTCGCCGCGTCGCACTTCCAGATCAACCTTATCATTCGCCAAAACGCCGGGAAACCGTTTGACGATGCCAATCATCTCTACCCGTTCAACGCTTGGCGCGCTCATAGGCTCTACCAACTTTCTTCAGTGAGGTGACCACTCGCCTTAACCCTAACACAAGGGCGCCTCGCGGTCAACGTTCACACGCCCTCAGCCACGAAAACAGGCACAGGGCGGGAAGGATTCCCGCCCGCGCCGTAGCCCGCCGCTAGGCAGCCGATTCGGGCTCAGCCTCAGCGTTTGCTTTGCGCTGTGCCTCGATGTATTCCAAGCTCTGGTGGCGGAAGTAAGTGTTGTAGAGTTCGGCGTAGTGTCCGCCCTGTTCGAGCAGTTAGTCGTGATTGCCCTGCTCGATGATCTTGCCCTGCTTCAGCACGATGATCCGATCTGCATGGCGGATGGTGCTGAGGCGGTGCGCGATCACAATTGAGGTGCGGTCTTTCATGATGGCGTCCAAGCCCTCTTGGATGAGCGTCTCGGTCAGTGGGTCAACACTGGCAGTTGCCTCATCAAGGATGAAAATGGCAGGGTCTTGCAGCATCACCCGCGCCAACGCCACCAACTGGCGCTGCCCCATCGAAAGGCTGCCGCCGCGCTCGCCAACTTCCGTGTCCAAGCCATCCGAAAGGCTTTTCAGCCAGTCGCCATTTCCAATCTGGCGTGCAGCACGTTCCACTTCGGAGTCAGGCGCGCCGGGCTTGCCGTAGCGAATGTTCTCGCGCACGGTGCCATCGAACAAGAAGGGCGTTTGCGTCACAACGCCCAGCCGCGCACGGTAGGCTGCCAAGTCCAGCAGGCGAATGTCCACGCCATCAATCATGATCCTGCCCGCTTGGAACTCGTAAAAGCGGGCGATCAGCTTGCCAATGCTCGATTTGCCCGCGCCAGTATGCCCGACCAACGCCAGCGTCTCACCGGGTCGGATGTGCAGCGAGAAGTTATCCAGCACGCGCTCTTTGTCGGTATAACTGAACTGCACATTGGCAAAGGTGATCTCGCCGCGCAGTTCAGGCAGCAGGCGGCTATCGCGCTGCACAACCTTCGGCTCAGAGTCAATCAGGGCGAAGACGCGCTCACCAGATGCCAAGCCAAGCTGGAACTGACTCCAAAAAGACGCGATGCTGGTCAGTGGAAACCACAGGAGCGCCACGCCTTGCGCGAACAAATACCAATCACCGGCGGTCAGTTCGCCGGCTTGCACCTTCAAGCCGCCAAAATAGACGAGCGCCGCCACCGCGAATGAGACGATCATGAGCAGGAGCGGGAAGATGCCGCTAAAGACGTAGCCCATTCGTAGATTAATCCAGAACGAGCGCCGATTCAGCTTGAGGAAATCAGCATAGATGGCGTGTTCTTGCCGAAAGGTCTTTGCCACACTAATGCCCGCCACCGTCTCTTGCACCAACGCGCTGACCTCCGCACGCACACGGCGGGAATGGCGAATGGTGAAGCGCGCCACCTTGCGGAAGCCAAGCGCTACGCCTACAATCAGCGGCACCATGATCAGCACAATGCCCGTCAGGCTGGCATCCACAAAGAACAGGTAGACGATCAAGACTGCCACAAGCAGCAACTGCCCAATCAGATCGATGGTCAGTGTGACCACTGTGGAGAACGCCTGCGTATCAGAGGTGACGCGGCTGACGATCTTGCCTGATGGGAACTGATCATAAAACGACAGATCGCGTTTCATCACAGCGTCGAAGGCGTCTTCGCGCATTTGCAGCACCACATTGCCCACAGCTTCAGCGGTCAGCCAGCGGCGGATGAAATTAAACAGCCATGCCAGCGCGCCTAAGGCAGCCACTGCCAAGCCATAGGTGACGATCAGGGTGCTATCTTGCGTGGTCTGCACCTCATCCACACCCCGCGAGATGATGATCGGCATCACAGCGCGCGAAAGCGTATCCAGCAGCATAGTGAAGCCAACCGTGATCATGCGGCGCGCTTCGGGCTTGAAATACCCCACAATGCGGCGTAGCAACTGTCCATCGTTGTACTGACGGTCATATGCTTCCGCGTCTAGCCCATCGAAGATGAAGCCCATTAGTGATCTCCCTTTCGCGGTGCTTTCCGTTTGGTCGGCGCTTTGACAGGCTTCACCGCCCGCCGTAGTTCTTCTTTTACTTCAGGCGGAACGTGCTGCCAGTGTGTGTCGTGCAGTGCGCCCCACATCGCCCACAGCCCAAGCAGCGTCCACTGGCGGTAGCCCATTGCCTTCAATTGCAGGTATGCCTCGATAATGCCCACGCGCCGCAGATCAGACTCAGTGTTAATGCCGATGCTGGCAAGGTGTTCGGCAGCACGTTCGCCCAAGTTCAGCAGTTGGGCAATCTTGCGGTCAGGTTTATGGTCGGTTGGTGGCGTTAGCATAGCAGCACCTCACTTAATCCGCAGCGGCTGTCTCAAGCGGCGGCAGCGCCACATCATAACGGGCAAAAATGCGGCGGTAGTGCAGCGAACGGCGCAGCAGCTCATCATGCGTGCCGCTTGCCACCAACTCGCCATCTTCCACCACAAGGATCAGGTCTGCCCAACGAATCTGGGAAAGACGGTGCGTGATGAGCAGCGTCGTCCTGCCTTGCTGCACTTGCCGAATCGCCTTTTGAATCTCATCTTCGGTGGCACTATCAATGGCGCTGGTCGAGTCATCCAAGATCAGGATGCGCGGGTTGCTGAGGAAGGCACGCGCTAGGGCGATGCGCTGCCGCTGCCCACCGCTCAGCGTCACACCGCGCTCACCCACCATCGTTTGATAGCCATCCTTAAAGCTCATGATGAACTCGTGCGCTTGCGCCATGCGCGCCGCCGTCTTAATCTGTTCTTGTGTAGCGTTCGGCACACCAAAGGCGATGTTTTCCGCCACACTGCGCGAGAACAAGAACACATCCTGCTCGATCTTGCCAATCTGAGCGCGCAGCGAGTTCAAATCCCACTCACGCACGTCTATACCGTCAATCAGCACGCGCCCATAGGTGGTATCATAGGTGCGGTTGATCAACTGCGTGAGCGTGCTTTTGCCAGAGCCGGTCTGCCCTTGTTGAATGGTAAAGCTGATGTGCTTCAGCGCATGGTTCTTGCCATAGCCAAAGCTGACGTCCTCAAAGGTGATCTCGCCTTTGATCGGCTGGCTAACGCCGCCGCTGTTCTGGTCAAGTTCGGTCTCGGTCTGCAAGATGTTCACAATGCGGCGTGCGCCTTCCACACCGGCTTGCACCAACGAGATTGAGAAGATCGCGGCGAAGGTGGGCCAGCGCAACACGCCCATAATGCCCATCAGCGCCACCACATCGCCAATGCTGATGATGCCCTGCTGATAGAGCAACATGCCGTGCATGAACGCTAAGCCGAAAGCAACGCCAAAGAGCAGCACAGGCAGATAGCGCGCCTCGATGTAGCCCTGCCGCACGAAGTAATCACGGAAGAGGCTGGCAGCGATGCGGAACTTGCGGCGTTCAAATGCCTCTTGCGCGCTTGCCTTCACCACTTCAATCCCGCTGATCGTCTCTTCCAAGCCGGCGTTCATCTTGCCGAACTGCTCGCGCTGGCGGCGCACCATTGGATTCAAACGGCGGACGTAGCGCGCCACCACAGGGATATAGAAGGCGATGAACAACAGCGGCACAAGCAGCAGCTCCACGCGCAAGCTGGCGATGAAGATCAGCGGCACCACCAGCCCAATGACCGTCTCCATTGTGATTGCCACGCCGGGATTCATCATGCCGTTAAGCTGCTGCACATCGTCTGTGGCACGCGCCATGATGTCGCCCACGCGCTGTTGGTTGTGGAAGGTCTGGCTTTTGCCGAGCAGGTTGGCGTAGAGCTCTTCACGGGAATCCACCTCCAGGCGTTGGGCAATCGTCTCCACAGAGAGCGTGCCGATCAAACTTAGCACGCCGTCCAGCAGCTTTAGCCCAAGGATGGTCAGCGCAATGGTTGGTAGTAAGGGGAAGTTCTCAGGCTCAATGACGGCGCCAATTGCCTGCCCGATGAGCGCCTCTGAAGCAGTGTAGGCGCTGTAGGTACAGATGTAGAGAAACAATGTGACGAAAAAGAACCACCGATAGCGCATGATGTGCGAAATGAGCCACCGCACAGCATTCTGGCGGTTGTAGCGGTAGGCATTTGCTACGGTAAACTCACTCTTGGCTGCGTTTAGCATAATTCCCTGTGCCTTTTGTTGAGCGTGCGGTAAGCCTGAGTCTGCTTGCGGCAAGCAGACTGTACACAATGGCGCGATTTGAACAATTGTTCGTGATCTGCACAATCATACCATGCCTTCAATATTTCTTCAACCACCTTTTGGTGGAATAGACTTGAACGCATTTCAAAAAACGAATAAAGGGTGAGTTTGAGAGGGAAGCCTTCTCGAAACCCACCCCTGTGGAGCGCGCATGGCAAGGTTTTGCGCGTCTGGAAGGTGAAGGCGAACGGTGTGCCTCTGAAAGGGCTGAGATCGCCGAGCGTGATGTGTTGGCGCCACGCTCGCGTTTATGGTGGATGGCGGGCGATGGCGCTCACTGCCTGATTGCCCGCCTGTGGGCAACCTGGGCAGCCCGCCGTTCGCCCGCCGTGAAGCAGCGCCTACTCAGAGTCGGTGCTGCGGCGGGTGGCAGCCTCCATTATCGTCAGCAGGCGCGGCAGCATATCGACAGGGCGCGGGTGAATGCCTTCCATCAGCAGTGCGCCTTCAAAAAGCTGCTCTATGATTTGATCCGCCAGCGGATCGTTGGGCATGGCGCTCAGGTTGCGGATGAGCGCGTGGCGCGGATTGATCTCCAAGATGCGCGTGGGCAGCTTGAAATCTTTATCCAGAATGCGGTAAACGCGCTCCATATCTGCACCAAAGCCCTGATCGGGCGCCACCAAGCGCACGGCGTTCTCACGCAGCAAGTCGGTCGTCCGCACAGCTTGCACGCGCTCGCCAAGCACGCGCTTAAAGCGCTCAATGAGCGTCTCTTGCGCTTCGAGAGGCAGTGCTTCGGCGTGCTGCACGTCGTCTTCAGGGCTTTCGGGCAGTTTCAGGTCGGCATCGGCGCCGTTGTGAAGTTTCTTTTCCTCAAAAATGCCGATGGCGTTCACCAGGAAGCTATCCATAGTGTCGGTCAGCAGCAGCACGTCTACTTTGCGCGCACGGAAGACATCAAGGTGTGGGCTGCGTAATACGGCTTGCGGATCGTCGCCGAACAGGTAGTAGATATGCTCTTGATCGGCAATCATCTCGGTGATGTATTGGTGCAGGCTGATCGGCTGATCAGGATGGTGCAGCGTGCGGAAGCGCAGCAGCGGCAGCAAGCGCTCACGGTTGCTGGCATCGGTGATGGTGCCTTCTTTAAGCAGACGCCCGAACTCGCGCCAGAAGGTGTCAAAGCGTTCGGGCGTCTTTTCGGCAAGCGCCTCCAGCTCGCTCAAGACGCGGTTGGTGATGGTCTGCTTGAGGCGCTGCATCAGGCGGTTGGATTGCACCGTCTCCCGCGAGATGTTCAGCGGCAAGTCTTCAGAGTCAATGACGCCTTCTACAAAGCGCATCCATTCGGGCAGCAAGTCTTTGGCGTGGTCTTGGATCAGCACTTTACGGGCATACAGGCGCAGTTTGCCCTGCCCCTCGCCTGCCAAGATACCGCGATCCAGCTTGGCTGGCACAAACAGCAAGCTGTAAAACTGCACAGGCGCATCGGCAACCTGATGAATGGTCAGCGTTGGCGGGTTGGTATCAAAGGTGAGTTGTTGGTAAAAGTCCTGATATTCTTTCGCCTCAACCTCACGCGGCGTGCGCCGCCATAGGGCGGTTTGAGCATTGATGACGTTCTCACCGAGATAGATCGGAAAGGCGACGTAATTTGAGTGCGTGGTGACAATGCGCTTTAAGGTGCGCTCGTTGAGCAGTTCCGCAGCATCTTCCTTGAAGTAGATGGTGATCTGTGTGCCGCGTTCGGCGCGCTCAGCAGGCGCGATGGTGTAATCCGTGCCGCCGCTGCTCGTCCACAGCACGGCTTGATCATTCGGGCGGAAGGAACGTGAAAGCACCTCGACTTTTTCCGCCACCATGAAGACGGAATAGAAGCCAACGCCGAACTGCCCGATGATCTCGGTGGGCGATTGGTTGCCGCGCTCTTGGAGCGCCTTCATGAACGCCATGGCGCCGCTGTGGGCGATGGTGCCAAGGTTTTCAACGATCTCATCGCGGTTCATGCCAATGCCTGTGTCGGTGATGGTTAGCGTGCGCGCATCGGCGTCAAAGCTCAGGCGGATGGCAAGCTCCACATCGGGATCGATCACCTCTGTGTTGGTCAGTTGCTCAAAGCGCAGCCGATTCAAGGCATCGGAGGCGTTTGAGATCAACTCACGCAGGAAAATCTCACGGTCGGTATACAGCGCATGGATCAGGATGTGCAAAAGCTGCTGAATCTCTGCGCGAAATTCATAGGTTTGTGCAGTTGGTGCAGTCATAAGCTACAGCCTCGTTCGGAAGTTTAGGTTCAAAGCTGCTAAAAGTGTAGCGAGTCTGTGCAAGAATCATGCAAGAATCCGTAAGGTGTTTTGCGCGGAAGAAGGGTTGCAGATAGGCGCGTTGCACGGTATACATTCCCTCTCAGCGAGTGCGCCCGCCACACGGAGAGGACTTATCAAGTGTTGGATTATGCCGAAATTTATGCCGCACACCCTGAGCCGTATGATCGCCTTGTGGTGCGCGAGGATTATGAAGGGAACATCCTGCCTGCTTTGCAAGCCATTTGCGCCCTTGATGGTATGGATGTGGTCGAGTCAGGCGCCGGCACCGGTCGCTTAACGCGCCTGCTGGCGCCGCACGTGCGGACTCTGCACGCCTTTGATGCCTCACCTGCCATGCTGGCGCACGCTGCCGAAACGCTGCAAGGCGCGCCAAACGTCACCTTGCGCGTCGCCTCACATCACAGCCTGCCCTTGCCGAATGCCAGCGCTGATCTCTACCTTGTCGGCTGGAGTTTTTGCTACACCTACCTTGCGCCCGAAGGTGATCCGAGCGCCAGCGTTGCCCGCGCCGTTGACGAAGCGCGCCGCCTGCTGCGCCCAAACGGCAAGATCATGATCCTAGAGACGTTCGGCACAGGCTGCCAAACACCTTGCCCGCCCGCGAATCTGGACGCCTATTTTGCTGTGCTGACCGATCTCGGCTTCCGTTCGACATGGATTCGCACCGATTACCGCTTTGAGTCGCGCATAGAGGCAGAGGAACTGATCACCTTCTTCTTTGGTGCGGAAATGGTCGCCCATTTGGAGGAAGCCAGCCAGCCTGTTTTGCCTGAATGCACCGCTGTATGGTGGAGAGATGCCTAACCCATGAACGATGCACGCCTGCAACGCATTCAAACCTTGCAATTCACCGATAAGGGCGCCGCTGAAGGGCTGCTGCTCAGCTTTGTGCGCGAATTGTTCCCGAAGCTGGCTGCGATTGGTGTAGAGCTGCGCCCGCAAGCTGTCTCGCTCAATTCGTTTAATGGCTACCTAACGCTTGCCGATGGGCGCCGTCTATTCTTCAAGACGCACGTAGAGCCGAACAGCGTAATCGGTGAGTATTACAACGCCCGTGCGCTTGCCGAAGTGGGCTACCCCGTCATTGCGCCGCTGTATGCCTCGACGGAATATGGGAAGCAGTTCTTGATCTATGACCTGATCAACGCGCCGAGCGTCTTTGATGTGGCACACGCCCTAGAGCGTGGCGAACGCCGTGATCTGGGCGCGCTGACGGCTGCTCAGAACGCTGCTGATAGTCACCTGATCGAGATTTACCGCGCCACCCTGCGCCCAATCACGGCGGAAGAAAACGCCAGCGCGCCCATTCATCAGCTTTTTTATCACCGCCTAGCCGGTGAGCGCTACACCGAATTTTACGTGGGCAAGCCGTTTACGCTGCCAGACAGCAGACTTGATTGGGAAGCGTTGCTCACACGGCGCTGGATCATCAACGGCAAGGCATACCCTGAAACGCTTGGCAGCCTGATTGAACGCGCCAAACGCGCCCTTGAGCCAGACCAGCCCACATGGAGCATCGTTGGGCATGGCGATGCCCACAACGGCAATGTTTTCTTCACGCCCGGCGGCTTGCGCTACTTTGATCCCGCCTTTGGCGGCAGGCACCATCCCCTGCTCGACTTGACCAAGCCAATGTTCCATAACGTGCTTGCCACATGGATGTATCATCCAAAAGAAGTGGCGGCACACCTTCAGATCAGCTATCAGGATGATGGCGAGACGCTGAAGGTGCAGCACAACTATGCGCCCTCTGCGGTGCGCGTCATGTTCCGCGATAGCAAGGCAGACCGCGTGTTGCAGCCAATGCTGGTGGAGTTGGTGCGGCGCGGCGAATCGCCACAGGCGCTCATGCACCTGATGAGCGCTGCCATGCTGTGCTGCCCGCTGCTCACCTTGAATTTGGCGGATCGGGCGCGTTTCCCTGCTGAGATCGGCTTGTTGGGCTTGGCGCTGAGCGTCGAAGTTGGCTCGGTGGAGGAGTAGAACTTGTCTACTTATAGAACATCTGTATAATCACTGTATAACACATAACGAGGGGTTAAAGTTATGAAGAAACGCAAACAGGGCGGTCAACCAACTACTGATCTTATCTTTTCCGCATATCAAACTACCAATTCGGACGTATTTCCCAAGATTCTCTCATTACATGTGCCTATTGGTTCGACAATTGCAGATGTAACTTATGGCAAGGGCGTATTTTGGCGAAATGTACCTCAAGATCGGTATACACTATTACCTACAGATATTCAAGATGGTGTTGATTGTAGGTGTTTGCCTTATTTAGATAGCAGCATAGACTGTGTCGTTTTAGACCCACCTTATATGGAAGGATTACTACGTGCGAACGCTGTTCATTGGGCAGGAGCTGGCACCCATGAAAGTTTTAGACAAGCGTATCAAGCTGAAGCAGATAGCGTAAAGCAACCTCAACCCAAATGGCACGCTGCTGTGATTGATTTATATGCGTCAGCAGGGCGTGAGGCGTTCAGAGTTCTGAAGGAAACAGGCGTGCTGATCGTTAAATGCCAAGACGAAGTCAGCGCTAATAAACAGTGGTTTACGCACGTCGAGATTATGCTTGAGTATGCCCAACTTGGCTTTTATGCCAAAGACCTTTTTATTGTTATGCGAACAAATAAACCTGGTGTTAGCCGACTTAAAAAGCAGCGCCATGCACGAAAAAACCATTCATATTTTTTGGTTTTTGTCAAACCGAAAACTAAAGTCAAGCCTTACGCTCAGCGCTCAAAAGGTCTAGCAGCACAAAAAGATCGGGAACGTAAGGTGGGCTGATTGGGTCTGTGACTTTGATAGATGTTGCTAACAGGTATTCGCGCTGTGTATCAGTATACTTTCGGCTTCTTGAAGTAGGCAGATCGCGGTTAAGAATAAACGCAAATTGCCATATTTGTCTAAATTGGAAAAGATTTATGGCAAGTACGTCAAATTCACCGCGCAGCAAACAGGTTGTTTCAATAGCCATTCCATTAGGCAACCGAACTGTGCGACGATCACTTGCATCTACCTGCACTGAGCCATATAGTAGAGTTTCAGAGCGCTTTATGGAGTTCGTCTGAAGCGATTTAACTTCTAACGTGAACCGCTGGTTTCGGTAAACGATAATGAGATCGTTCTTACTTTTTCTATCATGATCATCAGGCTTTTGAACTGCTTGAACTTCAGGGTTTTCCTTAATTAATTTGCGTAATTTGTATTCACCAACATAACCAAGCAAAAAACCACGCAAACTAGGATTCTCATCAACGATCTCAGTTAGCTCTTCAGCTGTTAGCTGCCATCGTTGAAGTAGTGTTTGAATTTCCATCGAGTCATCCATAATCAGATGTACATAAATTATACATCATCAAACGCATCCCGTTCCTGCCCCGAATCAGGTACAATAGCGCCCATAATCTACTGACACACTGCCCTTAGGAGTCTCGCATGTCATCTGAAGTGATTACGTCCCGCGCCGAAGACTATTCGCGCTGGTATACCGACGTGGTGCAGCGCGCCGACCTTGCCGACTATGCGCCGGTGCGCGGCTGCATGATCATCAAACCCTACGGCTACGCGCTGTGGGAGAACATTCAGCAGGCGCTCGATTCGCGCTTTAAGGCGACAGGGCATCAGAACGCCTATTTTCCGCTGTTCATCCCGGAGAGCTTTCTGAACAAGGAAAAAGAGCATGTGGAAGGCTTTAGCCCTGAACTTGCCGTTGTGACCATTGGCGGGGGTGAAGAACTGCAAGAGCGCTTGGTGGTGCGCCCAACTTCAGAGACGATCATCGGCTACAGCATGGCGAAATGGATTCAGAGCTACCGCGATCTGCCGCTGCTGCTCAACCAGTGGGCAAACGTCGTCCGTTGGGAAATGCGGACGCGCCTGTTTCTGCGCACGATGGAGTTCCTGTGGCAGGAAGGGCATACCGCGCACGCCACCCACGATGAGGCAGAAGAAGAAACACTGCGAATGCTCGGCGTTTACTACGATGTCTACTTTAACGAGGCAGCCATTCCCGGCATCAAAGGGCGCAAGAGCAATCAGGAAAAATTCGCCGGTGCGCTCCGCAGCTACAGCATCGAGGCAATGATGGGCGATAAGCGCGCCCTGCAAGCCTGCACCAGCCATAACCTTGGGCAGAACTTTGCGAAAGCGTTCGAGATTCAATATACGGACGAGAACAACGCCCTTCAGCACGTCTGGACGACTTCCTGGGGACTTTCGACGCGCATGGTTGGCGCCGTGATCATGACGCACGGCGATGATCAGGGCTTGCGTTTGCCACCGCGCATTGCACCCATTCAAGTGGTGATCGTGCCAATTGGCAAGAATGAGGACGAGCGCGCCCTTGTGCTGCCAATTGCGAATGCACTTTTTGATGAGCTGAAGGCGAATGGTGTGCGCGCCAAGCTGGATACACGCTTTGAACTCTCGCCCGGCTTCAAATATAATGACTGGGAAATGCGCGGTGTGCCAGTCCGCGTGGAGATTGGACCGAAAGATGTTCAAAATGGCACAGCGGCTGTTGCCCGCCGCGATGTGCCGAGCAAAGCGGGCAAGCAGTTCGTGCCGCGTGAGGGCTTGCTGCCTTTCCTGAAAACGCTGCTGGAAGATATTCAGGGCAGCTTGCTGCGGCAGGCAACCGAATTCCGTGATGCCAACATCCACGAAGTGGCGGATGACTACGGCACGTTCTGCGAGATTCTGAAAGAAGGTTGGGCATATACGTGGTTCTGTGGCAGCGCCACGTGCGAGGCGAAGGTGAAAGAGGATAATCAGGCGGTCTCGCGCAACTTCCCATTGGATCAAGAGCGCGGCAAGGGCAAGTGCATCGTCTGCGGCACAGAATGCGACGAACGCGCCTTATTCGCTAAAGCATACTAAGTTATGTACCGCGCAAGGTGCTGCTAACTATGCGGCACCTCATCCACCAATCTGAGAGGTGCGCCGATGAGCATTACACTCTATACCTTTGACGCGCAGGGCTGCACGCGCGCCGATGAGGCTGATATTGCCGCGCTGCTTGCCGCTGAGCAAGTTTTCTGGCTGGATTTGGTGGTGCCGGGCGCGGAAGAGGTGCGCCTGCTGCGCGATGTCTTCAAGTTTCACCCGCTTGCCATTGAAGACGCCCTCAACCAAGAGCAGCGCTCCAAAATTGAAGAGTATCAGGATCACCTGTTCGCAGTGATCAATACAGTGCTGTTGGTGCAGGGCAAGCTGATCGTGCGCGAGCTAGATATTTTCGTTGGGCGCACTTTCTGCGTAACGGTGCATCGGCATGAAGAACCAACCATGCGCGAAGTGGCGCGCCGCCTGCAAGATAGCTTGCGCGCCTCGCGCGCTTCATCGGGCTTCATTCTGCATACCGTGCTGGATGTAGTGGTAGATGCTTATTTCCCGATCCTAGATCGGCTGACGGATGTGATTGAAGAAGCCGAAGATACCGTCTTGCGCCGCCCTTCACAGACCTTGCTGGCTGACCTGATGCACCTGAAACAAACCCTACGGGCGCTCTTGCGGGCTGCCTATCCGGCGCCGGCGGTCATCAATTTCATCTCTCACCACGACCGTATGTTTGCCGACCGCAAAACGCTGCAATACTACTTCCGCGATGTGAGCGACCACCTGCTGCGGATTGTGGAAAGTGCCAGCAACTTGCGCGAAACGCTCGGCAGCGTGCTGGATTTGTATATGTCTTCCACCTCAAACCGACTCAATCACGTCGTCAATCGGCTGACGGTCATCACCATTGCGATAGGTGTGTTAAGCGTGTTCACGGGCTTCTATGGCATGAACTTTGAGTTAACCTTCCCGCCCTTTAACGATCCGGACGGCATTCCGAAAGTGATCTTGCTCATGCTCAGCGTCGAGGCGAGCATCTTGATCTTCTTCCGCTGGCGCAAATGGCTGTGAGGAGGCGGCGCACCGAAATAGCCTGCCACACCCAACCCTAGCCAGGATAAAGTTGACGCCAGCCAAGAGCAGTGCTATAGTTTGGAAGTCTAGTCACCGAGTGTGATAAAAGGATTATGGACGACTATCCCAGTTCTAAGCGGCTTTTCGCCGTGCTGGAAAGCCTGATCTGCCTCACTGAGCGCACCTAAGCCACGCCGCACGATGCGTCGGCTGTTTTGCTCAGCACGGCGCAGCCTCCCCACGCGGCAAAAGCCTTCCTAAAACGCTCTTACAAAGTTGCTATAGAAAGGCGGTGCTTATGGATGCACTCCGTCGTAAGACTGTGTTCGCCACTGGGCAAAGCAGCGCATCCTATCTTGGTTGGGCGGATATTTTAATCCTGCTTGGCATAGCCACAGCCGTCTATTTAGGTGTGCAATTGGCGTCGGGCGCGCCCGCTTCGCTCACCCGCGCCGAAATTGATCTCAACCCACAAGTATTACCCTACTACGCCTTGCAGTCCGTCGGGCGGATGGCAGCCGCCTATATGCTTTCGGTGCTGTTCTCGCTGACCTATGGCTATATGGCGGCGCGCAGCCGTTCGGCAGAGCGCGTGCTGCTGCCCGTGCTAGACGTGCTGCAATCGGTGCCGATCTTATCTTTTTTGCCGGTGGTGGTGCTAGGGCTGACGGCTGTTTTGCCACAGGCAACCGCCGTCGAAATTGCCGCCATTGTGCTGATCTTCACCAGTCAGGTCTGGAATATGACCTACAGCTTTTACCAATCACTGCGGACGCTGCCCCATGAGCTGCGCGAAGCTGCCTCTGTCTTTCGCTTCAATTGGTGGTGGCGCTTCCGCCGCGTGGAGCTGCCCTTTGCGGCAATCGGCTTGTTGTGGAACAGCATCATGAGTTGGGCAGGTGGCTGGTTTTTCCTGATGGCTGCCGAGATTTTCACCGTCGGCGATAAAGACTTTCGGCTGCCCGGCGTCGGCTCATACTTGCAAGAGGCTGCCAATGCCAATGATACGACGGCGATTTTGTGGGGCGTGCTGACACTCGTCCTGATCGTCGTCTTGCTCGATCAGTTGGTGTGGCGCCCGCTGTTGGTCTGGGTTGAGAAATTCAAAATCGAGACGGTGGAGAACGACAATCCGCCGACCTCTTGGTTCTACAATCTGCTCAGCCGTTCGCGCTTGGCAAACGGTCTGAACCAAATGCTGGTGGTGAACCTAATCAAGACGTTGGATCGCCGTTTGGGCAAAGCGCGCCGTTTTGAGCCTGCCCAACTAGAGCGCCCGCTGCACTGGACTCAGCACGCCGCACGCCTTCTGGCGCTGCTGATCTTCATCCTGATCGTGATTGCGCTCGGCGTTGAGTTGGTGCAGTTGCTGCTGCGCGTGCCGCTTGCCGACTATGGGCGTATTGCGGTAGGGGCGGTTGCAACTGCCATGCGCGTCATCGCGGCGATGCTGATTGCCATTGCCTGGACGATTCCGCTTGGCGTGATCATCGGCTCGAGCCCGCGTTTGGCGACTGTTTTACAGCCGTTGGTGCAGATCGCCGCCTCGATTCCAGCCACAGCCTTCTTCCCGCTGATCGTGTTGGCAATCGTGAGCAACGGGGTTAGCCTGAACGTTGCTGCTGTGCTGCTCATGCTGCTTGGCACACAGTGGTATATCCTCTTCAATGTGATTGCCGGCACCTCTGCCATCCCTAAAGATTTGCGGGATATGACCGACCTGATGCGCTTCAAAGGCTGGAGCCGCTGGCGCAAGCTGATCTTACCCTCGCTGTTTCCCTACCTGATCACAGGGCTGATCACTGCCAGTGGCGGCGCCTGGAACGCCAGCATTGTGGCGGAATACACGGAGTTTGGGCAGCAAACCTACGACGTGATCGGGCTTGGCGCACTGATCAGTGAGGCGACGGCTAAGGGCGATTTTGCCCTGCTCACGGCGGCTACGCTCACCATGATCCTTGTGGTGGTCTGCATCAACCGCTATTTCTGGCGGCGTTTGTATCGTTTGGCGGAAGAAAAATACAGAATGGAGTAAGTGCAGATGGCACTCGCAGCACACGGACACAAACCACTTGGGCAAACCTTAGTCGAATTGCGGAAAGTTGGCAAGCATTATGGGCGTGGCGATAAATATACAGAGGCACTGCGCGGCATCAACCTGACCATACGGGAAGGTGAGTTCATCGCGCTGCTAGGTCCTAGCGGCTGCGGCAAATCCACCCTGCTGCGGATCATCGCGGGCTTGATCGGTGCCACAGAGGGCGAGGTGCTGTATCGTGGGCAGCCCCTGCGCGGCGTGAATCCAAACACGACCATCGTCTTTCAAAGTTTTGCGCTCTACCCATGGCTGACGGTGCAAGAAAACGTGGAGGCTGCCCTTGAACCGCTTGGCGTGCCGCGCCTTGAGCGTACCAAGCGTGCTTTGCGCCTGCTTGATCATGTTGGGCTGGATGGCTTTGAGATGGCATATCCGCGAGAGCTGAGCGGCGGAATGCGCCAGAAAGTCGGCTTTGCGCGGGCAATGGCGGTAGAGCCTGAGCTGCTGTGCCTTGATGAGCCATTCTCGGCATTAGACGTGCTTTCCGCAGAGAGCCTGCGCGGTGAGCTGATGGAACTGTGGCTGAGCGGCACTATCCCAACCAAAGCGATCTTGATGGTCAGCCATAACATTGAGGAAGCGGTCTTCATGGCAGATCGTCTAGTCATCATGGATAAAAATCCGGGACATATTGTGGCAGAAATCCAAAATACCCTGCCACATCCGCGCCGCCGCAAGGAAAAGGCATTCCTGACGATGGTTGACCAAATCTACGCGCAAATGGTTGGCAAAACGCGCACAGAGGCAGAAGAACTTGGGTCTGCACCCGGTGAGCCGGGCTTGACCCGCGCCTTGCCTGAAGCGCCGATCAGCGCCATTTCGGGCTTGGTGGAGCGCGTCAACGAAGAGTTGACCAACAAAATTGATGTCTACCGCCTTGCGGATGAATTCGTCAACGACTACGACGAAATCTTGCCGATCATCGAGGCAGCAGAGGTGATCGGCTTTGCGAATGTGGAAGCGGGCGACCTCAGCCTAACCCCACTTGGGGAAGCCTTCGCAGAGGGCAGCATCCAAGCCCGTAAAGAAATCTTTGCGGCGCGCTTGCGGCGGGTGCCGATGATTCGCTGGATTCTCTCCATGCTCAAGGCGCAGCCCGATCAGCGCCTTTCATGGGATGTGTTCATCGCAGCGCTCAGCCGCGAATTTCCCCCTGAAATTGCCGAACGCCAGCTTGATACGGCAGTGGATTGGGCGCGCTACGCCGAATTGTTCAGCTACGATAACAGCGACAACGCCATCTTTATTGAGGTTGAGCAGCCCGTTGCACAGCCAAACGGCGCACCCAATGATCACTAGCCTGCCGCCTGTGGAAGGCGCACACGCTGCGTTCCACAGGCACCCTCTTAGTCGCCTTTGGTAAGAGCCTCTCAGCAAAGATTCGCAATGCCGTTTATGATTATAAAATTACGTTAGGCTACCGTTCAGGGTAAGGTGAATACATGCGAGATCGATCTAACCTGCTGGCGTGGGCGCTCTTAATGCTGCTGAGTTTCTATCTGGCATTCATCGGCGCAGCAGTCACCTTAGAGGTGCGCTTTAAGAATGTGGCGTTAGCACTTGGTTTGGTCGCTTTGTTGGCTTGGTGGTTGGGGCGCAGACGTTGGCGCTGGCACAGCACACCTCTGGACGGCGCAGCGCTGCTGTGGTTGGCGGTGATCGGGCTTTCAACGCTTACCAACCTTGAACTGTGGCGGCGCAGCGCCATTGGGCTGTGGTATGTGTGCCTGTATTTAGGCGTGTGGTTGGTGCTGTATGATTGCATGGCAAACCGCGCCCTCACGCGCAGCGCGCTGGTTGATGCGATCTTGTTGAGCAGCCTTGTGCCGCTTGGCTTTGCCTTGCGCGAAGTGATCAGCTTTGCCGCAGAAGCCTTGCAACAGGCTGCCGAGGGCTTCATGCTGCCCGAACTGCCGCGCCCTTCCGCCACACTGGGCAACACCAACTTGTTGGCTGCCTACCTGATCTTGGTGATCCCACTCAGCGCAGGGCGCGGGCTGACCGTTCGGCAGCGTTGGCAGCGCTTAGCGCTCAGCCTTTATGTGCTGGTGGCGCTTGGTCTGCTGTTCCTCACCTACAGCCGCAGCAATTGGCTTGGGCTGGCATTGGCAAGCCTTGTGTTTGGGGTGCTGCTCTTGGCGCACCACAATTTGCTCTCGCCCGTCAGGCTGCGCGCCGCCTGGCAGGCACTCAGCCGCCGCACCAAAGCACTGATTGGCGCTGCCTTTTTAGCCCTTGTCGCCTTGGGTGGCGGATTGGTCGTGCTGAGTGTGCGGGCGTTAAATGTTGCCAGCCGCACGCTCGATTTACGCACGTATCTCTTTGAGGCGGCGTGGCAAGCCTTTCAGGAACAGCCGCTCACAGGCAGCGGCTTGTTCACCTTTGGCAGCACCCTCACGCGCCTTAGCTCTGTGCCGCCGCGCCAAATCCACGCCCACGCGCACAGCGCCTTTTTCAACATCGCGGCGGAACTAGGGCTGTTTGGGCTGTTGGCGTTGGCAGCCAGCCTTGTGCTGTTGGTGGTGCTGCTCAGAAGGCAGTGGCGCACCCTACAAGGGACAGATCGCCTGCTGTTCATCGGTGTGGTGTCGGCGTTAGCTGCCTTAGCGGTCAGTCACATGACCGATTTCACGATCTTCACCGCCATCATTGCGCTGACAGGGCTTGTCATTCTGCTGGTTGCTACCTTTCCCGCCTCACCACTACGGCTGAATGGGAATCGAGCGCGGCTGAATGGCTTGGCGGCACTCGGTTTGTGGGCAGCGCTTTACCTGAGTGGGCTGTGGAGCAACGCTGCCAATGGCGACTATTTCGCCGCCCTGCAAGAAGGTATCGGCAAGGAAGATTGGCGGGCAAGCCAGCCACACTTTGAGCGCGCCATCGCCCTCGATCCGCAGCTTTCGCTCTACCACTTTTATTATGGGCATGTGTTGGGCGTGGCAGCCGCGCAAGGGGAAGTCGAACCACAGGCAGCCATCGCCGTTTACGAGACGTTCGTGCGGCAAGAGCCAAACTACGCGGCGGCGTGGGCAAATTTGGCGGCACTGCACTGGCAGGCGGGCGATCAAGAGGCAGCTCTTGCCACCATGCAGCGCGCTGCCGATCTCGCATCGGAGTCGTGGCTGTTTCACTACGCGCTGGGTGCTTATCATGAGGCACGCGGCGATCAAGACTTGGCACGGGAACGCTTCAGCAAATCCTTAGCCGCACAGCCCGTCGCTGCGCTCTATCCTGTTTGGCGCGAAACGGCGCTGCGCCGCGCCCTGGCAGATGCCACCGAAATTCCGATCTCCATTGAGGCAGTGCTGCGCTTGCTGCGCGACGGTCAGGTAGAGGCGGCTGCGGCGCTTTGGCGGCAAGTGCGCTGGAATGAGCGCGCTGGGCTGCTCTTTCTGATTGATGCGGTGTTTGCCCTTGAGCGCGGCGATCAGGCACAAGCCGCCCGTGCCTGCGCCCAAGTGGAGCGCATACCGCCCGATGACGCCGCCCGTGAAAGCTGGCGTTGGCTGTGCCGCGCCTACCTTGCCCATAGCGCGGGCGATCAGGCTGCCTATGCCGAAGCACGCCAAGCGTTAGCCAGTTACACCCAAAAGCCATTTGATAGCCCGCTGGATGTGCTGGTTTCGCCCATTGGCTACAGCTATTACCAACGCATGGGGCTTTCGCAATATCTGCTGCCGCAGGTCTACAATCCGCCCTTGCCATCAAGTTTTTATGCCTTGCTGGATCATTTGGAAAGGTTCACCGCAAAGGACTAGACATGCAGACTGTTCAGCGAAACCGTTTGCGCGTGCTGCTGCTGCTGCTGATCATCGGTGCGTGGCTGCGCGTCTATGGCTTGAATATTCACAGCTTGTGGTTTGACGAGACTTTTTCGCAGCGCGTGGTCAGCCTGTTTGATCCGATCAGCCTTTTTCAAAATGGCGTGGCAGGCGATGTGCATCCGCCCTTGTACTTTGCGCTGTTGTGGCTGTGGGTGCAGTTTGTTGGCGAAAGTGCGGTCGCCTTGCGAATGCTCTCGGTGCTGATTGCGCTTTTGGCGCTGCCCGCCTGCTACCATTTGGCACGGCTGCTCTTTAATCAGCGCGCTGCAACGCTTGCCCTGATCCTAGCTGTTTTTGCGCCCTATCAGGTCTACTACGCGCAAGAGACGCGCCAATACGCCCTGAGTTTCACAGCCTTAGCGTGGGCGGGCGTTGGGCTGGCAGCCATTTGGCGTGGCAAACGCTATGGCGGGCTGCTGTATGTGGTTGGCGCGCTGATCAGCTTGTATACACACTACATTTGCGGCTTGACGTTGGCTGTGCTGCATATCTGGCTGCTTGCCTACCCGCCCATGCGCGCCAAATGGCGGCAGTGGCTCAGCGCCGATGTGCTGATTGCACTGCTCTATCTGCCACAGGCATTCACCTTCCTCAGCCAAACGGGCGCGGTGTTCAGCGGTTTTTGGATCATGCCACCGAGCGCCTTAGCGCCTGTCTTTTCGGCGGGCTATTTGATCTTTGCCGTCGTCTTTCCTGTGGCGCTCATTCCAATTGGTGTAGTGGCGGTTTGGCTGTTGCTGGCAGTCAACGCCATAGACATGCGTCAGGTGCGGCAAGGTTCAGTGCGTGCGGCGTGGTTGTTCTGCCTGATCGCCGTCTTTGGCACGTTGATCGCGGCGTTGATCATCTCGCTGCGTGCGCCGATTTATTCAGAGCGTTCATTCGGCATGGTGGCGCCATTTATGGTGGTGGCTTTAGCAGGTGCGGTTGCCGTTGCGCCGCGCCGTTCCCCGGCGCGGTTGCTCTATGCTGCGCTGATTATAATCTGTTTAGGTGGGTTGATCGCACACTACACACCACCTGATCTGCTGCGTCCGCCTTTCCGCGAGATCGCGGCTGATTTGCGCGCTTTGCCCGACCCTGAGCGCGTGCCAATCCTCCACTTGCATGATGGCGCCTATCTGCCACTGACCTACTACGCGCCGGACTTACTTGCCAATGCGCGGCTCGTTTTTACTGAATCGCGCAGTTGGTTGTATCCACGCACGTGGGAGATGCTCGGCATCACGCGCTACAGCCGCGCCGAGATCGCCACGTGGCTGGCGGAGTATCAGGGTGTGCTGCGCGTGGTCTATTATGGCGGCACCCTGCCTGAGGAAGAAGCCACCCTGCGCGATCTGTTGGCGCGCTGCCCTGTCCAGCGTGAACTGACCTACCCGCCCTTTGTGATCATCTACGAGGTGTTCTGTGATGTTCGATCTGACGGGTAAAGTTGCCGTTGTAACGGGCGGCACAGGCGCCTTAGGCATGAGCATGGTGCGTGGGCTGGCAGCCGCAGGCGCACAGGTGGCAGTCTTGGCGCGCCGTGCCGAGCCATTGGCAGCCCTGGTTGCCCACCTGCACGCATCGGGCGGGCAAGCGTTGGGCGTTCCCGCCGATGTGCTGGATAAAGCACAGCTTGAAGCCGCAGCGGCGCGCATTCGGGCGCATTTTGGGCGTGTGGATATTCTGGTGAACGCGGCGGGCGGCAATCAGCCGCAAGCAACCGTGATGCCCGATCAGCGCACCTTCTTCGACCTGCCCGCTGAGGCGCTGACGTGGGTCTTTAACCTCAATTGGCTGGGCAGTGTTCTAGCCTCTCAGGTGTTTGGGCAAGGCATGGCAGCGCAAGGCAGTGGCGTGATCATCAACCTGTCCTCAATGGCAGCCTTCACGCCGCTGACTCGTGTGGTTGCCTATGCGAGCGCCAAAGCAGCCCTCAATAACTTCACGCAATGGCTTGCCGTCTATATGGCGCGTGAACACAGCCCGCATATCCGCGTGAATGCGCTTGCGCCGGGCTTTTTTCTGGGCGAACAAAACCGCTTCCTGCTGATTGACCCAGAAAGCGGCGCATTGACGGCACGCGGGCAGCAGATCATCAGCCACACGCCCATGGGGCGCTTTGGCGAACCTGACGATCTGATCGGCACGCTGATTTGGCTTGCCAGCGACGCAGCGCGCTTCGTCACGGGCATTGTCGTGCCAGTGGATGGCGGCTTCAGCGCCTACAGCGGTGTGTAAGCTACGCCTCTGCTTCATCCTGCATCTGTTGCCACCACCAGTAGAGCAGCCCTAAAAGTGCCGCGAAAATTGCCAAGAACAAGATGCGTGGCATTGGGCTGCGCGGTGCAGGCTGCGGCGGCGTAAAACTCGGTGCATCGGCGCGGCGGGCGGCGCGCTCAAAAAGGCTGCCACCATTGCGAGAGGCTGTGTTAAAGGTTGGCGCGGCTTTGGGTGCAGGCGCGGTTTTAGCGTCGAGGGCGGCTTTGAAGGCTGCTGCAAGTTCGCCGGCAGATTGATAGCGCAGATCGGGGTCTTTTTCAAACGCCTTGCTAATGACAGGTTCAACGCTGGGCGGCAGGTCTTGGCGCAGTTCCAGCACAGAGATCGGCGACGCCATCAGGTGCAGCAGATGCACAAACATCATGCTGCCTGTCTTAGAAGGTTCAAAGGGCAGTTGCCCTGTCAGCATTTCGAAAAGGATGATGCCGAGCGCGTAAACATCGGTGCGCGCATCAATTGCCTTGCCCTGCCATTCCTCTGGGGACATATAGCCCGGATTGCCAAAGACCAGCCCTTCCCGCGAGCGCGCTTCTGTCTCGTTGGCATATTTCGTCACGCCCAGATCGCTCAGGGCGGCTTTGCCCTGTGCATCATAGAGGATGTTCTCAGGCTTTAGGTCGCGGTGAATAATGCCGCGTTCATGGGCAAAATCAAGGGCAGCGGCGATGTCTTCCAGCGTGCGAACAACGAAGGTCAAGGGCAGCGGCTCGGGATTCGCCTTCAGCTTATCCATCAAGCTGCCGCCTTCGCAAAATTCCTCAACTAAATAGAGCAGATCGCCTTCACGATCATAGCTGTAAACCTTAACCACATTCGGATGATCAAGGCGGAGGGCTGCCTCTGCCTCTTGATGGAAGCGCGCCAGTGCCTCTTCGTTCCCAGTCAGGTTCGATTTCAGCACCTTGATCACACGATATTCGCCCGAATCCCCCGCACGGGCAAGGTAGGCATGAACGTGCGCGCCTTCGCCAAGCCACGCCATCAGCTTATACTGCCCAAACTGCTGCCCTTCCAGTGCCTGTAGTTCCATTGCTCAATCCTTAAAGCCGTTTAGCACAGTGCGCTCGCTGCCAAGTATACCGCAAAACAGGTGGGTGTGCTTGCCAATTTTTGCCCTAGCAGGCGCTGATGTGCTATGCTCAGCGCCATGAAGGCTTGCTGGTGGCTCAAAGTGGTTCGTCCCTTTCAATTCACCGATTCGACTTGTCGGGCGCCAACGCGCACCGCACGCCTGCATTGAGCCGCCCGTCATTGGGCTGATCAGGGCGTGCGCCGCGTGGCTGTGCGCCTTTTTTGTTTCTGAAGGGAGAAGGTTTCCGCGTGCCAGAGCAAACCCAACCGCCCGTCGTCGCCTTTCAAGGCGTGCATGGCGCGTATTCTGAGGAGGCTTGCCGCCAACACTTTGGTGAAAGCGTGCAAACGCTGCCCTGCCACACCTTTGATGAGCTGTTTCGTGCTGTGGAGAGCCGCCAAGCGACCTTTGGGATGCAGCCCGTCGAGAACTCGCTGGCTGGCACGGTTGCCACCTCTTACGAACTGCTCATGGAATACGATCTGCGTGTGCAGGCAGAGGTGATCGTGCAGGTGCGCCATGCGCTTTTAGCACCCAAAGGCACCGCGCTTGGCGATGTGCGCTATGTGCGTTCACATCCGCAGGCATTGGCACAGTGCGAGCGCTATCTGAAGCGGCGCGGCTTTCAGGCAGTCACCCATTTCGATACGGCAGGCAGCGCCCGCGACCTTGCCGCCAGCCCAGAGCCGCACACCGCCTGCATCGCCAGCGCCTTGGCAGGCAGGCTTTACGAATTGGAGCAGCTTGAGTATGGCATTGAAGATGAGCCGTTCAACTTCACGCGCTTTTTCGTGATCGGCATTGGCGATCCGCCGCCCGCCAAGCGCAACAAAACGAGCGTCGTGTTCGCCGTGCGCGATAAGCCCGGCGCCCTGCACGAATGTTTGGGCGCCTTTGCCGAACGCGGCGTGAACCTGACCAAGATCGAATCGCGCCCGCGCCGTAACAAGCCTTGGCAATACTTCTTTTACACCGATTTTGAAGGTCACGCCTCAGAGCCGAACGTTGAGGCTGCCCTGATGGATTTGATGCGCCGTGCAGCGCTCTTGAAGCTGCTCGGCTCTTACCCTGCTGCTGAGCAACCAAGCCAACCTGAGGCAAAAGACTGAGAGGCAAAAGACCATGACGGCGCTGAGCGTGCTGAAGTGCATTGAGTGTGGGCATGAGCATCAGATTGATGAGCCTGTCTATGTGTGCAGCCGTTGCAACGGCTTGCTAGATGTTGTTCATGACCTAGAGCGCCTGCGCGCAAGCATCAGCCGCGAGACGTTTGATGCCCGCTTGCGCGAAGTGGAAGCGCCCTACAACAGCGGCGTATGGCGCTTTAAGGAATTGGTCTTTCCCGCGGTGGCAGACGATCAGATTGTGACACGCGGTGAGGGCAACACCACGCTCTACCGTGCGCCTGCCAAACTTGCCGCCTGGGTGGGCAGCCGTGCGCTGGCGCTCAAGCATGAGGGCGAAAATCCGACGGGCTCTTTTAAGGATCGCGGCATGACCGGCGGCGTGACGCACGCCAAGTTGGTGGGCGCCACCAGTGCGCTGTGCGCCTCGACGGGCAACACATCCGCCTCGATGGCATCCTACTGCGCGCTGGCAGATTTGCAGGCGTTGGTCTTTTTTCCGTATGGCAACATCGCCGCCGGCAAATTGGCGCAGTCGGTTGCCTATGGCGCGCTGAATGTGCAGGTGCGCGGCGATTTTGACGCCTGCCTAGAGCTAGTGCGCCAAGCCAGCCGCCAACTTGGCATTTACCTGCTCAATTCCGTCAATCCGTTCCGTTTGGAAGGGCAAAAGACAATCGCCTTTGAGCTTTTGCAGCAGCGGCGCTGGCGCGTGCCGGATTGGATCGTGCTGCCGGGCGGCAACTTGGGCAATACCTCTGCCTTTGGCAAGGGCTTGGGCGAACTCTACACGCTCGGCATCATAGATCGCTTGCCGCGCATTGCTGTGATTCAGGCGGAAGGCGCCTCACCCTTCTATCAGAGCTACCGCGAAGGCTTTGCGACGCGCCACCAAAGCAAGGCACAAACGTTGGCAACCGCCATCAAGATTGGCAACCCTGCCAGCTATGTTAAGGCGCGCCGTGCGCTCAGCCTGACCGATGGTGTGGTTGAAGCAGTCACCGATCAGGAAATTTTGGACGCTAAGGCGATGGTAGATAGCAGCGGCATTGGCTGCGAGCCTGCTTCGGCGGCAAGCGTGGCGGGCATTCGCAAGCTGATCGCGGCGGGCGTGATCGGCGCTGATCAAGAGGTGGTGGCGGTGCTGACAGGGCATGTGCTGAAAGACCCTGAGATCATCATGCACTATCATCAAGGTGCTTTGGAAGGCATTCAGAGCAATTTTGCTAACCAGCTGCGCATCATTGATCCGACGTTGGCAGACGTGCAAAGTTTGCTTAGCCACAGCCATGCGCCCAGTGCCTTGTGAGTCAATTCCGCCTGTTGTTATAATCAGCCTATGTATGTAGGCTGCCAAAGGCTTAGCAGCCCTCTTTACGGAGAAATAACCATGACTGACGCTCACGCCCTGATTGATGCCCACCGCGAAAAATTTTTAGAGGAACTCAAAGCCTATTTGAGCATTCCCAGCATCAGCACCCTTTTCGAACACAACGCAGATACGCAGCGCGCTGCCGCTTGGACGGCTGCCCAACTGCGCGCCGCCGGCATGACTCGCGTTGAGATCATGCCCACGCCCAAGCATCCCGTTGTGTACGCCGAATGGCTGGGCGCGCCGGGCAAGCCCACCGTGCTAATTTACGGGCATTACGATGTGCAGCCCGCCGAACTGGAGGCGGGCTGGCTCAGCGATCCCTTTCAGCCCGAAGTGCGTGAGGGCAACCTCTATGCACGCGGCGCCTCGGACGACAAAGGGCAGGTCTATGTGAACATTAAAGCCGTCCAGATGTTGATGCAGGCAAACGGCACGCTGCCGCTTAACGTCAAGTTTCTGATCGAAGGTGAGGAAGAAATCGGCTCGCCCAACCTTGATCCCTTCATCGCCGCCAACAAAGAATTACTGCGCGCCGATGTGGTCGTCGTCTCCGATACTGCCATTCAGTCGCCTAATCAGCCGAGCATCGTCTATGCGTTGCGCGGCTTGGTTTACCTTGAGCTAGAGGTGCGCGGACCTAAGCAAGACCTGCACAGCGGCGGCTTTGGCGGCACCGTTCACAATCCCGCGCAGGCGCTTTGCGAGATCATCGCGGCACTCCATCACCCTGATGGCAGCGTGGCAGTGGATGGCTTTTATGATAAGGTGCGCCCCATTGATGAAAAAGAGCGCACGGCGATGGCAAAGACCGACGTGAGCGAGGAGGAATGGAAACGCCTGACCGGCGCACCGCAAGCCTGGGGCGAGGCGCAATATACACTCCGTGAGCGCGTTGGCGCACGCCCAACCTTAGAGGTGAACGGCATCTGGGGCGGCTTCACGGGCGAAGGCTCTAAGACGGTGCTGCCTGCCAAGGCAACTGCCAAGATTAGCTGCCGCCTTGTGCCAGACCAAGACCCTTACGAGATCGAGGCGCTCATCCGCGCACAGGTGGCGAAATTGGCACCGCCTACTATCACATGGGAAGTGCGTGCGCTTAATCACGGGCATTGCGCGCTCGTGCCGATTGACTCCTTGGCGATGGAGTGTGCCGTTGCCGCCTATGAGCGCGGCTTTGGTGCGCGTCCGTTGTTCTTGCGCGAAGGCGGCTCGATCCCTGTGGTGGCAACATTCGCACAGACCTATCAGGTGCCGGTCTTGTTGGTTGGCTACGGCTTGCCCGATGACGGCGCGCACGGACCGAACGAGAAATTCAACCTAGAGTGCCT
This sequence comes from Anaerolineae bacterium, assembly GCA_034436355.1. Classification (GTDB taxonomy): domain Bacteria; phylum Chloroflexota; class Anaerolineae; order Aggregatilineales; family UBA2796; genus CP2-2F. The sequence goes on from DAOTVQ010000042.1 coordinate 56,509, forward strand.
CTATCGCGGCATTCACACGGCGGCGGCATTGCTGGAGGAATTGGGCAAGCGTTCGCCCGACTCGCTCCGCGTGCTGTAAGGTTTAGGAGCGATTGCATTATGCGTAGGGGCGGGATGTATCCCGCCCGCACGCTATTCCGCCTCACCCATCTCGGTGAAAACTGCCTCGATAGCGCTTGCCACCTGCGCCAAATCCGCCTGCCCAATGACCAACGGCGGCAGCAGGCGCAGCACATTCAGACCTGCCGGCAGCGCCAGCACGCCTTTGCCTTGCAGCGCCTTCAGCACAGGCGCAACCTTACCGCGCAGCTCAATGCCGAACAGCAAGCCAAGCCCGCGCACCTCCCGCACCTGATTGCGAAAACGCTGAGGCAGATCGCCTAAACGCTCCATCAGAAAGCCGCCCAGTGCCGCAGCGCGCCCTGCCAAATCTTCCTCAACCAGCACCGCCAACGTGGCAAGTGCAGCCGCACAGCCCAACGGATTGCCGCCAAAGGTTGTGCCGTGAATGGCAGGTTGCAGCTTGCCCACGCGCTCGCTGATCAGGCAGGCGCCAAAGGGCATCCCGCCCGCGATAGATTTCGCCACAGGCATCAGGTCGGGCGATAGTCCGTAGTGTTGATGGGCAAACATGCGTCCGGTGCGCCCGAAGCCTGTCTGCACCTCATCGGTGATGAACAGCGCGCCGCGCTCTCGGCAGAGCGCCTGCACACCGCGCAGATAGTCGCCCTCGGCAGGGCGCACACCACCTTCGCCTTGCACAACCTCCACCAGCACGGCGGCGGTCTGATCGGTGATGGCAGACTCAGCGGCAGCCAGATCATTGTAGGGAATGTGCGTGTAGTTTGGCACCAGCGGCGCGAATGGCTCACGGTACTTTGGCTCCCACGTGGCAGAGAGCGCGCCCATTGTGCGCCCATGGAAGCCGCGCATGGTTGCCAGGATGTGCGTGCGCCCTGTGGCAAACTTGGCAAACTTAAGGGCTGCCTCAACCGCCTCTGCACCGCTGTTGCACAGATAGGCGCGTGGCATTTCGGCAAGCGCGGTCAGCTTTTGCAGCAGCAAGGCGCGCTGATCGTTATAAAACAACTCAGGGCAGCTCAGCAGCACGCCTGCCTGAGCGCGGATCGCCTCCACCACCTTAGGATGTGCGTGACCGATATTCGCGGCGCCCTGCCCACCAACGCAATCAATGTAGCGGTTGCCTTCCGAATCCCACACATAAGCGCCTTCGCCGCGCACAATGGTCAGGGCGCGCTTGGCATACACGCCGCTGCTGTGTGCTTCTTCAAGCGCCATGTAATCTAGGTTGCTCAGTGCTTCAGTCATGCGTGATCACCGTCCCTTCGCCTGCCAGTGCTGCCTGAATCGGTTGTGCGCGGCGCGAATCGGCAAGCAGCACCCGCCGAACGCCGCCCTCAAGTGCCTCTTGCGCCGCCAAGACTTTCTTCTTCATCCTGCCGCCCGCCATCTCCAACGCACGCGGTAGGTTAGCGCGTGGCACGTGCCGCACAAGGCTGCTTTCATCAGGAAAGCGCGCCAACAAGCCCGCCACATTGGTCAGGATGACCAGCGTCTCGGCACACAGGGCAGCCGCGATCATGGCGGCGGCGCGGTCACCATCCACGTTGAGCGGCTCGCTGGCTTGGCTAATCGCCAGCGGCGCTACAATCGGCGTATAGCCATTTGCCAGCAGCAAGCGCAGCAAATCAGCATTGATCTGCTCAATTTTGCCCGTGAAGTCATCGCGCACAATGCGTTGGCGTCCATTGGTCGGATCAATGGCGCGCACGGCATCCTTGCGCTGCGCGAACATCAAACGCCCGTCCACGCCGCTCAGTCCGAGCGCGTTAACGCCCAACGCTTGCAGTTTCGCCGTGATGGTCGTGTTCATCTGCCCATTGGCAGCCATCACATAGAGTTCAAGCGTCTCAGGGTCGGTATAGCGGCTGACGTGACCGGACGGCGATTGCAAGGTGCGGCGCGGCACACCAACACGCTCACTCAGGCGATCCACAGCGGCGGACGTGCCATGCACCAACACAAGGCGGCGTCCGTTTCGGGCAAGGTCGGCAAGGTCGGCACAGACTGCATCGGTGTCCACCCCTGCGCCGCCACCCACTTTCACCACAATCGTCTCAGACATTCTCGTTTCGTTCTCCCCACTACACTTTGCAAGATTTGCTGTTGACGCACGCGCCACAGCCTGCTACAATCAAGCACAGTCCAGAGCGCCCCATTCGTCTAGCGGTCTAGGACGCGGCCCTCTCAAGGCTGAAACAGGGGTTCGAGTCCCCTATGGGGCATCCACCAGCAGCCGCCTAACCAGCGGCTGTTTTGTTTCTACCCGCCACACGCAAAAAACGCCCTTCCGACTGTCTCGGAAGGGCGTTCGCATCCGCAAGCTAGGCGCGTGCGCTACCCACCATACAGCCGTGTATGGGCAGTGGAAGGCTTCTTCTGCTTTTTGGAGGCGATCATTGGTAGCAGCATGGCGCTTATTGTGACGCAGGCAGGTTGGTTTTGTCAAGGTGGCTGAAGATGGTAAGATCAGGCGCAGAAAACACCTTTTCCCTAGCGAGACTCTAAATGTTGCCCCTTGCCAAACGCGCCCCGCTTGTCATCAAACTTGGCACCAGCCTGCTAACCGACGGCACGCGCAAAATTGCCCGCCGTAGCATCCTAGAACTTGTGCGGCAAGTTGCCCACCTGCATGATCAAGGGCAACCCATCGTCGTCGTCTCGTCGGGCGCCATCGCTGCCGGACGTGAGGCGCTTGCCTATCCCGCCCTTGATCGGTCTCTGCCCGGCAAACAGATGCTCTCTGCCGTTGGGCAAGGGCGGTTGTTTCAAATCTACACTGACCTGTTCGGCATTTTCGGCATTACGGTTGGGCAAGTGCTGCTGACGCGTGGTGACCTGAATAACCGTCTTGGTTACCTCAACGCACGCGATACCCTTCAAACGCTGCTTGCTTACCGTGTGGTGCCAATTATCAACGAGAATGACACCATCGCCACGGAAGAAATCCGTGTGGGCGATAACGATAACCTCTCAGCGTTGGTTGCCAACCTGATTGATGCCGAACTGCTTATTTTACTCACCGATCAACTCGGCTTGTTCGAGGCTGATCCGCGCACACACCCTGAGGCGGCGTTGATCCCTTACGTTGAACGGATTGATGAACGCATTTGGGCGTTGGCGGGCGGCACCTCCAGTGGGCTTGGCACCGGCGGCATGGTCACGAAGCTGCAAGCCGCACAACTTGCCACGCGCAGCGGCACGACGACGGTCATTGCGGCGGGCAAACTGCCCAACGTCCTGATCGAGATCGCGGCGGGCAAGCGCCTCGGCACAACCTTTGCCGCGCAAACTTCACGGCGCGAAAGCCGCAAACGTTGGGTGCTTGCCGAAACGCCGATAGGTGAGCTGGTGGTTGATGACGGCGCAGCACAGCGGTTGCGCGAAAGCGGCGCCAGCTTGTTAGCCGTTGGCGTGCGGGCAGTGCGTGGCACCTTTGAACGCGGTGCGCCTGTGCAGGTGCTGGATTTAACCAACCGCTTAATTGCAGTTGGCATCGCCAGCTATGGCAGTGCTGAGATCAGCCAGTTAATGGGTGTGCATTCAACCCAGATCGCCAATGTGCTAGGCTACAGCTATGGCGAGGAGATCATTCATCGTAACGATCTCGTGTTAGTGCCTTAAAGCTGTTCGTCAGGCAAGGTAGTCTGCTCGGGCGGCGCTGCTTCCATCGAAGCTGGGGGCGGTGCGGTGGCGGCAGGCATGGGTGGTGGCACAGTCGGGGCGGAGTCGGGTGTCTCATCGTGGGCGGGCGGCGGCGGCACAAACTGCTCAGTTTGTTCGGAGGGAAACAGGCTTTCATAAGAGAGCAGCGAAGGCATGGCAGGCACTTGCGTATGCTCAATGTTGAGGGGCGCCACAGGGCGTTGTGGGCGCGTATCGCTCTGGCTGAAGGTGAGCGAAGGGCGCGTGAGGCTCAGGTATGCTTGCTCTGGGGGTGGAATAGGCGGCGTGAAGTGTGGGATGGTGGGCGTGCCACTATACCACATTGGCAGCGCCGAGCCGTGTGCAGCAGGCGGAAGCGTGCGACGCCCTGATCGGCGGCGCAGGGCGTGCAGGCTGAGGAATGCGCCACCCATCACCCAAATGAGGATGCCGATCAGCCCGATCAGCACCAATGCACCGCGCAGTTCGGTTGGGATGTCATCAGGGGCGAGGCGCAGCCCCACCACGCCAAACTCAATGCCCAGCAGCCCGATGCCACCCACGGCAATAGCAAGCCCTGCGCTGCCCAGCAGAGCGCCCAACAACCCACCTAAGAGAATTTGGCGCGTCTTCATCGGCGGTTGCCGCGCAGAATGCTCCGCAGCCAGATGATTGTCAGCAGCACTACCAAGACCACCCCTATGATGCCCGCCATCACGATGCCTGATTTGGTGGCTGTATCAGTGCTGCTCAGCGGCTCAATATTCCCCAACACAAAGGCACTTGCACCAATGGCAAGCCCCGAGGCAGCATACACAGCACCGACGACCGTGCGGCGAATGGTGCGAGTCATATGAGGCATCCTTTCATCTGGTAAATCGGCTTAGCAGCACCAATTGTAGCGTGCTGCTGCGCCTTTGCCAAAAGGCTTCTTTATGCTGCATCGCCTATTTGTATGCATACAAACAAAACATCTATTATTTACCCAAAACATATTCTGTGTACTTGAGACATAATATCAGTCCTAAATCTTATTTTACTGATCACAGTCTTTTAACGCCCTGTTCAAACAGGCTTAAGAAGGTCTGCCTAATCTCCTAGCTGGCATTAGCGCCTCTGTGCGCTGCTGCAAAGGTTTCTGCTTGCCATTGGAGGCTTTTCCATGCGTTCGTTTGGTCAAAAGGTGTCCCGTGCGATGTCGCTGTTCGGCGTCGCTATTCTGATTGCTGCGCTGGTGAGCGCGGCATTACCCATGCAGCGGACTTTCGCTGCCGATGCGCTGCCCGTCTTGATCCTGCCTATTGATAAGGCGCAGTTCCTGCCCGGCGCACGCTTCGATTTCCGCGTGGAAGTTCACGCCGAAGCGCTGCCCGAAAATTTCAAAGTGACCGTCAACGGCGAAGACCCAAGCACCCTTTTCAACGCACAGCCCACCACTGAGCAGTGGAAGTTTGGGCGTAACGAAACACCCGCCACCTCCCTCATTTGGCGCGGTCTGAGCGCACCGCAGCCCGGCGAATACAAGGTTGAGGTGACGGCAGGCGCCACCGTCACGAGCGTGACGTGGACAGTGCGCCAACCGCTGCCCGGCAACGCCAAGAATGTGATTCTGTTTATAGGGGATGGTTTGAGCGTAGGCTCTGTTACGGCGGCGCGTGCGCTGTCACGCGGCGTCCGCGAGGGCTTGCCCAACGATAAATTCGTCTTCGAGACCTTCGGAGAGCTTGGTATAGTCAGCACTGCCAGCGTTGACTCAATCATGGCAGATAGCGCCAACACTGCCAGTTCGCTCAACACGGGTCACATCGGCAGCGTGAACGCAACAGGCACTTACAGCGACACCTCGCCCGATACGCTTGACGATCCCCGCATCGAAACCTTTGCCCAGATGATCAAACGTACACGCGGTATGGCAGTTGGCTCGGTGACGACCGCTGACCTCTCGGATGCCACACCTGCCGCTGTGTGGGCGCATGGGCGTAACCGCTCCGATCTGAACCGCAACACCTACCTGACCCAGATTCTCGACGAGAACATGGGCATTGATGTGCTGTTCGGTGGTGGCGCACGCCGCTTTATCCCGAAAGCGGTTGAAGGCTCGCGCCGTGCTGATGAGCGCGATGTGTTTGCCGAATATGAAGCAGCCGGCTACGCCGTGGTAACCACCCGCACCGAGATGAGCGCTGCTTTGGCAAGCAACCCACAGAAGATGCTCGGCATTTTCCACCCCTCTGATCTGAATGTGTGGCTCGACCGCAACGTTTTCACCGATAACCTCGGTCAGTTCACCGATCAGCCCGGCTTGGTGGATATGACGCTTGCTGCCCTCGACATCCTCAAGCAGAACCCGAACGGCTTCTACTTGCAAGTGGAAGCTGCCAGCGTCGACAAGCAAATGCACCCCTTCGATATTGAGCGCGCCCTTGCCGACTTGATCGAGATGGAGCGCTCCGTGGCTGCCACCATTGACTGGTTGCGCGACAATGGCAAGTTGGCAGAGACCCTGATCATTGTGACGGCTGACCATGCGCACGGCTTTGACGTCTACGGCACGGTGGATACTGCCAAGTTTGATGCCGGCACAACCGATCTGGAGCGCCGTGAGGCAATCCGCGTCTATAACGCAGCCCTCTACCCAACCTATGAAGACAAAGACGGTGACTTCTTCCCCGATGATTGGGCGCCTTCGATTGTCTTCGCGTGGGGCGTGAACAACTTCCCCGATCACAGCGAGGATTACCGCGTTAGCCCAACGCCACGCGTGCCTGCCCGCTGCCAAAACGTGGGTGAAGGCGCCGCTGCAAAGGTCATTTGCTCCAACAACCCTGATGACGATCCGAATGGCATCCTGATGAACGGCAACCTCAGCCCCTCCACCGGCAGTGGTGTTCATACCTTGCAAGATGTGCCAGTCTATGGGACGGGCCCCGGCGCAGAGCGTTTGCCCGTCAGTGATCACCAACGTGAAATCTTCTTTGTGATGGCGGGTGCTATTGGTCTCGACCTGACTGCGCCTGATGGCAAGGTTGCGGCTGCGCCTGTGGCGCCCGAACAGCAGGTCAGCGTTGCCGGCTTCAGCCTGCCCGCCGAACTCTCTGGTGTGTTCTTCTTGGTGGTTGGCTTGGCGCTTGGCTTTGCTGTCTCGCGCCGCAAAGTGGCTGCCTAAGCGTTACCGCACTCGTTCAGCTTGGGATCGGATGCCTGTCCGATCCCATTTTAGGAACTATCTGATGCAACACATTCTCCGTGCAGTTTGCCTCGCTGCTTCGCTTTTTTTCCTGAGCGCCTGTAACGCTGAGAACAGCGCACGCATCACACCCTTGCCCACGCTGCCGCCCAACATCACCCGCACGCCAACGTTAACGCCACCACCACTCAGCACGCTCGCTGCCGCCACGCTTGCTGCCCAACTGCCAACGCCCGCTGCGACCGCTACACCTCTAGAGAACCAACTGCCTTTCGGCAGCGCCCGCGCTATGGCACTAGCAACTGATACAGCACTAAAGCCCACACCACGCAGCCCTATCGCCTTTGACCAATTCCCGGTGACGATCAAATTTGATGAGTTCTACAGCGGCTACAGCATTCGGCAAGGCTTGCTGCTCTCCGATAAACTGGTCTCGCTGGATGGCGAGCGCGTCATTATTGAAGGTTATATGGCGCCGCCGCTGAAGCCCGAACTCGATTATTTCGTGCTGACGCGCATCCAACTGAGCTTCTGCCCATTTTGCAGCACTGCTGCTGATTGGCCCGATGATATTGCGCTCGTCTATATGCCTGAAGAGTCGCCCGTCCAAGCCACTGATAGACCGATCCGCCTGTATGGCAGGCTCGAGGTTGGCATGAATGTTGACGCCGAGACAGGCATGTTCAGCCTTGTCCGCATTTACGCTGAACGCATGGAGATCATCAATTGAGTGATAACCCTTGCCTGCGCCTGAACAGCCTGATCCACACCTACACCGCCAACGGACTCTCACCGCGCACTGTGCTCGACATTCCGACGTGGCAGGCTGCCTATGGTGAACAAATCCTGCTGCGTGGCATTAGCGGCAGCGGCAAAACAACGCTGCTCAACCTGTTAAGTGGCTTGCTGACACCGACTCAAGGTCAAGTAGAAGTGGCAGGGCAAGCCCTTGGCAAACTGCACGAAGCAGCCCGCGACCGTTTCCGCGCACAGCATATCGGCTATGTGTTCCAAACGCACAACCTGCTGCCCTTCAGCGCCCTCGAAAATGTGGCGATGCCGCTCGCCTTTCTGGGCGTGCCGCCGCGCCACTATCGTCCGCGTGCCGCCGAAAGGCTGGCACAAGTTGGGTTGGCGGAATGGCAGCACCATAAGCCGCACCAGCTTAGTGCCGGGCAGCGACTGCGCGTGGCTGTTGCCCGCGCCCTGATCGCCAAGCCCGCCCTGCTGCTTGCCGATGAGCCAACCGCTGCCCTTGACCCTGAGACAGGCGCACAAGTTATGGACTTAATTCAGCGTGTTTGCCGCGCCCAAAATGCGACCCTAATCGTCGCCAGCCACGATCCCGCGCTTGGCGACCGCTTTGCACACGTGGCAGAACTACGCAACGGCAGGTTACAGATGGCATGTGCCGAAAGGGCGGGCGTCAGATGAACACTTTTCGCTACGCGCTGCGTGTGGCTGCCAACAATGTGCGCGCACGGACGGCTCAAAGCGCACTGACTGCCTTGATCGTCGGCTTGGCGGTGGCGCTCAGCGTCGCTATTGTGGTGCTTGCCGATGCTGCACAGCGCGGCATTGTCCGCGCTGCCGATGCCTTTGGCGTCTTGGTGATCGGACCGAAAGGCAGCCCACAGCAATTGATCTTGAACACCATCCTGCTGCAAGACTCGCCCGTTGGCTTGTTGGATAGCGCCGTTTATGATGATTTGCTGGCGCGCCAGCCCAACCTACGCATCGCACCCATTGCGATGGGCGATAACATCAATGGCTACCCGATCATCGGCACCAACCACACCTTTTTCGAGCTGCGCCGCAGCCTAAATGAGCCGCCCGCCTTCCAAGCCGTTCAAGGGCGGCTCTTTGAGGCAAACTTTGAGGCAGTGCTTGGCGCAGAGGCTGCCCAAGCGCTTAGCTTGCAAATTGGCGATCAGTTCCTGACTTCACATGGCATCAGTGGCGGGTTGGCAAGTGATGTTCATGAGAATCATCCCTACACTGTGGTTGGCATTTTAGGGCGCGCCAATGCACCACATGATCGGGGTGTATTCGTCACGCTGGAGAGTGTATGGGAAGCGCACGAGCTGGGCGTCCAAAGTGCTTTTGTGGCACGCCCACGCGCCGATAACCAAACAGCGGTGCGCGGCAGGCTGACGGCGGCGTTGGTGCTGCCCTTTGGCGTCGCGCTCAACGATGTGTACCGCCTCGCCCAGCAGGTCAACGCTTCGCCAGAGGCACAGGCTGCCTTCCCCGGCGCGCAGTTGGGTGCGCTGTTCAGCCAGCTCAATCAGGGGCAGGCAATTTTGAATGTGGTGGCGGGCTTGGCGCTAGTCATGGCAAGCCTGACCATCCTGCTCTCGCTCTACAGCACGACTTTGGCACGCCAACAGGCAATCGCCATCATGCGAAGTCTGGGTGCGCGGCGGGCGACTGTCTTTACCATCACCTTGCTAGAGGCATTTTGGCTGACGGCGCTTGGCGTGCTGATCGGCTTTGCGCTTGGGCATGGCGTCGCCGCAGCGGTCAGTGCAGCACTCACCGCACAAAGCGCCATCCCGCTAGAAACGCGCATTGTGTGGGCGCAAGAACTGCCGTTGTTGCTGCTGCCGCTGCTGCTAGGGCTGTTGGCGGGTATGTTGCCCGCAGCACTTGCCTACCGCCTCAACGTGGTGGAGAAACTCTACAACGCATGAGGCGCATCGCACTGCTGTGCCTTTTGGTGCTGGCAAGCTGCGCCACACCTGCACCGTTACCAACCGCCCATCCCGACGATCTTGCACCTGAGTTCAGCCTCACCACGTTGGACGGCACAACACTGCACCTTACCGACTTGCGCGGCAAGGTTGTGATCCTGAACTTTTGGGCAACTTGGTGCGAGCCGTGCCGTGAAGAAATGCCGCTGTTGGCAGATTTTGCGCGCCAATACGCCGATCAGGTTGTGGTGATCGGCATGAATGTGCGCGAGTCAGCGCCTGTTGTGCGCGCTTTCGTAGAAGCACTCGGCATTACGTTTCCGATTGGCAGCGCCGCTGAGCCGCTGCTGCACGACTATCAGGTGATCAGCCTGCCACTGACTTTTGTGATTGCACCAAACGGCGCGCTTGTTGACCGCCTCTATGGGCGGCTAAGCACCGAACGCCTGCTTAAGCACCTCCCACGCACACCCTAAGGCACCTCACCGCCGTTTGCAACTTAGCCCCTCAACCCTCTATTGCGCGTTTTCGCACAAGCCCATATAATTAAGATACCCTTTATTTGGCGTCTAAAAGACAATGGTTGTGCCGCACAGCTCAACCTTACAAATGCTGCATATCATACGAAGTGTAAGGATATAATCTGTGGAAACCCATGAGAGTGTTGATCCAAAGCAGGCACACATCCTCGTTGTGGATGATGAAGGTGCCATCCGCTATTCGATCAGCAAGACGCTTCAGCGTGTCGGTTATCAGGTTAGTGCTGCTGCCAGTGGTGAAGAAGCACTAGCCATGCTAGATGAAACGCTCTTTGATGTGGTGCTGACCGATATTCGAATGCCCGGCTTAAGCGGCGTGGAGTTGCTGGCGAAGATCAAAGAGCGTGCGCCCGATGCCATTGTGATCCTGATGACTGCCTACGCCAGCCTTGGCACCGCTGTTGAAGCGCTGCGGCTGGGCGCGCACGACTATCTGATCAAGCCCGTCACCAATCAGGATATTCGGCAGAGCGTTTCGCGTGGCTTGGAGCGCGCTCAGAATATGCGCCGCCGCCGCGCCCTGATCGAGGCGATCCGTAACAACGTGCGCGAGCTCACCGAAGATATTCACCTCAGCCAGCAGCGTGCCAGCTTGCCGCCGCAGTCCTCTCAGCCGATTCAAGTGCCTGTCACCACCATGACCATCGGACCGCTGACCATTTTCCCAGGACGCTACCAAATTCAGGTGGGCGAGAATGCCCTGAACCTGACGCCGACCGAATTTGACCTGCTGCTCTACCTTGCAGCCCATCGCGGGCGCGTGGTGCCGTGTGGTGAATTGGTGCGCGAGGTGCGCGGCTATACCGTTGAGGAATCAGAGGCGCGTGAGGTCATCCGCCCGCATGTGAGCAATCTGCGCCGCAAACTAGAGCGCGGCGGGCAAGACCCTGATCTGATCGTGAATGTGCGCGGCGTTGGCTACCGCCTTTCCGAGCCAAGCACCAACGGCGGCAGCGAACCTGCCCGCACCGATGAGGACTAGCCCACCATGTCCGATTGGCTAGAGAAATTCTGGGGCGATCTGCTCAGCGAAGAGCCAGCCCGCGTGGCGGCGGCGTGGGCATTGTTGCAGGCTGCCGATGAGCGCCAAGCGGTGCGCGATCATCTGCATAAAATGGCAACCGAAGCGGGCTGGGCAAACGTGCAACGTCAGGCTGCACGGGCTGCCCTCGCCGTGATTGAACCGACCACCGACTCCGCAGCTGAATGACGAGTGCCGTGCCTGCCGAAGTGCTACGCCTCTCGCCCGAGCAACCTGATCCGTCAACCATCACCCGTGCGGCTGCCCTCATCCGTGCAGGGCAGTTGGTTGCCTTTCCCACCGAAACGGTTTATGGGCTTGGCGCCAACGCCTTCGATGCGGCAGCGGTGGCGCGTATTTTTGCTGCCAAAGGGCGTCCCGCCAACGATCCGATCATCGTGCATAGCGTTGGCAGCCTTCCCGAAGGCGTGGTAGATTGGTCGCAGCTAGGCGATCAAGCGCGGCAGGCGGCGCAGGCGCTGATGGCTGCCTTCATGCCCGGCGCCCTGACGCTTGTGCTGCCGCGTGGTGCGCGCATTCCGCCCAACGTGACGGCAGGCTTACCAAGCGTCGGTGTGCGAATGCCCGCTCATGCAGTGGCGCAAGCACTGATCGCGGCAGCAGGCGTGCCGATTGCCGCACCAAGCGCTAACCGTTTCGCGCACACCAGCCCGACCACTGCTCAGCACGTCTATGCTGACCTTGCCGAACACATCGCCCTGATCCTCGACGGCGGCGCAACACAAGTCGGTGTTGAGTCAAGCATCCTTGACCTGTGCAGCGACCCGCCGCGCCTGCTGCGGCATGGCGGCGTGCCGCTAGAGGCGATCCGCGCTTGTCTGCGTGCCGCACACTTGCCCGATGCAGTCGCGGTGATCAGCCGCTATGCCGAAGGGGATTCCGCGCCGCTGAGCGCGCCGGGCATGTTGCTGAAGCACTATGCACCGCGTGCTATGCTGACTCTTTACGAAAGCCTAGATGATGTTGCACTGCGGCAAGCCCTTGCTGCGGCAGCCGCGGCGATCATCGCACGGGATGCCCATGCGCGAGTTGGTGTGCTGCTTGCCGCCGAAGATGCCCCCTTTTTTGCCGCGCTGCCAACGCTGTGTGTGCAGGTAGTTGGTGCGCGGGACGATCTAGAGGCGGTGGCGCGCAATTTGTTCGCGGCGCTGCGCGCCCTTGATGGGCAAGGCGTCACGCACATTTTGGCACGTGGCTTCCCAACTAAGGGCATTGGTGCCGCTGTGCGGGATAGGCTGGTGCGGGCAGCCTCTGGGCGCGTGGTGCGCCTTTAGCTGCTTAGTTCAGGGGTGCTGTCTTCAGGGTAAAGCTGAAAGTGCTGCCCTTGTTGGGTTGGCTTTCTACCTGAATCGGCACGCTTAAACGGTCTAGGATGAGTTTGACAATCGCCAAGCCGATGCCAACGCCTTCAAAACGCCGCCGTGCGCCGGATTCGGTCTGATAAAATTCCTTGAAAATGCGCCCGATCTGGTCAGCCTCCATGCCAATGCCGTGATCGCAAACGGCGATCTGCACACCCTCGGCGGTGGGCTGTGCGATCACTTCCACCATCTGGTCATCGGCGCTGAACTTGAGGGCATTATCAATAAGTTGTTGCAGCACTTGGGCAATGGCTTGTTTATCGCCTAGCACGGTGGGCAGTTCACCATGCTGCACCTTGACGCGGTGCATCTTATCGGTAGAAGCCCAACGGCGGCTCAGCGTGCGTAGGGCAAGGCTCAGCGATTCCTCTAAGCGGATCGGTTCGGCGCGAATATCCAGCGAGCGTGCCAAATGGCGGAAGTTTTCCAGCACATTCTCAAGGCGGGTCAGCGCTTGCTTGGCAAAGTCGAGCATCACCTCAAGGTTATTATCCTCAAAGGCGGCGCGCACCGCGCCATCCAGCATCGAGACGGAACTTTTCACCTGTAGCAGCGGCGTTCCCATCTCATGCACGGCGTTATGCACAATGCTATCGCGCAGCAGGCTATACTCGTGGGAGGTGGTGAGGGCAACCTTCAAGCGCAGATCGTGTTCCACCAATGCTTGCCGCAGTTGTTGGTTTTCCTTCCGCAGCGTTTCGGCTTGGCGGCGCAAGCGCAGCAGGCTGCGTAAACGGGGCAGGCTTTCAGAGGGGCGCCATGGCAGGTCAAGGGTGTCATCGGCGCCCAGCGCAAGGGCAGCCTGTTCTGCCTCTGCGGTGCGCGGTGGGTTCAGGGCGATGATCAGCAGCAGCGGCGCGTTGGGTGTATTTTTGAGCGCGGCACAGCCTTCCACACCGAAGGTTTGGGCTGCTGCTAACTCGAGGATCAGCACATCGCTTTTGTGAGTGCTGATCGCCTCGCGCAGTGCCGCAAGGCTGCTTGGTGCGATGCGCTGGATAGCATAGGCATGTTGCCCAACCCAGACTTGATCGGCTTGCCGCCGACGCTCATGGGCAGTCACCAGCAAGATGTGCCCTTCAACCTCCAAGCCGCTGATGTTGGCTACCATACCTAGCAATCCCTAAAGTCTGCCACTGTGGATAGTAAAGGTTATTGTAGCGCGAATTTTTGTGGAATTGCGAGATTACAACATCAATCAAAGACAACCCATGATAAAAATTAACCAAGCGGTTTGGTTTGTTGGCTAATCATGAGGTATTGTGTGAAGCCGTTCTGAGCTTTGTGTTGCGTCAGGTGGCTTGCCAATGCACTTTAAGGGCAGCCGCACCGTGAAGGTGCTGCCTTGCCCAAGCGTGCTTTCCACCTGCACCGAACCGCCCATAAGGTAACATAAATTCCGCACGATTGCCAAGCCCAAACCCGTGCCGCCATAAGCGCGCCGCGTGGAGCTATCCAACTGGCGAAATTCTTCGAAAATATAGTCAAAGGCGTGTGTTGGAATGCCAATGCCGCTATCGCTCACACAAATGACTTGTTCGGCATCAGAGGCAAACCAGTGCAGCCTGATTGCGCCTTTCTCGGTGAACTTGACCGCGTTGGAGAGCAGGTTGCTCACAATTTGCGTCAGGCGCTCCTTATCAACATAAATGATCTCTGGCAGGGCAGGATCAAGTTCCATCGTTAGGCTTAGGTTTTTCTTCTGGGCAAGCACAGCAATGTCTGCGCGCCACAGTTGCAGCAGATCAGCAGGAGAAACGGGCTGTTCGACCAACGTCATGCGCCCTGACTCAATCTTGGCAATATCCAGCACGTCGTTAATGAGCGCCAACAGGCGATGCCCATTGGCGTCAATGCGTTCAACCATACTGCGCGTCTCGGCATCCAGTTTGCCCGCCATGCCATCCAGCAGCACGCCGCTGTAGCCAATCAAGGCGTTGAGCGGCGTGCGAAGCTCATGAGACATCACGGCGAGGAACTCGGATTTTAGGCGCGTGCTTTCTTGGGCAACCTGATGGGCGGCGATCAGTTCTTTTGTGCGCGTCTCGATGCGTTCTGCCATACCGTTCAGCGTCTCTGCCAGCAAACCGATCTCATCATAGCGGAAGCGGCTAAGGTTGGCGCGGTGGTGCATGTTGCCGCGCTGCAATTGGCTCACATCCTCGCGCAGGCTGCGAAGTGGCAAACTAATGCGCCGCCGCACAAAACGCACACCACCGATCACTAAAGCAATGCCCAGGCTGAACAGGACGGCATATATCAAGAGCAAAGGCACATAAGGCTGCAAGGCGCGCCACGCCGGCACTTCCATCCCCACCACCCACGGCAGGCTTTGCAGGCGCAGCCCTGCCGAAATGACGAACTCGCCATTTAAGCCTGCTGCAATCAGGAAGGCGCCCAAATGCAGAATGTCCTCAACACTTCTGCCCGTCAACGCTGTGATTGTCTTGCCCTGCCGCAGCACGCTCAGATCGCGGTAGGCAACTAGCTCGCCTCTTTCATTCAGCAAATAAGCATAGCCATACTCTTGGACGCGCACGCCTGCCACAAGGTTTTGCAACGCGCTTAAATCTAATTCGGCGATCAAATCGGCGTAGTGTTGCCCATCAGCATTCCGCACAGGCAGGGCGATATCCACAAATGGCATACCAAAGCGGGTAATATCTACCTCACTCACGTAAAGTTGGGCGTTTTGGGTGGCGCTTGCCCATGGGCGCTCTAACAGTGGCTGTGTCTCAGGCATTCCAACACGCCGCCGCTGCACGATGATCTCACCCTCTAGATCAGCCAGCGTCAGGCTGAAGATCGGCGGTGTGCGGTTAAGCGCATCGCGCAGCACGCGCCCAGCGTTATCGCTATGTGCCACATTATCAGCAGTGGCGCGCAAATCGCCAAGCACCGTCCCAAGAAACGTATCAAAGGTGCGCGCCGATTCGCCCAACGTCACCAGCAGCAGCCGTTGGCTGAAAAAGAGCGTGGAGGTCATGGCGCTCAGCAGGGCGAAGGACATCACAACCAGCACCAGCGTGCTAAGCCAACCCAAGCGGCGGTTAAGCTGACGGGCAATCGATTGTTCGCCCACCTGTGGCGAGTGCTTTGTCTGCGCCCAATTCGGCATAGCGCCTGTCATCACTTTCTAGCGCAAGTTCCGATGAAACTGCCAAACACCATTTTCAATACACCATCCGCCAATGGCGGTGAGCGTTGTATCGCCATTGGCATCAAATTGCCACCTGCCAAGCACACCTTCGTAGCTGCCTAGCTGTCCCATTGCGTCCAGCACGCCTTGCCGCGTCTTGGGCTGAGCAAGGGCAATAGCGTGCAGCAGCACTCTGGTTGCTTCATAGCTGCTGAGCGCAAAGGGTGAAGGCTGTTCACCGTAGCGAGCGCGGAAAGCAGCCACAAAGTCGGCGGCATCCTCAAGCTGTGAGGGATCAGGCGCAATCTGTGTCGCATAGACCATGCCGAGTGCCTCTAAGCCGCTGAAGGTCGTATCAATCAGCCCGTCGCCGCCCATAATCGGCGCGGTGAAGCCTTCAGCACGCAGTTGCTCAATCAATGTGTATGCCACAGCAATTTTGCCGCCCGTGGTGGACAGATAAAGCAGATCAGGTGCGGCGGCGAGAATGCGCGCCACTTGTTCAGCGTCGGCTTGGGTGAACTGCTCACGCCCGATCACCCGTATCTCCAGATCAAGGGCATTCACGGCGAAAATATCTGCCAAGCCGTTTGAATAAAGACTGTCATCACTCAAGATGAAAACGGTCTTCACGCCGAGCGCGGCTGCCCAGCGCGCACTCACAACCCCTTGCACATCGTCGGCTGGCACCACACGGAAAAATGTCCGTTTGCCGTCGGGATAGTAGAGGCTCGGCTCGCCCGGCGCAAAGCCAACTTTGGTCAGCCCGGGCCACGTGGCAGTTGGCGAAAGATGCACCATGCCCGCCTGATTGGTGATCGGCAATGAGGCTTTTACCTGATCGCTGGTGAAGCTGAGGAAGGCAAGCACAGACTGATCAGCAGCAACGCTTTGGGCAGCCTGAGCGGTTAAAGTTGGTGAATAGGGCGACTCGGCGTCGCTGCTATTGAAGATGAGCAGCTCAAGGCGGTGCGTGCCAACCGTGCCGCTGCTCTCAGCGAAGGCAAGCTGAATAGCATTCAGCATTTGCCGCCCAAGTGGTGCATCCAGCGAGATGCTGACCGCAACCTTAAGCGGTGCAGGCGTGGCAGTGCAGGCGCTTAACATGCCTAATAAGAGCCATAGCCACATCATCTGCATTCGGCAGCGCATATCCTCTTTATCCCATCCACAACAGGTATAGGTATCTTAACCGAAGTAACGCGGAATGTAACAGTGTAAAGTTATGAATTTTTCAGGAAGAGGCTTTGAGGAGTACACGGTTTGGTGAGCATTGTGGGATACAGAAGCGGCGCGGCGGCAGGTTGCTAAGGTGATCCTGCCGCCACAACACTAATGCTTGGGTTTGATCCCTGCAAGGAGCCGTTTTACAAGCCGGCATCGGCGCGCAGCGCGGCTGCCTTATCGGTGCGCTCCCACGTCACACCCAGATCATCGCGCCCAAAGTGACCGTAGGCTGCCACGCGCTGGAAGCCCGGCTTCCGCAGATCAAGGTCGCGGATGATGGCTGCCGGGCGCAGGTCGAAGTGCTTGCGGATCAGGTTCTCGATCACCTCGTCCGAGACTTTGCCCGTGCCGTAGGTCTCGACTGCCAGCGAAAGCGGGCGTGCCACGCCAATGGCATAGGAAACCTGCAACTCAAAGCGATCTGCCAAGCCGGCGGCAACCACGTTTTTTGCCACATAACGCGCCATATAGGCAGCCGAGCGGTCTACCTTTGTGCCATCCTTGCCGCTGAAGGCACCGCCGCCGTGCCGCGCCACGCCGCCGTAGGTATCCACAATGATCTTGCGTCCCGTCAAGCCGGCATCGCCCAACGGTCCGCCAACCACAAAGCGCCCGGTCGGGTTGATGAAAATCTTGGTGTTGGCATCCAGCAGGTCATCGGGAATGGTGGGCTTGATGACGCACTCGATGACCGCCTCGCGGATCTGCTCCTGAGTCACCTCTGGGGCGTGCTGGGTGGAGATCAGCACGGTATCCACGCGCTTGGGCTTGCCGTGTGCATATTCAACCGTCACTTGGCTCTTGCCATCCGGACGCAGCCACGGCAACACGCCCGTCTTGCGCGCCTCTGCCAATTTGCGCGCCAAACGGTGCGAGAGCGAGATCGAAAGCGGCATCAATTCGGGCGTTTCATCGCAGGCAAAGCCGATCATCATGCCCTGATCGCCTGCGCCGATGCGATCAATCTCGTCGTCAGAGAGGGTGCGGCTTTCAAGCGCTTTGTCCACGCCCTGAGCAATATCGCCTGACTGTTCTTTGATAGAGACCATCACGCCACACGTATCCGCATCAAAGCCGAACTTGCCGCGTGTGTAGCCAATGCCGCGCACCACGTCGCGCACGATGGTGGGGATGTCTACATAGGCGTTGGTGGTGATCTCGCCAATGACGACGACTAAGCCGGTGGTGGTGGCAGTCTCGCACGCCACGCGAGACATGGGGTCTTTTTCAAGCAGGGCGTCTAAGATGGCGTCCGAGATTTGGTCGCACATTTTATCCGGGTGCCCTTCAGTGACCGACTCGGAGGTGTAAAAGAACTGGGGAGCGCGCATGAAGGTTAGGTTGTTGGACACGAATTTATACTCCTTGCAAGGTGAATGCAGCGGCACACATCCAGCCGATGGCAGAGATGAGGTAGGCGAAAGTCAGCGCGCAGGGCGGGTAAAAGGTGGGCGCTGCTCTCATCGTTCAGCCGAACATGCTGCCAGCGTTAGCACCTTCCCGATGCTTCGGGGGTTGCTGCGGCTTCATCGGGCTGTTTCCCTCTGCCGCTCTGGATAAGAGCCGTTTTTAGCTTGGCTATTGGGCGGGAATGATAACAGCGGCGCGGCGGAATGTCAAGGTGTGGGCGGGTTGGGCAAACCCGCCAGCAGCCGCCCCGCCACTGCATAGGGCGCGTAGTGCGCCTGAACATGCGTGGCGGCGGCAGCGCCCAAGCGTTCCCGCAGCGCGGAGTCGGCGGCAAGGGCGCGAATGGCAGCCGCCAATGCCGCAGGGTCGTTGGGTGGGATGCTGATCAGGTGTTCGTTGGCGCGGAAGTGGGCAGCCAGCGCTGGGCAAGCCGCTGATCACGGCGGATAGCCCAGCGCCAAGCACTGGAAAACTTTGTTCGGCACGACGTAATCGGTCTTGGCGCGCGCACCAAAGACGCCCAAGCAAATATCGGCGCGGGCAACAGCCGACGGCAGATCGGGCGCGGGAATGGGCGGTGTGAAGGTCAGGTTGGTGAGGGCGAGCTGCTCGGCGCGTTGCTGCATCGCCGCGAAAGTCTGCCCACGCCCGATCAGCTCGAAGTGCAGGTGCGAGTCTGATTCAAGCTGTTTGGCAGCCGCTAGGATGACCTCCACACCGTGAAAAGGAATATAACTGCCAAAGAACTGCACCAAGCACTGCTCGGCAACCTTGCCCACGGGCTGCACCTGAGGCGACCACCACACATCGTAGACGCCAACCGGCACCACCGCCAAACGCTGCGCCGCCGCGCCAACGTACTGTGCGAAAAACGCCTTGTGCGCTGCTGTATCGGTGAAGATGCGGCGCGCACGGCGAATGTTCCAAGCATCTATGGCGCGGTAGGTGCGCCCACGCCCGCCGTGCGCGCCTGCCGTCTCCCGATCCAAAATCTGGGCGTCATACAAGCCAACCATGTAATCCACCCACACGGGACGGCGCAGCAAGCTGCCCATCATCAGGGCGAAAGGTGCTAGAAGTTGGTTGAACTCTGCCAGCAGGTAAAGATCGGCGCGGGTGCGGCGCATGGACTGCCACAGGTACGGCACGTTTCGCAGCGTGCTGCCCTGCTGGCTGAGCGGTGCGCTGATCACCTCGTAGCCGTGCGCCGCTAAGCCTGCCCGCAGCACCTGATTGCGCGGATACGTTGGGCTGAACGCGCCGATGTAGGCAAGGCGTGGCATGGCGCTAGGACAGGCTCGGTGGGCGGAAGCGCCCTGTCCGAATTTCTTCGAGGCGGTCGGCGGCGGGCGTGTAGCGCGGGTTGATGTTCAGCACGCGGCGGAAGGCGCGCTGCGCCTCTTCCATATTGCCTTGCGCTGCCAGCGCCATGCCGCGCCAATAGTGCGATTCCTCAAGGTCGCTGGAGGTGCCAAGCGTGGCATCGGCAAGCGCGATCACCTCGCTATACTGCCCGGCGAAATAATAGGCTTCATACATGGTGAACTGATACCACAACATGCGCCACGGCAAGCCTGCGCCAACGCTGCGCGCACGGTCAAAGGCGCGCACCGCACTGCGATAATCGCGCAGCAGCACGTAACTGCTGCCCATGTTAAACCATGCAAAAGGATTATCAGGCTGGACGGAGGCTTCTTCTTTGGAACGGCTCAGCGCGTGCTGGATGCTGTAGGTCACATCCTGATGCGCGCCGAGCAGCACGGCAAGTTCGCGCTCACGCGCTTGTGGATAGACGACGATATAGAGGCGGTTGAACTGCTGCCAACGTTCATCAATCTCGTTGTAGCGTTCCCAGCGCGCACCACGATAGGTATCCAGCACGTGGAATTCGCCGCGCGTATCGTTATAGCCCTGAATGGTCAGGTAATGTCCCATCCAGCCTTCGCCTGCCACAAAATAGCCCTTCTCTAAGATGACGCCGAAGCCGTTGGCAGCCAGCCGCTTGATCAGGTTGAGGTCGCCGCCAACGCGCATGAGCGCCTTAAGCGGTATGTTGCGCTCGGCGTTGAGGTGTTCATTGACGTAGTTGACCATCTCCCACGGGCTAACGTTGCGATCTTCGGTGCTGGGCTTCAGGTATTGGATCAGCTCATCTTTGGTGCCGCGCCAGCCCATGTAGTAAAGCACTTGGGTCAGGTTGGCAGGGCCGCAGGTGTTCCAGGTCTGCTGCACAAAGCGGAAGCCTTCGCCTTGCCATGCCACCGGCACAGGGATTTCGGTTGGCACCGGCGAAGGCGGCAGGGTGGGTGTGGCGGTTGCTGTGGGCAGCGCGTCTAGCGAGAAAGTTGGGAAGGGCGTTGGTGTGGCGGCAATCGCCGCGATGACCGGCGTGTTGGTCATCAGCACAGAGGTTGGTCCCGGTCGGGAGGGCGTGTTTGGCAAGCCGCGGGTTGGGTTCGCCGCGGCGATGTTCTCGCCATCGCCGCCCGCTTGCAAGGTGCCACTTTCAACGGCGGCGGTCGGGCTTGCTTCAGCCGTTGCCAGCAGGGCAAGCGCATCCTCATCCCTGCTGGCAGCCGTGGGCAGCACATCAGCGCTGTAGACGCGGGTCGGCTTGAATGCCTCTAGCAGCGGCACGCGGTTCATCCAAATCACCTGTTCGCTGGTGGGCAGGCTGCGAAACCACATGGGCGTGATAATCAGCACCAAAAAGGCAAGGCTGGTGAATAAGATCATGCTGATGCCAACACAGCCCAAACTGAGCTTTAGCAGGGTGAGGTGCTGTTCAGCGGCATAGTCAGCGCGTGGATAGCGCGCTTGTTCAACTATCATCGGTTCGGGCATAGCCATACTTCACATAGAGGCACACACGGCTTCAGGCTATCGGTGCGCTCACTTTCGGGTTAGAATGCCCTATCATCATAGCGCAAATGGCGGCAACTTGCCGAATGATTAAAAATTTCTTATGTTAGGGTTGCTGGAAGAGGTGCGGGCATTTTGCCGCGCTGAAGGGCTATTCGCGGGCGGTGAGCGCGTGCTGGTGGCGGTCTCAGGTGGCGCGGATTCGTTGGCGCTGCTGCATATTTTGAATGCCCTGCGCGCTGATTTGGGCGTTACACTCCATGCCGCGACATTCGATCATGGGTTGCGCGGCAGGCAGGGCGCAGAAGATGCCGCCTTTGTGGCAAAGATCGCCGCTGCGTGGCAGATTCCCTGCACGGTCGGCAGCGCGGATGTGCCGCGCTTGGCAACGGCTTGGCGGCTTGGCACAGAGGCAGCCGCCCGCCGTGCGCGTTATGCCTTTCTGCGCGAGACCGCCGCGCAAATCGGTGCGGCATGTATCGCCACAGGGCATCACCTTGATGATCAGGCGGAGACGGTGCTGCTGCACGTGATTCGCGGCAGCGGCTTAGCCGGTTTACGCGGCATTCTGCCACGCAGCGAACGGGAAGGCGTTCGGTTGGTGCGTCCGCTGCTGGCAGTGCCGCACACCGATCTGGTGGGCTATGTGGCGGCGCTTGGCATCACACCGTGCGATGATCCCAGCAACGCTGACCTGAACTATGCACGCAACAAGGTGCGCCACGCCATCCTGCCGCTGCTGCGCGAGATTAATCCGTCTGTGGTGGCGAGTTTGGCGCGCATGGCTGCCACACTCCGCGAAGATTACGCGGCGCTCTTGGCAAGTTTGCCGCCCTATGTGCCGCCCAGCATCCGCCGTGAGGAGTTCTTAGGCTTGCCGCTGGCACTGCGCCGCCTGTGGCTGCGCGCTGCTGTAGCGCATCTTGCACCTGATCACGAGCTGAGCTTTGAGCGTGTGGAGGCAGCCATCCGCTTTGTGGAACGCCTGCGAAAAGTGGGCGGTGTTCAGCTTGGCGGTGGGCTATGGCTGCGTGCCAATCCAACGCGGCTGCGCGTCTTGAAAGAAGGCTGAGCGTAGGCGTTCCGTAGTTGGCGCAGCTTGCTCTGCGCGTTAGAATAAAAAGGGTTGCGAAATTTTTATACCTTTCTGATGAAGTTGCGAGGCACACAAACGTCCTTTGCTGTAAGATATACTATATAGTGTGAGTAAAATACAGTTTGGGCAACCAGTGTTTTACAAGATCGTCCAATTAAGTTGCACAAGATGGTAGCCTAGCCCATGCTGACTTTTCTCTCTGGCTGGAGAAGCATTGACCGTGATGAGGCATTGCTCAAGCACCGTGATCCATCACGTCAAGCAGTCTTCTTCATTGACAATATGTCCAGCTTGCCGCACCTGCTCGTCGGTCTACCGGTCATTGATGTGTGGCGCAACGGCACGATGGACTTTGAAATAGATAGCCACACGGATACCCTCATCCGTGTGAACCACGATACTGATCATGATCTGATTGTGCGTTCTGTGGCACACCTGCTGCTGAGCGGCAGTCAGGCGCAGCCCATCATCGCCTATGATGCAACCGCGCATCTCTATCGTCTGTTTCCCGCCTTGCGCGCTGCCGGCGCCTTGATTGCGGCTGATGAGCGCTTAGACGCGCCAACGGGTGACCGTGTGCTGTTCACACGCGGCGGGTCATTTGCGTGGCGCGATTACGCGCTCGAAGCGCAGACGGCGCAGCTGTTCAACTCGGAAGTGTTGGATGGCGGCGTGGTGCCAGACCCGGAAGAAATCCCTGAATAGCTCAATGCGCCGAGTTGTTCGCTCGGCGCATTGTTTGTGTGGCTGTTATTGGGTGACGATGCGGCGCACCTCAGAGACGGGCGGTGTGCCTTCCGCTGCGCTGTGAACACTGCCATTTGCCATCGTGCCAATCACTTTTTGCATGATGGTGGTCAGTTCCATCGGCAGCACGAACTTGGTCGCCTCGCTGGCGCCGAGCGCCTTCAAGGCTTCCATGTATTGCAACGCCATGGTGTTGGCGTCTACATCTTTTGCCTGTTCATAGATGGCTTGCAAAGCAAGGGCAAAGCCTTGTGCGCGCAACACTTGGGCTTGGCGCTCGCCTTCTGCCTTCAGAATTTCGGATTGCTTCTGCCCTTCCGCCTTCAAGATTTCGGACTGCTTCTGCCCTTCCGCCACCATGATCGCGGACTCGCGCTCGCCGCTTGCCTGCGTCACCATAGCGCGGCGCGTGCGCTCGGCTGTCATTTGGCGGTTCATCGCGTCTTGCACATCGCGCGGCGGCTCAATCTCACGGATTTCAACGCTGGTCACTTTCAAGCCCCAGCGCTCCGTGATCTCATCCAGTTTGACGCGCAGCTTGTCGTTGATTTCTTCACGCTTTGCCAGCACATCATCTAGGGTGATATCGCCGATGACGGCGCGGAGCGTCGTTGTGGCGATGTTGAGCGAAGCACTGACCACATTATCAACCTGCAAAATGGAACGCTTAGGATCAACAACGCGATAGTAGACGAGGAAGTCAATGGAGATGGGCGCATTGTCTTTCGTGATGGCAGTCTGGCGTGGAATCTCAAGGAAGCGTTCGCGCAAATCCACCTTTGCGGCGTTTTCCCAAGGCAGCACCAGCACAATGCCCGGTCCGCGCACGCCCGCAAAACGCCCAAGCGCAAGGATCACCAAACGCTCGAACTCTGGCACAATGCGGACGGAACGCAGCACAACCAGCAGCAGCAGCAATGCCAACACCACAATGACAATGGTTGGCAGCTGCTCAACGGTCAGATCGGTTTGTCCTAACATAGCTACTTTCCTCCAAATCGGTTCTCAACGCAGCGCGTCGTCCTCTTCGCGCAATGCCTTTGCCTCCAGCGGTAAATCGGGCGGCGGTTCAGCCCCCTCAGCAGCAAGGCGCGGTGCATGTTTGTGTTTGGCACGTGCCACATAGAGCCGCAAACCTTCTTTGGCAACCACCTGCACATACTCGCCCGCAGGTAACGCCTCATTGCTGTAGGCTGTCCAAAGTTCGCTGTTTACATTCACCGTGCCAACGGGATCGAGCGGTTTGACGACGTAGCCAAACGCGCCGCTAAGCAGTTCGTCATCCCCAACCACTGGCTCGCTGGTTTGCTTGCGGTGAAAGGGCAGCAGCACCAATTGGTAGATGCCAAACGAAATTGCCACTGTGACGCCGATCAAAACAGGCGAGACCAGCATCTCCGTAAAGAGGAATAGCCCACCAATCGCCTGCAAGAGCAAGCCAAGCAAGGCGAAACGCGCCCATTCCCGCCGATACAGTGGCAGCAACAGATAGCTTAAGACGCCCGCGCCCAGCAGCACAGCAAACAGCCAGTTGGTGGCAGGGTTTGCCGCCAGCGCCAGCAACGCACCACCCATCGCAATCGCCGCCAAGATTTCCACAACGCCGGTGCCGGGAATATACAGCCCGAAAACGCTTGTCCACAGCCCAACAATCAGCAGTAGGTAGGTAATGTTTGGGTTATCCAAAGCATCGTTTGCCTTTTCTCACTCGCTTGCCTTTAACACGCCTAGCGCTTTGTACACATCTTACCTTTAATTGGGGGCTGAGGGCAAGCAGAAAAGGCATTCGATGCGGCAAAACACCGCAAATTTAGAGAGTGTTTTTGCTCAGCAGGCAGGCTTACACTCCGACCTGCTGAGCAGTTTGCCACCTCACACCGCGCACGATGGGCAGCAAGCCCTCATTTCACACCCACCAGATAGTCTGCCAAGAACTGCCCTGTATAGCTGCGTTCGGTGGCGGCGATCTCTTCCGGTGTGCCAACCGCGATCACCTCACCGCCGCGGTCGCCGCCTTCAGGGCCCATATCGATCAGCCAGTCGGCAACCTTGATGATGTCTAGGTTATGCTCAATCACCACCACCGTATTGCCTTGATCAACCAGCGCATTCAGCACCCTGATCAGGCGATCCACGTCGGCGGCGTGCAGCCCAACGCTCGGCTCATCCAACACATAGAGCGTTTTGCCCGTGCCGCGCTTAGAGAGTTCGCGGCTCAGCTTGATGCGCTGCGCCTCGCCACCGCTGAGCGTCGTCGCAGGCTGCCCGATCCGAATGTAGCCTAAGCCAACCGCCTCCAAGGTTTGCAGCGGGCGCGCAATGGTCGGGAAGTTCTCAAAGAAGCTGATGCCTTCGCTCACAGTCATCGCCAACACTTCGGCGATGTTTTTGCCCTTGTAGCGCACTTGGAGCGTCTCACGGTTATAGCGTGCGCCGTGGCACACATCACAGGTCACAAAGACGTTCGGCAGGAACTGCATTTCGATCTGCAACTGCCCTTGCCCTTCGCAGTTCTCGCAGCGCCCGCCCTTCACATTGAAGCTGAAACGCCCGGGCCCATAGCCGCGCACCTTGCTCTCAGGCATTTCGGCAAACAAGTTACGGATGTGATCGAACATCTTGGTGTAGGTGGCGGGATTGCTGCGCGGCGTGCGCCCGATAGGCGTCTGATCAATGTTGATGATCTTATCCACTGCCTCCAGCCCTTCAATACGCTCATGCGCGCCCGCCCGTTCGCGTGCGCCGTTTAGCACTTGCGCCAGCCGCTTGTAGAGAATCTCGATCAGCAGCGAGGATTTGCCGCTGCCACTCACGCCGGTGATCACGACCAACTTGCCAAGCGGAATATCTACCGAGACATCTTTTAGGTTGTTCTCGCGTGCGCCGCGAATGCTGATCACCTTGCTGTTGCCGTTTCGCCGCATGGTTGGGATGGCAATGCGCTTGCGCCCGCTGAGATAAGCACCGGTGATGCTCTCAGGGTGCGCCATGATCTGCTCAGGGGTGCCTTCCGCCACAATCTGCCCGCCGTGCTGCCCGGCGCCCGGCCCTAAGTCCACAATCCAATCAGCAGCGCGCATTGTCTCGTCGTCATGTTCCACAACCAGCAGCGTGTTGCCCAAATCGCGCATACGCTCTAGGGTGCGGATCAGGCGTGCATTGTCACGCTGATGCAAGCCGATGGACGGCTCGTCCAGCACATACAGCACGCCGGTCAGTTGGCTGCCGATCTGTGTTGCAAGCCGAATGCGCTGTGCCTCGCCGCCGCTGAGCGTGCCAGAAGCACGCGAGAGGTTCAGGTAATCCAGCCCAACATCAATCAGGAAGTTGACGCGCTCCCGAATCTCTTTCAGCACCTGATGGGCGATGGTGCGCTCACGGTCGTTCAACACAGCAGGCTGATCAGGGCTGCCACTCAGCGCAGTTACCCATTCACGCAATTGCAGCATGGAAAGTTTGCCCGCCTCGTAAATGTTCAAGTGATGAATGGTGACGGCAAGCGCTTCCGAGCGCAGGCGTCTGCCTTCGCAGGCAGGGCAAGGGCGCTCAGACATGAGGCGTTGGTAGCGTTCGCGCATAAAGTCGGAGTCGGTTTGCTCATAGCGGCGTTGGACGGCATGGCTGACGCCTTCCCAGCGCATTGTCCATTGGCGGGGTGTGCCATCGCTGCCGTTGAAATGAATGGTATAGCGCCGCTCACCAGTGCCATAGAGGATAATCTCGCGCTGCTTGTCGGTCAGGCTGTGCCATGCCTTGTTGGTTGGCACTTTGTTCTCGCGGGCGATGCTGAGCAAAACCTGCATACTGGCAGAGTCGCTGTCGGTCGTCCATGCCAGCTCGCTGATGGCACCGTCTTCCAACGCAAGATCAGGGTTCGGCACGATCAGGGTCGGGTCGATCTCTAGGCGCACGCCAAGCCCTTGGCATTGCGGGCAGGCGCCGTGCGGCGAATTGAACGAGAAGGTGCGCGGCTCAATCTCTGGAAATGAGCCATGCCCGAACACGCACGCCAGCTTCTCGCTGAACAGCACATCACGCGGCGCGTTCGGATCGCTCACATCGTTGATGATCACGATGCCGTCGCCCATATCGAGCGCCGTCTCGACCGAGTCGGTCAGGCGTGAGCGTGCCGATTGTGCCTCTTCCCCGTTCGGATCGGCAAAGTGGCGGATGACCAAGCGATCTACCACGACTTCAATGGTGTGCATCTCATAGCGTGCCAGCTTGATCTCCTCATCCACATCGCGCACTTGACCATCCACGCGCACACGGACGAAGCCCGCCTTTCGCACATCCTCAAAAACCTTCTCGTGCTGCCCTTTGCGGTCTTTGATGAGGGGCGCCAGCACCTGAATGCGCGTGCCGTCGGGCATCGCCTCGATCTGTTCCACAATTTGCTGTGCGCTCTGCGCCTTTACCTCTGCGCCGCAGGTTGGGCAGTGCGGCACGCCAATGCGGGCGTAGAGCAGGCGCAGATAGTCGTAAATCTCGGTGACGGTGCCAACCGTCGAGCGTGGGTTAGCGCTCACGCCGCGCTGATCAATCGAGATGGCGGGCGAAAGCCCCTCGATCTGGTCTACATCGGGCTTTTCCATTTGCCCAACGAACTGCCGCGCATAGGCAGAGAGGGATTCAACATAGCGGCGCTGCCCTTCAGCAAAGATGGTGTCGAAGGCAAGCGAGGATTTACCGCTGCCCGATAAGCCTGTGATCACGATTAGCTTGTTGCGTGGAAGTTCAACATTCACGTTCTTGAGGTTGTGTTCGCGTGCGCCACGCACGATGATTTTTTCTTGCACCATAGCTGCCAAAAATCCTCTGCCTAGAATGCGGTACAGACGTTAGCGGCTCGGTGGATGAGCCAGTGCCGCGTGTGACATGCCATCCCTAATTGTACACCTGTTCGATTGCGGCGGCAAGGTTGAGGCGGGAGGCAGCTTGGGAACGCCTTAGCCTGAATGCGTTCCGTACGCCCAGAGACTCCGACTTGCCTTACGTGCTGCCTTGCGCTAGAATGGCGCGGATCGTGGGCGACAAGCGTATTTGTGGCTTGCCGCGCCTTCGCTTGGGAAACTGTGTGCCGTATGCGTAAGTTATTCGTTGTGCTGGCTGCCAGCCTTGTTTTTGCGCCGCGCCTTGCCTTGCTCAGCGCAGAGAACGCAGCACGCCAACCCGACTTGCCACCGCATAACGACTTTTTGCCCATAGCGGATGCCCTGCCACCTGCCCACCTTGCCCGCACACCACAGCCCGCCCTCATGCTTGGCATCCTTGCCGCTTTTGCCCAGTGGCGCGCTGCGTTCGGTGGCACTGGCACACTGACGGCTGGCACAACGCCGTTGCATCACAGCGCGCTGGCTACCTTCCCACGTGCGCTTGGTGTAGCGCCCCACATCGCCCGTGTGATCCTGATCGGCTGCTGCGGCTATGCAGCGGCACAACCGCGCCGCCGTGCGCCGCCAACCCTACATCCACGCTAACAGACTTTAGTGTGGCGCGTTGCGCGCCGCACCATGCCTTAGTTTTTCGCTGAATTCGTTTGAACCAATCTGAAGGGAACTTTGACGCCTATGCAAAGAGGAACTGGTGCATGGCTGGCGATTGTGATCGCCATAGCCGCCCTTTGCACCTACATGATTCTGCCCAATGCGGGCTTGTTTGGTCGCCCTATTGAAGTGCGCCCCGGTCTCGATATTCAAGGCGGCGTGCGCGTCCTAATGCGCGCCGATCAAGACGACGTTACGCCCGAACAAATGGAAGAAGTCCGCCGCGTCATTGATCGGCGTGTGAATGCCATTGGTGTGGCGGAACCTATCGTACAAACCGCCGGCAGCAACCGCATTATCGTGGAACTGCCCGGCATTCAAAATCCCGATGCGGCAATTGACCTCATCCGCCAGACGGCGCTGTTGGAATTTGTGGACTTTGCCGCCATCGGTGGCTGCACGGCGCCTATGCCGCCGCCCGGCACATACATCCTGACCAACCGTCAGCAGGCACTCCGTGATCAGGCACCTGCTGCCACAGCAGCGCCTACCGCCGAAGCGACGGCGGAAACAGCCGCTACGCCTGAGGCAACCGCTGAAGCGACGGCGGAAGCGGCTGCCACGCCTGAGGCAACGGCAGAAGCGACCGCCGCAGTAACAGCGGAAGCAACTGCTGACCCGACCGCAGCGCCAACCGCTGAAGCGACGGCGGAAGCGGCTGCTACGCCTGAGGCAACTGCCGAGCCTACCGCTGAACCAACCCCTGATCCGCAACAGCCGGGCAGCAAGGCAAACCCATTGCTGAACCCTTGCACGAATTTGCCCTTTAACACCGTCATGACGGGCGCCGGCTTGCGCGATGCCCAAGCACGGTTGGGCGGTCAGACTGGCACGCAGTATGTGGTCGGCTTCGATCTGAACAGCGGCAGCCCCGAAGCGCAAGCCTTCGCGGCACACACGGGTGCCAACATCGGGCAGCCGCTGGCAATCGTGCTGGATGGCGAAGTGCTGAGCGCACCCACCATTCAAGCCCGCCTTGATGATGGTGGCGAGATCACGGGCAACTTCACCCGCGAAGAGGCGGTTTCGCTCGCCGTGCAGTTGCGTTCGGGTGCATTGCCCGTCTCGCTCAGCATCGAATCGCGTGAGCAGGTGGGCGCAACGCTCGGCGCGGAATCCGTGGCGCAAGCCGTGCGCGCCGGCGCGCTTGGCATCCTGACCATCTTCCTCTTCCTGATCCTCTACTACCGTGTGGGCGGTCTGGCGGCTGCGCTTGCCTTGATTCTGTTCGGGATGATCAACTTTGCGCTCTACAAATACATCCCCGTGACGCTGACGCTCTCAGCCATCACCGGCTTCCTGATCTCGATTGGCTCCGCCATTGACGGCAACATCCTGATCTTCGAGCGCGTGAAGGAAGAGCTGCGCGCCGGGCGAAAACTCAGCAAGGCGGTTGATCTCGGCTTCTCCCGCGCTTGGACGACCATCCGCGACTCGAACATTTCCACCATCATGATCGCCATGATCCTCTACTTCTTTGGTGGTCAGTTTGGCGCTAGTGCGGTGCGCGGCTTTGCCATCACCCTGATCATTGGCTTGGTCATCAACCTGTTCACGGCGGTGGTGGTCACCCGCGTCTTTTTGAATGTGATCCTTGCCATTGGTGGCGAGCGTTTGGCACGCACCAAGCTGTTTGGGCAATAACCAAGAAAGCGAGAACATACACCCATGGTTAACTTTGTAAAACGCCGCCGCCTCTACTACCTGATCTCAATTCTTGTGATCTTGGGCGGCATCGTGGCGATGGTGATCTCCACGCAAACCTATCGGGAGCGCTCGATCATCCGTCTGAGCATTGATTTCATTGGTGGCGCGCTCTTTCAGCTTGAATTCGCGCCTGTGCAGGGGCTAACACCCGGCACATTGACGGGCAGCGCCATCCAGAATGCGTTTACCGCCGCCGGGCTGAGCGATGTCACCGCGCAGCGCGTGGGCATTGGCGAAACCTACACTTGGCAGGTGCGCGCCAACTTTGGCGATGACAGCGCTGAACAGATCAACGCCATTGCAGAAAACCTGACCCAACTTGGCACGCAGCTCAACCTGACCTTTGATGCACAGCGCTTCCGTGAGAACTTTAGCGAGGTCTCGCCCATCGTTGGCAATGAGGTCACCAATGCCGCGTTGGTGGCAACCCTTGTCGCCAGCGGCTTGGTGCTGTTTTGGATTGCCGTTGCCTTCCGCAAGCTCAAGCACTCCTTCCGCTATGGCGTCACGGCGTTGGTGGCGATGGTGCATGATGTGCTGGTCATGCTTGGCGCGATGTCCATCATGGGCTTAGTGGCAGGCTGGGAGGCAGATGCCCTGTTCCTGACAGCCGTGCTAACAGTGGTTGGCTACTCGGTGCAGGATACGATTGTGGTCTTTGACCGCATTCGTGAAAATGATGTGCGCCACCGCGGTGAACCCTACGAGCTGATCGTCAATCGCAGCCTGCTGGAAACGATTCAGCGTTCGCTGATGACGCAGATCGCTGTGGGCTTTGTGTTGGTGGCGCTGCTCATCCTCACCACCAGTTCGATTCAGCAGTTCGTCGGCATTTTGCTGATCGGTCTGCTCAGCGGTTCGTACAGCTCGATCTTCATCGCGGTGCCGCTGTTGGTCTCTTGGGAAAACGGTGAGATTCCATTTGTGAATCAGGCAAATCGCCGCGCCGCAACGGCTTAAGCACCGCTCGGCGGAGCGCAGCGTTAGGCTGTGCTTGCTAGGCGCTTACCCTACGTTGCTCAATCCGCCCTTGTTTATGCACCGCACGGCGGGTATGCTAGGGCGGTTGAGAAAAATCGAACGAATGCCCTGCGAGACAGACCGCCCATGACTTGTTTGCCCGCTCGCGCCCTTGTGCGCCATTGGCTTAGCCTGTGCCTGATCGCTGCCTTGCTGCTGCTCAGCTTGCCACCCGCCACCGCCCAAGACGATCCACCGCCGATTGGCTTGGCGCTTTACCGCAGCGAGCAGTTTAGCGTGCCTTACCCAAATTTCTGGGAGGTGACCGAGCGCGGCGTAGACGTCTATTTTGGGGCAGGGCGCACGCCCGTTTGCTCTGAGGCGGGTATGATCGCGGCGGCGCTTGGCGCAGCAGGCAACCGCACCTTTGAAGACCTGCTCAGCGAATATACGCGCACCTTCATCCGTGTTGATCTCTCGCCGGAGCGCATTGCCATTCGGCGGAACGGCTTAAGCGCGTCATTCATCGCGCCCTGCACCGATGGCACACCGCGCCAATACCGCGTCACCTTTTTCATTGCCTATGGGCAGGCTTACCGCCTTGCTCAGTTTGCGCCACAGGCTGCCTTCAGCGCTTGGGCAGATGTTTACGGGCAGATCGTTAACGAATTTTCGCCAACCACCGTTAGCGGCGGTGAGAATGGCAGCGCCATCGAACTGCCGAACAGCTCGCCTTTGGCGCTCATCGCGCACCTGTTCGGCGGCAACGTCTATGTTGGCACCCTTGCCGATCTGCCCGGCAAAGCCATTACGCAAGGCGCGGCAAACGGACGCAGCTACCGCTACCCGACCCTCTCGCCCAATGGCACCCTGATCGCCTTCACCGATCCAACGCAGCGCACGCTCTGGTTGGCTGCCACAGCCAATGGCGCCACACAGCAGATCGCGGATGATGTGGCAGAAGGCTATCCGCCCGCTTGGTCTGCGGATGGCAGCTTGCTGGCATATATGGCACAGGCGGCGGGCAGGCTGCAACTGCGTGCCGTTCAGCTCCCTGATCTTAGGGTGCGCGATCTGGGCGAAACGCTGGCAGAGCTTGCCGACTGCCCAACGCTGAGCAACGATCCTGCTGATCGCCTATATTGGGCAGAGACGGGCGCAGAAGGCAACGCGGCAGTGCTGGCGTGGGCAGGCGATGCGCTCTATTATTCGCTGCGCTGTGGGGTTGGCATAGCACAGCTGCGTGAGGGCAAAAGCACGCTGATTAATGCTGAATTGCGGCGCGCTCAGCTCTCGCCCGATGGCAAGGCGCTGCTCGGTTTGCTAACGGCAGAAGACTCGCCGCAGTTAGTGCGCCTCAACCTGCAAACAGGCGCTTTAGAGCGCATTCAAACGCCGCTGCCTGCCGATCAGCTTGCCTGGCGGGCGGATGGCAGTGGCTTTTTCTATGCGACGGCAACGCTCAAGGAAGAGGCAACCGTCAGCGAAGGGGACGCCGCACGTGGTTTGGCGCTCTTTGGCGCCTTTCCGCTACGCCTAGCGGTCTATGAAGTGCAGTTGTGGGAAGTAGACTTCGCTACAGGCATCGTTGTCTTACATTTTAGCGGCGAAGGGCGCGCCATCGGGCGTATTGCGCCCAGCCCTGATGGATCAGGCGTGTTGTTCAGCGTGGTGCAGAGCGCCAAACGCTTGGTAGATGCCTTCGTGAACAACGTCTCCGGTGGTGAACTGCGCCGCGAGGCACCCGTGACCCAACTCTACTGGCGAAACTTGCCCGCAGCGGACGATGCGCGCACCTTTTTGATCGCCATCAGCAGCGCGCCCACTTGGGGCAGGCTTGGTTCGGCAGCCGCACCCACCCCAACCAGCAGCCCACGCCGTCCGGGCGAACGCCCTAGCGCAACGCCAACCCGCACGGCAACGCCTTCCGCCACCCCAACGCCTTCACCAACGCCAAGCGAACGGCGCAGCGCGCCGCCCACCAACACGCCGCGCCCCACCGCCACGCCATAGGGGCTGAGGCGGGCGTTTGAGGCAAGCGCCACTTCCGCCGATTGCGTGCCAGCTAGCGCTGTTGGGCGTCTATTTGATCGTGGGTGCCACCATAGACCAGCCCGCGCACTTCGCCGCTCGCCAAAAAGTCGTGCGGGAAGCCTAGCTCAAGGCGGCTGACTGCCTCAAGACGCGCCATGTGTTCATCGGTGAGCGTGACCGAGAGCGCACCGAGATTATCCGTCAGTTGATCAACCGTGCGTGCGCCAAGCAGTGGTATGATCACGCCGCGCTGCTGGCGCAGCCAGGCAATTGCCACTTGGGAAGACGTCGCGCCGATTTCCTCAGCAACCGCGCCAACCTCACGGGCAATGCTCAGCGCCCGCTCCGAGATGTTCCATTGCGCAGCGCGCCCTTGCACACCTGCGCTGCCCGCGTTGTATTTACCCGTCAGCACACCTGCGCCCAGAATGCTCCACGGCGTCACGGCAATCTCCAGCGCACGCGCCATTGGCAGCAGGTCGCGCTCGGCGGCACGGTCGGCTAGGCTATAGCGGATTTGCAAGCCTGTAAAGCGCGTCCAGCCGCGCAGATCGGCAAGGGTGTTCGCTATAGAGACAACCCACGCCGGCGTATCCGAAATGCCGATGTACAGCACTTTGCCCTGCCGCACCATGTCATCAAAGGCACGCATTACTTCCTCAATGGGCGTCAGGAAGTCCCAAGCGTGCAGCCAATACAGATCAATGTAGTCGGTGTTCAGGCGGCGCAGACTCGCCTCCAGCGCTTGCATCATATTCTTACGGTGATTGCCGCTGAAGTTCGGATCGCCGTTCCGCATGTTGAGCGTGTATTTGGTTGCCAGCACGAAATGTTCACGATCAGCGGCGATGAACTCACCCACGAAGCGTTCGCTGGTGCCGCCGGTGTAGTTGTTGGCAGTGTCAATGAAGTTGCCGCCCGCCTCAGCGTAGGCATCAAAGACCTTGCGCGACTCTTCCTTAGAAGCGCCCCAGCCCCACTCTTCACCGAAGGTCATCGTGCCAAACGCCAGCTCGGAGACGCGCAGCCCGCTTCTGCCCAAAAGTTTGTACCGCATTCTGAAAAGCCTTTCTGAAGGTTGCCAAACGATCCCTAGAACGAGAGTGGGGGCTGCCTCTTACCTGTGGAAATGCCGCTTATCTATTCCACAACCTCAATGTAATCCATCGTTGCCTTGCTCAGGTCGCTGTACACGCCGCGCAAGGCAGGGTCGGCGATGTGCGCGGCAAGGTAGTACATCACCTCATCGGCGGCAGCGCGGTATTCCTGCCGTGAAACCTTACGTTTAAGGCGGATGGGCTTGCTGTAGTTCAGCGTGACAGGCGTACGGCGCAAGCGTTTGAGGTTCTGCTTAAAGTGCTGCGTGCCGCTGACGCCCACCGTCACCATCAGGGCGTTGGTTTTGGCTGCCAGCAGCACAAAGCCTTCTTTAGGTTCGTTGAGCGCCTTGTAGCGATGCCCTTCCGGCGCCACCAAGAGCATATCGTTGGTGTGTTCCAGCACGTAGAGCGCACGGCGCAGCGCGTGCATATCCATCTCGCCGCGCTTAACGGGAATCGCCTGCCAAAAATGCACCATCCACGCGGTGAGTGGGCTATGCAGCAGTTCCTCTTTGCCGATGGGCGTCAGATCGCGGAAAGTGATCATGCCGCCCACCAAAGGCGGATCAACCTGCGAGAGGTGGTTGAACAGCAGGATGGTCGGACCTTGGCGCGGCACATTCTGCACACCCTGATGCGTCACTTTGACGGTGGTGCGCCAGATCAGCAGCGCGCCCAGCAGCCGCATAAAGCGGCGCGCTAAGCGTGTGCGTGGCGAGTTTTCGCCCGTTAGCTGGATCGGCGCAGCCTTTTTGGGGGAAGTGGTCTGCTCGGTCATGGCTCACTCTTTATCGCGTTCCCGTAAGTGTGGGTAGAGCAGCACCTCACGGATGGTGTGCCGATCTGTCATCAGCATCACTAGGCGATCTACTCCGACGCCCACACCGCCGTTGGGCGGCATTCCATAGCGCATCGCACGCAGATAGTCTTCGTCAAGCGGCGCTTCGTCATCGTCACCTTCGCGGAACAACTTTGCCATTTCAAGGAAGCGCTGTTGCTGATCAAGCGGATCGTTCAGCTCGGTGAAGGCGTTGCCAAACTCCATGCCGGCGATGTAGAACTCGAAGCGCTGCACATGGAAGCGATCCGACGGCACGCTCTTGGCAAAAGGCGAAATATCCCGCGGGTAATCGAGGATGAAGGTGGGCTGAATCAGGTTCGGCTCAACGAAATCGCCCATCAACTGCTCAATATATTTGCCCCAGGGCAGGTTTGGGCGCGTTGGCATGTCTTTGGCGCGCATGGCATCATAGAGCGCACTCGCCGTCGGATAATCCATGTAATCTATGCCGCACGCCTCACGGATGGCGTCGCGCAGCGTGACTCGCCGCCACGGCGGCGCAAGATCAATCAGGGTGCCGTCGTAGGTGATCTGTGTGCTACCATGCACCTGCTGCGCCACGTAAGCGATCAGGCGCTCGGTTAACTCCATGCCGCCGTTGTAGTCAATATACGCCTTGTAGAATTCCAGCATGGTGAATTCAGGATTGTGCTTGAAGCTGACGCCTTCGTTGCGGAAATCGCGCCCGATCTCATAGACACCATCATACATGCCGACTAAGAGACGCTTCAGGTATAGCTCAAAGCTGATGCGTAGATATAAATCCTGCTTGAGCTGATTGTGGTGGGTGATGAACGGGCGTGCCGCCGCACCACCGTAGATCGCTTGCAGGATGGGCGTCTCGACTTCCAAAAAGCCTTCGTCGTCCAAGAAGCGGCGCAGGGCGCTGATGGTGCGCGCCCGAATGCGGAAGACTTGGCGCACATCGGCGTTGACGGCAAGATCAGCATAGCGCTGGCGGTAGCGTTCCTCAACATCGGTGAAGCCGCCATAGCTGACGGTTTGCCCTTCAACGGTTTGCTCTTTCACCACCGGCAGCGGGCTGAGCGCTTTTGCCAGCACGTGCAGCGCACGCACATCCACGCTGATTTCGCCGGTGCGCGTGCGCGTCATGACGCCGTCTGCCTGCACAAAGTCGAACAGGTCGAGATCGCGCTTGAAGAGTTCGTAGGTTGCCTCACCGACATTATCTTGGCGGATGAACAACTGCACTCTGCCCGTGCCATCTTCCACGTGCGCGAACGAGACCTTGCCACTGCTGCGGATGGCACGCAGCCTGCCACAGACCGAGACGGGAATCACGTCGGCAGCCTCGCCGCGCTTTTCCTGCGCCTCAAAGTCGGCAACGGCTTGGGCAATGGTATGGGTGCGCTGCACGCTGCCGGGGAACGGATCAATGCCGCGTTCGCGCAGGCGCGCTAATTTTTCAAGGCGTTCTGCCTCTAGCTTGTTGGGTTGCCAGGTCATGACGGATTCGAGAGTCCTTCGCTTTAGGTTGCACAGTGCGTTTATTATAACGCATCGCAACGCGAGACCTTTCGATTATTTTCAAAATCCATTAACCAGTAGTGTGTTATAGTTGCAGGAGAGCGCGCTCTGCGCTTCAGGCTGACACTGTAGGTTTTGCAGATGGAGCATGTCTTCCATGGCACCAACGTATATTTTGCCGCAGACCACCACGCAACCTTCCCAACGAAGGCTCTTTCAGATAGCCCGTTGGTCATCTATTCTCTGGATGATCAGCCTTGCGGGCGTTGCAGTGCTTGCTTTGCCTGCTTATTACGATGGCGTTGCAGTGCGGTTTTGCCTGCCGATTGAAACAGCCCTAGCGCTTTCTCAGATCACCTTGACAGCTTGCAACAGCTACATAGCACTTCTGGGCTATGGCATCGTGGCTTTTGCCTTCATCACCGCTGTATTTATCTTAGGGAAGCGTGCTAATTCTTGGGACGGGTTGATCGGCGCCTGTACGCCATTAGCGTACGTCTGCATTGTGATTCGGTTTGCCTACGATCTGGGCAGCACACAGCCTGAATTTATCAATGCGTTGTGGGTGCTTCAAATTATCAACGGCAGCCTAACTTTATTAGGCTTATTCACCTTCCCGGATGGGCGTTTCGTGCCTGCCGCAGGCAAATGGGTAATTCTCATGTATGCGCTCTTCTTTATCCTGATAACCCACGATCAGCGCCTTATAGCACTTGATGTGGTCAATCCTGCCATGCCTGCCAATCGGCTGTTCGGCGCGCTCTGGGGCGTTGGGTTAATCGCTCAGCTTTATCGCTATGCCTATCTTTCAACGCCGCAACAACGCCAACAGACCAAGCTCATCGTCTTTAGCGCCATCTTTGCTTTTCTGGTCAATGGGTTCTTGCTAGTTGCGCTAACTGACTGGCTGCAAGCCCGTTTAGCCGCCACACCGAACAATGCCCTGCTGATGATCGCCTACGGTTTGGTCGTTACCAATCGGTTCTTGCTGATCGCCATCATCCCGATCTCATTTGCGGTTGCCATCTTGCGCTATCGCCTGTGGGATATTGATTTATTCATCAACCGCACCTTGGTGGTTGGCGTGCTGACGGGCGTTTTGGGATTGTGTTTCATTGGCTTGCTGTTGGTGGTGCAGCAGGGTGCGCTGCTGCTGACGGGCGGTGAGCAATCTAACCTTGCCCTTGCCGTTGCCTCACTCGCGGTGGCGGTGTTGTTCAACCCGCTTCGCATTCGGCTGCAAACCTACATTGATCGCCGTTTTTATCCACAGCACTTGGCGCGCATAGACTCGATTGTGCGCCGCGCCCCACCCAAACTCGATACACACATGCGGCAAGAGCGGCTGAACCAAGAAGTGCTGCGCTTGCAGCAGGCAGACACCAAGACGTTTGGCAACTACCGCTTGCTAGAGCCAATCGGCATTGGCGGGATGGCAGAGGTTTACCGCGCCGAGCATGTGGTGACCACCCAGATCGTGGCGCTCAAAACACTGTTGAAGGCGAAACAAGATAGCAGCGACTATCTGGCACGCTTTGACCGTGAAATACAAGTGATCAAGCAATTGCAGCACCCTAACATTGTGCAGCTTTACGATCATGGCAAACTTGATGAGACTTACTATATGGCGATAGAATACATTGACGGCATAGACCTCGCCCGCTACCTGAGCCAGATGAAGCGCCTGACGCTGGCACAAGCCCGCCCTATTCTGCGCGAAGTGGCTGCGGCGTTGGATTACGCCCATGCCCAAGACCTTGTGCATCGGGATGTGAAGCCTTCCAATGTGCTGCTTGACCCAAAGCCCATTCAAGAAGGCGCGCAATTCCGTGCAGTGCTGGCTGATTTTGGCATTGCGAAGGTGCTGACCGAACAGAGTTTGACACAAGGCGGCAGCGT
This sequence comes from Anaerolineae bacterium, assembly GCA_034436355.1. Lineage (GTDB taxonomy): Bacteria > Chloroflexota > Anaerolineae > Aggregatilineales > UBA2796 > CP2-2F. The sequence goes on from DAOTVQ010000042.1 coordinate 95,113, forward strand.
GATCGGCACGCTCGACTACATCGCGCCGGAGCAGATATTAGGCGCGCACAACGTTGATCATCGGGCGGATATTTATGCCTTGGGCGTGCTTACCTATCAGATGCTGACGGGCGAATTGCCCTTCAAGGCACAGAGCGTCGGCGCGCTGCTGATGGCACATTTGCAGAGTCCGGCACCTGATCCGCGGCAGTTGGTTGCAGAGCTGCCGCAGCAGGCAGCACGCGCCATTCTGCGCGCCCTTGAAAAGGAACAGGAGGCACGCCCAAAAAGCGCGGGCGCCCTTGTGCAAATGTTGGGATAGACTATAGATACTTTACTACAAGGATATTGACCCATGCTTAGACTACGTTTTGTTGCCATTTTGATCGGCGCGCTGCTGCTGGCAGGCACAACTGCCTCCGCCAATGTGGCGCCGCCTGAACCGCCCGCCGCCCTTGCCGAACTTTCGACGGGCTGGCTTGAAATTCTGCCCGAAGGCGAAACAACTTGTGCGCGTGGCACGCCCTACGCCTTCTACGTCAATGGCGGCAAAGACCCACGCAAACTCCACATTCATTTTTTGGGTGGCGGCGCCTGCTGGAATGGGCTGAACTGCCGCGAGTCGGCGCGCCTATTCACCGATCAAGTCATTCCCTATGAGCGCATCCTGAACGATAAATCGCTGGTGCAGGGCGTCTTTGACCTTGCGCGCCCTGAAAATCCGCTGGGTGAGTATGCCACCGTCTTGATTTCCTACTGCACGGGCGATGTGCATGTGGGCAACCGCACCGTTGAATACACACCCGATCTCACCATTCAGCACAAGGGCTATGTGAATGCCCGCGCAGCGCTCGATTGGGTCTACCAAAACTTTCCCGTTGCCGAGAAGGTCTTGGTCAGTGGGTGCAGTGCCGGCAGCTACGGCGCAATCATGCACGCCAACAGCATCTTCAGCCGCTATCCACAGGCAATGCACCGTTTGTTGGGCGATTCCGGCGTTGGCGTCATCACACCACAATGGGATGGCTTAGAGACGTGGGGCTTCTACGAGAATTTGGCGAAAGAACTGCCCGAACTGGCAGATGTGCAGCGCGATGAATTCATCATCAACCAACTGTATGTTGCCAACAGCCAGCGCTACCCTGAAGCGCTCTTCACACAGTTCACGCCCGCCGCCGACCGTGTGCAGGCGATGTTCTACGGCTTGCAAGGTGGCACAGATTGGCAAGCGGGCATGTACGCACGCCTAGAGGCGCTTGAAGCACTGCCTAACTTCCGCGCTTTCATTAGCGGCGGCAATGAACACTGCGTGCTGCCCTATGACCGCTTCTACAGCTATCAGGCGAACGGCGTGCCGCTGCGCGACTGGGTAGACGATCTGATGAATGGCGCAGCTGTGCCAACCTTGAAGTGCCAAAACTGCGAAGTGCCTGATCTCGTGAACTAAGCGCTTAAAGCAGCGGACGCTCTGCCCTAGAGCGTCCGCCGTGTGTTAGGCTAGGCAGGCAAGGCAGCCGCTTGGCTCAGCGCGCCGCCGCTTTCCGCCTGATCTTGGCGGCGGAACTGGCTCATGTACAGGTCGTAGTAGGCGCCTTTACGTGCTAAAAGTTCGGTGTGCGTGCCGCGCTCGATGATCTGCCCGTCTTGGACGAACAAGACCTGATCGGCGTTGCGAATGGTGCTGAGCCGATGCGCGATCACAAAGCTGGTGCGCCCATGCAGCAGTTTCTCCAACGCCTTTTGGATGACGCGCTCGGTACGCGTATCCACGCTGGAAGTTGCCTCATCCAGGATCAGGATGCGCGGATTGTTCAGGGCAGCCCGCGCAATGGCGATCAGTTGGCGCTGCCCTTGGCTTAAGCCGCCGCCGCGCTCACCCAGCACGGTTTGGTAGCCTTCAGGCAGGCGCTCAATGAACTGATCCGCCGCCACCAACTTCGCCGCCGCGATCACCTCTTCATCGGTTGCCTCAGGCTTGCCATAGCGAATGTTGTTCAGGATCGTCTCGGCAAACAGGAAGCTATCTTGCAGCACGATGCCGATCTGCTCGCGCAAGCTGTCCAGCGTCACCTCACGCACATCGGTGCCATCAATCAGCACCGCGCCGCCCGAAACATCATAGAAACGCGGGATCAGGTTGATGATGGTCGTCTTGCCGGCGCCGGTCGGGCCCACAATGGCGATGGTCTGCCCCGCCTCAGCCTTCAGGTTGATGCCGCGCAGCACAGGCTCACCCGGCTTGTATTCAGCGCGCACGTCCACAAATTCCACCTCACCTTTGATGTCTGCCAGTGGGCGGGCATTCGGCGCATCTTCAAAGTCGGGCGGTGTATCCATCAAGCCAAAGATGCGCTCGCCGCCGGCGATGGCGCTCTGAATATTCGTCCACAACAGCGCGATCTGCTGAATGGGCTGGTTGAAGCGCTGCACATACTGCAAAAAGGCAAAGACTGTGCCAAGCGAGATGACCGTGCCAAACAGCGGCTCATCCCGAAAGATGGCAAGCCCACCGACCACCACCACAATCGCAACTGCCACGAAGCCAAGCGCTTCCAATGTTGGCGTCAGGGCGCTGGTGAAGCTGGCAGCGCGCACATTGGCATCGCGGTTGGCGGCGTTCACGCGCATGAACTCGGCAATATTCTCATCCTCGCGGCTGAACGCCTGTGCCTCACGCACGCCGGCGATGCTCTCTTGCAAATCGGCATTGACGTTGCCCATCTGCTGGCGGCTGCGCCGAAACGCCTTGCGCGCTTGGCTGCTGAAATAAAGCGTTGCGGCAAACATGAACGGCACCGCCGAAAGGCTGAGCAGCGCATAAACCACGTTCGCCTGAAGCATCTTGATCACGATCCAGCCCATTAGCAACACGCCGCTTGCCACGCTGACCAACGCGAAGTTGAGCGTCTGCTGAATGGTGTCAATATCGCTGGTCAGGCGGCTCATGATGTTGCCGACTTCGTTTTCGGCGTAAAAGCGCAGCGAGAGGCGGTGCATATGCTTGAACAAATCTTGCCGCATGGCATACAGCACATGCTGCCCTGTCCAGTTCATCAGGTAGAACATAATGCCGCTCATCACCGCGCCGCCCACAAAGAGCAGTGCCAGCACGCCGACCAAACCCAGCAAGCCGCTGATCTTCGCCTCGCGGATGGCTGTTTCGCGTTCGGCAGCGCTCAGGCTTTGATCGGCGTTCAGCCGCGCTTCGATGGCGCGCCCATCATCCTGTGTGTAGGTGCAAACCGTCCCCGGTCGCGGAAACAGGTAGCAGTCCACCGCCTGCCCGATCAGCTCGGGCGCGGTCACTTGCGTCCACGTCGTGGCGATGATCAGGCTCGCCACCAGCAAGAGCATCAGCCAATAGCGCCCAAAATAGCGCCCAAAGCGCCCTAGCGTTGCGCCCAAGTTTTTCGGCTTGCTCACTTCACGTTCCATCAGACGGCGTGCGCCGTCCATACCACCCATCATAGCGAAAATGCTCCCTTTCCGCGCTTAGGCGGCAACACTCTCATCAATTTCGGCATCGCCCACCAGTTGTGAGCTGTAGATTTCGGCGTAGATTTCGCTGGTCTCCAAAAGTTCTTCATGGGTGCCGCTGGCAACCACGCGCCCTTTATCCAGCACCAAGATTTGATCAGCGTTCAGCACCGTGCTGATGCGCTGCGCGATCACAAAGCTGGTGCGCCCTGCCATCAGGCGATCCAATGCCTTCTGAATGTGGTATTCCGTCACAAGGTCTACGCTGCTGGTCGAATCGTCTAGGATCAGCAAGCGCGGGTTGAGCAGCAAGGCACGTGCGATGGCGATGCGCTGCTTTTGCCCGCCGCTGAGCGTTGCGCCGCGCTCGCCAACAGGCGTCTCGTAGCCTTGCGGAAAGCTCATGATGAACTCGTGCGCGCTGGCTGCCTTTGCCGCTTCAATGACTTCCTCTAGGGCTGCCTCGGGCTTGCCAAAGGCGATGTTCTCACGGATTGTGCCGCTGAAGAGATTGGTCTCTTGCAGCACAATGCCGATCTGGCTGCGTAGGCTTTCAAGGGTCACCTCGCGCACATCCTTGCCATCAATCAGCACGGCGCCTTCGCTCACGTCATAGAAGCGCGGGATCAGGTTGATGATGGTCGTCTTGCCGCTGCCGGTGGCGCCCAGCAGCGCGATGGTTTGCCCGGGCTGTGCGGTGAAGCTGACGTCGCTCAGCACCGGCGCGCTGGAGCCAAAGTAGCGGAAAGTGACGTTCTTAAATTCCACCTGCCCTTTGATCTGACCAAGCGGCTGTGCGTTTGGCGCGTCGGTCACATCGCTCTTGGCGTCCAGAATCTCGAAGATGCGCCCGGCAGAGGCAGAGGCTTGCGCCATCAGCGAGATGATAAAGCCAAGCTGACCAATTGGGAAGAAGACGTAGATCAGGTAGAGGCTGAAGCTCTGATACTCGCCCAAGTTCAGCGTGCCGCCGATGATCTGGCTGCCGCCGAAATACAGCACCACCGCCTGTCCCATCTGCGCCACCAAAAAGACCAGCGGGAACAAAAAGGATAGCACCCGCCCAACCTTCAGCTGCCATGCCATTTGGTCAAGGGCGGCGGCATTAAAGCGCGCCTGCTCTTGGCGTTCGCGCACGAATGCCTTCACCACCTTTATGCCGGCAAGGTTTTCTTGCAACACAGTGTTCACTTTGGAGATGCGGATCTGCACCTGCACAAAGAGCGGCTGGCTGACCGCGCCAAAGATCATGAACAGGATCAGGGCAATGGGCAGGATGGGCAGCACCGCCAGCGTCAGGCGCCAATTGGTGAACGCCAAGATGATCAGCGTGACGCCGAGCAGCAAGAATGCCTGCGCCGCCAGCACCAAGCCCTGTGCAATGAACAGCCGCAGCTTTTCCACGTCATCAGTGGCGCGCGTCATCAACTGCCCGGTCTGGTTGCGGTCATGGTAGCTGAACGAGAGGCGCTGAATTTTGGCGTAAATCTCATTCCGCAGGTCAAAGGCAATGCCTTGCGAGGTCTTTTCCGCCATGTATGCCTGCACAAACGAGAACAAGCCGCGCATGGCAGCAAAGGCAACAATGATCAGCGCGGCTGTGATCATGATCCCTTCTGCGTTCGCCTGATCAGCGCGCAGTTGGTCGAGCGTGGTGCCAGCCGCTGCGGCAGCTAGGCTTTGCCCAACAGGTGGCAGCTTCAAGATGGTGTTGGCAGTGGCGCCGCGTGTGACGGCATCAATGATATTCTGGACGAGCTGCGGCACCGCCAACTGTGCCAACGTAGCAATGACCAATGCGCCGTAGGCAATCATGGTAGATCGGCGCTGCTTGCCAAGATAGCCAATGGCGCGCAGCAAACCGCCATTGGTTGGCGCTTTAGGGCGCCCACGCCTGCCCTGTGCAACAAAGGCTTGTGCTTGCACGGTGATTTCCCTTTCCGAATGGTTGTTTACAGTTACTCTGTGGTGTGGCGCAAATGCGCCTGAACGATCTCGGCGATGCGCGCCTCGACTTCTGCGGGCGACTCGGACATCTTTGCAACAATTTGGCGCAGCAGGCTGAGCAGTGCTGTGCGTTGGTCGCTGCTCAGGGCTTGCCATGCCTTGTGATAGGAATCTTGATAGGGCTGGCAAATCAGCATGTTGACAAGCGCGCTGCCTTCCTCCGTCAGCGAGAGCTGTACGCGGCGGCGGTCGCTCGGATCGCGTTCGCGGTGGACATAGCCCTGCTTCACAAGGGCATCCACCACTGGCACAAGCGTTGCCGACGACAGGATCATCCGTTGGCTCAGCTCGCCCAAGCTGCGCGTGCCATGCCGCAGCACGCGCAGCACGCCATATTGTAGACCGCTCAGCGGAATGGCTTGCTGTCTGAGATGTTCATCCAGATCGCGGATGACCGTCTTGAACAGCCAGTTGAACAGCACCCGCGTCTCGATCTCCGCTGGATCAGGCAGGGGCATTTCGTTTGGGTTCAAATGATTTGCATCCTAACTATTTTGGCAAAACATATTATGTGGGCGAATCAGTGTTCTGTCAAGCGGTAGGGTGAAATCTGCGGCGGCAACAGTCTAGCGGCGCGGGGATTCCATCAGTTGGCGGATCATCTCGATTTCTTCAGGTGTGATGTCTTCCGTTTGGGAAAGCTCCTGCATCGCTTTTTCACCTAGAAATGCCTGTGTGAAGGCAGCCCGCTGAAAACTGACCGATGGAAAGCCGATGCCAGAGATCGGCACTGGCAGCATTTCGCCCGTGCTGCGGCTGCGAATATCTTCACGGCGGATGAGCAGCAGGCTTGCCAGCAACACACCCACCCCTAACCATTGCAGCGTACTGAGTTGATCGTTCAGCAGCACAAACGCCAACAGAATGGCAACTGCCGTCTCCAAGATGCCAACCAGCACCGTTTGCAAGCTGCCCATGCGCTTGACGCTGAAGAACATGGTCAGGCGCGCTAAGGCAGTGGTGACGCCTAAGGCGAGGATGGCGCCGAGTGTTTCGCCGCTCATCGGTGCTAGTTCGCGGCTGACGATCAGGCGCGCCACCACAACCACAACCGCCATTGTGGTTAGCACATAGAGCGCCACAGTCTGCGCCGGCATTTCATAAAGCACCCGTTGGCTGAGGGTGAAGGTGCCGGCAAAGAGCAGCGCGTTGCCGATCATCAGCCCAACACCGAACCAGTCCAGCCCGCCCTGCACGCCTTGCGTGATGAACGCCACTGCAATCAGCGCTAGGAAGGCGCGCAGCAGCGTGCGCCGCGAAAGTTTATGCCCATCGGCAGCCACCAACACCACCACAAAGATCAGGTAGGTGCTGTTAAGAAGCTGCGCCACCGAGGCGTTTAGGTAATCCAAGCCGTTGTAGTAGAACAGCGAGCCAATGCCGTTCACCGTACCAATCATCACGCAGCCGAGCAAGCCCGCCGGATAGATGAAGATGTATTTGCGCCAAAAGATCAGGTAAATCACCCACAGAATAGCGGCGGCTGCCACCGTTCGCAAGGCGGCGATGGTGAACGGATCGGCTTGCCCGTTGAGCGCCACTTTGCCCAAGACAGGTGCCATGCCCAAAAAGACGGGGTAGAGTGTGAGCGCAATTAGGCTGCGTCGGCTTGAGCGTTCAGTTACGGACAAGACAGGCTCCTCAGGTGACGGTTGACCGCCGCACGGCAGGTGCTTGCAGCGGTAAGTCTATATAGAAAGTGCTGCCGGGCAAGCGCACTTCATCACGCCCTTCGCTCTCCACCCAAATTTTGCCGCCGTGCGCCTCGATGATGCCCTTGCAGATTGCCAAGCCTAAGCCCAAGCCGCCGCCGCGAAAGGCAGTTTTGCTGGTGGAGTGCAGCTGGGTGTTGTTGGCGGTGTAGAACCGATCAAAAATGCGCTGCTGCTCATCTTTGTTGATGCCAATGCCGGTGTCTTTGACTGCGATCAGGACGCTGTGGGTGTTCGGGCGCGCCGTCACGTTGATCACACCGCCATCGGGCGTGTATTTAATGGCATTCCCGATCACGTTGGCAAGCGCCAGCGCCAACAAGTCCGAGTCGGCTTGCACCATGGTTGGGAATTGGCGCGCATCATAGGTGAAGGATTGGTTGCGCTGGCGGGCAATTTGTCCCATGTCGTTAAAGACGCGCTCCATCGTCCGCATCAGGTTGACGGGCCCGATTGCCAGTTCAACGCGCCCAGTGGCAATGCGCGAGATGGTCAAAATCTCGTTGATGACGCCTGACATGCGCTCGATGGACTCAACCAAGCCGTCAATGAAGGCTTTCACTTCGGGCGATTCGCCTTTGAGGCGCTTCACCACTGCCGATTCTTGGATCAAGCGGCTGTAGCCGTAGATGAGCGTCATGGGCGTGCGGAGTTCATGCGCGGTCAGTTGGATGAAGTCTTCTTTGATCTTATCAAGGCGGCGCAGTTCGGCGTTGCTCTGCTCTAGCTCGCGCACCTTCTGCTCAAGGCGCATCACCAGCTCGCTGTTGTATTCAAACTGCGCCTGCGCTAGGGCATCCACGCTGACGGTATCCTTCGCGCCGGAGAGGTAGTGTGCCACTTGGCTTGGGAAGGTATCAATATCAATCGGTTTGGTCAGGTAGCCCGTCAAGCTGGCGGCGATTGCCTTTTCACGCTCGCCGCCTTGGCTCTGCGCGGTAAGCGCCACAATCGGCACGCTGCGGAAGCGCTCGTCGGCGCGCAGGCGTGTGGTGATCTCGCGCCCAGTCATATCTGGCAGGTTAATATCCATCAGGATCAGGTTGGGCAGGTGCTTGATGGCTGCATCCAGCCCTTCCAAGCCGCGCGATGCCAACACCACATGAAAGCCAGCGTCACCTAGCACGCGCTCCACCAACACTTGGCTGCCCGGATCGTCTTCGATATACAAGATGGTGATGCGATTATTCATCATGCACGCTTTATCCCTGAATGCCTTACCCTAACGCCTTGACAATGCTTTGCAACAAGTCTTCATCCATGAACGAGCCTTTTTGCAGCAGGCGCTCGATCTGCCCATTCAGGCGCAAGCGCTCATGCACGGTGAGTTCTTTCGCCGTCAGCACAATGATCGGGATATGTGCCATGTTCGGATCGGCTTTTAGGGCGTCAATCACGCTAAAGCCGTCAATATCGGGCATCATCAGGTCGGTGATGACCACATCGGGCTTCAGGCGTTCGACCAGCACCACACCTTCGGCACCGCCGCTTGCCAGATGCACATCATAGTTGCCCTGCACCTTCAGAATGCGCTCGATCAGCCTGCCGGCATCGGCGTTATCTTCAATAACAACCACGCGCCGCGCATGGGTATCCATTTGTTCAAGGGCAGCCAACAAGCCTTCCGCCGGCAGCGAGATTTTGGCGCTTTGCTCGCTGACATCCACCGAACGGGCAAACTGATCGCCCAAGATTTGCTTTTCGACCGGGAAGGTATGCCCCGAGCAGTTCATGATGACCACCTGATCAGGTTTAATGATGCCGCGCCGCGCCAACTTGATTAAGCCGGCGAAGGCAACCGCCGTGGCAGGCTCCACCAAAAGCCCTTCGGTGCGTGCCAACAGGCGCAGCGCATGAAAGGCTTCCTCGTCGGTAGCGTCTTCCATCGTGCCGCCGTGCGTGCTGATCAAATTGTTAAGCTGCTCATAGGCGCGTCCCGGATCGCCGGTGGAGAGCGTGGCGATGACGGTTTGTGGGTCTTCAACAGGCGTTGCCACGTTGCGTCCGTTCTTGAAGGCGCGCACCATCGGCGCACAGCCTTCCGATTGGATAATGCCGAGCGACGGCACTTTATCCACCAAGCCGAGTTCGAGCAGCTCTTCAAAGCCCTTCGCCACACCAATCGGGCCCATGCCGCCGCTGACCGCCTGAATGAACCAATCAGGCGCACGCCACGAGAGCTGCTGTGCGATCTCGAACGCCATCGTCTTCATGCTCTCTACAGCCGCAATGCTCTTAATGCCGCGATCCACATACAAGCCGCGCTGCTTGGCAAAGCCGTTCGCCACCACCTTCGTATGGTCATAGGTGCCGGTCACCTTGATCACTTCGCCGCCGTAGAGCGCTGCCTCGCGCATTTTTTCGCCCGGCACCATGCTGGTGAGGAATGCCCACAGCTTAATGCCCGCCCGTGCGGCAAAGGCGGAATAGGCGATTGCCACGTTGCCAGTGGAGGCGACCACCGCCTCTGTGATGCCGCGCTCGCGCATGACGGAAACCGCCACCGACGCCTGCCGATCCTTGAAAGAGGCGGTGGGGCCTTGGCGCTCATCTTTGATGTAGAGGTGCTTCAAGCCCAGCATCATGCCCAAATTACGGGCATGGAGCAGCGGCGTGCCGCCCTCGCCCATCGTGACGATGTTCTCGGTGTCGAAGATCGGCAGCAATTCGTGGTAGCGCCACAAGCCCGCCTCTCGCGTCATCACTTTATCAATCCAGCCGCTGCGCCGCAGTGCGGCAAGGTCGTAGCGGGCGCGCAAAATGTTCTCGCCGCACTGTGGGCAGGCATTCAAGGGGCGGTCGTAAGAACCGACCCAATCGCAATAGGTGCATTGTAGCTCAATGCGCTTGGCAGATCGTGTCAAGGTGGTTCACTTTCAGACAACGCTGTGCGCGTCAGGTCTCAACTGCATTCAATCATAACAGATGTGCGCCAAAGCCGTAGGCGCACGTTTGCTAAATTTTTGTGAAAATTAGGCGGCGCGGCAGCTAGTCAGACGGCGTGCTGACCGCCACAATCTCGATGCTGTGCGCCACCACATCCAGATCAGGGCGGTTATGCGCCAGCCAGCCTACTGTGTTTTCAAGTAAATTGCTGGCATGGGCGGCACTGGTGCTGACTGTGGCAACGCCAATGCTCGCCGATTGCCAGGTGTCGTGCAGGGCAACCTCTGCCGCGCTCACATTGAATTCGCGGTGCAGGCGTGCTAAGAGCGTTTTTAGCACACCGCGCTTTGCCTTTAAGGACGTAATGCCCGGCAAATAGAGTTCGATTGTGCAAATGCCGATAAACATACTTTGATTGTACCTAGCTACATGCGGAAAACGCCATACAAAGTTGACTCAATTGGTGCATTCAGACAGGCAGAGAGCGCCAAACCGACCACACGGCGCGTCTGCGGCGGATCGATAATGCCGTCATCCCACAGGCGCGCTGTGGCATAGTAAGGGCTGCCTTCACGCTCATACTTTTCGAGGATGGGCGCTTTGAAGGCTGCCTGCTGCTCAGCGCTGAGGGCTGCTTCGCCGCTGCGCGCCATTTGGTCAAGTTTGATGGTCAGCAGCACGTTGGCAGCTTGTTCGCCGCCCATCACGCTGATGCGCGCATTGGGATACATGAACAAGAAGCGCGGCGCGTAGGCACGCCCGCACATGGCGTAGTTGCCCGCGCCGAACGAGCCACCGACCACGACCGTGATCTTTGGCACACGCGCATTGGCAACGGCGTTCACCATTTTGGCGCCATCTTTGGCAATGCCGCCCGCTTCATATTCTTGCCCGACCATAAAGCCGGTGATGTTCTGCAAAAAGAGCAGCGGAATGCCACGTGCCGCGCATAGCTCGATGAAGTGGGTGCCTTTCAATGCCGATTCGCTGAACAGCACGCCGTTATTCGCCACAATGCCAACGGGATAGCCCTCAATGCGCGCAAAGCCGCACACCAACGTCTCGCCATAGCGCGCCTTAAACTCACGGAACTGGCTGCCATCCACAATACGGGCGATCAGCTCGCGCACGTCATACGTTTCGCGGAAGGTGCGCGGCAGAATGCCGTAAATCTCGTTCGGGTCATAGCGCGGTGGCTCAGGCGGCGCAACGTCCAGCGTGATGTGCTTGCGCGTGTTGAGCGTTGCCACGATGCTGCGGCATTGGATCAGCGCGTCGTCGTCGTCCAGCGCGTAGTGATCAGCAACGCCAGAGTGCCGCGTATGCACGTCTGCACCGCCTAACGCTTCCGCCGAAACGTCAACGCCGGTGGCGGCTTTCACTAAGGGCGGACCGCCTAAAAAGATGGTGCCTGTGCCTTTGACGATGATCGTCTCGTCGCTCATGGCGGGAATATAGGCGCCGCCAGCCGTGCAGCTGCCCATGACGGCGGCAATCTGCGGAATGCCAAGCGCACTCATGCGCGCCTGATTATAAAAAATGCGCCCAAAGTGGTTGGCATCGGGGAAAACTTCATCTTGCAGCGGCAGAAAGGCGCCGCCGCTATCCACCAGGTAGAGGCAGGGTAGATGGTTTTCTTCGGCAATCTGCTGGGCGCGCAAGTGCTTCTTCACCGTCATCGGGTAGTAGGTGCCGCCTTTGACGGTTGCATCATTGGCGATGATCAGGCATTCGCGCCCTGCCACGCGCCCAATGCCCGTCACAAGGCCGGCGCACGGCGCCTCGTTCTCATACATTTCCCAAGCTGCCAGCGGTGAAAGCTCTAAAAAAGGGCTGCCTTCATCCAGCAGACGATCAATGCGATCTCGCACGAACAGTTTGCCCTGATCGGCGTGGCGTTTACGGGCGCGTTCGCCGCCACCCTGACGGGCAAGGGCGATCCGTGCGCGCAATTCTTGGGCAAGGTCGCGGTTATGGGCAGCGTTGGCGCGGAACGCCTCCGACTGCGTATCAAGGGTTGATTCGAGAATATCCACTGTGAGCCTGTTCCCAAATGAACTATAATTTTGGCAAAAGTGTGCCAGCCAAGCGGCACGCTGCAAGTATACCGCTAAAGCGTGTAGGCTGAGAGGTTTGGGCACCCTTTTGAGGGGATAGGTAGGCGCGGGCGGATGTCTTTCAACTGCCGCCCGCAGAAGAATAACCATTCAGCGCCCAACTATAGCTGGCATAGCTAAATTTAGGCTGTTTGTGCGCCTGCAAATAGGCGTGGCGCGGATCGCTTTCAGGCAGATGCGCCAGCAAGAAGGCACGCACACCCTGCTGACCGCCAAAATCACGCGCATACCATTTGAAGATGGCGGAAAGGCGCAGCCCATCATCGCTGAGCGTCGTCTCTTGGTCAACAAAGAAGCGCGCTGCATTGGTAAGCTGCCGCTCAAGCTGATCGGCATCGTAAGCACCGATGGGCGGGCAAGAACGGCTGGCGCAGTTCAGGGCGAAATGCAGGCGCGGCTCTAACGGGCGCACCACCCACGCCAAGCGCCGATCATCCGCCGCAAACTGCGCGCCGATCAAGAACGGATGCCCTGCATTGGCGCGTAAAATGCCGTGTTCAATATCATCGCAGCACAGGCGCACACCACCAACCCTGTAGGCAGCGCGGCGGAAGAACGCCAAGCCAAAGGCGCGTTCCGCCACGCTCTGGCGCACTGCAAAGGCGATCACAGCGTGCAGCACAAGGCAGTTGTAGAGGTTGATCCAGAAGGCGAGTTGTTCAGCGCGCCCAACGAGCTGTGTCGGATCAAAGCGTGGCAGCGCGCCAATCAAGTCCTGATAATCGGCAAAGGCGGCGCTGTGGCGCAGGGTGGCATAATTTACTTGTGCGCCGCGCTCATCAATGGCGGCTGCCTTCAGCGCTTTGAGCGCGTTTGCCAAACGGCTTGGTAGATCGGCAGTGGGTAGGTCGCTGGTGAGCTGGTTGTTCAGCATAGGGCTGCCAAAGGCAGCGCGCAGCAGCGCCTCACGGCTTTTGATCAACAGCGTGTTCATGCTGTAACCTAGCCTTCTTATCGGCTTGGATGAGTGAGAGTGCCTGCTCGAAGTTTTGGGCAGAGCGTATCTTGCCGAGATAGTTGAAGGTGTGGAAGGCGCGCAAGGCAATATCGAGGAAGGTTGCGAGGGCGCTGCTCTGCCTGATCAAGATGATGAGTGCCTCGTTGGGGACTTCAACCGCAGTCATGCGGCGCAAGGCTTGAATCGCGCCGCGCTCTTGCGGAAAGTGCCGCGTGTGGTAGAGATGCACAATGTAGATCGGCGTGGGCGCTCGCTCTAAGGCGCAGACGCGCACCTTCCCTAAGATGACTTCCAGAGCCTCTTGCCACGTCCATGCGCCAAGGATTTCCAGCACCAAGATGGTTCGATCCAGATCGTACCAGCCCAGCCGATAGTTGTGTGCCTCCGAGACGATTTGCGCCAGGTTCATCGCATCGCCCTCCCTCTGTGTCGGTTGTTCCTCTAAACAGTATAGAGGAAAATTGCCACATGTGCGCCACAGAGGGCGGCGCGTTTTTATGAATTGGCGATCTTTGACTGCTGCATGGCGTTTTTGTGGGCTGCCACCAGTGCCAGCGCTTCCTCAAAGCTGTTGGTGAAGCGGTGTTTCGGCTCTTTGTTGGCAAGCCGATAAATGCGGATGGCAACATCCACAAAGCTGCGGATCACATCGGTTTGGCGGACGAAGATCGCCAACACCTCGTTCGGCGGATCCGTTTGCAGGATTTGGCGCATTGCCTGCAAGGCATTGCCGCCTTTGGGCGCAAATTTTGCCAAGCGGTCATGCACAAAGATCGAGTAGACGGGCTGTGGTGCTTTCCGCACGATGGCAGGGTTCATCACATGGACAATGCTCTGCACAGCATCGCCCCACGTCCAGCGGTCTAGCACTTCTAGCACGAGGATTGTTTGTTCAGGGTCATACCATCCAACGCGCATGTTGGAGCTTTCCCAGATGGATTCAGCTAATAGCAGCATAGCACAGCACGCCTTTGGGCAACCACAATGTACAGCTAAAGTATAGGATTACACAGGCATTCCGACAATCATGATTGGCGTGCAAAGTGGCTAGTTTTTTACCTAGCCAGCAGGCTGAGCAGCGTTGCCCAACGCATGGGTGAGTTTTGGCATTTGCCGCCGCCACGCTATACTTGTTTGCACCTTCCCAACAAGCGCCTAGCGAGGAATTTGTACTGTGACACTTCCAGAGACACACACTGCCCAAAGCCACCCGCACGACCCAACCCCACGCGGCTATTTTGGCAAGTACGGCGGGCGTTTCGTGCCAGAGACGCTCATCCCCGCCTTAGATGAGCTGACTGCCGCTTACTTCACCCTGCGCGATGACCCCACCTTTCAAGCCGCCTTGGCGCATTTGCAGCGCACCTACGTGGGACGCCCAACACCCTTAAGCTATGCCCAACGCCTGAGCGAACATTTAGGCGGCGCGCAAATTTACCTGAAGCGTGAAGATTTGGCGCATAGCGGCGCGCACAAGATTAACAATGCGCTGGGGCAGGCACTGCTTGCCAAGCGCATGGGCAAACAGCGCATCATCGCCGAGACGGGCGCCGGGCAGCACGGCGTTGCCACAGCGACGGTCTGCGCGCTGCTTGGTCTGGAAGGTATTGTTTACATGGGCAGCGTGGATATGGCGCGCCAGCAGCCGAACGTCTTTCGGATGCGCTTGCTTGGCACTGAGGTGCGCGCTGTAGAGTCGGGCAGCCGCACGCTGACAGACGCTATCAACGAGGCGATCCGCGATTGGGTGACCAACGTCCGCGATACCTATTATTTGCTTGGTTCGGCGCTCGGACCGCACCCATACCCGCTGATGGTGCGCGATTTTCAAGCGGTGATCGGCGTGGAGGCGCGCCAACAAATGCTCGATCAGGTTGGCAAGCTGCCCGATGTCGTTGTGGCGTGCGTGGGCGGTGGCAGCAACGCCATTGGCATTTTCCACGCCTTCCGAGAGGATGCCGCCGTGCGCCTGATCGGTGTGGAGGCAGGCGGCACGGGTGTTGCCAGCGGCAAGCACGCCGCACGCTTTGCCGATCCGCAGTTGGGCAGGCTGGGTGTGTTGCAAGGCACGCGCTCGTATGTGCTGCAAAACGCTGACGGGCAAATTGCCGAGACGCACAGCATCAGCGCCGGCTTGGATTATGCCAGCGTCGGACCTGAACACAGCTACCTACGCGAGATCGGGCGCGCCGAATACACGCTTGCCACGGATGAAGAAGCGCTGCACGGCTTGCAGATGCTCTGCCAATATGAAGGCATCATCCCTGCCCTCGAATCGGCGCACGCGCTCTATGAGGCAGTGCGCCTTGCGCCAACCTTGCCCAAATCGGCGGCGATCTTGGTCAACGTCAGTGGGCGTGGCGATAAAGACCTCGATACTGTGATCAAGGCGTTGGGCAAGTGAGCGATCAGGGCGATTATCAGGCATTGATCGCGGCGGAAGGCGCGGTGTGGAGCGCGGCTGCCCGCGATCTTGCCACCAAGTGGCGTCCCGATTGGCGCGACATGCGCCGCACACGCCACTACGCCGTTGTGGATAGGCGTCACATCGAACGGCTTTTAGCGCTGGTGCAACCAAACTGGCGCGTGCTGGAGATCGGCTGTTCGTCCGGCTGGCTGGCGTTGGAGATGGCGCGGCGCGGCGCGCACGTGGAAGGCGTGGATGTCGCGGATGAGGCGATCCGCCTTGCTCAGGCATACGCCGCTGAACATCCGCCGCGTGGCAGCGTCACCTACCGCGTGATGGATATTAACTACGCACCGCTGCCCGAAGCGCACTACGATCTGATTGTGGCGAACGGCGTGTTGCACCACTTGGCAGAGGTGCGCGCCGTGCTGGAGCGAGTCTGCGCTGCCCTGAAACCAAACGGCTTGCTCTACGTTGGCGATCCATGCGATACACCAACGCCCAACGCACTGATCGCCGGCGCGCTCACCTTCATTTTGCCAACACAGGTGCGCTGCCGCGACAAAGTGCGCCACCTGCTGCGCCTGCGCGGGCAAGCCGTCGAACGTATGAAGGCGAGCATCGAGGCACGCGGCTTGAGTCCGTTTGAAGGTTACGGTCGGCACCAAGAGCCGCTAGAGATCATCCGTGAAGTGTTCCAGATCGAGTCCCTGCACACGCACAACGCCTTTGTCGGCTACGTGATCGCCAATTTGGCGATGCCTGAATGGCTTGCTGTGCTGATCGGGCGCGCCTTGCTGCCTTTCGATTGGTTGGCGGTGCGCTTGCGCCTGCTGAAAGGGCTGAGCTACAACCTGATCGCACGCCGTCGGTAGTCTCCCTTGACCTTTGGCAGCTTTTCGTTTAAGGTGATTCGCGCCGCGTGCGGTACACTTATGGGTGCAGCACGCGCCTACTTATAACCTGTCACGGCACAAGGCGCGGAAGGGATAGACACGGCATTGAAGGCACTCATCAGTGGCGTGGGCGGCTTCGTCGGCGGGCATTTGTTGGCATACCTACAGCAGCACACGCCAACCGTTCAGTTGCATGGCACCCTCTTTTCTGAAGCGGAAAATCGCCCTGCGCTGGCAGCACTTGGCTGCCAACTCTGGACGCTTGATCTGCGTGATGCGGATGCTGTGCGCGATCTGTTGGCACAGGTGCGCCCAACACACATTTATCACTTGGCAGGGCAAGCCTTTGTGCCGCGTTCCTTTGCCGCACCGTGGGAGACGCTTGAGATCAACGTGCGTGGCACCCTCAACCTCCTGGAGGCGGTGCGCCAACTCAAGCTAGAGACGCGCATCCTCGTGGTGACTTCTGCCGAGATTTACGGTCCCGCCGATGCCGAGTCCCTGCCGCTGACCGAGCGTGCGCCCTTCATTCCCTCCAGCCCCTATAGCATCAGCAAGATTGCCCAAGATATGCTGGCATGGCAGTATGCACGCGCTCACAAACTGCATGTAGTGCGGATGCGCCCGTTTAACCATATTGGCACAGGGCAAAGCCCAAACTTCGCCGTGCCGGACTGGGCGTCGCAGATTGCGGCGGCAGAGCTTGGTCAGTGTGAGCCGATAGTCTCGGTGGGTAACCTTGCCGCCGCCCGCGACTTTACTGACGTGCGCGATGTGGTGCGCGCTTACGCCCTTGCCTTAGCGCACGGCGAAGCGGGCGAAGTCTACAACGTCTGTTCGGGCGCGCCGCAAACCATGCAGCATATCCTTGATACGCTGATCAGCCTCAGCAGCACGCCGATCACCGTGCGCGTTGACCCTGAGCGGGTGCGCCCAATCGAAATCCCTGTGCTGTATGGGTCTTATGCGCGCTTGCAAGCGCACACCGGCTGGCAGCCGCAGATTAGCTTGGCACAATCGCTCGCCGATGTGCTGAGTGAGTGGCGCACGCGCCTACGCAGCGCCTAGCCACTCTCATTCATTCGATCACTGTAAGGAGTCCAAATTTTCATGGCAAAACGTGCGCTTATCACTGGCATCACCGGGCAAGATGGCTCATACCTTGCCGAACTGCTGCTCGAAAAAGGCTACGAGGTCTTTGGGTTGGTGCGCCGCACCAGCACGCAGCGCTTTTCCCGCATCAGCCACATTCAAGATCACTTGCGGCTGATCTCCGGCGATATGCTTGATCAAACTTCGCTGCAAGAGGCGCTCCGCGAATCGAAGGCGGAAGAAGTCTATAACCTTGCCGCCCAAAGTTTCGTGCAGACCTCTTGGCGGCAGCCCGTCTTCACCGGGGATGTGACCGCGCTGGGCGTCACGCGCCTGCTAGATGCCATTCGGCATGTCAACCCTGAGATACGCTTCTATCAGGCGTCTTCCTCAGAAATTTTCGGCAAGGTGCAGGAAGTGCCACAGCGCGAGACGACGCCGCTTTACCCGCGCAGCCCCTACGGCGTGGCAAAGGCATACGGGCATTGGATCACAGTCAACTACCGCGAGAGCTACAATATGTTCGCCGTCAGCGGCATCCTGTTCAACCACGAAAGTTGCCGCCGTGGCATCGAGTTCGTCACACGCAAAGTCACGTACAACGTGGCGCGCATCAAGCTGGGCATGGCAAAGGAACTGCGGCTTGGCAACCTCGACTCACAGCGGGACTGGGGCTTTGCCGGTGACTACGTGCGCGCCATGTGGCTGATGCTTCAGCAACCGACGCCTGATGATTATGTGGTTGCCACTGGCGAGACGCACACCGTCCAAAAGCTGGTGGAGACAGCCTTCAGCCATGTGGGGCTAAATTGGCGCGATTATGTGGTGCAAGACCCTGCCTTTATGCGCCCTGCTGAGGTGGATTTGTTGGTGGGCGATCCGAGCAAGGCGGGCAGGCAGCTTGGCTGGGAGCCAACCGTCAGCTTTACCGAACTGATTCAGGGTATGGTGGAGGCGGATCTGAAACTGCTGCGGGACGGCGGCACCGAAGACTGAGACTGAGTTCTGCCCTACGCTTTCCCTACGGGATGGCGCATTTGCCGATCTCTAACGGGCTTCCAACGCACCACAAGCCGAACTGCGGCACATTTGTGCTATGATACAGGTTAGGATTAGGTCAGGATTGTTGGTCAGGGTGGTTAGTTCGAGCCGAGGGTAAACATCGTGGCACCTGATTTGCTAACGCTTTTTGCCGAGCCATCTGTGGCGCTGCTCTATTTCATGGCGATGCTGGTGCTGAGCGGCGCAGCGCTGTTCATGGCGTTTGGGCAGCGTTTGCGCGGCAAAACTGAGCGTGCCGCCGCCGCCTATGTGTGGGCAGCCTTTGGCGTTTTGGCGGCGTGGTTAGCGCTGATGGGCGGTGCGCTTGCCGTGCTGCTCAGCGGACAGCCGAATGCTGCCATCATGCCGCCGTTGGAACGCGCTGTCAATGCCTTCGTGATCGCCTTCGTTGGCTTTGCCTTTCTGCGTGCCGAGGTAGTGGTGCCGCCTTCCTTTAATGGGAAGGGCGTGCGCCGCTTCCCCTTTGGCGTGCTGTTCAGCGTCTTGCTCTTGGCACTGCTGGCAGCCTATGGTTACACCGCTTATGTGTGGTACACCGAATTCAGCGCGCAGGCGGCTTTTAATGGAACACCCTTCGGCATCGGCTGGACGCTTGGCACGACTGCGCTGTGCGCGTTGTGGCTGCTGCTGCTGCTGATCAATGCCCGCCGCGTGCCAGATGCACCCGTCAAGCTGCTCTTTTTCATCGTGCTGCTGGCAGGCTATGGCTACACCAGCTACGGCATTTTGAATGGTCAGATCAACGGCAGCGAGGCGGGCGCGCTGCGCTTGGCATTCCTGATTGCCATGCCGCTCTTGGCAGTGGTCGTCTACCGCTTGGTCATCACGCGCCTTGCCCAGATGGTGGATGAACGCGCCGCGCAAGCGACCGTCTCCACCCTAACCACCATCTCCACCAACCTGATTGATACGACCGTAGACCGCGAGTCTATGACACTGCTCAAGACCATCGGCACGATGATCGAGCGCGAAAAGCCGGAAGACCTGCCGCGCCAGATCGTGATCGCGGCGGCGTCAGTCGTCAAGGCGGATATTGCCGCGCTTTTGGTGGCGGATGATCAAGATTATGCCGATGTGCTGGCAGCCTTTGACGTGGTGCAGCAGCGCCCTATCGCCGCCATGGCGTTCAAGCTGGATGAACAGCCAACCTTGCAAGAATCGCTTGCCAGCCGCATACAGCGCAGCCTATCCGTCGATCAAAACCTGAACGAGATGGTTGATCTCTACACGCGGCTCGATATTCAGAAGATCGGACCTGTCTATTTTCAACCGCTAACCCGTGAAGGCGATATTGTTGGTGTGCTGGTTGTGGCACTGCCCTACACCCAGCGCAACCTGCGTGAGAATGAACGCCGCCTTTTAGAGAGCATCTCGCCCGCAGCAGCCCGCCTGTTGCTGATCAGCCGTGCGGCGCAGCGTGCGCGCTTGGAATCCCAGCGCAGTGCCACGCAGGCTGCTCTGGAAGGCACAGGCGATGCCGAACAGCCACTCACCAACACGGCTGCAATGCGCGCTGAGATGCAAGCAAGCCTTGAACTTGCGCGCAGCCAGATCAACGAATTGAGCGCCCTCGTTCGTGATTTGCAGATCGAACTCGATTATGAGCGCAGCCGCATCGCCGAAATTGTGGCAGATGATCCCGAAGGACTCTCCATCTCGCAGCGCATCGAGAAGCTGTCCAGCGAGCGCAGCAAATTAGAAGCAGAGCGTGAACGCCTTGTGCAGGCACTCCAAGAGGCACACACACAGCTTGCCACAGCCAGCGGCAGCGATGACGAGATGATCAGCACCGTCGTGCGCGTTTTGCAGCAAGAGCGCGATGACTTGCTGGCGCAAAAAGAAATGCTGGAGCGCCAACTGCTGGAAATTCGCAGCGGCGGCAACACCGCGCCCGCCCTGCTGCGCGATTTGCTGACGCGCCAAAGCGAAGAACGCGCCCGCCTTGAAGTGGAACGCGACCAACTGCGCGCCCAACTGAGCGATGTTGAAGCGCAACTGCGTGCGATGGGCATTGAGGGCGGCCCTAACGGGCTGATTACCACACTGGCAAACCTGACCGATGAACGCAGCCGCTACAAGGCACAAGCTGAACGCGCCAGCCAAGAACGTGATACGCTGCGCGCCGAATTACAGCGCGTGCGCGACCTGATCGCGGCTGCCGATGAGCGTGAGGCGAAGATCAGCGCCCTTGAGAACGATCTGCGCCGCCTTGCCGGCGACCGTGAGGCGCTTGCCCGCCAGCGCGACTCGCTGCGCCACGACCGCGAGTCTACGCACACCGAGCGCGAACAGTGGGAAGCCTTGCGGACGCGCATGGTTGCCGAAATGGCTGCCTTGCAGCAAGACCTTGAAGCTGCCATCCACAACCACCGCCGTGCCGCCGCCGAACGCGATAAGCTGAAGGAAGAAATGGCGGCGCTGCTCAGCGAGCGCGATAAACTTGCCGCCGGGCGCGCTGCCCTGCAAAGTGAGCGCGATCAGCTTTTGGCGCGTGTGGAAGGTAACCGCGAAGTGCTGCACCAGCTCGGCGCGGAAGGCATTGGCACCCTCAAAACCATGATTGACGACCTGACCGAAGAACGCAGCGAGCTGGAACACCAACTGCTGCGCACACAAGGGCAGGCACAGCGCCTAAAAGAGCAGCTAGACGACGCACGGCGCAAACTCAGCACTGCCAGCCGTTCGGCGGGCAGCACGGCTAACGCCGAAACACTTGATGTGCTGCTGAGCATGGCGCAGGAACTTCGCACGCCGCTGGGCGCTATGAGCGCTTATCTAGACTTGCTGCTGAACGAATCGGTTGGCATCTTGGGTGATTTACAGCGCCAATTCTTGCTGCGCGTCAAATCCAACGGGGAGCGCCTCGCCACACTCATCGAGGAGTTCGTGCGCGTCATCGCCATTGATAGCGGTCAGGTCAAGCTGCATGTGACTCACCTCGACTTGGGCGAAGTGATTGACGATGCAATCACCGCCACGCAGACGCAATTTTTGGAAAAAGGCATCACCCTGCGCCTGAATTTGCCCGATAGCCTGCCGATCATCAACGGTGACCGCAGCGCCCTGCAACAGGTGCTGGTCGAACTGCTCTCGAACGCCTACCGTGCCTCACCGGACGATGGCGAAGTGGTGATCGCGGCGCGGCACGAGCGTGCGTTTATGCCACCGACTGTCAATGGCACGCCCAGCAAGCCCACCGAGATGATTGTGATCAGCGTGCGCGATTTTGGCGGTGGTGTGCCGCCCGAAGAACAGGCGCGCGTCTTTAGCCGTATGTTCCGCGCCGATACGCCTTTGGTGGCGGGCTTGGGCGATACCGGCGTTGGGCTTTCAATTGCGCGTGCGCTCACCGAAGCCCATCAGGGGCATTTGTGGTTCGAGTCTGAGCGCGGCACCTCCAGCACGTTTACGATGGCACTGCCCGTGCAGCAGCCAAAGGTGGTTGACCCTCATGCGTCGTGATGCAGGTAGCGAAGTCGTAGTTGCCCTTATGGCGATTGGGATGCTGGCATTGGCGTTGGTCTTTGGCGTGGTGCTGACCCTCAGCCAGCGCGCTGACGCCGCACCGACCCAAGTTGGACAAGCTGCCAGCGCAACGCCCGAAAACAGCACCGCCGCTACGCCCACACGCCCAACGGACTTGCCGCCAAGCCCTACAGCGACCAACGCGCCCTCTGTGACGGCTGAAACCGCCAACCCAACTGCCACGCCTGAACCGCCAACCCAACCACCCACGCTCAGCCCCACTGAGCCGCCGCGCAGCACGCCTGAGACACATACCAACGCGCCCTTACTTGCCCGCCCAACCAGCACCACAACGGCAACGCGCACCTTCACGGCAAGCGCCGTCCCGACCCTAACGGCGAGCCACACCGTAACCCAAACACAGACGATCACGCCCAGCCCAACACCCACCGCCACGTTTAGCCACACGCCCACGCCAACCCTGACGCCAACGGCGACCGCCACGCCAACGGCAACACGCACCTTCACGGCGACCGCCACGCCAACCCATACGCCCACCGCGACGCGCACCTTTACGCCAAGCGCCACCTTCACAGCAACGCACACACCCACGCCAACGCTGTTTGTGCCAACCTTCCCGCCCGATCTGCTGACGCCAACCCTCACACCCTTTGTGATTGCGGCTGCCACTGGCACCCCTTGCACACCCCGCCGAGACTGGACGCCCTACACCGTGCAGGTGGGCGAAACGTTGTTCAGCATCGCTCGCCGTGCGGGCATCAGCCTAACCGAACTGGCACGCGCCAACTGCATCAACGATCCCTCGCGGCTGAGCGCCGGTGAAGTGCTGTATGTGCCGCGCCCGATCAGCCCTGCGCTGCCCACACTAGGCGGTATCAATGTTCGTAACTGTGGCAACCCACAACAGCAAATGGTCAATGTTCAGCCGGATGGTGCGCTGCGCGGCGTGTTCACCATTACAGGCAGCGCCACCCATCCTGATTTCCAGTTCTATAAGATTGAGATTCGGGCTGAGGCGTCCGCCGCATGGCAGAACATCATCACGCGCCCTGCGGCAGTGGTGAATGGTGTGCTGGCAGATTTTAACACAACATTGCTGCCCAACGGCGTTTATTGGCTGCGCCTGACGGTGGTGGATAAGACGGGCAACTTCCCGCCGCCGTGTGAGGTGCGCGTGCGGCTTGAGTAGGCTGCCGTGCCGCCTGGTGGTGATAGTTCAAGGTGGCTTGACAACCGCCTTGAATCTATGCTAGTGTTATTGAAATGTTATATATTGCGCCTTTAGCATCACTAACTTATAACGAGCATTGCTTATGCCTGCCACAGCGCACTGGCTTGATGCCGAACAGACCATCGTTCATCAAAAGCTAACTGATCCACTTCTTGCCAGTGAGATCGTCAGCCTTGCCGAAGAAACTTACGCCATGATTGAGGCAGTGCCGCATGAGGTAACCCTGATCTTCGATGTCTCGCAGCTAGGCAACCCAACCTTCCAAGTGCTTTCGGTTGCCAAGAAGATCAACAAGTTGGTGCATCCGCGCCAAAAGCACATCATTGGCGTGACGAAAAGCGTTTTTCTAGAAACGCTGGCGGGCTTGATCAGCCGTGTGGCGCCCAACAGCACGCGCAACATGGTGCTAGTCAAGACCTTTGATGAAGCCCTGGAATGCGCTCGCACACTCACAGCGAGCGGGTAGCACCCTTAGCCCTACCCGTTGTGCAGTTTGTGCA
Source organism: Anaerolineae bacterium (assembly GCA_034436355.1). Taxonomy (GTDB): domain Bacteria; phylum Chloroflexota; class Anaerolineae; order Aggregatilineales; family UBA2796; genus CP2-2F. The sequence goes on from DAOTVQ010000042.1 coordinate 118,923, forward strand.
TGGCGCTGTGCAAGCCGCGCAAGGCATCCACCGCATGGTCGCCCCAGGTGCGCTCCATGTGGTGCTGCCAATCCCACGCCGCTTGGTGCATCAGCAGCGAGTTGCCGGTGGCGTAGCCCTCGTCAAAGATGATGAGCGCCCGCTTCACATCACGGTAAATGCCAACCAACGCCTCTGAAAGTGAGCCGACCACCGGCGCACTCCACTCGTGTGCGTCCTGCACTTGCCAGAACAGGGTGAGTTCCGCAAAGCCGGGAAAGTCGTTCAGCTCATCAAAGTGAGGCTGAATCGGCTCTTCAGGCGGCGCCTGTTCGGGCAGAAACAAGCCCGCACTATATAGATTTGCCACAAGGATCGCACCGCGCAGCAAGCGTTCGCCCAGTTCAAAGGTGTGCGATTCCTCACAGAACTCGCAGAAATGGCGCGCATTATCCACAAAATTGGCAACTTCCGGCGTTAAAGTCCACTCGGACATAGCTGATTTCACCTAATCTTTGCTAAAGGTGTTGCGATTATAGCACCTACTCGGCGCGCAGTGGCACAAAAAAGAGCGTTTCACCGTTGGGCAAGGGCAGCCGTTCGCCGTTTTGATCATACCAGCCGATGTAGAGCCGATAAGCACCGCTCGGCAGATCGGGCGGCAGCGTCAAGCGGCGTATCTCTACAAAAGGGATGCCGACTTGCCACACGCTGGTTGGATAGCCGCTCGGCGCGCCATCCGCCTGCACCACGATCTGATCGCGCTCATCCAAGATGCCGAGCGCCAGTTGGTAGTCCGCCGCCAAGCGCGAGATGCCTTCCCAATGCAGCGTAATGCTCAGATCATCGCCGCCGCGCAAAGTTGGCGTGCTGAGTGTATAGCCCGTCAAGCGCAGCGCACCGCCAAAGGTTGCTTCTGCCCTTATTTCGGCGGGCGGTGGCTGCCAAGCCGCGTCCAGCAGCACAGCGCCCTGCACCACAAGGCTTTCCAGCGGCGCGCCGTCCAGTGTGGTTAAGGGCAGGGCGCGCCCACCTGCTCCCACACGCCAACCAAGCTGGGTTAGCACCTGCATCGGCGGCTCAGGCGGCAGATCGGCACGCATGGGAATGCTGACGGTTGCACGGTAGAGCAGATCGGGATCGAGATCAGCGCTGCGCGCCATGCCCAAAAAAGTATCCACGCCGCCGATGCCTGCCCCTGTGCGCGGATTGACCACCACAGCGAAGAAGTGGGCATTTTCGGCATGATTGCCCGAAAAGTAGAGCGTTAGGCGCAGCGGCGCGCCACGCGCAAGGACGGGCGTCTCAAGCGTGTAGGCGTGCAGGGTGAGCGTCTCGGCGCGTATAGCGAGGCGCACTGCCGTTGGCGGCACAGCTTCCACGACTTCAAGCGCAGGATAGGCACGTGGCAGGTAGGTGAAGGGTGTGATGAGCGCCATCGCTGCCAGCGGCAGGGCAAGCAATGGGTAAAATCTGCCGATCAGCGCCCGCCCGCCAATGATCAGCAGCAGGCAGGCAGCCCCGGCAATCGGGAAATAGATGCGCCCCTGCCCCGCCGCAACGCGCAGCAGCATCACGAACAGCACGACGTTTAGGACGAGGGCGCAGCCTGCCAAAAATATTGCGGGCAGCCGATCCGCACGCTGACGCAGCAGCCACCACGCCAACCCTGCACCGCCCAGGAGCGTTAGCGCACCAACATATATATACAACCACTCGGCGCCGCGTATGTTGAAGTAACCCAGTATCATCCAGAAGGAAAACCAAATCGCCTCAAACTCGGCAAGCAGCAAGGGACGGTCACCGCGTCCCCACAGGGCAAGCGTAGCCTCTGCGGCTAAGGGATCGCCGTAGAGGCTCACATTTCGGAGATACCACCAGCCGGCGGTTAGGGCTGCCACACCTACCGTTAGCAACAGCCAGCGCAGCGCGTAGCGCCAAGCCCAATTGCGCTGCCATAGCCCAAGCAGTGCCGTCAGCCCAACGTAGCCCACGAGCGCGATGCCGTGCTGCTTACTCAGCAAGCCCGCGCCCACGCTCAAGCCGATCAGCAGCGTATTGCGAAGGCTGTGATCGCCCGTCAGCGCACGCGCACACAGGTAAATGCACAGCGCGCTCATCAGCGTGATCAGGTTATCATCGTTGATGCTGCTGCTGATGTGAATAAAGGTCGGAAGGCTGGCTAACAGAAGGCTGGCTGCCAGCCCAACAGGCGCACTGAACAAACGCTTGCCGGTGAGGTAGGTGAACCACAGCGTGCCGCAGGCAAGGGCGATGCTATACAGCCGCAGCCGCCAAAAGGCGATGCCTGAATCGCCGCTGTAATGCAGCCGATGCAGGTGATTGTTCAGGTTGGCGCTGCCCACCACACCAACTGATCCAAACGGATTGAGCGGCATGTACTCGGCAAAGTCCGACCGCTGCGTATCTGCCACCAACAGCGCGCCGATCAGATAATAGAGCGGCGGATGTGAACGCTGTGTATCGCCACGCGCAAAAACACTCGCCTTATCACCGATGACAGGCAGCCCTTCTTCCAGCACATAATGCACATAGAGGAAGTGCGGCACTTCGTCGGGTGCTTCGCCAAAGGGCGTGGCAGCCGCAAAGGTGATCGCCAGCAGGCTGAACCAACCAATGAGCGCGGCTGCCACCAGATCCGGTGAGCGGTTGAACCACCTAAATGCCATAAACATTTGGACGGCGGTCGTTGAGGACGGGCAACCGCTGTTGGACTTCGCTCACAAGGTCGGTGTTGATGCGGACGGTGAGCAGCATTTCATCGCTGCCTGCCTCTGCCACCAGCTCGCCCCAGGGATCAACAACCATAGAGTGTCCGCCAAAGCGTGTGCCGTTGTATTCGCCCACACGGTTGCAGCCGATCACAAACGCCTGATTTTCAATGGCACGCGCCTGCAACAGTGTGCGCCAATGCTGAAGGCGCGCTTGGGGCCACTCTGCCGGGATGACCAACAGCTTGGCGCCATCTATGAAGTAGCGGCGGAACAGCTCTGGGAAGCGCAGATCATAGCAAATGGCGCAACCAAGCGTTCCCCACGGCAAATCCACGCTGAGCGGTGCTTCCCCTTCGGTTAGATATTGTGGCTCTTGCAGCGGCTCAAACAGATGCACTTTGCGGTACACACCCAATACGCCTGCCTGCGGCGAAAAAACCGCCATGCTGTTATAGACGCCAACGCCGCGCTTTTCCAACATCGAGCCGAGGATGAACAGCTTATGGTTGCGCGAGAGCGCTGCCACCTGTGCAAACAAGCCGCTTGCCAGTGGGCTGGCAAATTCCTTTGCCTTTTCCAGCATATAGCCGTTATCCCACAGTTCGGGTAAAACAATGAGTTCAGCGCCGCGCCGTGCCGCTTCTTCGGTCAGGGCTTGCATGGTTGCCCAATTTTTGCGCGGATCGCCATCTTTGATGTTCATTTGTGCTACACATACAGTAAAGGCGGGCATGGAAACTACCTTCCAAAGTGTTAGGCTCTTGTGCAGAGAATGCGCTTATTGTAGCCTATTCTACCGCAAATGCCCGTTACAAAGTCTGTTACGCGCTATCGGTTGGCAGGCAGGGCAGCAAGCGCTACAATTCCGCCTCTGAAGTGAAGATGAAAGCAGTTTAGCATGATGAAATCTACTCGCCTTCTGCCCATTATTGCGCTTTTCGCCCTGATCGCGCTGCCCTTTCTTGCCCTGACCGCGCAGGAAGCGCCTGATCAGCCTGAACAACTGCGCGTCCAGATTCTTTCGGTGCGGCGGCACGATCCTGAGGCATACACGCAAGGCTTGCTCGTTCACAATGGCTTTTTCTATGAAAGCACGGGCTTGTACGGCAAATCTACCCTTCGCAAGGTGGATATGCTGACGGGCGAAGTGCTGCAACAGAGCGCGCTTGAGCCAGAGTTCTTCGGCGAAGGGCTGGCAAAAGTTGGTGATCGCCTCATTCAGATCACTTGGCAGGAACAGGTTGCTTTCGTCTATGATCTCGAGACGTTCGACAAACTGTCCGCCTTCACCTACATCGGGGAAGGCTGGGGCTTGTGCTACGATGAGGCGGATGATCAGCTCTACATGAGCAACGGCAGCCACATCCTCTTTGTGCGCGATCCCGAAACATTCCAAGAGGTGCGCCGCCTTGAGATTCTGCGCGATGGTGACTATGTGCGTAACCTGAACGAGTTGGAGTGTGTGGGCGATTCAATCTATGCCAACGTCTGGTTCAGCGACGAGATTCTGCGGATTGATAAGCAAACTGGGCGCATCACAGCCGTGATTGACGCTGCCAACCTGCTGACGCCCGAAGAACGTGAGGCAATCGGCAGCTGGGGAACGCTCAACGGCATCGCCTACGACGCCGAAGCAGAGCGCTTTTTCATCACAGGCAAACTCTGGCCGTGGCTGTTTGAAGTGCAGTTCGTGCCTGAATTGCCTGAGGGCTATCTAACGCCTACGCCGCGCTCACGGTGAGTGATGCCTAAGCGCCGCTGCCTGCCCCTTGCCCTTGCCGTGCTGCTGCTGGCGGCGTGGCTGCGCCTTGCCGAACTGCATCGCTACCCGCCCGCGCTGCACTATGACGAGGCAGCCGATATGCTGCTGGGGCGCGATATTGCCTTCTACGGCTATCAGCCCTTTCCTGTGGTAGAGGCATACAGCGGGCGTGAAGCGCTGTTTTACTACCTTTCCGTGCCGCTGCTGCGCGTCTTTGGAACAGATATTTTTGCCACACGCCTAACCAGTGCCTTCTTGGGCATTCTGACCGTGGCGGTAACGCTGGCACTCGGACGCGCTATGTTCGGAAGGCATCCGCACGGCGCGCTGATCGCGCTGAGTGCTGCCGCATGGCTTGCCGTGAATGGCGCGCAAGTCTGGCTGACGCGGCAAGGCTTCCGCACCAGCCCGCAGCCGCTGCTGGAGGCGCTCGCGCTGTGGCTGCTGTTCGTCGCACTCAACCGCAGCAGGCGTTGGCAGATCGCTGCCCTGCTCGGCGGCTTTTTCGGCGGTGCGGCGCTCTATACGTATATGGCAGCCCGCATTTTCCCGTTGTGGCTGCCGCTGCCACTGATCGCGCTGCTCATCTTTGATCAGCGGCGTGGCTGGCGCGCCCAGCAGATCGCGCTCTTTTTCGGCGCCTTGCTGATCACCGCGCTACCGCTGATCAGCTTTTACCTGAACAAGCCCGATGTGTTCCTAGATCGCCTGACTCAGGTTGCCGATGCCGACTCCGCAACACCGACCCTGCTGGAGAGTGTGCGCTTGCACGCTGAGATGTTCTTCCTGCGTGGCGATCCACTTTTGCGCTATAACCTTTACCCTGAACGCCCGTGGTTTGACCCGATCAGTGGCGCGCTGATGCTGATCGGCTTGGCGGCTGCGCTGTGGCTGCTCACACGCCGCACCCTTGCGCCAACTGTGCGCCTTGCAGCCTTATGTGTGCTGCTTGCGCCGCTGCTCAGCGCGCCTTCCGTTGTGGCGGTCAGCGGCTTGCCGCCTTCACACATGCGCTCAGTGGCGATGGTGCCGCTCATTTTCTTTGCGCCTGCACTGGGCGTCACCGTTTTGCTCCGCCGTGCGCTGCGCTTGCCGATTTTTACCCTTGCCGCGCTCTTTCCGTTGTTGGCGCTGAACACTTGGCACGATTACACAACGTGGGCAAAACGCGCCGACCTATTCTATGACGCACACGGCGATATGCAATTGATCGGGCAGTGGCTAGAGACGCACATGCAGCCTGACGAGACAGCCTACATCGCCAGCCAATTCTATAATCACGCCACAGTCCTCGCGCACAAGGTAGATCATGGGCGCATCCGTTGGCTGATGGCAGAACACCTGATCCTATCGCCACAGGGCGAGTCGGCGCTCTATCTTTTCCCGCGCAGCGTGAACAGCCCATTCAGCAGCACGCTCAGGCTTGGCTCTGAGGAAGGCATCACATGCCTTGCCACGCCAAACGGCGCGGATGGCGCACCTGCCTTCGCCGCCTACCGCATACAGGCAGCCGCAGATCGCCGTGTGGCAAGCGGCGCACGCTTTGCGGATGTGTTGCACGGCGCTAATCTGCCTTTTCCCTACAACGGGCGCGGCGGCGAGTCTGTTGAGATTCTATTGGCGTGGGATGTGCTGCGAACGCCCGATCAAGCCGATCTGACGCCGATCATCGCGCTGCGCGATCCATTTGGTGAGGAAATGGCGCGTTTTCACCCCTATATTGAGCAATCTGACCGTTGGCGCAGCGGCGAAAGGCTGCTCATCGCCTTAGCCGTGCCAATGCCTGAAGGTGCGCCACGCGGCAGCTACACGCTGCACACCGCATGGATCAGCAAGGGCAGCGGCACACACCTGCCCATTGTGGATGCGGACAACCGTTTTGCAGGCTTATGGGAGCAGGTTGGGCAGATCATCCTTGCGCCCAGCCCGCCGCGCAGCGCACCGCCGCAAGGCACTGCTGTGCTGCCAACGCTTTACGCCGCCCTGACTGAAGCACCCAAACCAACCGAACAGGGTGATGTGCTGCGCTTCACAGTGACGTGGCAGGCAACTGAAGCGCCGAACGCGCTGCCCGACCTGACTCTGAGCGCCACGCCCGCACAAGGCGCGCCGATCACACTCTGGCAAGGGCAGCCTGCCCGTAACACCTATCCATTTGCCGAATGGCGGACGGGCGACTATTTGATTGATCGCTACGCTGTGCGGCTGCCGCCCGATCTGCCCGAAGGGGACTATACCTTGCGCCTCAGTTTAGCTGAGCAGACTGTTTTTGAAGCGCCACTCACGGTAATTGGTGTGGCGCGCCGCTATGAAGCACCCGATCTGCCGCCGTGCAGCTTCCGCTTTGGCGATCAGATCGCCCTGATCGGGTGTGCCGTGACGCAAGACGGCGATCAGGTGCGCGTGCGCTTGGCATGGCGCACCTTAACGCCGCCCAGCACGGACTACACCGCCACCGTGCAGGTGCTTAACCCTGATGGCACGCTCTACAGCCAGCAGGACGCGCCGCCCAGCCCGCGCCCAACCTCGCGCTGGCTGCCTGATGAGGTCTTCGAGAGTGCCTACACGCTCAGCGCACCGCCTGAGGGCGCGTTCAGCCTGATTGTGGCGCTTTACACGCCCAACGACGGACGCCGCTTGCCCGTCCGTGACGCGCAAGCGAATCTGCTAGGCGATGCTGCGCCGCTGCCGCTCACAATGCGATGACGGGCAATTTGGCAAAATCGGCAAACAGCAAGAGCGCCGCTCGATAATCGCCATAGGCAAGCGTGAAGTGATGATCCAAGCCTTCCCGCAAAATGACCTCTAGCGCCCGTGCCGCACCTGAGTCGGGCTGAAAGACGCCGCTGGTGCCGCTGAACTGCATCGGCGCGCTGAGCATCTCACCCGTGCCAATCACCAAGCGGTAGGCGCCTGATTCGCCTGCTTGCGTAAGGCGTGCGATGGTGACGCGCCCTGCCTTCAATGGAAACTCCATGAGCAGTGGGCGCTGCCGATTGCTGTGCAGCGCGCCACGCGGCGCAAAATTCGGATCGCACATGCTGAGCGGCGCCAAGCCGCAGTGCCAAAAGGTGAGCGTGTTCCGCTCCGCATCAGCGGCGACCATATCCGCGCCGAAAGTAGCAGTTGCGCCAACGCCTTGCAGGATCAAACCGCTGACCACGCCGTTCACATCTGCCTCACAGGTGGCGGGAATGCCTGAGTCGCACAGCAGCGAAGATGAAGCGCAAATGGCACACTCGCGCTTGAGGAACGTCTCGGGCCAGCAGCGGACTGCCACGCCGCGCAGATCGTCCGCCGCGATCAGATCGCGGATCGCCTCGTGAAAGCTGAGCGTGCCGCGCACCTGATCGGCGTTCAACTCGGCAAGGTTGCTCAGCTTGGCAGCCACTTGGGCATAGCGCGCCGAGACGCGCTCGGCAGGCACGCCATCGGCAGCCGCGAACGCCTGATCGAGATCGTAAGGCTGCACAGCAATGCCAAACTGCGCGCCGAGCTGATCCGCGTTGTAGGCGCACGGCTCAAAGCCTGTTGGATGTTCGCCCACAACGCCGATCTGCGCGCCGTGCAAAGCCCGCAAGGCTGCCGCTGCGCTCGCTGCATTCTGCACTGCGCGTAATGCCTCAGCCGAATCGGGCGGCGCATAGCAGAAGGTGTAGGGCAAGCCGCGCCGCTTTAAGGCAAAGGCGGCAAGGTTAATGCCGCACAGCGCGTTCAGGCGCAGCCTGCCGCCTGTGGCTGCCTCTGGAATTGCCCATAACAGGATCGGAAGGCGCAGCGCCTCTGCCAGCATGACCACTGCGCTTGAATCGGCAAAGGTTGCCTGAAAGATGACCAACAAGCTGATCGGTGTGGCGCGCAACTGCGCGATAGCACGCGCCATGCCTTCTGCATCTGTGATGAGTGCTTCAATGTTCAGCAGATCGGGAAAGGCAGCCCGTAAGGTTTGGCGGGCAAGGGCGGTTTGCGCTTCGGCAAGCTGCATATCAAAGGTGGTGCGCGCTAACGGCACGAAGGCGAGCATGGCGGCGGACTCCTGAGCATAGGTGGAAGGATCAACCATCAGCATAGCCCGTTTTGGCAGGTGCGGCAAGCCGATCTTGGTTGAGACCTGCTATAATAAAGCTCCCTGTTGCCACAGTCAGGAGTTATACACCATGTCTGCCTCAGAGCCTACGGCGGCGCGTGTGCCGCACACCAACTTGCTTTGGCAAGTGATCCGCTCGCAAAAGCGGGCAGCCTTCGGCGCCTTTTTCAGCGGCTTGGTGGGTGGTGTGGCAACGGCACTGCAACCCTACATGGTTGGCATGATTATTGATGACATCAGGCGCGGCGAGGACTTGGGCAAAATCGCGCTGGATGTGCTGCGGATGCTGGGCTTAGCCGTCATCATCTTGATCGCGTTCTTTGGGCAGCGGCACTACAGCGGCACGATTGCTTACGCCGCCGATTACGACATACGGCGGCGGTTGTTTAGCAACCTGCTAACCCTTGATCAGGGCTTTTATCAGAATTATCCAACGGGTGATCTCATCTCGCGTCTGCACCACGATACCGAGATGATCTGGCGGCTGCTGGCGCTTGGCTTCAACCGTTTGGGCAGCGCTACGTTCACGCTCGTCATCACCTTTGTGCTGTTGGGCATGGTCAACTTGCCACTGACCATCGTCGTCTTTGTGGTGCTGAGCATCTCCACAAGCCTGCAATTTCGTGCTGGGCGCGCCCTTGCCAATATGTTTGAGGATGTGCAGACTCAGGCAGGCGTCCTTGCCGCACTGGTTCAAGACTCAATCAGCGGCATCCAAACGCTGAAGACCTTCGGGCGCGAGGCAGGTGTGGCGGCGCATTTCCGCGCCGAGAACGTAGAGTATCGGCGGCGCTGGCTGTTCTTCAAACGCCGCTATGAGCCAGTTGGAATGCTGCCGAACATGATCGCGGAAGGCACCGCGGGCATTGTGGTGTTGTTTGGCGGCGTGTTAACGCTCAGTGGCGCCATGACGCTTGGCAACTTTGTGCAATTTCTGCTCTATCTTGGCTTCATCAGCCAAGTGCTGCTGCAAATTGGCACCATCTATCAGCGCTATCAGCAGGCACGTGGTGCCCTTCAGCGCGTAACGCCGCTGCTGCAACGCCCACACATTGCCAGCCCGCCCAATGCCGTGCCATTAACCGCACCACGCGGCGAGATCACCTTTGAAAAGGTTGGCTTGCAGGTGAATGGTGAATGGCTGCTGCGCGATATTTCGCTGCACATTCCCGCTGGGCAGACGGTTGCCTTCATCGGTGCGACGGGCAGCGGCAAAACGCTGCTGGTAAACCTGCTAGCGCGAGTCTTTGATCCGAGCGAAGGGCGCGTTTTGGTGGATGGACAAGATGTGCGCGATCTGAACCTCGCCGATCTGCGGCGTGCCATTGCCTATGTGCCGCAATCCACCTTCCTGTTCAGCCAGCCGCTCCATCAAAATGTGCGGATGAGCCAGCTTGCCCTTGATGATGAGGTCTTATTGCACGCGGTGCAGCTTTCACGGCTCAGCAACGATCTGCCGCAGCTTCCACATGGGCTAGAGACGTTGGTCGGCGAGCGCGGCGTGATGCTCTCCGGCGGGCAGCGGCAGCGGGTGGCAATTGCGCGTGCCATTGTGCATGATCCCGCCATCCTGATCCTTGATGATGCGCTCTCCAGCGTGGATACGCACACCGCCGCTGAGATATTGGAAGGGCTGCGCGGTGTCGTGCAGACGCGCACCAGCCTGGTGATTGCTCACCGCATTGGCACGGTGAAAGCGGCTGATCAGATTTACGTCTTAGACAAGGGGCGCCTTGTGGCACACGGCACCCATGCCGAGTTGTTGCGCAGCGGCGGGCTATATGCCAAAATGGCTGCCCGCGAAGATGAGCAACGGCTAGACATAAAAAACTAGCAAAAACTGCCCACAACAATTTTTATCCGCTATAATGGATAGGCATATCTCTCAGGCGAGTGCGTCACACGCCATAGAAGGTGTTTAATTATGCAGGTGAAAAGGCGATTTTACACGGGAATCGTGATTGCGCTGCTGGCAATTGTCAGCTTGATCACACCGATGGTCGTGCTGGCACAGGTCGCTGTGGAAGCCGTCATCTTGTTTAACGAGGCAATTGATTTCCGAGAACCCGATAAGCCCGGCTTGACGCTGCGGCTCTACTTCACGCCCATTGATAGCAACCGCCGCCCCGTCTTGAATGTGCCATTGCGCTCAGGGCAGATCATCATGCTGGATGCCAACGATGGCGGCCCCTATGACGCTGAAATTGAACCGGCTAAAGGCCCGATTGAAGTGGTGCTGTTGATAGATGTCAGTGGCAGCATGATTCGAAACTTCAACAACATGAAAACTGCTGCCAACCAATTTGTGGATTCCATGCCCAACGAGGCACGCTTCACCATTATCACCTTCAGCCACGAGATTATTGAGCGTGTGCGTGCTTCTGATGACAAAGATGCTGTGAAGCGCGTCATCACAGGCATTCCAACACCACGCGATGGCGATGGCACTTGCCTGTTTGATGCCAGCCTGCGCGGTATCGAGACCATTAATCAGCTTGGGATGCCCGGGCGCCGCGCCCTGGTGCTCTTTTCAGATGGCGCGGACTGGACACAAGGCGGTCGCCGCGATCCACAAACCGGGGCGCGCATTCCGTGCAGCCGCTCCAAAGTGGACGATGTGACGACCCTTGCCACCAATCGCCGTTTCCGTGTGCCGATCTATGCCATTGGCTTCCAACCACCCGGCACGCGCCCTGATGATATTGACCTACCTGCCCTTGAGCAAATGTCGCGCCTGACGGGCGGCATTTTAGCGCTGGGTGCGGATATGCCGAGCCTCTTTCGGCAGATGAATGACGCTATCGCTGCTGTGCGCGTGGCGACTGCTTTGGTAAAACCGGGTCAGGGCGAACGGATTGCCGGGCTGCGCCTTGTGCTGGAAAATGGCGCCGTGCTGACCTCTAACAACGACACCTTTATCTCGCCTGCTGATTACTCGTTCAAAACGCCCACACCCACAGCCACGCCCACAGCCACCTCAACCTCCAGCTTCAGCCTGAGCGCGGCTTCCTTTGACTCAAATGCCCGCGCCTTCCGCTTTGAGTTGGTGGGTCTAGTGACGCCGGATGCCATCGTCGAGTATCGGATTGAATTGACCACCAGCGGCGGCACGAAAATCAATGAAATTATCAAGAGCGCGCCGCTAGAGCCAGGTCCAATTGAGGTGCCGCTGCCGCTGGACGCACCGCCCGGACGCTACAACATCCTAGTGACTGCCCTTGGGCGCGATGGATCGGTGGTTGTGCGCCAAACGACCACCGCCGAATTCAACCCAACCGCCACCCCAACGCCTTCTGCCACACCCACGCCGCTGCCAGTCGGCGGGCAGATTAAATCCATCCGCTATAACGATGAGGCGATCAAGGATAGTGTGACGCTCACGCTGGAGTTGTTCAGCCCTGAGCGCATAGACAACATGCGGATTGCCATCGTTGACCGCGGCAATTTTGAACGTAACTCTGCCAATGTGCCGCCCGCACCCGAGTTGTTCTTCAGCCTTGAAGGCATTGTGGCGGGCGAATACGTCTTCACGTTGCAATCCTTTGATAGCAACGGGCAGCAACTGGGCCCGATAGCGCGCTTCCCATTCATTCACGACCGCCAACCCACGCCCACCATCACGCCTTCGCCCACGCCCACGGAAGTCATCCCCTCAGCGGTCATCCAAACCATTCGCCCTGATCCTGAGAATCGCCGCTTCATTGTGGAGATCGCCTTCCAGAACGAGCAGTTGATCAAGCGCTATCGCCTTGAAGTGGTAGACGCCTCCACCGGTTTGAAGATCGGCAACGACTTGTTCTTCAACGTGCCGCCGCATGATCGGGTGGTCGTCCTGTTTGATGTGCTGCCCGGTGGCGGTAGCATCGGTGGCGATTTCCAATTTGTGCTGCGCGGCTTGAACGATGAAGACCGTCCCATTACGGCGCCTTCCACCTTCCAGTTTAAGGTGGTGCCGCCGCCGCCCACGCCAACGATCACACCTTCGCCCGAGCCAACCCTAACGCCTTCCCCAACGCCCGAGCCAAGCGATCTCATCTATCAAATCGGCAAGGCGATCAACAATCCGAACCAACGCCCGTTGGTGCTAGGGATTTTCGGCGTGCTGGTCATTGGCTTGGTGTTCCTGCTCTTTGCTTTGCTGCGGCGCCCTGCCAAGCCGAAGACTGGCACAGGCTTCCTCAGCGAGCTGACCGGCGCCATTGACGTAGGCAAGCTGGAAGGTGCCAAACCGCAGCCCAAGGCTGCCAAGAAACCACCCGCCGCACCGCCTGTGCCACCGCCCCATGTGCCAGAACGACCCGTCCGCAGCAGTGGCAGTATGCCGCCTCCGCCACCAGCCATGGATGCCACCGCGCCTGTGCCTTCCTTGATGGCGGATGATCGCACCTCGCCCGTGCCGCAGGTGGCTATGCCCACTGCCTTGCTGATCGTAGAGACCTCACGGCATCAGCCCGTGCTTGGGCGCACGTTCAGCATCACCCATGCCCCCTTTGGGCTTGGGCGCAAGCAGCGTGACCTGAACTTTGATAATGACGATAACGTCTCGCGGGATCATGCGGAGATCACCTACAGCGATGGTGTCTTCTACTTGGTAGACCGCAGCAGCACGCACGGCACCTTCCTTGATGAGCGCCGCCTAGCACCGAATACGCCAACGCCGCTCCGTGAGGGCAACCGTATTCGGCTCGGCACCACCACGATCCTGCGCTTTAGCCAGCGCTCTGATCCTGACCTGACTAGCCCAGATATGCCCAGTGCGCGGCGCTGAGAGATGGAATGGTAACTTATGGCACACAACCTTCTCGCAACGCTTGATCTCGCCCAGCTAACCGATGTCGGCAAAAAGCGCTCAAAAAACGAAGATTCCGTCCGCATGTGGCTGCCTTCTGAAAACGTGCCAGAGCGTGCTGCCGGCGCGCTCTGGGTCGTGGCGGACGGGATGGGCGGTCTGGGGGGTGGTGATACTGCCAGCCAAGCCGCTATTGATGAGCTAACCCGCGCCTATTATGGGCAGGGCAATATGGGCAGCGTTGAAAGCCGCCTGGAGACTGCCCTAGAAGCTGCCAACCGCTTTGTGCGGGATCAATCTGCACGGGTTGGGCTTTCACGGATTGGCTCTACGGCTGCGGGCGTGGTGCTGCAAGCCAATGGTGAGGCAACGCTCTTCAACGTGGGTGATTGCCGCGTTTACCTGATTCGGGGTGAGCATATTGAGCGCCTCAGCCACGATCAAAGCGTGATGCAGCGCCAAATTGATGCCGGCATGTCTGAGGAAGCCGTCAAAGCCTCGCGCAATTCGATGGTGACCGCCTTCCTAGGACAGCCCATACCGTTGAAGCCATTCATCAAAACCTTAAAAGTGCAGCCCAATGACGTGCTGGTCATTTGCAGCGATGGCTTGTGGAGCCTCGTTGAACCCCAAGAAATCCGCGATGTTGTCAAAGGCAAATCCGCCCAAAAAGCCGCTAAACAGTTGGTTGATCTGGCGCTTAAACGCGGCGGGAACGATAATATCACGGTCATTGTGGCGCGCATAGGCAAGCAGCCCGCCGCGCCCGGCCGTGTTGTGCTGCCTTTGGCACTGGCTGCCCTTGTCGGTTTGGTCGGCTTAGGCGCCTCCTTACTTGTCGGTCAGATGGAAAATGCACCCACTCTCACCAACACCGAAACACCCACGCTGACCGCCACGCTCACCGAGACACCCACAGAGGCGTACACCCCAACAGCCCTTGCCGCAACGCCCACCACTGCGCCGCTCTTCCAATCTGTCTCGCTCACGCCGAGCAACACCTTCACGCCCAGCAACACGCCCACCAACACACCCACCAATACACCCACACGGACACCCACAGCCACGCGTACGCCGTCCAACACGCCCACCAACACACCGACCTATACGGCAACGCCCACGTTTACCTTCACGCCGACCAGCACACCCACGCGCACCTACACACCGACGCCGACCAATACGCC
>DAOTVQ010000043.1:0-191605 GCA_034436355.1 Anaerolineae bacterium
TCACTGTCTCGGCACGAAGGTTGGTGCCACCTCAGGTGCGCTTGGCGCCTCTGGTGGCGGCGGCACACCCCACACGCCCGCAATCGGCTTATCGCCCGCGATGCCGTAGACGATCTCAATATCGGCAAAGCCCGTGCTGAGCGCGTTCTTGAAGAACGTCACGCCGTCCGTTGGACGGAACACACCGACGCCGCTGCTGCCGCTGTTATTCCAGTCACCAGCGAATGGCACATCACCGTTGATACCTAACACAAAGATGTAATCCGCCGTTGGGATGCAGCCGTTGCAGGTCGTATCGGTCAGGAAGAACTCATCGCCGCGATAGACGCCGACCGAGTCCGCGCCGTCAGCGTTCCAGTCGCCTGCCAGCGGCTGATCCCCTGCAATGCCGAAGATCATTGCATAGTCGGCAAAGCCTGTGCTGAGCGTATCCTTCATGAAAATCACGCCGTTGTTCGGGCGGTAAACGCCGACTGAATCTTTACCGTCACCGTCCCAATCGCCTGCAAACGGCACATCGCCCGGCGTGCCAAGCGTGAAGTTGTAGACGACTGGTGCGCCGAAGGTGTTCGCGTCCTTCAAGAAGAACTCACCGGTGCTGGGGCGGTAAATGCCGATGGTGGCGATGCCGTCGCCGTTCCAGTCGCCTGCCACGGGCAGATCGGCTGAATCGCCGAACAGGATGCTGAAATCAGCGGGACCGGTGGTGTTGCTGTTGCGAAGGTAGAAGGTTGTGTCGCTGGGGCGGAAGATGCCGATGGTCTCTAGCTTGCCCGTTGGTGGGGCAGTGCTGAAGCTGGCGACGAAGTTCCCTGCCAGCTCATCCGAATCCAACACCGCCGTGATTTCGTCGGCAATGACGGTGACCGTGCAAGTTGCGTTGGCGGGCAGTTGGATGGTCGGTGTGAGGATTGCAACAGGGCTAGGTGCAGTGTTCAGGCTGAAGGTGCGCAGCACGCCATTGCAGGTGAGCGTGAAGGAAGCAGGGCTGAAGGTGACTGCTTCGCTGAAGAAAACTTTGATGGGCGTTGTACGCAACACATCCGATGCGCCGCGTGCAGGCGCCACACCAATAACAGCAGGTATCGTATCCAGCACTTCAACCACGAAAATATCAACACTGGCGTTGGTATCGCCGCTCACGAGGTTGCTGGCAACCGACTCAAATGCCACATGTCGCCCATCAGCGGAAAGAGCAGGTGCCAACGAGCTACTATTGGCTTGTGTGCCATTGCTGGCAACCGAGACACGGGTCGTTTGCCCTGTCTGGCGGTCATGCACAAAGATATCACGCACGCTGTTCGTATCGCCGCTCACCAGATTGCTGGCAAGCGATTCGAACGCCACATAGCGCCCATTGGTGGAAAGAGCAGATGCGAATGAGTTGTTGTTGGCTTGCGTGCCGTCACTGGCAATCGAAACACGGGTTGTTTGCCCTGTTTGGCGGTCATGCATAAAAATGTCGCGTTGACCATTCGTATCGCCACTCACCAGGTTGCTGGCAGCCGACTCAAATGCCACATAGCGTCCATCAGCGGAAATGTCAGCAGCAAATGAACTGCCATTCGCCTGTGTGCCATTGCTGGTAACCGAAACACGGGTCGTTTGCCCAGTTTGGCGGTCATGCACAAAGATATCACGCACACCCGTATCGCCGCTTATAAGGTTACTGGCCTCTGACTCAAATGCGACATAGCGCCCATCAGCGGATATAACAGCAACAAATGAACTGCCATTCGCTTGTGTGCCATCACTTGCCACTGAAACACGAGTCGTCTGCCCCGTCTGGCGATCATGCACGAAAACATCAATAAAATCATTCGTATCTCCGCTCACAAGGTTGCTGGCAACCGAGTGAAATGCCACATAGCGCCCATCCGCAGAGAGGGTAGGGCGTGCCGATCTCCCATTTGCCTCTGTGCCATCACTGGCAACCGAAACGCGCGCCGTCTGCCCTGTCTGGCGGTCATGCACGAAGACATCTTCACGGCTACTCGTATCGTCGCTCACCAAGTTGCTGGCAGCCGACTCAAATGCCACGTAGCGCCCATCTGCGGAGAGCGCAGGCGCGAACGAGTTACCGTTGGCTTGTGTGCCGTTACCCGCCACCGAGACGCGTGCGGTCTGCCCTGTTTGGCGGTCATGCACAAAGATATCGCGCACACCGTTTGTATCGCCACTCACCAGATTGCTGGCTAACGACTCGAACGCGACATAACGCCCATCGGCGGAGACGGCAGCGACAGTTGAGCCGCTATTCCCTTGTGTACCATCACCCGCCACCGAGACGCGCTGAACGTCCAGAATGAGTAGCCCTTGCGCGAAGGCAGCACCTAAACCAACTAAACTAATCACCACACCCAAACCAATGCTTACAAAGCGCTTGATTACTGATTGAGACATTTATTCACTCCTGTGCTAGATATACATCCGAACAAGCCAACTTAAGTATAGGGGCAAGCCGTAGTTGTGCGCGAATGAAATTTTGCAGAGCCGCTCCAAAGAGAGGCGATAACCTATACCTGTGATTCGCCCATACAAATGCCGTGTGTTTTCTCCCGCCCTATTAAACGCTAGACTTTCATTTTTGCGGTGATTGTGTACAATCCCTTGCGGCAAACAAGACTTTCCGAAGGAGCTAAGAAGACGTGCTAACCTATTTTCGGCGTGTGTGGGTGCTGCTAATCACCTGCGCGGCGCTGTTGGCAACTTTCCCTTTTACAAATGCCTCTCTGGTGCGCGCACAAGGCAGCACCGATCCCAATCAACTCACCTTTGAAGGCTCGGCATTGGTGGCAGCCGTCCTTGAAGCTGCCAAGACGGGCTATGCAGCGCGTGCGCCGCAAACGCAGATTAGCCTCACTGCTTCTGGCACCGGCACAGGCATTGACCAACTCTGCAACGGTGCAGCCGATGTTGCTATGGCATACGGCGCTATCAGTGACGCCCAAATTGCCGATTGCACTGCCAAAGGCGTTACGTTCGTGGAACTGCTGCTCGGCTACGACGCAGTGACCTTAGTGGCAAATAATGTTTCACCGGCGCAGTGCCTCAGCATAGATCAGCTTAGCACGCTGCTGGCACCCGGCGCCGCCGATGTCAAAAACTGGTCGGTGGTGGATGCTTCGCTAGGCGATGTGGCTATCGAGGCGATTTACATCCTGCCGGATAATGAGCAGCGCCCGCCGCGCTTCTTGCTTGATCGCTTGCTGGCAGGCGATGGCTTGCGCCCTGATCTGCAAGTGGTGGAAACTGCCACCGCCATGAGCGATAAGATCAATGTGGAGCGCGGCGCAATCGGCATTATGCCGCTGCAAGATTTGATTGTGGAGCGCACGCCGAGCAAAGCGATCCGCCCAATCCAAATTCGCAGCGGCACCGCTTGCATCGAGCCAAACGCCGTCAACCTTGACGAAGGGCGCTATCCGCTGGCAGAGTCGCTCTTGCTGTATGTGAATGCTGCGCGCCTTGAGGCAAAGCAGCCACTCGTTGATTTTCTGCGCTACCTGCTGGGCAGCGATGGACGCCGCAACCTGATCACGCTGAAATATGTGCCGCCCAGCGAAGTGCTTTATACACGCGGACTCAGCTATATTGAAACGCGCCGCACAGGGCGCACTTACAGCCGCGTGCAGGCGGTGAATGTGCCTGCCAACACAGCAGGTGTGGTTACTTTGGATGGCACACCGCTGCTCTCGGAGTTGGTGAAGGACATCAACGCGCCGTTCGCGCCGCGCTACACCAGCATCACGCTGCTCAATCAACCCTATGGCAATGCAGCAGCCTACCGCAAGCTGTGCGAAAACCGCGCTGATCTGATCTTCACCACGCGCCAGCCCAACAGCGAGGAAGCTGATCTGTGCCAGAGCAACAGCATTCAGACTTTGCAAATGCCCCTTGGCTACGATGCGGACCTGATTGTTGTGAACATAGAGAACACCTTTGCACGCTGCCTTTCGCTGGCAAATGTGGAGCGCTTGTTCAGCCAACGTTACGCCGCAAAGAGCTGGTCAGAGGTGGCACAAGGTTTCCCAGAGTTAGCGGTTGTGGCAATCACACCGCGCAACGGCAGCCTTGAGGCGGATGCACTCTTGAATGCCGTCACGCCTAACCAAATCGCGCCGATCTTCCGCAGCGATATTGCGGAGAACGCACAAAACAACGATCCGATCTTCCGTGCGGTTGCTGTCCAGAATACGCTTGGCGGCGTCACCTTCATGCGCTATAGTGACTTTATGCGGAGTGGTGCGCGTGTGCAGGCTGTCCAGATTGATGCAGGCAACGGCTGTGTTGCGCCTACGCTTGCCAACATCCAGAACGGCAGCTATCCCTTAGCCCGTTCGCTGTTCGCCGCACTCAACCTGAGCAGCCTCAACCGTCCGGAAGTGCGCGCCTATGCGTGGTACCTGCTGGGCGACGACTCGCTGACCATCCTTAATCAAGAAGGCGTGATCGGCGCTGAGGCGAACGCCTTTGCGGCGCTGCGCGAAGTGCTGCTGGAGCGCATCGAGGCGGCTGAGCGCGCAGCGGCAACGCCTGAGCCGACCGCCGAACCGACGGCAGAGCCAACGGCTGCGGCAACACCTGATCTGGAGTAAGCTGCCGAATGTAGAAACAGCTTGATAGATTGCCCTGACTCACACCATGAGCCAGGGCTTTTTAGCTTAAAGTGCTGGGACTGCCTGTGCTGCCATCAGTGTGTTGCTCAGCACACGGCAAACTGATGGTAAACTTTGTGCCTTCACCAAGCCGACTGCCCACACTGATTGTTCCGCCATGCGCCTCCACAATCTGCTTGACGATTGCCAAGCCTAGCCCGCTGCCGCCGCTGTGGCTGGCACGTGCCTTATCCACACGATAGAAGCGCTTGAAGATGTGCGGCAAGTCTTCCTCAGCAATCCCAATGCCGCTATCCTGCACTTCTAGGATGACGTGCTGATCACGGTAGTCTGTCCGCAGCATAAGGGTGCCTTTGGCAGGTGTGTATTGAATGGCATTATCCAGCAAATTGTGAAGCACACGCCCAAAGGCATCCTCATCCAGCAAAACAGAGGGTAATTCAAGTGTGGGCAAAAATGAGAGGCTGAGCTGTTGCGGCGTGATCAGCGGCTGGTAAATGGCAACCACTTGGCGAACCAACGCATTCAAATCGCACAAGTGACGGTTGAGATCATTTGTGTGCTCAGAGCGCGCCATGTCCAGCAACTGATCCACCAATTTCACGGCACGTTTGCCACTGCTTTTTAACACCGCACCTTGCTGAACGATGCTTTTGCTCAGTTCTGCACAGGCGGCTAAGGTAGCTTGCGCTTGGCGTGGCAGGCTGTCACTAGCGTATTGTTGCAAAACAGCAATTTGTTCGTTCAGCTTCTCCACATAGTAATTGATGAGGTAGAGCGCATTTTGCTGGGCGGTGAAGGGCGTGCGGAAATCGTGAGACATATCTTGCAGAAAGCGCTGAAGCAGGTGAACTTTCTCGCGCTCTAGGGCAAGGTCAAGGGCTTGTTGGTGCGCTTGGCGCTGAAGGGTAATATCTTGAAAAAAGCCGTACAAGCGTGTGATTTTGCCATTCTCATAGCGCGCCCTGCCGACGACGCGCACCCATAGTTCCTCACCCTGCGCGTTGATGAAGGGGAGTTCGATATCCCAGTCTGTGCCGTGCTGCTGTGCCTGCTCAATCGCGCTTTGAATGATCGGACGCGCTGAAGGTGCATAAAAATTGACGGCATCAGTCACATTGATGGATGCGCCAACTGGCACGCCATGAATGCGATACACTTCTTCTGTCCAGTAGGGCTGCATGGTGGCAAGGTCAAGTTCCCAACTGCCAATGCGCGCTAACTGTTCAGTGCTTTGCAGCAGTTCTTGGGTGTGCCGTAGTGCAGTATTTGCATAACACAGCGAGATTAACCGTCCCAACATGCTGCCGTATAGGGAGAAGAGCAGCCTTTCATAGGGGCGTGGCGGCTGCTGGTTCACGAAGTTATCTGCCAGCAAATAGCCAAGCACATGCTGACCGTCCCACAGAGCAGCCGCCATTTTCCAGCCGGTGCCAACCATACTATCCCAATCATAAAGCGGCGCATCCAGCCACATCTGGACGTGATCAGGCGCGTTATTGACTTCCTCTAGCCACGTCATTTCAGTAAGCGGTGCTTCGTAGCGGTGTTCATCGCGCACGTTACCCTGCATATCTGTGCCGTAGGTGCTGATCAACAAACCGCGTTGATGATCGATCAGAAAGATCGCCAGACGGTCAAAGTGCAGCATGGCTAAGCCTTGCATTACCGCTTGATGGCAGAGTCTGTCCAGATCGGTGATAGTAGTGAGTTCAAGGCTGAGCAGGTAAAGGGCATAGAGGTACTGTTGCTGGGCAAGTGCTTCAGCAGGTGCAGCATGCACCTCAAAAAGCTGCACTAGTTGTTCAAAGGCAGCCTCGTCACGGCTGTGCCTGTGCAGTTGGTCGAGAAGTTCAGGATCAATAGGCATTTGGGTTGCCCGCTTTCAAAACTCTGTTGCATCTCTGCCACACACTAAGCAATAGCGAATCTTCTCGATTTTGATTTTTATAAAGTATAGCACTATTCATAGCGGCTAATAAAGGTCAGTGTGAAGGTATATAGCATACAGGCGTTTAACTTATTTTTGCGCCCAAAAGTTGGATTGCTTGCCGATTTGATGGTACTATAGAAAAAAAGGATGAACGCGCACCTAGCGCTGATGCCGAGAACGCAGCGGAAATCGAGGCGGGAATGACTGACCAAGCCACCGATCAACCTAATCTGGATGCCAGTGAACTACAAGCTGCGGTTACGCGCTTAACCAGCAGCATTGCGCGCATGGATGAGCTGGTTGATCAGCTCTCGCGTTGGCTCAAGAAAACGTATGAAGCGCAGCTTTCGCCAGAGATGCTGTCTTTAGTGCGCGAAATGCGCCGCGATGCACAGATTATCAGCCGCAGCAGCGCACAAGATGCCATCCGAATGCACCAACTTGAAGAATTGGTGCGGACTTCTGCCCTGATCACTTCCTCGCTAGAGCCTGAACAAGTGCTTGAAGAGGTCATGGATACCGTCATCCACCTAACCAACGCTGAGCGCGGCTATTTGATGCTGCACGATGACCAAAGCGATACCTTCGCTATACGCACGTCGCGCAACCGCGGTCGCCGCACCCTTTCCGATGAAGACGTGATTTTCAGCCGCAGCATTGCTCACGCCGCCATTGATCAGGCACAGCCGATCATCACCAGCAATGCCCAAAGTGATCCGCGCTTTCAGGGCATGCAGAGCGTTTCCGTCAACAACCTGCGCTCGATCATGGCGATTCCCTTGCTGCTGCGCGGCGAGGTGATTGGTGTGCTATATGCCGATAATCCCATCACACAAGGCGTTTTCACCGCCGAGATCATGCCTGTGTTGTTGGCATTTGCCGGGCAAGCAGTCATTGCCATTGATAACGCAAGGCGCTTCTCGCAAGTGAAGGCAGATTTGCACCGCGCTGAGCAGGAAGTGATGGAACTTCGCATCCAGATTGATGAGCGCAAAAAAGAGCAAGCGGTTCGGGAAATTACCGAGACGGAATATTTCCAAGAGCTAGAGACTCTAGCGCGCAACCTGCGCCGCAAGGCAGGGCGAACCACCAAAGCTGATGATGGCGACGAAAATTAGCCCCTTCTCACTATCGGTTGGAGCGGGAAATTCTTTTCCCGCTTTTGTTTGCCTGCCGAAAGGGTTTCATGAGCGTTCCTGAACTAAGCCACTATGTGGCAAAGCGCGTTCCACGCACGGAGATTTTCCGCACTTTCCTCGGCTTTGGCATTCTCGGCTTTGGCGGACCGGCAGCACACATCGCGCTGATGGAACGCGAATTGGTCGCACGGCGCGGCTGGCTCAGCCGTGATCACTTCCTCAGCTTGTTAGCTGCCATTAACCTGATTCCGGGTCCGAATTCTACCGAAATGGCATTCCACATTGGCTTGGTGACGGGCGGCTTCTGGGGCTGTGTGCTAGGCGGGGTTGCCTTCATTCTGCCCGCCGTGCTTTTGTCGCTCGCTCTGGCGATCATCTATGTGGCGGCAGGCACACTGCCCGCTGTGCAGGGCATTTTGATCGGTGTGCAGCCCGTCGTACTCATTTTGATCCTAAGCGCTGCCTATAACCTTGCCCTAAAGGCGCTCGATAGCGCGGCGATGCGCGTGCTGGGCATTGCGGCGATGTTTCTGGCTGCCCTTACCGTCGTACCGTTGATGGGCGCGTTCGGCGTGCAGCCGCTGAATTTTCCTGAACTTTTGATGCTGCTTGTGACAGGTGCGCTCTACATGCTATGGCGGCGGCGTTTGAATGCGGTTGCCATATTTTTTGTGCTGCCGCTGTTTGGCGTAGTCAATCAGCTTGCGGAAGCGCTTAAACCAAACCTGCTCGATTTATTCCTGCGCTTTATGATCATTGGCGGCACGCTCTTTGGCAGCGGCTATGTGCTGATCGCCTACATGGAGCGCACTTTCGTCACCGAGACGGGCTGGCTGACGCCGCGCCAACTGGTGGATGCCTTTTCAATCGGGCAATCTACGCCAGGGCCGGTGCTGAGCACCTCCGCTGCGGCGGGTTACATCATGACGGCTGATCCAAACAACCTTTGGGCAGGCGTGCCGAGTGGAGTCGCTTCAGCGGTGGGTGTTTTCTTGCCCGCCTTTTTTATCGTGTTGGCAGTTGGCAAACTGATGCCACTGTTGCAGCGCTACACTTTCATCAACGACTTTCTGAAGGGCGTCAATGCGGGTGTGATTGCGCTGCTGCTGGCAACTTTCCTCAATTTGGCGTGGAATACGCTCATCCGCGCTGATCGGGGTGTGGATTGGCTTTCGCTGCTGTTGGCGGCGGCAGCCTTCTTTGCCCTAGAGCGCTTGAAGTGGTCACCGCTGCTGTTGGTAACACTTGGCATTGGGGTTGGCTTGCTGCGTTCTGTGCTTGGTTGGTTATAGGTGAGGCGATGGCTGAACATAAAAAACGGCGTCTGCCGCGTTGGCTAGGCATTCTCTTAATCGTATTGGTGGCGCTCATGCTCCTACCATATCTGCTGCCTGTTACGGCGGCAAATGCCGATCCGCGCACGCTTGCCGATCCGAACGGCATTTTTCTGAGCGTGAACGGCGCGGAAGTCTACTACGTTGCCTACGGCGCGGCGGATGCGCCAGCAGTCATTTTTCTACATGGCTTGTTCGGCAGCACGTTTACATGGCGCAAAAATTTGGAGGCAGTCGCAGGGGCAGGCTACCGCGCCATCGCCTTTGATCGGTTTGGCGCAGGGCTGAGCGATAAGCGCGAGACGCTCGATTTTTCGCACGCCGCCGCCGCAGACCTCACCGCAGCACTGATGGACGCCCTGCAGATTGAACGCGCCGTGATTGTGGGTCACAGTGCGGGTGGCAATGTGTTGGCACACTTTGCGCTGCGCCATCCTCAGCGTGTGGAGAAATTGGTCATTGTGGCGGGTGCCATTATCGGCGACAGCGGACCGCCGCCGTTTGTTGGCGCGTTGGTCACCTTTCCACCGATCAACCGTTGGGCGCGGGTGTTGGTTAGCGCACTGCTGACCGAAGAACGGCTTGCTCAGGCAGTGGAGGCGTTCTATGTGAAGAAGGACTGGCTCACGGCGGCAGATTTGGCGGGTTATTGGCGCCCGTTCCAGGCAACAGGCTGGGATGTGGGCTTAATTGGCTTAACCCGCGATTTGGCAACCAGCAAACTGAGCGATGCCCAGGTGGCGCAGCTTGCTGCCTTTGCACCGCGCACCTTAATCCTCTGGGGAGAGGCGGATACAGTCACACCTTTTGAGACAGGACGCGAGTTGGCGGGCTTGCTGGCGGGCGCGCAGTTGGTCAGCTATGAAGGCATCGGGCATCAGCCGATGGAAGAAACACCCGACGCCTTCAACCGCGATCTGATCGCGTTTCTAGGGCGCTAATCCCACTTTAGATGGTAGATGGTGTGCGTGCCACCCTCGTGCTGACGGCGCACGGTGGTATCGTAACTAACGGTGAAATGTGTGCCGCGTGGCAAGAAGCGCCGCGCCGCACCGTAGATGTAGCCATAGATCATATCATCAGGATAGGGTGTGTTGGTGGTGTATTTAATATGCTTTTCGCCCACCTGCTCAATCTGATAGCCACCTGGATCACCATTGCGGTGATTGATTTGGTGCAGCGCGCCAAGCAGGAACAGTTTTTGCTGAAGGGGTGCGCTCTCCATTTCAGGTGGCAGCACCGCATTATCAATGATCGCCATGCCAACACTGACCAATTGATTAGAGGTGTTGCTTGGGTTCTTGAACCAATCTGTGAAAACTTCAATAAATTGATCCACAGGATACCACTGATCAGGCTGAAGCTGGTCTACACCGTGCTTATGAAGTGACTCCATCACTTCATCACCTAACAAATGGTTAAAAATAGCGCTGGCGGCTGCGCCAAGCACTTCGACGCCGGGTGCATAACGGTATGGGTAACGCATGGTATAGTGTCCTTTGGTGGGTGAAAATTGTTTTGTTAAAATGTTAAGTCTCAGCTTTATCTGGATTATATCACCTTAGGCAGCCTACCTCGCATAAAATTTACGTGAAATCTTCATGAAGTTTATATAATGCGGTGAATTCTGTTCCTTTTTCTGCCCCAGAACCATACCTTCAATCTCGATTGGTTTACCCTGAATGAAGACACTGGTTAAGTTTGCGCCAGCCGTGGCGGCTGGTCTGTTCAACAGCACCCTTGCAGTTAGCACATTATGTAGCGCTTGCGGCGAGTCGCTGCGGCACCTTGCATGTCTATCCACATTAATTCCGCATGGTTGACACGCTCATCAATGCACACTAGTTTCGAAATAGCGCTATAGTTAATGTCGTGTGCTTCAACGTGCGCGCTGCATTTCATGAAAGGCTAACGGCGCGTCACTGGTAAACCTGCATAGAAGGATATATGGTATGGAGACGATTCGCGTCACGGTTTGGGGCGAGTTCCGCCACGAGAAAAAGAATCCACAGGTCGCAGCGCTCTACCCAGACGGGATGCATGAGACAATTGCCGAAGCGCTGCGCGCCGATGCGCGTTTTAGCGTCCGCACCGCCACACAGGATGAACCTGAACACGGCTTGAGCGAGGCAGTTTTGGCAAACACCGACGTGCTGACGTGGTGGGGACACATCGCACATGATGAGGTTGAGGATGCAGTGGTGGCGCGTGTGCAAGCGCGTGTGTTGGAAGGCATGGGCTTGATTGTGCTGCACAGCGGACATTTTTCCAAGATTTTTAAGGCGCTGATGGGGACGACCTGCAATCTGAAATGGCGTGAAGCAGGCGAACGCGAGCGCATTTGGGTGGTAGAGCCAAGCCATCCAATTGCGGAAGGCTTGGGCGAATATTTCGAGCTTCAGCAAGAGGAAATGTACGGCGAACGTTTCGACATTCCCGCGCCGGAAGCACTTATCTTCGTGAGTTGGTTCAAGGGCGGTGAAGTTTTCCGCAGTGGGTGCTGTTACACACGCGGCAAGGGCAGAATCTTTTACTTCCGTCCCGGTCACGAAACGTACCCAACCTATCACGATGCCAATGTGCAGCGCGTGATCGCTAACGCAGCGCGTTGGGCAGCCCAGCCGCCTTCACCGAAGGTCATCTTTGGCAACTACACGCCATTGGAAGCATTGGAGTAGCGTGCAATGCGTGCGATAGGCGTCCTGTTTACGTTGGTGCTGCCTGCGCTCGTGTCAGGCGCGCTGATCGGATTCATCGTGGCGGCACCGCTTGGCGGTGATATGCTTGGCGGCGTGCTAGGGCTAATTGCTGGCGCAGCAGGCTATGCCGTGCTGTGGCGTGCGCTGCCGCGTTGGGCGCGGCGGATGCTGGCAATACTGCCCATCCTTGCTCTGATCGGCGGCGGCATCTTTACCTATACCCAACTCTACGATTTGGGCATGGTTGCGCCGAGCGATGACTATATGGACGCCTATCACCGCCTCTACCGCGCCCTGTACAACCACTACCCATATTTTGAGCAGAAAGGTGTGGATTGGGTAGGTAACTACCGTTCGCACTCGCAAATCGTGTTCGAGATCGTTCAGCGTGGTGACGAGGCCGCCTACTTCCAAGCCATAGCAGATTTGTTGGCAACGCTCAACGATGGGCATACCGTGTTAAGCCAACCCTACACGCCGCTTAAGCGTTGGTTTGGGCGCGCTACGCACATCGAAGGGCAGGCGGTGCTTACCACACTGACCGAGACGGCACAAGCGAACGGCTTGCGCGTGGGCGATGTGCTAATCAGCATCAATGGCGTGCTAACTGAGCAGGCATGGCGTGCCTTGCCGCCTGATTTGCGTGTTGGTTCTACAGAGTGGAATCAGCGCGGCAACGCCTACCAATTCCTGTTAGCGCTTACGCCAAACACACCGACTCTGGTGCTAGAAGTGCGTGGCGCAGATGGCGAGACGCGCCAAATTACGCTCAGCGATGCAACACCCGATCAGGATAACATCGCGCCGCAGCCTGCCATCAGCAGCCAACGGCTGTCTTCTGGCATTGGCTATATCCGTGTGGCGCGCTTGTGGGAACGTAATGACGAAGACCTGATCGCCGATTTTGATGCCGCATTGGCATTTCTGAGTGATGCACCTGCCCTGATCCTCGATCTGCGGCGGAACGGCGGCGGTAACTCACTATTTGCCGATCAGATTGCAGGGCGTTTCCTCACGATGCCATTTAGCTATGGGCGCGATGTGTTTCGCCAGCGCACTCCGAACCGTTTTTGGCGAGCAGAAAGCGTTTATACCGTAACACCTCACGAGAAGCGCTACAGCGGCAAACTTGCCGTGTTGATTGACGAAGTTTCCGTTAGCAGCGCCGAATGGCTGATTGCCGCCCTTGCCGATAGCGGACGCGCTCAGACAGTTGGGCGCACAACGGCAGGCTCTAGCGGCAACCCGATCAGCTTTCCGCTGCCTAATGGTGGTGTGGTGCGCTTCTCGACCGGCGCATTCTACCGCGCTAATGGGCAACTGCTTGAAGGCATCGGCATTACGCCTGATTTGCCCATTGCATGGACACTTGAAGATGTTCTAACGGGACGCGATCCCGATTTGGCAGCGGCTGAGCGTTTGCTGAGTGGCGCGCCCTAAAATTCTGGCGGGCTAGGGATGATCGGCGGCGGCGGCGCAGGAATGAGTGTTGTGCGCCGCTCAGCCGACTCGCCCGCAGAGCGCCATTCATCAGCCAACGCGCCCGCCATGCGTGTTAGCTCTGCGCCGCCCAGCGCACCGGCAATTGCTGCCACCATTTCAGGGCGCGCCCAAACCACTGAGTCAATCTGGACAGCGCGCACGCCCGCCTCAAAGAAATCGCGCACATCATCAGGGTGATGCACGCCACCGCAGCCAATGATCGGTATGCTTAGACGCGGCGCAAGCTGCCCAACAATCCGCACGGCTAAAGGCTTGAGCCACGTGCCGTATAATCTGCCGCCCACCAACTGACCACTCAACGGATCGCGGGTAGTGCCACGTGGCGGCGCGGCAATCACTAAGGCGTCTGCGCCAGCATCGGCAGCCGCGGCAGCCAAGTTTGCTGCCTGATACAAGGGCAGTTTTGCCAAGAGTGGCAACTGCGTGCGCGCACGCACAGCGCCAATCACCATGCGCGTTTCACGGGCGGTCAGGCTGTCGTGAATGCCCAGCTCAATGCCGCTGATTTGATCCTGTTGGTCAAGGAAGGTAGCGCACTCCGCCATATCATCGGCTGTGCCAATGATATGTACGACGATAGGCGTTGGGCTGGCGCGCCATTTGGCAGCATATTGGCGGTGCAGTTTGTGGATGCCGCTGTTTGGCAAGCCCGTGTGAATCAGCACGCCGCTATCAATTGGCACAACACGGCTGCCGTTAGCAGCACGGCGCGGCTTGAGCGAGATCGGATTGGTGACCAGTGCGCCTAGCAGCTTTAGGTCAATCAGTTTGGCGTATTCACCCGCAAAGCCAAAGGCGCCGGCAGCGCCCATCAGCGGTGGGCTAAGGCGCAACGAGGTTTTACCGGCGGTAATTTCAAGCATGGTTGGTTAGCCTTCCGTGCTGCTGGGTAAATTCTGCAACAGATTAACGCTGAGCAAATCGAATGCCATGCCATCGGTGCAGGCTGGCACATCTTCGCCGCCTTGCAAACGCACAAGGCAGGCTTGGCAAGCGCCAATTCCGCAAGGCATGGGCGGCTGAAAAACGCCATAGAGGTACTCAGCGGCGGGCAGTTGGCGCACAGCGCGCACTTCTTCCAACAGGCGCAAATAGGAAGGTGCATCGTAAGGTGGCGGTGCAGCCGCGAAAATCTGATCCGCCCATGTAATTTGCTGCCCACGCTCCATCCATGCCGTATGATCAGCGGCGCGGGTCACCTCAACGGCTTGCGGCAGTGCCTCCAACGGATAGTGCTGCGCCTGCCCGATCAGCACAAGCGCCACAGCCGTGCCACGCGCTAGGGCATCCTTCATCAGCAGCAAGAAAATGGCGGGTGTCGCTTCATAGGCAATCAGCAGCAGCGTGCGCGTTGTCTCGCGCAGCGGGAACGGCTTGCCAATCGGACCAAGCAAATCTACCACCTGATTAGGCGTGTAGACATGCCGTGATGGGCGCTCCACCACGATCACCGCGCCGCGCTGTTCCACTGGCAGCCACGCCTCACGCAGATACGGATCATATGTGGCAGTCGTCCGTGCCAAGAAAAACTGCCCACCGCCTAAAGTGCGGTGAACTTTATCCACTGCCAACTCAAGGCGCTGAATGCCCGCTGAAACGCGCCTAACCCGTTCGATGATCGCCTGCGCTTGGTGCATGGTGTAATCCTATGCCAATGCCGTGTGCTTCTAGCTTACTGGCAGATGAGCTGTGGCGCAAGGCTTGGTGAAATCCAAACTTGCCAAGTGCGGCACTTTTGTGTATGCTTTAATCAAACGCATATTTGATTATTGCAAGTGAGGTTTTTCCCTATGGCTGACGTGACGCACGCCACGCTGAGTGCTGTTGATTTTTACCACCTAGACGACCTGCTGACGCCTGAAGAACGTGAGGCGCGCTACCTTGTGCGGAGTTTCATGAGCCGCGAAGTAGAACCGATCATCAATGCTTATTGGGAACGCGCCGAGTTTCCGCACGAACTGGTGCCAAAATTGGCAGCCCTTGGTTTGGCGGGTGCCACCATCAAAGGCTATGGCTGTCCCGGTCTTTCGCAGGTGGCGATGGGCATGATGGCGATGGAATTTGGGCGTGGTGATGCCAGCATCAGCACCTTTTTTGGTGTTCACAGCGGCTTGGCGATGGGCAGTATCGAGGCGCTGGGTAGTGAGGAACAAAAAGAGCGTTGGCTGCCTGCTATGGCGCGTATGGAACTGCTCGGCTGCTTTGGGCTGACCGAACCACAAGGTGGATCGAACGCCAGCCAACCGTTGACAACAGCCGTCCGTGAGGGCGATAACTACATCCTGAACGGTGCAAAACGCTGGATCGGCAACGCAACGCTGGCGGATTTGGCGATCATCTTTGCGCGCAACACCGAAACAGGGCAGGTAAACGCTTTCGTGGTTGAGCCGAAGAAGATGTCGGGCTACACTGCCACACCCATTGAGGGCAAAATTGCCAAGCGTGCCATCATCAACGCCGATATAAAGCTGGAGAACGTCGTTGTGCCTGCTGCCAACCGTCTGGAGCGCTGCAACAGCTTCCGCGATGTGGCAAAGGTGCTGATGGTAACGCGAGTCGGTGTGGCGTGGGAAGCCGTTGGCGCAGCGATGGCAGCCTATGAGTACGCCCTTGCCTACGCCAAGCAACGCCAAGTGTTCGGCAAGCCAATCGCCGGCTTCCAAATGATCCAAGATAAGCTGGTGCGGATGTTGGGCGAGATCACGGCGATGCAGCTTTTCACGCTGCGCCTGAGCCAACTTGCCGATGAGGGCAAACTAACCGATGGGCAAGCAAGCCTTGCCAAAGTGCATAACGCTGCCACTGCCCGCCAAGTGGTGGCGCTTGGGCGCGAAATTCTGGGTGGCAACGGCATTCTGTTGGAAAATCATGTGGCGCGCCACTTTGCCGATATGGAGGCAGTCTATACCTACGAAGGCACCAACGAGATCAATACGCTGGTTGTTGGGCGGGATATTACGGGCATTTCCGCAATCGTCTAGGGCTGGGCGCGCACTAGGGATCGGACACACTGATCCCTAGTCACTCACATCTTCTTCTGGCACGTTTGCCAACACTTCTAGCAAGGCTGCGCCATATTGAGCGCGCCGCCATGCGCCTAAACTTGGCACATGCTCAAGGTCGGCAAGGCTGCGCGGCGGATTTTCCGCCATTGCCCAAAGCGCCTCTTTCGGCACGATGACATCACTCTCGACGCCGCGTGCAGCAGCACGCTCTTTACGCCATTCGCGCAGCGCATTATAGCGAGCGAGCGTGTTAGCGTCTTGGCGTGTTTGCTCTGGTCGGGAAGGTAGCGGCGCACGCAGCCCTGCCTCAATGGCGGCAAGCAGCGCACTGCCATTGCGGGCGATCAGCGCACTGCTCACCCCTTGCACTGTGTAAAGCGCATCTAGCGTCTGCGGCGCTTGGCGTGCCAAGTGCGCCAATGCTTCATCGTTCAGCACCTTGAAGGGCGGTACATCCCGTGCCTGAGCAAGCTGATCGCGCAGCAGGTCGAGTTCGCGCAGAATTGCCATTTGCCGCCGCGAGAGATCGCGGGCGTGGTTGTTATACCAAAAGCCGTTGGGATCAAACTGGGCAAGGCTCTGCTGAACAGTGGTCAGCGTCTCGAAGGTTTCGAGCGCCTCTGCCAAGTGATCGCCCTGCACCAACTGCTGATAGAGGATATCGCGCAGCGTAGGCAAATAGTGAGTATCCATACGTGCGTAGTCAAGCTGTTCGGCAGGGATTGGGCGCGCTGCCCAATTGGCGCGCTGATAGCGTTTATCCAGCACCACGCCGAAGAACTCTTCTAACATGCTGGCAAGCCCAACCGCTTTGCGCCCAATGATGCGCGCTGCGGCTGCCGTATCAAAGATATTGACGAAGCGGAAGTCAAAATCGCGGCGCAGCACCATAACGTCGTTCTCGGCAGCGTGCAGCACTTTTTCAATGTGCGGCGCAGCAAAAAGCGCACCCAACGGCGCCAGATTATCAATTGCCAGCGGATCAACAATGTAATCGGCGCTGCGTGTGGAAAGCTGAATGAGGCAAACGCGCTCGCGGTAGGCAAACAAACTGTTCGACTCGGTGTCAACGGCAATCAACGGTTCTTGGGCAAGCCATTCGGTTAGCGCGTGCAAATCGGCTGCACGGGCAATCATGCTGAGCGGCGGGCGTTTGGCGGCGGGCATGGGTTCTCGCGTTTTCTGTATCGCTGCGATGCTGGTATGGGCGAAGTGTTTGCTGTGGCACGCCACACCTAGACGGTTGCCCAATCTTGCTGGTAGATCGAAAATTGGTGTGCTTGCTTACACTTCTGCTATCAGTCTAGCGCTAAGCGCGCAAATTGACAAGCTATCCGTGTTGTTTTGTGAGCCTTTCAGGGCAGATGTGCCTTCTGTGCGTGAACCGATGCTGGCAGCATTTTCTCCGCATATCCACTATCTTTTGTCTAGAAACTGTTTGCGAGACGCAACAATGATTTTATAGGATGTTTTGTGCTGCTCTGTCATATAATCAAACAAGCAAGCACTCTAGCACTTTCATAAAACCCACATGTCTATCCTTAACGGCAGCCAAGGATTGTTCTAGATAATGACTGATCGAACGCCTAACAAACTGGAGACGCAGACTGTTGCAGCACTTTCTGCCTCTGTCAGCCTCTCGGATTTCATTTTTGGCACGCTTGCCAGCGATAACCAACGGCTGCAAGCACTCATCAGTGGGCAAGAAGGCTTAAACTTTGAGTATCAGATGATTCCCCGTGATCCGAAGCCGGATCAGCCGGTTCAGATCGAGATCACCGCCGGCCCTGCGGCGCCTGTGCTGGAAGTGTTCATTCACTACACGCTGGATGGCAGCCCGCCACAGCTTGGCGCAGATAACACCCGCACGCTGCCCACCATGCGCAGCGCGCTGGAGTGGAACACGCTTTTATGGGGTTACGTGCGTCATTTCAGCGGTGAACTGCCCGCCCAGCCCGAAGGCAAGATCGTGCGCTTTTTGGTAAGTGGCTTGACCCAAGATGGTGTGCGGTTGTGGGCACAGGATGAACGCGGACGCAGCGTCTTTTCCTATGCAGTGGATCGCTACACTGTGCCAAGCTGGGTGCAGGAATCTATCTTTTATCACATCTTCCTAGATCGCTTTGCACCCACCCCCGGACGCAAATTCGCGCCCGCCGAACACCTGAGCGACTTTTTCGGCGGCACGCTGCGCGGCGTGCATAGCAAACTGGACTATCTGTGTGAGTTGGGTGTGAACGCGCTGTGGCTCTCGCCATTGTGTCCTAGCCCATCCCACCACGGCTATGACGTCACCAATTTCCGCAGCATCGAGCCGCGGCTTGGCACGCGCACCGACCTAAAAGTCTTAGTGGACGAAGCACATCGGCGCGGCATGAAAGTCGTTTTAGATTTTGTGCCAAATCATACGTCTAATAAACATCCCTTTTTTGAATCTGCCATCACCAAGCCCGACTCCCCTTACCGTGATTACTACACCTTCACCCGCTATCCCGATCAGTACGAAACCTTTTTCGGTGTGCGCTCCCTACCACAGTTGAATAACGAAAACCCTGCCGCACGGCGCTATGTGATTGATAGCGCCGTCTATTGGCTGCAAGAATTCGGCGTAGATGGCTTTCGCCTTGATTACGCCTATGGCCCCAGCCATGATTTCTGGACGGATTACTACACGGCTGTGAAAAGCGCCAACCCGCAAAGCGTGCATTTTGGCGAAATCGTTGAGACGCCGCGCCTGCTGCGCACCTATGAAGGCATTATGGACGGCGTTTTAGATTTCAATTGGCTGCAAAACGCCCGTAAATTGTTTGCTTATGAGAGCATAGACGCTGCCACCTTTGAGCAGTTCCAGAATGCCCACGAGGCATATTTTGGCGGGCGCAACCTGGCACGCTTTAGCTTTTTGGATAACCATGACATGAACCGCTTTCTGTGGGTAGCCCGCGGGGATATACGCCGCCTGATGTTAGCAGCCGTTTGTCAGTTCACGCTGAGCGCCGTACCCATCATCTACTATGGCACAGAGGTTGGGCTAAGCCAGCGCCGCGATATTCGGCAAGGCGAATTCGCCATTATGGAAGAAGCGCGCCTGCCGATGCTCTGGGAAGCCGATCAGCAGCAGCGTGAGTTGTTCACCTTTTACCAGCGTCTGATCAGGCTGCGCCGCGAATCCGCTGCACTGCGGAACGGCACGCGCTCGGCATGGTTGGTTGATCCGATGAATGGGCGCTATGGCTATCTGCGCCGCGCTTCGGGCGAAACAATCTTGGTAGCGCTTAATCTGTTTGGCGTGCCACAAGCCTTCGATCTGCCCAATGTTGGCTGGCGCGATGCCTTCACAGGCGAGCCACTTTCGCCCAAACAGCGCCTAGACCCCTTCGGATTTGTGTTGGGCAAACAGGGCTAACTTTGCACGGCTGCGCGCTTGTCGTACAATCTTTAGGCATTGCTTTTAGGAATTGATGGCACACAGAAGGATGTTTTCGCATGACAGGCAACGGCACAACTACCAAACTCAATGCGCGCAGCCGCGTTTTATTGGAAGGCGCCAACCGCGCCGGCGCACGTAGCATGTTTAAGGCAATCGGCTTGACCGATGACGACCTGAATAAGCCGATCATCGCTATTGCCAACACCTGGATCGAGATCGGTCCGTGCAACTGGCATTTGCGGCGCTTGGCAGCAAAGGTGCGCGAAGGCATTAAAGCAGCCGGCGGAACACCTTTGGAGTTCAACACGGTGAGCATCTCGGATGGCATCACTATGGGAACAGAAGGCATGAAGGCGTCGCTGATCAGCCGTGAGGTAATTGCCGACTCGATTGAACTGATCGTGCGTGCCAACGCCTTTGACGGCGTCATTGCCCTCAACGCCTGCGATAAGACCATCCCCGGCACGGTGATGGGCTTAATCCGCTGTGATATTCCCGCATTGGCGCTCTATGGCGGCTCCATTGCGCCCGGCAGCTACAACGGTAAAGATGTGACCATTCAGGATGTCTATGAGGCAATCGGCGCCTATACCAAAGGCAAAATCTCGCTTGAGGAACTGCACGCTATCGAGTCGGTTGCCTGCCCTGGTCCCGGCGCCTGTGGCGGGCAGTTCACCGCTAACACGATGGCAACCGCCATCGAGATTTTGGGCATGTGTCCGATGCGCTTTGCAGGTGTTCCCGCTATGGATGCCGAAAAGGACGAGGTGGCATACCGCGCTGGGCAGTTAATCATGGAGTTGATCGCCGCGGATCGGCGTCCATCGCACATTGTGACGCGCCAATCCATCGAGAATGCGGTGCGCTCGATTGCGGCAACCGGCGGCTCGACCAACGGTGTGCTGCATATGCTTGCCATTGCCCGTGAGGCAGGCATCGCGCTCTCGCTGGAAGATATTCACCATCTAAGCGAAAGCACACCGCTGTTGTGTGATTTGAAGCCAAGTGGACGGTTCGTCGCCACGGATATGACTCGTGCAGGCGGCATTCCGCTGCTGGCAAAGCGCCTGCTGGAAGGCGGCTATCTGCATGGTGAATGCCTCACCGTCACAGGCAAAACGATTGCTGAGGAAGCTGCCAGCGCCCAAGAGACGCCAAACCAAGAGGTGATTCGTCCACTGAGCAATCCGATCAAAGCGACGGGCGGCTTGGTCATCTTGCGCGGCAATCTTGCGCCAGATGGTGCGGTGGTCAAGCTCTTTGGCTATGAGCGCCTTTTGCATCGCGGACCTGCACGCGTCTTTAACAGTGAGGCAGAGGCACTGCAAGCTGTCTACAACAATCAGATTGTGGCAGGCGATGTGGTCGTTATCCGCTATGAAGGGCCTGTTGGCGGACCTGGGATGCAAGAAATGCTGGCTGTCACAGCAGCCATTGCCGGCGCAGATTTGGGCGGCTCGGTGGCACTGCTGACCGATGGACGTTTCAGCGGCGCCACACGCGGCTTGATGCTTGGGCATGTTTCGCCAGAGGCAGCCCTTGGCGGTCCGATTGGCTTGTTGCGCGAAGGTGACATCATCACTATTGACATCAATGCTCGTCAAGTAAATGTTGAGTTAAGTGAAGCAGATTGGGCAGAACGACGCGCAGCTTGGCAGGCACCCGAACCGCGCTATAAACAAGGCGTGTTTGCCAAATACGCCCGTTTAGTGCAATCGGCGGCAGAAGGTGCGGTGACTCTTTCTCTTTAGTCGGTCGGTAAAGGGGACAGGTAGGCCGTAAACTACCTGCCTTTTGTGTTGTTACAGGAAGGATTTTAGCTGTATGGCAGATTTGAGTGGGCAAACACTCGGCAAATATCAGATCATTGAGCGGCTAGGGCGCGGTGGCATGGCAACCGTCTACCGCGCCTATCAGCCGGGCATGGATCGCTTTGTTGCCGTGAAGGTCATGCATCCACAATACGCAGAGGATGCCAGCTTTATTGAGCGGTTTCGGCGCGAGGCGCGTGTGGTTGGCACACTGCGCCATCCGCGCATTGTGCAGGTGATAGATTTCGATGTGCAAGACGAAGAATACTACATGGTCATGGAATACGTCGAGACGGAAACGCTCAAAAATCACCTGCAAAAGCACGGGGCGATGCCTGTACCGCAAGCGCTGAGCGTGGCGCGTAAACTGGCAGATGCACTTGCCTACGCCCATGCCAACGGTATGCTGCACCGTGATATCAAGCCTGCCAACGTGCTGTGGAGCAAAATAGGCGAGCCGATCCTGACCGATTTCGGCATTGCCAAGTTGGCAGGCGCCACCGGGCTAACGGCATCCGGCGCTGCGGTTGGCACGCCGGCTTATATGAGTCCTGAGGCGGGACGCGGTGAACAGGTGGATGAACGCACAGATGTTTACAGCTTGGGTGTGATGCTCTACGAGATGCTCAGTGGCGAACTGCCCTACGATGCAGATACACCGTACGCTGTGATCTTGAAGCATATCAATGATCCGCTGCCGCCGCTGCGTTCGCGTGTGCCACAGTTGCCAGAAGCTGTGGAGCGAATCGTGATCAAGGCGCTGGCAAAGGATAAAACGCAGCGTTATCAGAGTGCTGCTGAACTGCGTGACGCGCTTGTGCAGGCTGAAAAAGTTGCCCACAACATGGGCAACGCAGATACTGTTGATCTGGTGACGCCGACTGCCAAATCACCTGAAACAATCCTGTTGCCAGCCCGTCGTTCGCCGCTGCCATTCGTGCTGGGCGCGGGTGTGTTGATTGGCGTTGTGCTGCTTGCCAGCACCCTGATCAGCGGCAGCCCCTTAGGCTTGTTTGTTGCGGCTGCACCTAGCGAAACAAACACACCAACCAGTACTACAGCGCCCACGCCGACTGCCACCGCCACACCTACCCGCCGTGACGAAATCGTGGCAGCGCCGCCCGCCACCGCCACACCCGATTTGCCAACAGCCGTCGTTGCCGCCGCTAATGATCCACAGTATGCCGAGTTAACTGCCAAAGTACGTGAACTGCTCGGCAATGGTTTGCTAGAAGCCGCCCTTGCCAACGACCCGCAGAACTATGACCTGCTGGCGTTGAATGCATGGGTGCTGGTGCAATTCCGCAGCCAGCGCGAACGCCTTGATACTGGCAAACAGAACGCAGAACAAGCCATTGGTCAGAATGATAGGCGTCCAGAAGCCTATGTGCCGCTTGGCTTTTATCATCACTACTCGCCCATTGACGACCGTCCACGTGCTGTGATGTTCTATACGCTGGCAATTGAGCGTGGCTCGCAGGATTCGGCGGTCTACTTGCTGCGCGCCCTTGCCCTTGAAGATGTTGAGCAGAACAATCCGCAAAAAGAGGCTGATTTCAGCCGTGCCATTGAACTGTCTCCTCAAGATGACGAACTGCACATTGCACGTGGCAATTTCTACTACCAAACCGAACGCTATGGCGATGCTGTGCGCGATTATGAGGAATCGCTGCGCCTGCGCCCTGAGTTGTGGAAGCATCCACAAACTGCCGCAGCCTACCTGCTGAACAAACAGCCACAAGAGGCACTTGCGCTGTTCACCAACGCGATCACCGAGACCACGCAAGCGCCTAACCCTGCCCTGGCTGACCCACAATACCTTGGTCAGGCGGCTTACGTAGCGTGGGTGACTGAGCAGCCGATGCTCGCTGCCGAGTGGAGCGCTGCTGCCCAAAGCATTGAGCCAAATAACGCGCTGGCAGCCTACACACAGGCGCTGCTTGCCCGCGACTCTGGCAACTACACCGAAGCACTTGAAAAGCTGGCTGCTGTGCGCGCCGAACCTGAAGCATGGAAATATGAAGCGCCGTTCTTCAATCCACACTTTGATCACCAACTAGACGCCGACGAAGGGCGCGTTTTAGCGCTGCTCGGTAGGGTAGATGAGGCAATCGCCGCTTTTGAGCGCGCTAAAGAAGCCACCCATCTGTGGGGAACGCCCTACGTGGAACAAGCGGCGCTCTACTATGCGCGTGGCGACCTTGCTAAGACGCAAGAGAACATCCGCACAGCGCTTAGCTTCCCTTACGCACAGAAGAACGAGGAATGGCGCACTTATCTCGAATCCCTTTTAGCACGCTACAGCGCCACACCGACGCTCACAAGCACACCAACGCCAACGGCTACACGCCCGCCCGCTGCGGCAACCGTACAGCCTACCACACCGCGCCCTGCCGTGATCAACACACCCGTCCTAGCCACACCGCGCCTAGCCACGCCTAGCAGTGGTTCGGGTGGCGGAGGCGATGACGACGATGATGATGACGATGATTAGCCGCCATTTTAGCTTGCTTTTGCTGTGTATGTTGATGGTGGCGTGTGCGCCACCACCTGCACCAACGGTGACGCCGCGCCCACAGCCAACGCGCATTCCAACGCGCATTGTGACGCTTGCGCCAACCGCAACGCTTGCGCCCTCGCCGACGCCAACGCTGCCTTATGCCCTTACGCCGCTGCTTGGCACATGGTTGGTGGATATCAACTTGCAATTGCGCGAAGGAATCACCTTTGATGATGTGCGATTCTCTGGGACAGCGCTTGTGGAGGTGGCGTTTGACGCTACTCTGAGTGGCACAGTAGAGTTTTACCCAACCGTGCTGCAACCGCCCTGTGTGACGGCTGCCCTAGACTCTGAGCCAATCCGCGCCACATTAGCGGGCGAACTTCAGCCTACGGAAGACGGCAGCGTGGTTGCCAACTTGCGCTTTGTGCCTGAAAATGCTGCTCAACCAACCACCCTGCGCTTGGCATGTGTCGAATTTCCAGAAGGGATCGTCCTGAGCGATCCCATTTTTTGGGAGGCGCTGCGCGCTGCCGATCTGCTGACGCTGCGCCTGCCGCTGCGGCTTGGCTTTCAGCGCCAAAGCAGCGCTGATCTGAGCGGCATCAGCGGCGGCGCTTTGTATGGCACGCTCTATGCACAAGTGCGCGTTAGCCGCTAGGCACGCGCACCATAGGGGCGCGCCAAGGGCGCGTCCGCAGTTTGTTACCCGCAACAAAACGTTTGTGTTCTTACCGCAGCCCTCAGCGCGAGAGCATCTCGCCCATGTCGTAATACTCAAGGTTGGCGGGACGGTGTTTGGTAGTCACTTCTTCCAACGGCACAGGCGAGATTTCGCGCCCATTCAAGCCAACCATAACGCCATGTTCACCGTTACACAAACACTCCACCGCCTTGATGCCCAAGCGCGATGCCAACAGGCGATCAAAGGCGGTTGGGCTGCCGCCGCGCTGAATATGCCCTAAGATTGTGATCCGCACCTCAAAGCCGACGTTCTGCCCTTCTAAGTACTTCACAATATCGGTGATTTTATGCTTGGCGCCTTCGGCAATCACAGCGATGGCGTGGTTTTTGCCACGCAGGTAAGCATCTTCAAGGCGTGCGGCAATTTCTTCAAGCTCCATCGTCTTTTCAGGGATCAGCGTCAGTTCCGCGCCGCCCAAAATACCGGACATCAACGCTAAATAACCGCAGTTGCGCCCCATCACCTCGATCAGGAAGGCACGTTCATGGCTGGAGGCAGTGTCACGCAGGCGGTCGAGCGCGTCAAGGATGGTGTTGAGCGCCGTATCCACGCCGATGCTCATATTAGTCCCCCAGATGTCATTATCAATGCTGCCAGGGACTCCAACAACAGGCACGCCCAGTGTGTGAAGTGCCAGCGCGCCGCGCAAGCTGCCATCGCCGCCAATGACAACCAAGCCCTCAATGCCGTGTTCGTTCAGGCGCCGCAAGCCGCGCCGCTGCCCTTGTGGCGTCTTAAATTCATCGTTGCGCGCCGTTTGCAGAATAGTGCCGCCGCGCTGCAAAATGCCGCTTACTTCTCGGTTGGTCAGGCGTTCAAAATCGCCTGCCAGCAAGCCGCGATAGGCTTGGCGGATGCCATAGACTTCAATACCCTTTGAAAGGGCAGTTCGCACAACAGCACGGATAGCGGCGTTCATGCCCGGCGCATCGCCGCCGCTGGTCATCACGGCGATTCGTTTCATAGTTGCATTTCCCCTTGTCGTGGGAGCTGTGGTTTTCTGCCTGTCTCGTCTTCCGCAAAAAGTATAACACATCCTGTGCCAATACGGTGGGGCTGTGCTTGGAAATTGAGGGCGTTCAACCGCCTATGAAAAGATCTGAGCGCTCATCTGTGGCAGCACACTTGTGACAAACGTCACCTAATCCTAGTGCGTTATGCGGCTACCCATTTTGCCTAGTTTTGCGGCACAATAGGCACGTCAAGTCTCACATTGTAAAGCAGGAACGCGTGCCGAAGGTTTATGCATGGCAGTTTGCCGTCCGCACTTACGAAATTGGCGCACACAATACGGTGCGCCTACCTGTCTATCTGAACTACCTTGAAGAATCCGCCACACAGGCAAGCGCTTGGTGCGGTTATGATTATCACTGGTATCGGGCGCATAAACGGGCATGGTTTGCGCGCAAAACCTACTTGCGCTACCTTGCCGATGCTCGTTATGGCGATACGCTGACCATGCAAACATGGGTCTCGGATTATCGCCGTGTGCAATCGCACCGCGAGTATGATCTGCGCCGTGCTGATGGCGTGCCGATTGTGCGTGGGCGCACCAATTGGGTGTATGTGGATACGGAGTCGCTGCGCCCTGTGCGACTGCCCGATGAATTTTACGACGCCTTCTTGCCCAGCGGCAGCCTTGATCCGCTTGAGACGGGCGTTACCGCATTCACGCCATTGGAGACAGTGCCACGTGAGTATTTCCGAATAGTGCAGGTCTATGAGATTGACAGCGCCGCGCACGTCAACAACAGCGTCTATGTGGCGTGGGCAGAGCAGGCAATCTACGAGGCAATGCGCGGCATTGATCTGCCTTGCACACCCTTCGGGCGTGAGGTGGAATATTTCCGCAGCGCACAGCCCGATGAGGCGCTGCGGATCGTTTGCCAACTGCTCGGCGCAGCCGCTAATCGGTTGGTGTGGCGCACAGAAGTTTTCAGCGCAGTCACTAATGAACGCCTCGCTACCGATTTGGCGTCCTACACACTCAACGGCGCAGATCGCCTTTCTGAGGCGGCGTTAGGCGCACTTACGACGTCGGGACGCCGTTCATCAACCTAAGGACACAAGACTTACAAGGAGTCTGCCAATGCTAGATACTTTTTTCAGCCCGAAGTCAGTCGCCATCGTGGGCGCCAGCCAAGACGCAACCAAGCTAGGGAACGTCGTGCTGCGAAACGCTATCGAAGGCGGCTACAAAGGCATCCTCTATCCGATCAATCCTAAAGCCACAGAGATACTTGGCTATAAGGCATATCCGAATGTGCAGGCGTTGCCCGAAGTGCCTGATCTGGCGGTGATCGTTATCCCTTATCCGCACGTACCCGCCGCTATGGAAGATTGCGGCAAAAAAGGCGTGCCATCCGTCGTGGTCATTAGCGCCGGCTTCCGTGAGGCGGGTTATGAAGGCATGAACCGCGAACTGGAGGTGCTGAAGATCGCCAAGCAGTACAACATCCGTGTGATCGGACCGAACTGCCTCGGCGTGATTGACTGCTTCACACCGCTCAACGTGACCTTTGCGGCTGGCACACCGCCAAGCGGTCCGATTGACTTCATGTCGCAATCGGGCGCACTGGGTGTGGCGATCCTCGATTGGGCGATGGCGGGTTCACAGATC
Source organism: Anaerolineae bacterium (assembly GCA_034436355.1). Classification (GTDB taxonomy): domain Bacteria; phylum Chloroflexota; class Anaerolineae; order Aggregatilineales; family UBA2796; genus CP2-2F. Next base: position 27,339 of record DAOTVQ010000043.1, read on the forward strand.
GGCTTTAGCAAATTTGTCAGCTTGGGCAACAAGGCAGATGTCAGCGAGATTGACCTGATGAAGGCGTGGGCGGATGATCCTGCCTCACGGGTGATCCTTGCCTACAGTGAAGGCTTGCCAAACGGGCAGGATTTTATGCGTGTGGCGCGTGAAGTCAGCCGCAAAAAGCCGATCATCATCCTGAAAAGCGGCGTGACGCAAGCAGGCTCGCGGGCAGTTTCCAGCCACACCGGCTCGTTGGCAGGCTCAGAACAGGCATACCGCGCTGCTTTCCGTCAGGCGGGCGTGCTGCGCGCCGAAACGCTGCAAGAACTGTTCGATTACGCGCTCGCCTTTGCCTACCAACCGCTCTTGGCAGGTGACCGTATCGCCGTTGTGACCAACGCCGGCGGACCCGGCATCCTCTGCACGGATGCGCTAGAGCGCAGCGGCTTGCAATTGGCACGCTTTGACCCTGAAACGACCAAAGTGCTGCAAGACTTTTTGCCCGATGCCGCCAGCGCCAATAATCCTGTGGATGTGCTAGGCGATGCGTTGGCAGATCGCTACGCCTATGCGCTGGAAAAGGTTGCCCTTGATCCGAATGTGGATGGCATCATCGCTATTGTGACGCCGCAGGCAATGACCGATGTGCATGAGACAGGGCGTGTCATCGGCAGATGTTCAGAGATGATCCGTGAGCGCGGCTTGAACAAGCCACTCGTTTCGTGCCTGATGGGCGAATTCAAGATGAAGCCCGCGGTTGAGATGTTAGCGGCAGAATACAGTGTGCCGAACTACGTCTTCCCAGAGCGCGCTGCACTCGCCTTTGCTGCCATGCGCGATTACCGCGAATTGCGGAGCGCACCTGAACTGCATGTGCAGCGCTTTGAAACAGACAATGCGCGTGTGCGCCAGATCATCCAGCAGGTGCGCGCTGAAGGGCGTGTAGCAATTGGTGATTCGGAAAGCCGCGACATTATGAGCGCCTACCACCTACGTATTCCACAGGCGAAATTGGCAGCGACGGCGGATGAGGCGGTCGCCATTGCCAGCGAGATGGGCTATCCTGTGGTGCTGAAGATCGCCAGCCCGGATATTCTGCACAAGACAGATGTTGGCGGTGTGAAGGTTGGTTTGGCATCTGCCAGTGATGTGCGTGATGCCTTTGATCTGATTGTCTACCGCGCACAGCGCTATGTGCCGGGCGCGACGATCTGGGGCTGCTTGGTGCAGGAAATGATCCCGAAAGGCACGGAAATTCTGGTCGGCATGAACCGCGATCCACAGTTTGGCGCGTTGGTGACGTTTGGCTTAGGCGGCATCTATGTGGAAGCGCTCAAAGATGTCACCTTCCGTGTGGCACCCTTTGACCGTACCGCTGCCGCCGAAATGCTTGGTGAAATCCGCGCACACGCGCTGCTGGATGGCATTCGTGGGCAGCCACCCGCCGATAAAGAGGCGATCATTGATACCCTGCTCAAGATCAGCCAATTGGTGACGGATTTCCCAGAAATTGTTGAGATGGACATCAACCCATTGATGGTTTACGAGCAAGGGCGCGGTGCAATCGCGCTGGATGCGCGCCTTGTGCTATCCACAAAGTAGTTGAATGCGCGGCATAGACGCACTTGGCAAGCGCCTATGCCGCATAGCACTGGTATAATCTCAGGCGTAAAAGATCGCCTTTTCACAAAGCAAATGTATCTATAAAGGAACACAGAGAGCATGAAAGCACTTTATGTAACGGCAGTGGTCACCTATTCGGGTAAGACGGCTCTGGCACTTGGTATTGGGCTGAAATTGCAGAGCATGGGGCGCAAAGTGGGCTATATGAAGCCAATCAGCACCCAACCCTTCTTGCTTGGTGGCAAACTGGTGGACGAAGATGCCGAATTCGTTGGGCGCACACTAGGGTTAGACCTGCCAACTGAGGCACTCTCGCCCATCATCTTGGATGATGCCAAGATTGACGCAGTGCTTGGCGGCGCACCAGCCGAAGATTACTTGGCAGCCATGCGGAGCGCCTATGCCACAGCCGGCGAAGGGCGCGACGTGCTGCTGTTGGAAGGCGGCGCCAGTATGCGCGAAGGCTACCTGATCGGTTTGAACGCCATGCGGATTGCCGAGACGCTCGACGCACCGACGCTAGGTGTGGTGCGCTTCCGCAGCACATTGATGTTGGTGGACGATGCGCTAGCGCTTAAATCGCGCATCGGTGATCGGCTGCTTGGCATTGTGGTGAATAGCGTGCCAGATGATCAGCTTGAGGCAGTGCGTGGGAAGGTCAGCACCTTCTTGGAAGGTAAAGGCGTAAAGGTCTACGGCGTGCTGCCAAGCGATCCGCGCTTGATGTCCATCAGCGTTTCAGAGCTAACCGCTGTGCTAGAGGCGAAGAAACTGACGCCCGAAGTCAGCGATGATGGCTTGATCGAGACGCTGAGCGTTGGCGCGATGAGTGTGGAGGCTGCCACACAGCATTTCCGCCGTTTGCAGCGTAAAGCCGTCATCACGGGCGGTGATCGTGCCGATATTCAGGCAGCGGCGCTGGAAACTTCCACCACAGCGCTGGTGCTGACGGGCAATTTGCAGCCGAGTTCCACAATCTTGAAGCACGCTGAGTCGCGTGGGGTGGCGGTGCTGCTCGTTCCGTACAACACGCTCGAAGCAATTGAGCGTGTGGAGAAGGTCTTTGGCAAGACGCGGCTGGCGCATCCGGAGAAGTTGGCGCGCTTCCGCGAGTCGCTGGATGTGAATCTGAATTGGGCGCGCCTGTTCGCCGATATGGGTGTGTAAAGGCTTTTGTCGGTGCGCGGCGGGTGAGCAAACGTCACTCGCCGCGTTTGCGGAGCAGCATACCCAGCAGCAGCACGCCGCTGATGGCAAAGCCAACAACGCTAAAGCCGCGCTCGCCGCTGATGTGCAGCAGGGTGCTTGCCAACGTTACAGTCGAGAAGATTAAGCCGTTGCTCAACTGCCCTAGCGTGGATTCAATGCGTGTTACCTGCCTGCCTAGCTCGCTATCAGGGCGCACCTGCACCATTAGATCGCCGCGTTCGGCACGTGAAAGCACAGTGTCGGCAAGGGCGGGCAAACGGTAGGCACGCTGTGCCAGATCACGCACGGACTTAAAGGCAGCCTGCACAAAGAAATTACCGCTGAGTGTACTACGGGCATTCTCTGCCTGCTGTTCGTTAAGCAAGCGCTGTGTGTAAGGCTGCATGGCGCGCCATGGATCAAAACGCGGATCAAGCCCAGTACACATGCCACTGAGAATGCTCACCGTGCGGCTGAGGTAGATGAAATCCTGCGGCATCTGGAAAGGCATGGACATGATCCGATCGCTGAATTCGAGCGCCACACCCGACATTTCCTCGAAGGGAATGTTGGTCAAGTCGTTCATATCCAAGCCCCACACCTTATCAAAGACGGTGCGCGTTGCCTGTTCAAGGCGATCTACATTGGCATCAGGCATCAGCACGCCCAAGTTCTTATAGCTCTCTACCAAGCCTTTGGCATCCTGCGTGATGACTGCCAGCAGTGTTGCCCGCAAGCCACGCACCAGTTGCTCGGTCAGTTTGCCCGTCATGCCGAAATCTATGAAGATCAGGTAGAACTTACGCTTGCCATGCACGGCACCGTTTTGGTGTGCCTCTGGCAGTGGGTAGATGAAGATGTTGCCCGGATGTGGATCAGCATGGAAGAAGCGGTGATCAAAGATTTGCGCCATGTAGCAGTCAATCAGGCGCGTTGCCACTTCGCGCCGATCAATACCCGCCCGATCAATGGCGGCATAGTCGTTCAGCTTGATGCTGGTGACATCTTCCAAAGTCAGCACGTAGCGCGTGGTATGCTCAAGGTAGACGGATGGCACATAAATGCCCATATCCTCTGCAAACATGCTCTGGAACTGCAAAGCATGGTCAGCCTCTTTTAAGTAATCTAACTCTTCCCATAGCACATCGCTGAATTTTTTCAGCAGCAGCGGCACATTGGCGCGTTTACGGATTGGCTTGTAACGCATGGCAAGCCGCGCCACCACACCTAAAGCGGCAAGGTCCGTCTTGACCGTCTCGACGATCTTCGGGCGCTGCACCTTCACCACCACCCGATCCCCATTCGGCAATTGGGCGCGGTGAACTTGCCCGAAAGATGCCGCCGCAACAGGCTCTGGGTTAAACCACAGGAAGCGTTCTTCAAGCCCGCCCAGTTCACGCTCTATTGTAGCGCGGATATAGCTGAAATCCACAATCGGCACTTGGTCTTGCAAGCCTGCTAGTTCATTGGTGATCTCTGGCGGCAGCACATCCACGCGGCTAGAGACGAACTGCCCCAGCTTGATCATGACGCCGCCCATATCAATCGCCATAGCGCGGAAGCGGCGCGCATAGTGACGCCAACGTGCTGATCTGCCGCGTGCCACGAAACGCTCACCAGTGAAGCGGCGAATGATCACTTCCCAAACGATAATGCGCGCAAAAAGCAGCGTGAAAAAGACCACTGTGCGGCGGAAGCGTCCGCGCCGCACTTTGAAGCCCGCTTCACGGCGCGGATCAACTTCTGCCTCTGCGTGCAGCCGACTGCGTGCGGAGTCTTGTTCCGCACGCGCCTCAGGCATCGGCGCAATCAGGTTTTGAAGGCGCTGGCGAGTCTCAAGGTTTGGCGACGAAGTGAATGTTAAGGGCTGATCCTTCAAACTTGGCGTCCCCGATCTCTAGCTTCCACAAGGCATGTGGCAGCACGATATTACGGCGGTAAGGTCCGACGCGCAGCGTGAGTTCGTCGGCAGAGCGATATAGGTCAAGGTCGTCTTTATTGGCAAAGGGCAGCGGCACGCGCACTTGGTAGCCGCCGTTCTCCAATGGGATGATCTGGTGAGTGTGTCCGTTAAAAAGCACCTCACTCGGATTACGCTCACCATAGAGTGCATCGGCAACGCGCCGCAGCGTATCTATGCCGTTTACGTCCCGATCCAGCAGCGGCGCGGTCAGCACGGGCAGTTCGCCAAATGCCTCGGCGATCAAGCCCATGTTCTCGCGCTGTAAGTCTTTCCACTGTTGGAAGTATGGATCAGTGACTGACTGCGGAATCACACGATTGCACAGCACGGCATCCACCACGTAGCCGTACAGGTTTAGGTAGGTGTAGGTGCGCTGTGTCTCTTTGATGACCATACGCTCAGGGTTCACCACAAGGCGCATACTGCTCAGCGTAGGGTTTGCCAGCAGCGCACGCACCTTATCCAGGGTTTGGAAGAGCGTCTCGACTGTGTTAAAGGCAGCATCATCGGGCAGTTCGGTGCGGAACAGCGGACGCGCAATTGGGCGCAGGAACTTGGCAGCACCTTTGGTCAAGGTCAGCACGCGCTCGAACCACCAACGCGTTACATCCGGCAAGCTGAGCAAGCGCAGTGTTTCGGCGGTTGGCGCAGCATCCACCACGATGACATCAAAGAAGGCATCGTTCACATACTTATCAATCCAGAGCAGGTGCGCGCCTTCCTCAAAGCCGGGCAGAATTGTCACTTCTTCCGCCACAATATCTTCAACGCCGCGCTTGGTGAACAACGCCACCATATATTTCTGGAATGTTCCCCAGTACTTGTCCATCGAGTAGCGTGCGTCTACCTCTTGCGCCCACAAATTTGGGCGCAGCTCAATTGGCTCAGGACCGATTGCCATATCCAACGAGTCGCCTAAGCTGTGGGCAGTGTCCGTGCTTAGCACGATGGTTTTCATGCCCATTTCAGCACAACGCAGCGCCGTCGCCGCCGAGATGCTGGTTTTGCCAACGCCACCTTTACCCGTATGTACAATAATTCGCATGGCTGCGTAGACTCCTGCTGCCAATCTGGTTTGGCAAATGCGGGCGCTGCGTGAAGTTTAGCACAAGCTGCCTCCGAGCGCCCAACCTATATTTCTGTGAGGTAGTACGCCGCACGGCGTGCGAAAGTTGCATCAGAAAGGCGTAAACAAGACAAAAAGCGGACGAGAAAGGCTTCCCGTCCGTTGTGATGCTTAGCTTGTAGTGTGCGATTTAATCGTCATCGTCATCGCCACCATCATCAGTGTCGTCGTCGCTGTCGCCGCCATCTTGATCATCGTCGTCAGCATCTGTATCATTGTCATCGTTGTCAGTATCACCGTTATCATCGGCATCATCTTCGCCGAAATCGCCTTCTTCTTCAATGCCCCAGGCGTCATCCCACTCGCCTTCATCATCAAAGTTCTGCATGAAGGCACGGTCGAGGTCGAATAGGTCGAGCAAATCTTCAGAAAGCGCCTCATCAGCGTAGGTTTCGGTCTCCAGCAAGGTGTCATCGTCAGCATAGTAGCCGACGCTCAGCACATCGCCCCACGCTTCGGGATCGAATTCTGCCTCGCCTGCATCGCGCAGCCCAACCGCGCTGTTGTAGTAGAGTTTGCTGCTGCCATCAGGATTGGTGCGCGCCACCAACAGGCTGTAACTGCCGCCGCTGCCTGAGGCGCGCATCTCGCCGCGCTCACCCAACCGCAGCGTAAGAGTATCGCCGTTGCCGACAAGGTTGTAGGCGTAGTGGCGTCCGTTTGCCGAAACTGTGTTCTGCACCGTCAGGTTGCGTGCCGCTGCCGATTTAATCTGCACACGGTCACGATCTACAGCCAGATCAAGGCTTTGGCTGAGGTCGAGTTTGCTGGTCGTCAGCAAGTTGCCCTGTTTGGCAAAAGTGAAGCTGGTGGCAGGGTTGCTGCCGCGTGCTTTGCTCACCTGCACGTTGTATTTGCCGTTGGGCATAATGATGGTGGGTGCGCGGCGCGAGCCGATGGTGCGTGTGCGTCCGCGTTGGTTGGTCACCTGCCTAATCTCGACCTCGGGAATGTCGTTGCTGAATGCGCCGTCCATAAAGCGCAAGGTGCGCCCTTGTGCATCGGTGATGATGATATTTGCCTCACCGTTCAGCGAGAAAGTCAGTTTATCCACAGTGCCTGTTTTCTCCGCGGGGATATAATCACCGCAATAAGAGCAAGTGAAGCTTTCTTGGTAGCGTGCTTCAAGTGGCACCACAATCAATGACTGTGTGGTTGCGTCCCCTTCATAGAGTTCAGGCGGATCGTTCGGGTTGGCGGCTGTGTTATAGCGCCAAGTGTTCGCCTCAATATCCACCTCAATAGCGCGTTCTTCGTTCGGGAAGTTGTTATCGTAAATCAGGATGTCGTAGCGCGTGTCGCTCATCTGGCGGATGGCATACGGCGTCACAGCATGTCCGCCAGAACCATCGGGCTGATAGAAGGCAAGCGTGACGAGATAGTTTTCCTCAAAAGCACCGACCAAGCCTTCTACCACTTCGGCGGGCGTCAGCGTGATGCGCGAACTGTAAACCTCATCCATTACTTGCAACTGGAACCAATAAGCAATCTCGCGCTGAAGTGCCTGATTGCCGCGCAGACGCAGCTTGTTGGGCAGCGCAGTGCCAAATTGGGCAGGATCAAGTTGCTGCTCGAAAAAGACCAAGCTCAGCACCGCCATACCTTCGCAATGACCGCCATCCATATCAGCGTTCTCTTTTTTCATAAAGGCTGCCGCCGGTGCAGTCAGCTTACAACTGCCCTCAGCATTCACCGTGCCAGCACACACACGCTCCACACCAAAGATGCGAATCATCTCCACAGCGGTCAGGTTGACGGGATTATTTTCATTGCCATAGTTCTGAAAAGCGAACCCATGTTCGTCAGGTCTAAAGCCAAGATCAGCAAGGATTTTGCCCTGCTGCGCGTGGAGGCTGGTGGCAGGCAGGCTGATTGCCAGTGCCAGCATCAAGGTGAGGGCAAGCGTGACTTTGATGAAGCGCTGCATAGAAGCCATCCTTTCACAATGGCAACACAGGAAGACACTTCCTAGTATAGTGCCAAAGACCAACGATAGCAAGACAATCTCTGTAAATAAGCCTATATACCTGTGTTATACTTTGGCTTGGTTCAAGAACTCTCTAGGACAGTCTGACCTGAGAAATGCGTAAAGGCTTAGTTCAAGCGGCATATGTGGGAGTGTGCTGCCTTCCTATTGTGCTTGCGGCTTGGTTCATCCACCGACACGCCGTTAATGTGCCATTCTGGGAGGAGTGGGATGCCAGCGCACCCATTGCCATCCACGCTGCCGATGGCACACTCTCGCTAGAGATGCTGCTGATGCCGCACGGGCAGCCGCGCATCTTCTTCACCAAACTAACCGTCGCACTCTCGACGTGGCTTACAGGTTGGGATGTGCGCTTTGAAATGTGGGTGAGCTTTGGGCTTGCCCTGATCAGTTTTGGCTTGCTTATTGCCATTATGCGGCGCATCCACCCACCAAGCACCCTCTGGCTGACGTTACCCTTCGCACTGCTTATTTTTTCAGTCCGCCAGCGGCACAACTGGCTGATGGGCTTTCAGACCGTGTGGTTTTATATGCCCTTGTTCACACTGGCAAGTTTATGGGTGCTGATGCGTCTGTCAGTGAGTTGGCGCGCCTTGCTGTTGCTGATGCTGTGCACGGTTGGTGCGAGCTATGCCTATTTAAGTGGTATGGCGCTGTGGGCAGCACTCTTGCCTGCGTTGTGGCTGCGTGGTTACCGCAATTGGCGGCATTATGCAGCGTGGATAGCAGCGGCGGCAGCCTGTATCGGGCTATATTTCACGAACTACAGGCTTGTAGATAGCGGCTTGCATGGTGCAGCGCACCCACTCAATTATTTACTTTACGTGCTGCTTTAATTTAGGCGCGCCGCTTGTTTCAGAATCGGCAGACAGTGCCTTGCTTGGGCTGGTTTTGGCAATTACAGGGCTGCTGTTGCTTGGTTGGAACATACGCTATGTGTGGCGGCATATGCCAAGCGTGGCGTTGGCTGCACCAAGTGCGCTGCTGCTGCTGAGCCTTGCTGCCGGTGTTATCACAGCTTTTGGGCGGGTAAAGTTCATGCTGGCGGATGGGCTGGGGCAGCCGCTCTCATCACGGTACGTCTCAGCCAGTAATTATTTCTGGGTGACGTTGTTGATCTTTGGCGCCATGGCAACGTGGCAAGCATTCAACAAGCGGCAGTTCGCTATTGTTGGGCTAAATGGCTTCGCGCTGGTGGTTGGTCTCGTCTGCTACGCCTCCGCGAACTACAGCGTGTTGAATCTGTACGATCAGGCGCCCTTTTCCACTGCACAATCTCGATGGTGCGCCCTAAACTATTTGCGCTCTCCCAATGATCCATGCCTCTATCGGGTATACCCTGTACCTGAGAAGCATTTGAACACCATGCAGGCGTTGGCAGCACGGCGTCTGACCGTTTATGGCGATTGGTATGCCGATTATCCACCCGCAGATCAGCCTTTGTTGGCAAGCCTACAACCTCTGTACGGGCAGTTTGATAGCCTGCCAGTGTGGCGGATAGAAGCGCCTAATTCTTTCAGCCTTTTGCAGCATCCGTTTAGCGTTGCTGAGCAGCACTTGCAGCTGCCCGATGCTGAGCATGTCTTTTTCGAGGCGGAAATTTATGTAGATTTACAGAACCTTGCTGCGCGTCCCGACGTGCCGCAAACAGGCGCGATTTTCCGCCTGAGCGTGCGTGAAGGGCGCACCATCCACAGCCTTTATGAAGGCAGCTTTGATGTGAATGTTGAGCGTGCGCCAATCCCGATCCGCGTTGATCTGAGCGCGTGGCGCGGCAAGGCGATTGTGTTGGTCTACGAGACGTTGGTGCGCCAAGACAACCCAAACTTTGCATGGGCGGCGTGGCTGAATCCGCGCATTATTTTCGAGTAGGCGCACGCAAATGGCAGTGGGTATAATCCGATGTGAGAGTATTTGGCAATACGTGGCTAATACGTGAAAGGATTTACCTTAAAATGCCTGTTCCAACCTTACAAGGCATCACCGCACAGATGATCAGCACAGCACGCCTAACCACACGGGTGCTGTTCAGCGGCGCTGCCGATGGCACGCCCGTGCTTTTCTTGCACGGCAACGCCTCATCTGCCACCTTTTGGGAAGAAACCATGTTGGCGCTGCCTGCGGGCTTTCGCGGCATTGCGCCTGATCTGCGCGGCTATGGCGATGCTGATCGGGACAAGAAAATTGATGCCACACGCGGCTTGGGCGACTGGGTGGATGACATCCGCGCCCTGCTTGACCAGTTAGACATTGCCAAAGCGCACGCCGTTGGGCATTCGCTGGGCGGTGCGCTGGTTTTTGCCCTGATGATGGATGCCTCTGAACGTTTGTTGAGCGCAACCTTGGTCAATCCTGCTTCACCCTATGGCTTTGGTGGCACAAAAGATATTCACGGCACGCCCTGCTATGCCGATTTCGCCGGTTCGGGCGGTGGCATCGTTAATCCCGAGTTTCCGCAGCGGATGGCAGCAGGGGATCGGGGTGAGGATAATCCCGTCTCTGCGCCGCGTGTGGTGATGAACAACTTCTATTGGAAGCCACCTTTCCGCGCTGCCCGTGAAGAAGACCTGCTCAGTTCGCTGCTTTCAGAGCATGTCGGTGCGGATGCCTATCCGGGCGATATGACGCCCTCGCCGAATTGGCCGGGTGCAGCGCCGGGCGTTTACGGTCCGATCAATGCCAGTTCGCCTAAATATACAGGGGATGTCTCACGGCTGTATCGGGCAGCACACAAAGTTTCGGTGTTGTGGGTGCGCGGCAGCCATGATCAGATTGTGGCGGATAATTCACTGTTTGATCTTGGTACGCTGGGTGCATTGGGCGCCATTCCGGGCTATCCGGGTGAGGATGTTTTCCCGTCGCAGCCGATGGTTAGCCAAACGCGCCATGTGCTGGAGCAGTATGCAGCGGCGGGCGGCACGTTCCGCGAGGTGGTGATCGAGGAAACAGGTCATACACCCTATATCGAAAAGCCTACCGAATTCAATGCCCTGCTGCATGGGCATTTGGCAAGCGTTTAAGGCAGGCAATAAAAAGCCCCTCACCTTACGGCGAGGGGCTTTTTTATTAAGCAGGCATCAGCCTAGCTTACTGGGAAACCGTCCAGGTCTCGATGTTCCAGAACAGTTCGTTCGGGTAGGGGTCGAAGCCGTTCACAGTGGTGCGGGCGGCATACTGACCATTGATAACGAACATCGGGATGTAGGGCAGTTCTTCTTGGAAGAGCTTCTGCAATTCGTAGTAGTAAACGTTGCGTGCTTCATCGGTGCAGCCTTCCGCCGAGAGACCGCCTTGCAGCAGTTCATCCACGCGTGGGTTGCTCCAGCTGGTGAAGTTGCTGCCGCTGCCCACCACGTCCGAGGAACGGGCAAAGAGCTGGGTCTGGTCGGGGTCTGCCGGGTAGCCGTTCAACCAACCGAGGATGAAGGCGTCGTAAGTCTGGCTGCGGAAGCGCTCAATCAAGACGTTGAAGTCAATCGTCTGGAAGTCCACTTCGATGCCGACCTGCGCCAGCTGATCCTTCACGATGGTGCCGATGGCTTCACGACGGGTGTTGCCCTGATTGGTGAACAGGGTGAAGCTGAAGCGGGTGCCATCCTTGACGAGGATGCCATCTGGTCCGGGCGTCCAGCCTGCCTCTGCCAGCAGTGCCTTAGCCGCTTCTGGGTCGTAGGGGATGGGCTGGAGATCAGGGTCAGTACCCCACGAGGTTGGGATCAAGTTGGCAGCCATGCGCGTGCCTTCACCGAAGACGGCACCCTTCACGATGCTATCCACATCAATGGCGCGGGCGATTGCCTGACGCACTTTGATATCACCAAAGAGTGGGTGTTTACCCTGATCAATTGGATTGCCATCAGCATCCAAGCCGTTTTGTGGGTTGGTTGGGTCAGCAAAGTTCAACGCCAAGTAGTCCCAAGAGGTGCCGGGGAAGTCCAGAACGTTGACCTCACCGCGATCTTCGGCGTCCTTGATGTCTGAGCGGCGGTTCACAGGCGCACCATCAATCAGGTTAGTCTCGCCAGCGAGGAACTGCTCAACCAAAACGGTCTGATCTGGCACAACTTTGTAGATGAAGCCATCCAGCTTGACGGCGCCATACTGATAGTCTGGGTTTGCCACGAGGCTGGTCTGATCACCCACACGGAACTCATTGAACTTGAAGCGACCGGAGGTGACAGTTGGCGCAGTGTTGAAGGGCAGGTCGCGCAGTGCTTCGGGTGCGGTCTCAGCATAAATGTGAGACGGCACAAAGGGCAACGCGCTATTGGCAAGCACGCGGCAGCTTGGCACCTTGTGGGTCACCACGAGGGTGTAGTCATCGGGTGCTTCCACGCTCTCGATCAAGCCTGCGTAGAAGGTCAGGAACGAGTTGGTAGCTTCGTTCTGTGCCACTTCCCACGAGAACAGGTAATCTTTGGCAGTGATTTCGGTACCATCCGTCCACTTTGCGCCCTTCACAAGTTTGAAGGTGACGGTGCGACCATCTTCGCTGATCGTCCAGTCCTCAGCCATTGCGCCCGGCACGCCCTTGGCGATGCTCTGTGCAACGGGATCGGTGCCCAGCAACCCAATAAACATGCGCCCCACAACGCGAGAGCAGGCAGTGTCGTTGCAGAACAGTGGGCTGAAGGTGTTGGGTCCACTGCCGAAGGTGGCTTCAATCACCACCCCACCGCCACCTTGTGCATTGCTTGCTGCGGGCAGCGCAGAGAAAATGAGCGCGAATGCCGCACCCAAGAGAAACAGTTTGACGAGATTTTTCATTTGGCACTAATCCTTATATATCTAGTTGCCTCTCGGCAACATCGAAAGATGCTGCTTAAAAGTATTCTATCTTGCCCTGTGGCGATTTACAAAATTTGCAGGTGGCAATTTAACAAATGTTTGGTAGGAATAATGCCATTTTTGGCATTTTTTGTGCAAAATGACTAAATATCTGCGCTTGTGTTACAATGGCAAGCACGCCTTGCAAGGCACAGGCTTGAGGAAGAAAGGAAGAACGCTATGCCCCATAGACATGCTGCGTGGATGGCACGCACAACCCTACTCTTGATTGTGATGTTAGTCATCACGGCGTGCAATACGGGTGTGCCGCGAGATGAAAGTGCTGCAAACCTGCTGCCCAACCTAAGTGGCTACACCACCGAGAATACACTCAACATCACTGATGCGCTGACCAAAGCCGGTGCCGGTGCCGCCCTTGCTGGCGGGCAAGTGCAGTTTGCCGCCGCGGTGGGCGTGATCGGGAACTATGTTGGCTGTTTGCAGCGGGCAGGCGCTATCGAAGGGCGCACCTACATCCAACAGGGCAATCCGCTCAAATCGGGCTTGATCATGATCATCAACCGCAACAAGATCACCGATCCACAAACGCTGCTCGGTTGTGCCATTCCGCAAGCACCCGATATGCTAGAGCCACCTGAATATGGCTTCTGCGCCAGAGTCTACACGCTCTCGAAAAATAACAACGAGTTCTATATCATGTACGCTGCCTCCAGCCCACAGGTGTGTCAGGCATTTTGCAGCGCTTTGGAAGGCTGTCAATAGCCATGCGATTGTGTAGGGCAGGGCTACCTTTGCCCTGCACGCCCTGTCAATAATTTTTACCGCAATGCGCCAATGGGATAGGATTTTTATGGGACGGCTTTTACGGGTGCATCCTTGCCCAGTCTGTAATTATCATGTGGAAGAGACCTTACATGAGGGTAACAGCGGCATTGACCCAATGTTCCTTCGCAATCACTATGCGTTGGCAATTTGCGTAGATTGCCAGCACCTTGTAACTGTGCTAGTGCCGAATAGCGACCAAGAGACGCAAAACGCCCTTCGCGCCGCACGCAGCGATCTGATCCAGATGGAGGCAGACGCTGTGATCGGCGATAAGCGGGCGCTTGACCTGCTGCCACTCTTTCGAGCTGCCCTGGATGCCTTTGACGAGAATGTGCCAGCCGCTGTGAGTGCCTGTACACACTGTGGCAGCCGACGCATTCAGCTGGTCGGCACGGGTGATAGGCGCCTCTATGATATACAACGGGCTTGGGTGCGCTGCCCACGTTGTGAGGAAGGGCGCCTGCTAGTTGAGACGGTTGGCGCATGGGATTAAAGCATAGGTAGGCTTTCATGCTGGATTTGATCGGTAAACCATTCGGACAACATGGGCAGTATATGATCACCGCGCTGCTTGGCGAAGGTGGCATGGCAGCCGTCTTCCGCGCACAGCAGCTTTCCGTCAAACGGGATGTGGCGATCAAGGTCATCAAAACGGGTTTGCTCAACATGAGCGAGTTTGCCCGCCGCTTTGAGCGTGAGGCGGAGACCGTTGCCGCCCTTGATCATATTCACATCCTCAAGGTGTTTGACTACGGTCAGCAGGGCGATATGGTCTACCTTGTCATGCAGTTGCTCAGCGGCGGCAGCCTTGCCGATCTGATCACGCGCAGCGGTGGGCTATCAGTCACACAGGCATCTCAGCTGCTTAATCAGATGGCAGCCGCCTTGGATTACGCACACGGGCAAAGCATTGTCCACCGTGATATGAAACCTCACAATGTGCTGCTTGATCAACAGGGTAATGCCTTCCTAACTGATTTTGGGATTGCCAAGCTGCGGAATGCTGGCGGCACGGCGCTAACGCAGAATGGCGGCACGCTTGGCACGCCGGCTTATATGTCGCCTGAGCAGTGGCGTGGTGAGGCAGTAGACGCACGCGCCGATATTTACGCGCTGGGCATCATCCTGTTCGAAATGCTGACGGGGCGTGTGCCGTTTGAAAGCGATACAGCCTTTGGCTTGATGCACAAACACGTCTATGAACCTATTCCGCCCATCCGCGATCTAAAGCCTGACTTACCACTCAGCGTTGAGCGTGTGATCAACAAAGCGCTTGCCAAAGATAAGGAGCAGCGCTTTGAATCAGCTGGCGCTTTGGCGGTTGCCTTCCAACAAGCTATCTCGGATGATGGCTGGGACGCGAATCGCACACCAGAGGCAGTTATCGCTGCACCGCGCAGCACAGTGCGCCCGTCCGCGCCGATTGCGGAAAGTGCGACAGAGCTGCCAAGCACAGCACGCCGCACTAACCTACCTCTCATTTTGGTTGCAGTGGTGGCTGTGCTTGCCCTGATCGGCATTGCTGCCTTCCTGCTTTCGCAGAACAATGCTGCCGCTGAGGCAACCAACACTGCACAAGCACTCATTGCAGCCCAAGCCACCCAGACCGCTGCCGCGCCAACGCTCACGGAAGTGCCTTCTGCCACAGCCACTGTAACGCCGAGTGCCACAGCCAGCCCAACTGCCACACCAAGCACGACTGCCAGCGCCACAGCAACGCTCACCGCGACAGCTACGGCAACCCTGACGGTAACACCGACCCTGACGGCAACCATAACTGCCAGCGCAACACCTAGCCCAACGCTTACCCATACACCTACCGATGCACCGACAGAGACTGCCACACCGCTGCCCTTGCCCACCACCTTTGGTGGCGGCGGAAGCCGTATCATCTTCACCACCAGCCGCGATGGCAACCAAGAAATTTACAGCATTGAGGCAAACGGCAGATCGCCGCGCAACCTGACGCGTGATCCTTTTGATGACTACAGTCCCGCCTTTTCACCCGATGGAACGCGCATTGTCTTTGTCTCCACACGCGGCGGCGGGCGCCAACTGTTCATCATGGATGCCGATGGCGGTAATGTGCAGCGGCTTACCCGTGAGCGCGTCGAAAACTATGACGGTGCTTGGTCACCCGACGGTAAGCAAATTGTCTATATTTCCACCCGTGATAGACGCCGCAACATTTACCTGATCAACGCCGATGGCAGCAACCTTGAGAATCCCATTCGCCTGACCGATGTGCAGGCAACCGATGAGCGCCCACTGTTCTCGCCGAATGGAGCGCAAATCGCCTTTATCTCAGATCGCAGTGGGACGCGCCAAGTGTGGCTGATGGACGCCGATGGCAGCAATCCGCGCCAACTGACGCAGCCACCCGCCACAGTCCGTTATTTTGCGTGGTCGCCGGATGGGACGCAGATCGTCATCAGCCAGAATCGCGGTGAGAACCGCGCACAGCTTTACTTGATGCCGGCTGCGCCAACTGCTAACGACGCCATGCAGCGTCTCACAAACGATCTTGGCAATCACATTCAGCCTGTCTGGACGGCAGATGGTCAACATATCATCTACCTTTCCAACTTCGGATTGTCTGTTGCCGCACAGCGCTACAACCTGTGGATAGTGGATCGACAAGGCGGCAATGCACGCCAGTTGTTGCGAGATACGCTCGACAATATTCCCGATGCGCGCATTGATTGGCAGCCTTAGACTGCGCTGCATCTGAAATAATCGTTTGAAAACTAGAGGAGAGCATTTTTTGCCATGATGGACTCACCTGCCTCATCACACCTACCCGAAAATCGGCGGTTGTGGTATCACAGCCTAACGCGCGCCCTATTGAGTGCCGATACATTGACAGTACTGCCCATCAGCAGCCTGACGACGCACCTTGCACGCTTAGAGCGTGCCATTGGCGAAGGCGAAGCCTATGACGCTGCCCTTAGCCAACAGGCAGACAGCAACCCGCACAGCTGCTTCCGCAGTTTGCTGGTTGAGGATGTCCAGCGCGCTGCGGATCTGCTACACCCACACTTTAACGCTGAATGGGCATCGGGCGTGGTCAGCGTAGACCTTTCGCCACTAGAAGCAGAAGACCCTGCTGCACGCTTAGAGGCTGCGCGTACACTTTCCCACCTGATTGATCGTCCCAATGTGCTGATCAAGTTGCCTGCGCTGCCGGAGCTGCTCACAATCTTTGAGCAGATGCTTTATGAAGGCATCAATGTGCATTGCACACACGTTTACAATACCACAACCTATGAGGCAGTTGCCGAGTGCTATCTGCGCGCTTTGGAGCGCCGCGCCCTTGAGGAGTTGCCTTTGGGCGCTGTTTTTTCGGTGATCGGCTTCCATGTCAGCGCGGTGGATGAGGTGGTAGACCGCCAACTGCAAAACAACATCCGTGCGGCGCAAGCCCGCAGCGAGTTAGCGCGTGTTTCTGCCAACGCCGACCTGCTCGGTAAAATTGGTGTGGCAAATGCTAACAATGCCTACCGACGCAGCCGCGATATTTTCAACAGTGAGCGCTTTGCACGCTTGCGGGCTAAAGGCGCGCTGCCACAGCGTTTGCTCTGGACAGATATTACGCCGATCAGCCCACTCCAAGTGCCTACGCACTACATTGAATGTCTAAATCATGCTGAGGCGCTGCTGCTGCTTGAGCCTGAACTGTTTGAGAGCCTGACTGAAGGCGAAAATGACGTCATACCGCGCACGGCTGCCCTGCGCGAAACGCCGGAAGTGCTAACGCGCCTTGCCGCTGTTGGCATTGATCTGGACTTGGTGGCGCGCCAACTGCAAGGCGATGCTGAGGAACTCTATGAGGATGCCTTCACTAAGCTGATCGCACGGGTGGATGGCAAGCGCAAGCTGCTGTCGAGCGGCTTCATTCGTCGCCAAACCCTGATCTTAGGGCAATATCAAAATCCTGTGGAGACTGAACTGCGCCGTTTGCGCGCCCAAAAGAGCATCACGCGCACTTGGGCAGGCGATGCCAGCCTGTGGACGGACTCGCCGCATGAGGCAGCTTTGATCGAAACGCGCTTGGGCTGGCTGACCTTGCCGACGGATGGGCGTATTGATTTGGCGCGGCTGCGTGCTGCCCGTGATGAGGCACAACGCGAGGGCTGGCAGCACGTCGTCATGCTGGGTATGGGTGGCGCTAATATTACCGCCGAAACACTCTATGCCATCTTTGGGCAACAAGCAGGCTTTCCCGCTTTGCTAACGCTCGACAGCACCGATCCGACAGCTATCCGCGATGTGGAGGCACAGCTTGATCTTTCGCGGACGTGCTTCGTAGTTGCCAGCAAATCTGGCAGCACGCTAGAGACGCTGGCAATGCTGCACTACTTCTATGCGCGCTGTACGGAAGTGACCGACCAACCCGGCGCACACTTCATCGCCATCACTGATCCCGATACGCCTTTGGCTGAAGAGGCGCAAAAACTCGCCTTCCGTGCTGTCTACTACAATCCAACCGATATGGCAGGGCGCTACGCTACGCTCAGCTATTTCGGCACGCTGCCCGCTGCCCTGCTCGGCTTAGATTTTGAACGCCTGCTAGAGCGCGCCGCTGAGATGTCTTTGGCGTGCGGTGCAAATGTGATGGGCAATAATCATCCCGGTTTGTGGCTTGGCACGGTGATGGGCGTGCTATCGCGGCGCGGCTTGGATAAACTAACGCTGTTGTGCAGCCCTGAGATTGCCTCGTTCGGCGCATGGGCAGAGCAACTCATCGCCGAGAGCAGCGGCAAAGAGGATAAAGGCATCATCCCGATCAGCGGCGGCACTATCGGTTTGCCGCACGACTACGATGATGACCGCTTGATGGTCTATCTGCGCGTGGATAGCAGCGCACACAATCCTGATGAGGCGGTGCAACTGCTGCAAGAGGCAGGACATCCGTTGGTTATCCTCAATCTGCGCGATGTGTATGATATTGGCGCAGAATTCTTCCGTTGGCAGTTTGCGGCAGCAGTAGCAGGCATAACTCTGGGCATCAATCCGTTTGATGAGCCAGCCGTTGAAGAAAGCAAACAGAATACGCAACGCCTGCTAGATGCCTACGCAGAGCATGGTCATCTGCCTGAGGTGCCGCCTGCTTTTACCGAAGATGGCGTTAGCCTTTTTGCGGATGAAGGCACGGCCGCTTTGCTGAACCAACTGCGGCTGCAACAGGCATTCCATACGACAGAACTCAGCGGTATGATCGCTGCTTTCTTGCGGCTGGCGCGCTCTGGTGATTATATCGGTTTATTGGCATATTTGCCGCCGCGCCCTGAACATTTGGCAATCCTAGAGGACTTTCGGCGGCAGCTTCGGCACGTTTTGCAGCGCGCTGTGACGCTTGGTTTCGGTCCGCGTTATCTACACTCGACCGGGCAGCTTCACAAAGCAGGCTGCGATAAAGGCGTGTTCATCCAACTGACCATAGACGATCCTGAGCCGCTGCCGATTCCGAATATGCCGTTTAGCTTCAGTGTGCTGAAGCAGGCACAGGCGGCGGGCGATTACGAGGCACTGCAAGGGCGCGGCAGGCGCATCATTCGGCTGCACTTGGGCGCAGATGCCAGCGCGGGCTTGGCAAAATTCCGTGCTGCGATTGAGGCAATTGCCGCTAAACGCAAGTGAGCTATGTGCCGTTGCGCCCTGCACGCAGCAAGTTAGTGATGAGGTTGAGTGAATCGCGCGGGTCGCTGCCGAGATAGTAGCCCGCCACCTGCTCACGCAGATTAGGATCAGTATCAAAGGCGCGTCCGCCATAGCCAAACAACAGCGGATTTGGTTTGCCACCTTCGGCGAGCAAGGCTTGCACTTGGCGCAGTGCCAGCGCCGAGGCGGCGGTGTTGGCAGACAGGCAGATCATGGCGGCGCGCTCTTGCAGGGCTGTTTGCACAATGTCTTCCACTGGCACATCTTGCCCAAGATAAACTGCGTTAAAGCCTTGCTGACGCAGCATCACGGCAAAGATGAGCGCGCCGATCTCATGGCGTTCGCCGGGCGCGCAGCCTACCATAATCATCGGCATATCGTGGCGGTGTGGGTAGGCTTGCAGCAAGCCAAGCAGCCTACCGCGCAGGTAGGTTGTGGCGTAGTGTTCAATGGAGATTGAGATTTCGCCGCGATGCCACATCTCGCCGATTTCGATCAGAGTTGGTGTGATCAACTCTACATAGACAGTAGACATGGTATACAGCACGAATGCCTGTTCGATCACTTCATCGGCGCGGTCGTTATCAAGGCTGACGAGTGCTTGCACCAATGGCTGCACAAAATCGGAGGGCGGCAGCGGCGCATCACGGGTTGGCTGTGCGGGTGGGTCTTGTGGGTCAATATAGATGAGTTCACCACTGTGCCGCGCCGAATCCAGCAGGGCAACCACGCGGCTGATCGTCATACCGTCGTTCATTTGCTGGCGCACCCAGCGCAGCAGGGCAATATCGCGGTCTGAATAGAGGCGGTAGCCGCTGGCGGTGCGTTTCGGCTCCACCAACATATAGCGGCGTTCCCAAGCGCGCAGCGTTGCAGCAGAAATGCCGGTCTGCTGCTCTACAGCCTTCATGTTATAGATAGGTTCGTCGGAATAGTCTTCGAGCTGCCGCCGCATTTAACGCTTGTCCACTTTTTGTCTAAGTTAAGGCTCATTGTAAAGCGTGCTGATCGCCTTGTCAAGCAAGCAATCAGGACGCCGTGCTGACCTCAACACGCTCAATCTTTGCGCCAAGCGCGCCCAGTTTTTGTTCCACACGCTCATAGCCGCGATCAATGTGGTGGATGTTGTTAATAACCGTCGTGCCACGCGCACACAACGCCGCCAGCAAGAGTGTGATGCCGGCGCGAATATCCGGGCTGCTGATGGTGAGGTCGCCGTGCAGCGGCGTATGCCCTTGCACCAATGCACGGTGCGGATCACACAGCACGATGCGCGCACCCATAGTTGCCAGCTTATCCGTGAAGAACAAGCGCCCATCGTACATCCACTCGTGGAACATCACGGCGCCGGAGGACTGCGTAGCAACCAACAAGGCAATGCTGAGCAAATCCGAAGGGAACGCCGGCCACGGCTGCGCCTTGATGACGGGAATGCGGTTGCCAAAGTCGTTCTGAACGCGCATTGGCTGCCCACGCGGCACAAAAACATCTTCGCCGCGCACTTCCCAGACCACGCCTAGCTTGTTGTAGACCAACTCGATCATGGCGAGATGTTGCGGATCAGCGTTCTTGATCAACACTTCGCCGCCGGTCACTGCTGCTGCGCCGATGTAGCTTGCCACTTCGATGTAATCGGCGCCGACGCGAAAAGTGCCACCGCCCAAGCGCTCCACGCCTTGTAGAGTGATCTGGTTAGAGCCGATGCCTTCTATTGGCACACCAAGCGTCACTAAGAGGTTGCACAAATCTTGCACATGCGGTTCGCTTGCCGCATTACGGATAACCGTTGTGCCTTTGGCGCGTGCCGCCGTCATAATTGCATTTTCAGTAGCGGTAACGCTCGCCTCATCCAGCAGGATGTTTGCACCATGCAAGCCCTCCGCGTTCATGTGGAAGCCGTGTTCCACCGTCACCGTTGCGCCTAATTTTTGCAGTGCAATCAGGTGGGTATCCAGCCGCCGCCGCCCGATCACATCCCCACCGGGCAGCGGCAGCGAAACAGCGCCTAATCTGCCAAGCAGCGCGCCCGCCAGCACAATGCTGGCACGCAACTTCTGCGAAAGCTGCGGATTGACGCGGTGTGTATGCAAGTTCTCGGCGTGAATGGTCATGCTGCGCGCCGACTCATCATAGGCGACTGCTGCGCCAAGCCCACGCAAAATATCTGCCATCACGCGCACATCGGAGATGCTTGGCACATTGGTGAGCGTGACGGGCTGATCGGTCAGCAAGCAGGCTGCCATCAGCTTTATCACAGAGTTTTTGTTGCCGCCAACCTCAAGGCTGCCGTTAAGGGCATAGCCGCCTTCAATGATGAACTGCTGCATAGTCGCCTACGATTCTCTGTGAAAATGCTCAATCCACCACGCCGTTTGCACATGATCCGTACCGATGCCCACGCGCCCAACGTAGTGCGGCGCGCTCGACTCTGCACCGATGAAGCGCCCACCCACAATGCCAACCACAAAGGCAAGGTTTGCCTCAGCCGCCACCTCGAAAATGCGCGGATCAAACTCTCGCCCACGCCTGTAAACTGCGCCATAGGGCACGATCAAAGTCAGCGGTGCGCGCCCTGTACCTTCGGCGATCCACTGGGCAGATTCGACGATCTCCTCGCGCAAATCTGCTCTGGAGAGAGGCGGCAGCAAGCTGTGATGTGTGGTATGCGTGTCGAGTTCCCAACCGCGCTCAACCAACTCGCGCAGTTGCGCCCACACCTTCGGGCTGCGCGTTGGCGAATGGCGTGTAACCACACCAAACACGCCGCAATAACCCACCTTTTCCACTTCATCTGCCATCGCCAAAAAGTAGGGCTGAATATAGTTAGAGGCGATGTCATCAATGGTGATGATAACAGGCTTTTCGGGTAAGGCGCTTTTGCCTTCTAACGCGCTCAGCAAGTCCGCGTAGCCAACGCTTTCATAGCCTTCATCGCGCAGCCATGCCAAAATGCGCGGCATTTTCCAGCGATCTTTGGTATGGAACATCAAAGTGGGCGGCACGCGAAAGGGTATATTTTCCGCGCTGCTGATCAAGTTGGGCAGTGCGGCACCCAGTGCAGAGACGCCTAACATGCTCAGGAAGGCACGGCGCGTCATCCGTGAGGATTGGCGTATAGTCACAAGAAACTCCGCAAGATAGCTTACACACGCGGAAATTATAGCGTGCCTGCCCGTGAAAGCTACCCTGTGCTACACTTAGTTGGCGTAGGTAAGCCACCAAACCGCGTATGGCTGCAAAATCAGATCGCCAGCGGAGTCAGGCTGCACGCTTTCACCACTTAACAGATCGTGATAGGGCGTGCGCGGATCGGCTGCCGGCAGCATACGGCGTGCCACGCTCTGCGGCAGTTCAGAAAAGTTCGCCAAGACGAGGATCGTCTCGCCTGCATGGATGCGCTCAAAGGCTAGCACATGCGGATTGCCGCACTCCAGCCAGGCGGACTTACCTTCGGCGGAAAAGGCAGCCTGTGCTTTCCGCACCCTGATCATGTGCTGAATCGCGCCGAACAGCGCACCTGCCACTGTTTGTGGATCGTGGCGCTGTGCCTTCAAATCCGCAGATACCTTTGGGCGATGCACCCAACGCGAGTCGTTTGCCTTTGCCGCGTTGGTGCGGAAGCTGTAATCGTTGGTCATGCCGAGTTCATCGCCCAGATAGATCAGCGGAATGCCGCCCACTGCCATAATCAGCGCGTGCAGCAGATGAATGCGGGATAGCGCTAGATTGATCAAAGTCGGATCGTTACTTGCTTGCGCCTGCTCTAAGCCCGCCAAGGATGCCAACATGCCGCTGATCCGCATATCGCCAGTGCGCGGATTGTAGTTGAAAGGCAGCCCAACTGCGAAACTGCCTTCAAAGCGCCCGGTATAGAAGGCATTCAGGAATTGGCGGTGATCATAGCCGTAGATGCCCAGCTCAGCAGCATCTTCATCGGCAAAGCTCCAACCAATGTCATCATGGCAGCGGATGTAATTGACCCATGCTGTGCCACGCGGAATGGCAAAGCGTTTCGCCATTGTGTGGCGCAACAGGCGCACTTGGCGCGTGGCAAGTGCTTCCCAAAGCAGCACCATCAGCGTTGGATGATAGCTAATCTGGCACTCGCGCCCAATGTATTTTGCCACTTCATCGGGATGCACAATCGCCTCACTCTTGAAGATGAGCGCAGGGGCAGCAAGGCGCACCAGCAGGTTATAGGCGGCGATGATGTCGTGTGCTTGCGGCAGGTTCTCGCAGGCTGTGCCGAGTTCTTTCCAGATGAAGGCAACCGCGTCGAGGCGCAGCACCTCCACACCCTGATTTGCCAAAAAGAGCATTTCGCCGAGCATGGCATCAAACACAGCAGGATTGCGGTAATTCAAATCCCATTGGAAGGTGTTGAAGGTCGTCCACACCCATTGATCGATATCAGGCAGATAGGTAAAGCTGCCGGGCGCCTGTTCGGGAAAAATCTCGCGCAAGGTGCGCTCATACTGATCGGGCAAGGTGCGGTCGGGGAAAAAGTAGTAGAAATCCTGATAATCAGGGTCACCACTGCGCGCCTTGATCGCCCACTCATGTTCATCTGAAGTGTGGTTGAAGACCAAATCCAGCACAAGGCTGATGCCTTCAGCGCGTAGCAGGGCGGCAAGTTCTGCCAGTTCTGCCATTGTGCCAAGCGCAGGGTTCACTTCACGAAAACTGCTGACAGCATAGCCACCGTCGTTTTGCTCTGGTGGGCAGCGAAAAAGCGGCATTAGGTGCAGGTAGGTTAACCCAAGTTCTTTGAAATAAGGAATTTGCTTGCGAATGCCTGCTAAATTATCCGCATAGAGGTCTACATAACACACGCCACCAACCATCGTTTGCGTTTGAAACCAATTTGGTGGGCGTGCTGCATCAAGGGCGTGCAGGGCAGGCGAACGCTCTTGGAAATAACGCGCCGCTGTGCCAAGAATTTGTTCCAACCAAAAGAAGAAATCATAGCGCGTGCCATACAGCCGCAGCAGCAGGGGAAAAAGCGCTGTATAGTGCCGATCAAGGCGCTCGGAGAAGGTCTGCCACAGTGAATCGTCGGTGAATAGGACGTGCAAGCGTGGGCGCAGCCGCGCTAGGGATTGATGAACAGCATGGGAAAGTGTATCGGGCATAGGGCATTTGCTCATGAACAAAAGGATTGTGTGCTGATTGTAGCACGGTGGCGCTTTTTTAGTGGAAGCCTGTGAATCAAAACAGCCCGCATAACACGGGCTGCTTCAATGGGCTGTTGCTTGGGCTAACTTTTTTTCTAAGTTTTTAACACAATTTTTTGGAGGTGCAGCTAACTCTAGTTTAGCTAATTTTTGCCAATTCTAGTTAAATGTGTTTCGCAGCTTACCTCTAAAAGCGGCGCAACATCACTAAAAAACTAACGTAATCTAAGTTCAATAACTCTATTACAAAAATCTTTTTGCTTGCTTGCGTTCATTACACGCATATTATAGCGTTTTGGCGTGCCAGAGCAATAATTTAGCTATTGAGAATTAATAAAATTCACTTAAGAAATTAAAGAAAATTTATGTTTTTCAAAAATGTACATAAAATTCAATGTTTGTTCAAGGTAGTAGGTTGATATAAAAAAGCAGGCGCACCGAAGTGCACCTGCCAAGCCGAATTTGCAGATCAGGGATAGAAGCCGCGTGTGAGCATCGCTTGTGCTACACGGTTGATCGCCGTGATGTTGGCAGCGGTACGCATGTTCACGTTGTAGTTTTCGGCGGTGGTCACCACCTCGTCGTAGGCGCGCACGAGGATGCGCTCTAGGCGGCGGTAGACCTCGTCTTCATCCCAGAAGTATTCTTGCAAGCCCTGCACCCACTCAAAGTAGGAAACCGTCACACCGCCTGCATTGGCGAGAATATCTGGCACCACCAGAATACCGCGATCATCAAAGATGTCGTCTGCTTCTGGCGTGGTCGGACCATTTGCGCCTTCCACAATCAGCCTTGCCTTCACTCGCGGCGCGTTCTCGCCCGTAAGCTGCCCTTCCATCGCAGCGGGAATTAGCACATCGCAAGGCAGTTCCAGCAGTTCGGCGTTGGTGATTGGCTCTGCTTCGCCGCGGTAGCCCGCCAACGTGCGGTTTTGGCGCACATAGGCGTACATCTCAGGGATGTTCAAGCCATTTGAATTGTAGTAGCCGCCACTCACATCACTGACGGCGGTGATCTTGAAGCCGAGATCGTAAGCGCGGCGCGCTGCGTGTGAGCCGACGTTACCAAAACCCTGCACAACGACTGAAATATCGGGTGGGCTGCTGGTGATCTCCATTTGGCGCAATGCCTCTAACATGCAGACGATGGACCCGCGCCCTGTTGCTTCTTCACGCCCCAGCGAACCGCCGATGTTCAGCGGCTTACCTGTGACAACGGCTGGCACTGAGTAGCCGACTGTCATGCTGTAGGTATCCATCATCCACGCCATAGTCTGGGCGTTGGTGCCCATATCAGGCGCGGGAATGTCAATCTTCGGACCGATCAACAGGATGATCTCTGAGGTGAAGCGCCGTGTAATCGCCTCTAGCTCACTGGGTTTGTGTTCGTAGGGATCAACCACCACGCCACCTTTTGCACCGCCGTAGGGCAAGTTCACAAGGGCGCATTTCCACGTCATCCACATGGCAAGGGCGCGCACCTCATCCAGATTGACGTGCGTGCTGTAGCGGATGCCGCCTTTGGAAGGGCCTAACACTGTGCTGTGGTGGACGCGATAACCGGTGAACACTCTTACCTCGCCGCTCTCCATCCGTGCGGGAAAATGCACAGTGAGTTCGCGGCGGGGCCACTTCAAAAACTCAACCACGCCGCTTGGCAAATTCGGCAGATATGCCACTGCACGATCATACTGACGGAGTGCCGTTTGATAGGTTGGGTCAGTTGTCATTGCGGCAGGGGGAATTGCTTGAGCAACCATAATGAGGGGACTCTCCTATTCTTTTAACCTGTTAAGGTTTTCAAAAAGCCCATAAAACGATCTAGGTACTGTTCTTTTTTAGAGTATACCCCACTTTTGCCGATTAGTGGATAACCTCAGATAACGCTTATATACAATTTTTATAGGAAAGCCGTTTTGAACCATGATCCAAAGCGATGCCTGACAGTCTATTTGTGCTTTTTAGCGCAAAGTGCTATACTCTCTAGTGAAAATTTAAAATGCAGACCTTCGGGGCGGAGCGGAATTCCCCACCGGCGGTGATGCGCCCTGTGCGCCTAGCCCGCGACCCGTCTAAGTGCCACGCACCTAGCGGTGGATTTGGTGAGACACCGAAGCCGACGGTTACAGTCCGGATGAGAGAAGGTGGGCAGCGAGTCATAACGGCTTGCCGAAAGCCGCGCTTTGCTGCCTCTGCATGGTGACCAAACCTGACTCCGTGCCACTTGCCGCGAGTCTGCTTGGCTTACCCTGCGCCTGCCCCGAAACTGCTGAAGGATCGGGGAGAGTCTTCATGGCGCACTTGATCAGCCAAGCCACAAAAACCGCTGAAGCACATGCTATCCGCACCCCTGCTATGCCGACCGCATCGGGCTTGCGCCGCCTCTGGAATCGGCTGCCTGCCCTGCTGGTTGCCGCCGCTATCCTTCTGCTGTGGCACTTCCAAACCCGCGAATCCGCCAGCCTTGCTTTTGTCATTGCCACGCCAGAGGCAGTTTGGCAGACTTTTGGGCAACTGCTTGGCAACGGCACGCTGATCAATCATCTTGGCACCACACTCTTAGAGGTGCTGCTCGGTTTGCTGCTTGGTGTGCCTTCTGCGCTGCTGCTCGGCTATCTGATTGCGCGCAACCGCTTTGCCGAACGCACCCTTGCGCCTTATGTGGTCGGCTTTCAGGCGGTGCCGCTGGTTGCCATTGCGCCAATCCTGATCACGCGCTTGGGCGGACCGGGCATTGCCTCTGTGAGTGTCGTTGCCACCTTGATTGTCTTCTTCCCAATGCTCATGTCTACTTTGGTTGGCATTCGCGGCATTGCGCCCGAACTGCGCGAGTTATTCCGCGCCCTGAACGCCACGCGCTGGCAGACCTTCCACCGCTTAGAGCTGCCTGCTTCCGCGCCGTCGCTCTTTGGCGGCTTGAAGATCAGCGTGACGTTGGCAGTGGTCGGGACGGTGGTCGGTGAGGCATACGGCGCAACGGCGGGCTTGGGCTACATGATTTTTTCCTCACGCTTTATGTATAATCCTGCTGGCGTTATGGTTGGTGTCATTACGCTGACGGCGTTGGCACTGCTGCTCTATGAGTGTGTGGCACACTTAGAGCGTTATGTGCTGCGTTGGCGTGTGTCACAGCCTTAAAGCCTACTTTTGTGCAACAGAAAGGGAGAGAATGCGTAAGTTTCTTGCAATCCTGTTCGTGTTGAGCTTTACGCTCTCGGCGTGTGTGGTGAGTGGTGATCCACAGGTTGGTATCATCAAAAAAGGGCATAGCGAAGGCGAAGTAAAGGAAGGTGAGGAGGCGCACGGTGAGGCAACAGCAGAGCCTACCGCTGAACCGACTGCCGAACCGACGGCAGAACCTACCGCAGAGCCAACACCCGGTGCTTCGCTGCCCTACCGAGACGTGCTGATCAGCGCCCGCGCCGAAACGCCGATCACGCTCTTTTTGGGTTACATTCCAAATGTGCAGTTCGCACCTATCTATGTGGCGCTTCAGCAAGGTTTCTTCAGTGAGGGCGGCATCGCCCTCACCATTGAACATGGCTTTGATGAGACCGACGGCTTGACGCGCATTGCCACCAACAACCTGCAATTCGGCATGATCAGTGGCGAACAGGTGCTTATGGCACGCGCACAAGGCGCGCCTGTGACCTATGTCTACCGCTGGTTCCAGCGTTTTCCGGTTGGCGTCGTCGTGCCGAAAGATAGCGGTATCCGCACGCCGCAGGATTTAAAAGGCAAAGTGGTTGGCGTGCCGGGCAAATTTGGCGCCAGCTATTTCGGCTTGCAAGCGCTGCTGAATGCGGCGGGTATGCAAGAGTCCGATCTGCGCGATGTGCGCGCTATCGGCTTTGATACTGCGCCGATCTTCTGCGAGAAGCAAGTGGATGCCTCTGTGGTTTACATTGCTAACGAGCCACTGCAAATCGCGGCGCGCTGTTTTGAAGTAGAAGTGATCGCCATCAGCGATTACGCCGATTTGGTCTCTAATGGCTTGGTGACTAACCAAAAGACCATCGCTGAGCGCCCTGAATTGGTGCGCGCTATGGTAGAAGCCTATCATCGCGGCTTGGCGCTGACTATTGCTGATCCAGACCTTGCTTACCAGATCAGCCGTAACTATGTAGAAGGCTTGGGCGAAAATGATAGCGTGCAGATGCAGGTGCTGCTCAATTCGATTGAATTGTGGAAGGCAGAGCGCTTGGGCATGAGCAGCGATAAGGCTTGGAAACTGACTGCTGAGACGCTCGTTGCCATGGGCTTGATCGACTCGATAGAGGGCTACGCGGATGCTTTCACCAACGCCTTTGTGCCAGAGGCGGATGAATAGACGTGTTGCGCGTTGAGGCAGTTTCGCAGCATTTTGGCGCGCTAGAAGTGCTTTCCAACATCAGCTTTAATGTGCCGAACGGTGCGTTTGTCTGCCTTGTCGGTCCAAGCGGCTGCGGTAAAACGACCCTGCTCAGAATTGCAGCCGGCTTGCTCGAGGCAAGCCATGGGCGTGTCACTTTGAACGGCACGTCCATTACTGCGCCGCGCCGCGAGATCGGCATCCTTTTCCAGCAGCCGAACTTGCTGCCCTACCTTAGCACACGCGCCAACGTGGAACTGCCCTTGGCACTGCGCGGCATCCCGCACCCTGAACGGCGCACGACTGCCGAAAGCGTGCTGCATCAGGTTGGCTTGTCAGAATTTGCTGAGGTGTATCCAAGCCAACTCTCAGGCGGCATGGCGCAGCGTGCCGCACTCGGACGCGCCCTTGTCCAGAATCCATCCGTGCTGCTGATGGATGAGCCGTTCGGCGCACTAGACGCCATGACACGCGAACACATGCAGCTTGAACTGCTCCAGCTTTGGCAGCAAACAGGCAAGACAATCTTGATGGTGACGCACAGCATCACGGAGG
The DNA here is from genome assembly GCA_034436355.1 of Anaerolineae bacterium. Lineage (GTDB taxonomy): Bacteria > Chloroflexota > Anaerolineae > Aggregatilineales > UBA2796 > CP2-2F. The sequence continues at coordinate 56,564 of DAOTVQ010000043.1, forward strand.
CGATCTTTATGGCGGATCGCGTGGTGGTGCTGACCGCACGACCGGGCAGGCTGCACACAGAGATCAGTGTGCCGTTAGCGCGCCCGCGCCACTTGGAAATGGTGCATTCGCCCGAATTTGGCAGCCTCGCCTCACAGCTTCGGGCGCAAATCAACTTCGCGTAACGCCAGAGGTATGGTAGTTTGCGCTGCGCTCTGAGCGCCTTAAAACTGCTAACCTCACCCTGTGCAGTCTCTCAAAAACAAGATCAGCCTGCTTGTGCGCCCTAGCAGCAAGGGTACGCTGCGCTATAATGGCGCGTTGGGGAAACTCTTTCAGACCAGCCAAAACGGAACACATGCCTAAACGTACCGACCTACACACCATTTTGATCATTGGCAGCGGTCCGATTGTGATCGGGCAGGGCTGCGAATTTGACTACAGCGGCGCGCAAGCCTGTAAAGCACTGCGGCGCGAAGGCTATCGCGTCGTGCTGATTAACAGCAATCCCGCCACCATCATGACCGACCCTGAATTTGCCGATGCCACCTACATTGAGCCGCTGACGCCTGAGGTGCTGCGGATGGTCATTGAGCGTGAACGCCCGAACGCCATTCTGCCCACCATGGGCGGGCAGACGGCGCTTAACCTTGCGATGGCGCTCCACCAGAACGGTACGCTCGCCGCGCTTGGCGTTGAGCTGATCGGTGCGACCGCCGAGGCGATTGACCTTGCTGAAGATCGGCAGCGTTTCCGCGACGCGATGACAGAGATCGGCATGAAGATGCCCGCCAGCCAGACCGTCACCACCGTCGAGGAAGCGTTGCAGGTTGCCGAACAGATCGGCTACCCGATCTTAGTGCGCGCCTCGTTCACTTTAGGCGGCACAGGCGGCGGCATCGCCCAGAATGCTGAGGAACTACGCACCCTTGCTGCCTACGGCTTGAGCGAGTCGCCCATTCACCAAATCCTGATTGATCAATCCGTGCTGGGCTGGAAAGAATACGAACTAGAGATCATGCGCGATCAGCATGATAACTTTGTGGTGGTCTGCGGCATTGAAAATCTCGATCCGATGGGCGTACATACCGGCGACTCGATCACCGTGGCGCCTATTCAAACGCTGACCGACCGCGAATTGCAGCGCCTGCGCGATATGGCAAAGCGCATCATTCGGCGCGTTGGCTTAGAGACGGGCGGCGCGAATATTCAGTTTGCCGTCAACCCTGCCGATGGCGAAGTGGTGGTCATTGAGATGAATCCGCGCGTGTCGCGCTCATCGGCATTGGCAAGCAAGGCAACGGGCTTCCCAATTGCCAAAATTGCCGCCTTAGTGGCTGTGGGCTACACACTTGACGAAATTCCGAACGACATCACACGCAAGACGCGGGCAAGTTTTGAGCCATCGCTTGATTATGTCGTCGTCAAGATTCCGCGCTGGAACTTTGAGAAGTTTCGCGGCACAGACCCAACGCTCGGACCGCAGATGAAGGCAATTGGTGAAGTGATGGCAATCGGGCGCACCTTTCCCGAAGCGCTCCAAAAGGCAATTGCCAGCCTAGATATTGGCATGTTCGGCTTTGGCGATAAGCACGACGACCCACAATACGCCGTCCCGCCAGACGCCATTCGCACGCCAACGGCGCAGCGGCTGCATCAGGTGGCGTCTTTGCTGCGGCGCGGCACACCTGAGGCAGAAATTTGCCGTCTGACGGGCTACGATGCCTGGTTTGTGCGCCAATTGGGCTGCTTGGCAGCGCAAGCGAACGCGATCCGTGAGCAGTACGGGCGCGGTGAGTGCCATTGGCGGCACTGGAAGCAGCAAGGCTTCACAGATCGTCTGCTGGCAGCCTTGATCGGCAGCACAGAAGCAGCCGTGCGCGCCGAACGCAAAGCGGCAGGCGTTAGCGCGCATTTCTACCGCGTGGATACGTGCGCGGCAGAGTTTGAGGCATATACGCCCTACCTCTACAGCACCTATGAGCGTGATTGCGAGGCAGCACCAACAGAACGTAAGAAGGTTGTCATCCTTGGCGGTGGACCGAATCGGATTGGTCAGGGCATTGAGTTCGATTACTGCTGCGTTCACGCCTGCTATGCGCTCAGCGCAATGGGCTACGAGACGATCATGATCAACAACAATCCTGAGACGGTTAGCACTGACTATGACACTGCGGATCGGCTCTATTTTGAGCCGCTGACCTTTGAGCATGTGATGAATGTGATTGATACTGAACAACCTGACGGTGTGTTGGTGCAGTTTGGTGGGCAAACACCGCTGAACATCGCTCGCCAGTTGGCGGATGCTGGTGTGCCGATCTGGGGGACAGCCATTGAGGCGATTGAGAGCGCCGAAGATCGGGAACGCTTCAACCAGTTCATGCAGCGCTTGGATATTCCTCAGCCGGAGGGTCGTATTGCACGCTCAGCGGAAGACCTCTACACCGCTGCTGAACAGATCGGTTTCCCTGTCTTGGTGCGCCCTAGCTATGTTTTAGGCGGGCGTGGCATGGCAATCTGCTTCAGCCGCGATCAGCTCTCTGCTGTGCTGGAGTCGGGCGATATTGCTTGGGATGGCAAAGCAGTCCTGATTGATCAGTTCCTTGAAGATGCCTTCGAGGTGGACGTAGACGCGCTGTGCGATGGCGAGCGAGTCACCATTGGCGGCATTATGCAGCACATTGAGGAAGCTGGCATCCACAGCGGCGATTCAGCGTGCGTGTTGCCGCCTTACAAGATCAGCTACTACTACCTAGACCAAATCCGCGAATACACAGAGCGCATTGGCTTGGCGCTGGGCGTGAAGGGCTTGTTCAACATCCAGTTTGCCATCAAAAACGATGTGGTCTACGTGCTGGAGGTGAATCCGCGTGCCAGCCGCACTACGCCGTTCGTTAGCAAGGCGACCGGCGTCCCATTGGCGCGCTATGCCGCCGAGATTGCGGGCGGGCGGGCGCTGAGCGAGATCGGCTTCACGCAAGAACCACACGTAGATGGCTTTTTTGTCAAAGAGGCGGTGCTGCCTTTCCGCAAACTGCTCGGCGGTGAGGCACGGCTGGGTCCTGAAATGCGGAGTACTGGCGAAGTGATGGGACATGCCTCCTCCTTCGGACACGCCTTCGCCAAATCGCAGAGCGCAGCCGATATGGCACTGCCACAGGATGGTGCAGTCCTGATCACGGTGAACGACTTTGATAAGAGCGCAGCGGCAAAGATCGCCCGCGATCTGCACGGCATGGGCTTCAAGCTGATCGCCACTGAAGGCACGGCGCACTTTTTGCAACGTGCGAATCTGCCCGTTATGCCCATCGCAAAGGTCAGTGAAGGTAGCAGCGCCATCCTAGACGCACTGCGTGATGGTGAAATTCGCCTCATCATCAACACCTCTTTAGGTGGGCAAGCGCACGGTGACGGGCGCTCGATCCGTAACGCAGCGGCGAAATACCGCGTCCCGATTGTCACAACGCTCTCGGCAGCACAGGCAACTGTGCAGGGTATCCAAGCACTGCGTAAGAAGCCGCTGAAGGTGCGGAGTTTGCAAGAGCATTATCGCGTCAGCAACGCCTAAAGGGAGATAGACGGCAAGAAACCTGCACGACGTCCTTAATCTCTCTCAGACATAACAAAAGAATTTCGCCTAGGCAAAGGTTATGTGGTCTAGTCCACATGGCTAGGCGAAATTCCCCCTGCAAAATACGCCTCAGTTACCTTCACTGTATCACAAAGTTATTATAAACTGATCCTTAATCACGCTATTCAATGATGCCCATCTAAGTGTGGCTTACAGAGCGTGAGTAGGAGAACACAAAAATGTCACACCTATCGACCCTAGCACGGGATGTCCAACAGAGGTTGCAAACAGCAGGGCGTCGGGTGCTAATTGCCGAAGATAACCCTGATCTGCGTCAGATTTTTACGCACGTTTTTCAACACCACCGATTCAGCGTGGAAATTGCAGTGGATGGCGCAGAGGCACTGGCTTTTCTGGCTGCCAGTCAGCCGCCGGACGTGCTGATCTTAGATGTCAACATGCCACGCTTGAGTGGGCTAGAAGTGCTTGCCTACATTCGGCGAACGCCGCACCTGAAGGCACTTAAAGTGATTGTGGTGACGGGGAACAGCGTTGCTGTAGATCATCCAGATGCCCAACATGCCGATCTGTTCCTCATAAAGCCGATCAACATTAACGAACTTATCACAATGGCAAGCCGCTTGATCGCCTCTGCCTAGGTTTTGCTCAAAGAGGAACCACCGATGCACAACGAAACTGCTAAACCGCGTATCTTGGTCATTGAGGATGATCTTGCCTCACAGCAATTGTTAACACTTAGCCTTTCTCAACAGTATGAGGTGTTAACTGCCAGTAACGGCGCCGATGGCGTTGAGCTGGCACTAGCGCGCCGTCCTGATCTGATTGTCTGCGACCTTGCTATGCCGATCATGAATGGCTTTGAGGTCTTGGCAGCACTTCAAAAGAATGACATGCTCAGCGATGTGCCGTTTATCTTCCTGACCGGTGATACCGATAGGATGCGGCAAGGCATGGCGCTCGGCGCAGACGACTACATCACGAAGCCCTTTGAGATGCGCGAACTGCACGCCGTAATTGCGCTGCGCCTTGAGAAGCGCCAAAAGCGCCAAGCCCTTTTGCAAAACAGCATTGAAGAATTGCGCCGTAATGTGACGATGGCGCTGCCGCACGAACTTCGCACAGCAGTTGGTGTGGTGCAAGGCTACACCTATCTGATGCTCAAAGATGCTGAAAAACTTGATCCAATGCAGCGCGAGATGATTGAGGCAATCGAGGTGGGCGCCGAACGCCTACGCCGCATGGCGGATAAATATTTGTGGTATCTCCGCACGCACATTATGCACTGGAGCGATACGCCGTCGTTAATTCCACATCCCGAACGCCTGATTGAGCAAAAGGCGGTGGCTATTGCCGAGCGGTTCGGCAGGCGCGCCGACTTACAACTGCGCCTGCAAGCTGCGGCAGTCTGCATCAGTGAGGAAAACCTAGATCGCCTGCTTGAGGAAGTGATTGAAAACGCCTTCAAATTTTCGCAGAAAGGCAGCCCTATCCAGATTTTCGGCGGTGAAGATCAGCACGGCTATCGCCTCTCGGTCAACAATAGTGGGCGTACCCTCACCGCCGATCAAATTGCACGCATTGGCGGCTTCATGCAGTTTGACCGCCAGCGCTATGAGCAGCAAGGCACAGGCTTGGGCTTGATTATCGCCAAGCGGCTTGCCGAATTGTGTGGCGGTCAGTTGGAAATTACCAGCAGTGGGCAGCTAACCAGTGTGGCAATTCGGCTGCCGGGCGCTCAGTTGATGGCTGTTCGTGGCACTGCCAAGCCGCTTTACCAAAGCGCTTAGCCACAGCGCCGCCGAGTCTATGCACTCGGCGGCTTGCTCCTCACGCTAGACGGCGCCGCACGCTGCTTAGTGCGCGCACTTGCCCAACCACATCCGCCGCCTTCACCAAAGACTCACCGACCAAGATCGCGCTGGCGCCACAGGCTGCCATAGCTGCCACGTCTTCGGCTGTGTAGATGCCACTTTCGGCGACCAACGTCACCTGATCTGGCACATGCGGCGCAAGGCTGCGAAAGATGTTCAAGTCCACCTTGAAGGTGTGCAGATCGCGGTTGTTAATGCCAATCAGCGGCACGTCAAGGCGCAAAACGCGCTCTAGCTCAGCGTGCGTATGCACCTCAACCAATGCGGCAAGTCCGTAGGCATGTGCAGCAGCGTGCAGATCGCGCAGTTTGGCATCCTCAAGGATGGCGGCGATCAGCAGGATTGCATCTGCACCAAAGGCACGTGCCTCAGCGATTTGGCGTTCGTCTATGGTGAAATCCTTCCGCAAGGCAGGCAATGGCACGGCTTGGCGTGCCGTTTGCAGGTCGGCAAGGCTGCCCATGAAGAAATCGCGGTCAGTCAGCACCGAGAGCGCCGCCGCACCACCTTCTGCATAGTGTGTGGCAAGGCGTGCAGGCTGAAAATCTTCAATCAGCACGCCTTTGCTGGGCGAAGCACGCTTGATCTCGGCGATGAGCGCTACGCACCCATCAGCGCGGCGCAGCGCAGCGGCAAAAGCACGCGGTGGCGACTCAGGCGTCGGCAGGCTCGCCACGTCAAGCATGGCGAGTTCTTCGACCTTGCGCGCCACAATCCGATCCAGAATCGTGTTAGTCTGTTGAATGCCTGTTTGCATCAGCACCTCTACATAGGCGGCTGTGCAAAGCGCTGCGAGTAAGCGATCAGCGCATCCAGCTTGCCAAGTGCTGCGCCGCTTTCAAGGCTCTGGGCTGCCAACTGAATACCGTCTGAGAGCGATTCGGCTGCGCCACCTGCCACTAGGGCTGCTGCCGCGTTCAGCAGCACCACATCACGCTTGCCACCGTTCGTTTCACCGCTGAGCAGGCGGCGCGTAATGGCGGCATTCTCTTGCGGATCGCCACCGCGCAACTCAGAGGGATCACATGGCGTGAAGCCAAGTTCGCGTGGATTAAGCGTGTAACTGCGAACGACACCATCGCGCACCTCGCTCACTTGATTTTCATCCATTGTGCTGAGTTCATCTAAGCCGCCAGCGCCATGCACTACGAAGGCTGCCTCTGCGCCAAGTTCGCACAAGACATGCGCCAATGGTTCGGTAAGCGCGGGATCGTAAACGCCAATCAGTTGCCGCCGTGCCTGGGCTGGGTTAGTGAGTGGACCAAGCACGTTGAAGAGCGTGCGAACGCCTAGCTCACGGCGCGGCTGTACGGCGTGCTTCATGGCGGGGTGAAAGTGCGGCGCGAACAAAAAACCGATCCCGATCTCATCAATGCAGGCGCCGACCTGCTCAGGCGTCAGGTTCAGGTTTACGCCCAGCGCGCCGAGTACATCTGCCGAGCCGCTCTGACTGCTCACCGAACGGTTGCCATGCTTAGCAACAGGCACACCGGCACCTGCCACTACAAAAGCAACAGTCGTCGAGATGTTGAAGGTATGCGCGCCATCGCCGCCTGTGCCGCACGTATCGACAAGGCGTCCAGCGTCGCGGACGGGTGTTGTGTTAGCGGCGGCGCGCATAGCACGTGCGCTGCCGGTGATCTCCTCAACCGTCTCACCTTTCAAGCGCAGCGCCATCAGGTAGCCGCCGATCTGCGCCTGAGTTGCCTCACCGCCCATGATCGCACTCATGGCTGCCTCAGCCTCAGCCGCTGTGAGATGTTCGCGGCGCGCCAGCTTGCCAATTGCGTGTTGAATGCCCATCCCACACACTCCTATGCCTGCACGGGCAGGCGCACACTCAAAAAGTTTTGCAGCAGGCGCGGACCGAACGTCGTTAGGATGCTCTCAGGGTGAAACTGCACACCCAAGACGGGATGCTCAGTATGCTGAACGCCCATGATCTCGCCCTGATCAGTGAAGGCAGTCACCTTCAGGCTTTTGGGAAGGGTCTGTTCTTCTACAATCAGGCTGTGATAGCGCGTTGCTTCGAAGGGATTGGGCAGCTCTGAGAAAATGCCGCCATTCTTGTGGTAGATGAGCGAGGTTTTGCCGTGCATTAGGCGCGGCGCACGCCTCACCACGCCGCCATACGCTTGCCCAATGCACTGATGCCCTAGACATACACCCAAAATCGGTATACGACTGCCGAGCTGCCGAATCACCTCTAGCGAGATGCCGCCGTCATCAGGATCGCCTGGGCCGGGCGAGATCACGATATGGGATGGATTCAAGGCGGCAAGCTGTTCGACGGTTAGCGCGTCGTTGCGGTAGACGTGAATATCGGCGCCTAACATGCCAAATGCCTGCGCCAAGTTATAGGTGAAGCTGTCGTAGTTATCAATCAGCACAATCATGATGCGTTCCCTTCCTAGATCAAGCCACGTTCGGCGTTTTCAATGGCGATGGCAACCGCCCGCGCCTTGTTGATTGTCTCTTGGTATTCTGTGGCGGGGTGGCTATCGGCAACCACGCCGCCACCTGCCTGCAAATACACACGCTTGCCGCGCATGACCAACGTCCGAATAGCGATGCAGGTATCCATGCTGCCATCATAGCTGAAATAGCCAACTGCGCCGCCGTAAATGCCGCGCCGCGTGCCTTCCAACTCCTCGATGATCTCCATCGCACGGATTTTTGGCGCGCCCGTCAGCGTGCCTGCTGGAAAAGCAGCACGAAAGAGTGCGTAGGCGTCCAGATTGGCGCGCAGCTTGCCTTCCACGTGCGAGGTGATGTGCATGACGTGCGAGAAACGTTCCACAAACATCATATCCGTCACACGCACCGAGCCATAGTCGCAGACGCGCCCTAGGTCGTTACGGGCAAGGTCAACCAGCATGACATGCTCAGCACGTTCTTTGGGATCGTTCAGCATGTGTTCGGCATTTGCTTGATCAACAGCATGGTCACTATCGCGCGGCGCAGTGCCGGCAATCGGGCGAATGGTAGCAGTGCGCGTCGGTGCATCAAAGCGCACCAACATTTCTGGCGAAGCACCTACCACATGCAAATCTTCTGAAGGGAAGTTCAAGAAGAACATATAGGGTGAGGGGTTTAGCATCCGCAGCGAACGATAGATAGCGAAAGGGTGCGCCTCAGTTTCGCGGGTGAAGCGCTGTGAAGGCACGATCTGGAAAGCGTCGCCAGCGGCGATGTATTCTTTGGCACGCAGCACCCGATCTTCATATTCTGACTGCGTGCAGTTGGCAATCAGCAGCGGACTCTCATCCAACGGCGGCGGCGTGTTGGGCAAGGGTAAGGGTTGGCGCAGCCGCGCCACAATCGCCTCGATGCGTGCGATAGCGTCATCATAAGCAGCACGTGGATCGCCTGTGTGCTGGGCATTGGCAAGCACCAAGACCTGATGTTTCACATGGTCGAAGATGACCAGCGTATCGGCGAGCATCATCCCGATCTCAGGCAAGTTCAGCGCGTCTTCCGCCGTTTCGGGCAGGCGCTCAAAGTGGCGCACGATGTCGTAGCTGAGGAAGCCAACTGCACCGCCGACAAAACGCGGCAAGGCGGGCAAAATGACGGGCGTGTGCGAACCGATTGCCGCTTTCACAGCATCCAGCGGGTCTTGATCGGCGGGCAAGCTGCGCTGTGTGGTCTGGCTGCCGCGGCGTTCGGTCAGTTCGCGTCCGCGCACCGTGATCACGGCAGACGGATTGACGCCCAAGAACGAATAGCGTGCCACTGGTTCGCCGCCTTCCACACTCTCTAGCAGGAAAGATGGCTCGTCTGCCTGTGACAACTTCAGGTAGACCGAGACGGGCGTCTCAAGGTCGGCGGGTAGGCTGCGGTAGATCGGAACAAGATCACCTTGTTCAAAGAGGTCGCGTGTTTCCTCAAAGGTTAGCGAGTAGAGGCGTTGTGGCGCCGTGCGAAAAGCAATAGGTGATGCAGTCATGGCATACTCTCCCAACGGAATCAAAAAGCGCTCCGCCCAGATAGGGACGAGAGAGCGCTTCCCGCGGTGCCACCCTAGTTAGCCGCCTAAGTGAGCGGCTCACTTTTCTCAGATACAGCCAGTCGGCTGGCGATACCTTCTGCCCTGATAACGGTGGCGTCTCCGTCACGGACTACTGGCGCGGCAGCGTGTTTGCCCGTGCAACTCCCCGACCCATTCGGCAGCGGCTGCTGTGCCGCTTTCACAGCCACCTGTTTGCACAGGTCAGCGGCTCTCTGAGACTAGCGCTCTTGCTGCGTACTCGCTCGGTTCAGCGTTTTTGGGTATCTATGCCAATATGGAAAATAGTAACGTGGCAAGTTGGCTTTGTCAAGTTCAAAGTATGCTCATGGCGTGGGTGCCCTTGAAATGGGCAAGAACAGCGTGAAGGTGCTACCACTGCCTAGCGTACTCTCCACGCTGATGCTGCCGCCATGCCCTTCAATGATCTTCTGGGCAATAGGCAGCCCTAAGCCCATACCGCCCGTCTCGCTTTGGCGGGCATAATCGGCACGGAAAAAGCGGTCAAACAGGCGTGGCATAATCTCGGCGGGAATGCCTGCGCCGCTATCCGCCACTTTGATGGCAATCTGCGCCCCGTGCTGCTGTGTTGTCACGTCTACCCGTCCGCCCTTTGGCGTGAATTGCAGGGCATTTTGCACAATGTGCCGCACCGCCCGTGCCAATTCGTAGGCGTCTACATGAGCAAGTGGCAAGGTGAGATCAGGTGTGAAAGAAAGGGCGACGCCCTTCTCTAACACAGCCAGCATTTCTGCCTCACAAACGTTGCCTATCACACTGTTTACATCAGTAAGTGCAAATTTGAAATGCAGGCGGCTGTCCAGCAGCGCCATATCCAGCAGACTCTCAACCAAGCGCTGCAAGCGCAGCGTACTCGTCTCTAAGGCTTCGTTCCGCCCTAGCAAGGCAGAAAGAGTCTGGTGCAGCGTTGTGAGCTGGGCTTGAGCGCGTTCGGCGGGCGGCAAGTGTGTGCCAAGTTCGATCAGTTGGCGGGCAAGGCGGTTGCTAAGCTGGTTCAGCAGGTAGATTGAAGTCCGCACAACAGTGATCGGCGTGTTTAGATCGTGTGCCAGATCGCGGATGATGTTTTGGAGTGCGGTAACGCGCTCGCGTTCAACGATTAGCTCACGCTCGCGCTGCTCAATGCGGAGTCGTTCGGCAATATCGCGCACCACGCTTTGAATGTAGAGTGGGTTGCCATCTGCATCACGGATGAGGCAGGCGCTGATCTCCACTTGGAAGTAGCTGCCATCTTTGCGGCGCATGGTGCGTTGATAAAGTGGCAACCGTGCATCGGTCAGAATGGCATCTAATTTCTGGAAGGCTTGTGGGCGCTCTTCGAGTGCAACCAAGTCAAAGGCGTGCAGCCCGATCAAATCTTCCGCTGTGCACCCAAATAGTTCGCAGGCACGGCGGTTCACCATGAAAATCCGCAAGGAGTCATCCGCTGTGAACAGCACAACACTATCATCCGTGTTATCAAACAGAGCGCGGTAGAGTGCATGTTCGTTGTTTGGCGCAGGGTTGCTATGCTGTTTTTGAATGGCAGTCAACGCTTCTTCGGGATAAGTCATCTCCAGTTCGCGGCAGAGTGCCAAAAGCCGCTGAAAAGACTCAGTGTCCTTGCTGCATTCACGGATGATTTGTAGTTGAGTATCAGACAGCTGCCGAACCATACAGAAACTTACTTTATTGATTGCAAAACTTTGAAAAAGTATAACAGGTTGCCACGTTTGCGGAATCACCACACAATTAGAAAACCATCATAAGAGCGTTGATTGGCAGTATGTTTTCTAGCCTTTTAGTGATCATGGACTTAGGCGTATGCCAGCCTTTCCGCCCAAGACGTTGCCAAGCACGCACTTTTTTTGTAATATCCTTGCCACTGCTGACGCATAACTGCCAAGTTGTGAGGGTTGATGCTTACTCGCCTGCTGCGCCTGATTGATAAACTGCTAAACGCCTTGCTGCGCGTCGTGATTTGGGCGTTCGAGCAGGCAGCACGCCAACTCTATTTGTGGCGCGTCTCAGTGGTCGGCGTAATCACGCTGCTGGCGGGCATCGCGCTCTACACCTTGCAAGGCGGACGCGCCATTTATGCCACCACCGCCGAACGCAGCCGTGCCATGATGGCACGCCGCGCTGAGCAGATCGCAGCACAAGCGGGGCAAGCATCGGATAAGCGCGTGTTGCGTGAAGACCCACTCAAAACGCAAAACCGTGCACTCAGCTTGTTCACTGTGCTGCTGCTGGTTGCCCTGATCAGCTTGATCCTGTGGACGACTTCCAGCGGCACAGCGGCGCGCTCTGTAGCGGGCGGCTTTGGCGGCAGCTTACCCTTACTGCCAACCCAGCCAACGCCAACACCACTTACGCCAACGCCAACCACGCCGCCAACGTTCACGCCCATTCCTGATCCCCTGCGGATCAGCGGCAGCTTGGTCTATTCAGCACGCCTCAATGGCCGCGAAAACCTGTGGGCGCTTGGCATCGGGCAAAGCGAACCGATTCGCCTGACCAATACGCCTACGGATGACCGTGATCCTGCTTGGAGTCCCGATGGGACGCGCGTCGCTTTCACCAGTCGGCGTGACGGCAGTTGGAACTTGTATATCCTGGAGATGGCGACAGGCGCCATCACGCAGCTTACCTACTCACCTGCCTATGAAGCCGCTCCAACCTGGAGTCCCGATGGGCAGTTCATCGCCTACGAGGCGTATGAAGGCGGCAACCTCGATATTTACGTGGTGCCAAGCGATGGGTCGGGTGCGCCGGCGCGCCTCACCTATCACCCTGCACCTGATTTCTCACCCGCGTGGAATCCGGGCGGTTCACCCGTGCCGGGACGCCAAATTGCTTACGTCAGCCTGCGCGATGGCAACCCTGAAATCTACGTGATCGATCTGGATCGTCCTATTGAAGAAGAAGCCCTGCGCCTGACCAACACACCCAACGTTGAGGAACAAAATCCCGTCTGGAGCCCGGATGGGACGCGCATCGCCTACAATGCACGCATCAACGGTATTGATCTGGTGCTGACGCGCAGCCTTGCTCAGCCGAATGCCGAGCCGCTGACCATTGGGCAAGGGCGTGCGCCAAGCTGGGCACCAAGCGGCGCCAGTTTGCTGTTTGCCCTTGAAAGCGGCACAAACACGACCCTCGTTAGCGGACTGGCAGTTGGCAGCGGCGCGGCTGCTACTGCGATCAGTGTGCGCGGGCAAGTTGGGCGCATCAGCTGGACAGCAAACACCCTGTCTGAGGCGCTGCTGCTGAGTGGTGGCGCACCGGAAGATGAGCGCGCACTCTACACCGAAAATGTGGAGGGGCGCCGCGATAGCCCACCGTACTATCAGGTGCGTGCTTTGAACGGAGTCAGCGCGGCAGCGCTTGCCGCGCTTTCTGATCGTGTGGATGACTCGTTTGTGGCACTGCGCGAGGCAGTGCTACGCCAGAGCGGCATTGACTTCTTAGGCGCGCTACAAGATGCAATCTGGACGCTAGATCGGTTGCCTGAACCCGGTCAGCCGCGCCAAAGCTGGCACTACGCCGGGCGAGCCTTCGCCTTTGACCGCAACCTCGTCTTTAATCTGCCGCTACCGCCTGTGGAGGTGGTGCGCGAGGAAGTGGGCGCGAATGTGGTGTGGCGAGTCTATCTGCGTGTGGCGGAAACAGCCCAAAGTGGGCAGCTTGGCGAACCGCTGAAACGCCTGCCGTGGGACTTTGCCAGCCGCAGTGCAGGCGATCCGCAAATCTTTGAGCAAGGCGGACGCCTAAAGGCAGCCGTGCCGATTGGCTACTACATTGACCTGACGCGCCTTGCCGAAGATTATGGTTGGCAGCGCGTGCCAGCCGGGCGCGATTGGCGCAGCAACTTCCCAAGCATTCTCTACTGGCAGTTTGAGCGCCGCGATGGGCTGACTTGGGACGAAGCAATGCTTGAACTCTATACGCAAGAGCAAATAGACGCCTTCCTATTTGGCGCACGCTTGCAGCCAACAGCAACGCCCGCTGATGCTGCGCCGCTGCGCCGTTCCCCCACACCGATACCGCCTGATGCAGGCAACTAGCACCTGTGAGGAATCGCCATGCGTAAAGTAATTGGCGGCATCGCCGTGTTGATCTTGGCAAGCGCCGCCGTGCTGCTGCTGCTGTGGCTGCTCAACCGTCCTGCCAGCGCGGATATTGAGCCGACGCTGCCTACCCGCGTTGCCGTGCTGCCTAGCCCAACTGAAACGCCGCGCAGCCGCGCTTGGGAAGCCGTTGTGCAAGGTGAACTGCTCGCCGTGCAGACCGCACCGCCGCCCACCTTCACGCTAGCGCCAACCCACACACCCACACCGCCACTCAGCCTACTTTGGCAGCAAACGCCCACACCCACGCGCTTCCAGCCTGATCGTGCGACCGTTGCCGCGCCGATTGCGGCTTCCAGCCCAGAAGCACCTGCTATTGCTCGCAACAACGATCCGCGCCGCGGCGAGTTCTCGCCACCGCCAGAACAAGTGCCGCTCTCGCTCGACCCACGCGATCATTTCTGGTTTCGGCGCCCCGTCGATTCTTCGGCAAACAGCGCCTCGATCTTCTGGTATACCTACGGATCGGATGGACCGCGCAATGAGTGGCGCGTGCATCACGGCGTAGATTTACCCAACCCAATTGGCAAAGAGGTGCGCGCCTCTGCGGCTGGGCGCGTGATTTGGGCAGCCGATAACTACGTTTGGTACGAGAACGGGCGGTATGTCGAATCCGCTTATACCTACGGCAATGTGGTCATCATTGAGCATAACTTTGGTTTCCAAGGCAAGCGGCTCTATACGCTCTATGCTCACTTACAAGTGATCCTTGTTGAGGTTGGGCAAGATGTGCAAATTGGCGAGATCATTGGCTTGAGTGGGCGCAGTGGCGTGGTCAGCGGACCGCACGTCCATTTTGAGGTGCGCGTCGGGCGCAACAGCTACTATGAGACGCGCAACCCGATCTTATGGATGGCGCCTTACGAAAATCACGGCGTGATAGCAGGGCGTGTGTTGTTTCCAGATGGCACGCCCGTGCAAGATGTTACCGTCTCGCTGCTGCGCAATGGGCGTGTGGTGGATACGACCACGACCTACGTCAACCCGCGCTTGCCCAACAAACGCACCTGGAACGTAAACAGCGACGAGGTGTGGCGCGAAAATTTTGTGATCGGTGATGTGCCAGTCGGTGTCTATCAGCTTGCGGTCAATGTGAGTGGCAGACGCCTTGTGCGCGATGTCATTGTGCGCCCGGCAACCACCTCTTTCGTAGATTTCAGCGAATCAGAAGCACTGCCGCTGCCCACGCCTTCACCGACGCCAGCCGGCTAGGGTAGGATAGGAAAATGATACGCTTCACCGTATGGTTGATCGTGATCAGCCTTGTGCTTAGCACACTTATTCACGGCGCACGCGCCCTTGGTGGCGAGCATTCCCTCACCTTTGATAGCCTGTTCACCAATGCAGATGGCACGCCTTGCCAGTTTCCGTGCATGTTAGGCGTACAGCCAAGCGAAACGCTCTTTATGGATGCCCTTCGCATGGTGCGCGAACATCCGTTGGTGCGTGGGCAGTTGCTCACGGAGCGCGTAGACGGCAATCTGCTTGAGCTGATCGGTGTAGATATCACGGTGGTGCTGCTGCGCGGCAGGCGCGGCGAACTCGCCCTCATCAGCATTCACACCGAACCTTTTAACACAGTGATCGTGCCGACGGAGCGCTTTAGCCAAACCTACACACGCGTTGAGTCTCTGGGCAAGTTGGGCGATGTTCTAGCGCGTTTCGGTGTGCCTGCCCATGTGTTGGTGCCGCGCCGCAGCACAAATATGGCGCGTTTCTTTTACCCACAACATGGCATGGTCATCACAGGGCAAGTGGGCGGCAAAGATGGTGGCACACATGTGCAAGTTGCCGATGAAGTGCAGTATATCGGCATCAGCGCCGCCGATTGGTATCGTGATTCGTGGCAAGGGCTAACTTTTTCCGCCACCACATGGCATGGTTTCAGCCGTGCCATGCGCTACCTGCAAACCTCACGGCTGCCCTAACCATGTTACGCCTGCTGCGCCTAAGCACGTTCTGCGCGCTCTGCCTAGCACTTTTGATCGGTGCAGCGCGGTGGCTTGGTCAGCACACCCCAACTGCTTATGCTGCCTATTTCAGCGCAGCGGATGGCACACCCTGCGCAACGCCATGCGTATTCGGTGTGCAGCCCGCCTATTTCGCCCTTGCACCGATCATCAGGCATTTGCAGGCACATCCGCTAACTGCCGCAAGCGATCAAGGGCTGTTTAACGATGATTTGGCGGTCTTTGCAACGGATAATTTCTCGGTAGTGGTGAGCCAAGCAAGTGATCCGGTCATGTTCGTCAATTTGTTGCAACCTCTGCCACTTGGCGCGGTGGTGGCTGCGTTCGGCACGCCGCACAGCACGTATTTTGAGCGCACGCGGCGCGGGCTGAATCAAACACTGCTCTTTAATGAGGGGCGCCTTTTAGCAGAAGTGTTGCACATGCAGCGTGCTACGCACAGCACACCCTACGCGCAGGTAGTGCGCCTAGGCGTGGCTGTACGCGGCTTTAATCAGGGCAAAGACCTGCCCACTTGGCGCGGGCTAGGTGTGCTTGGGCGTTAGCTGACGACGGCGGCGCAGAAAATGACGGCGGCGGCGCGGGCGTGGGGTCTGTTCTGTCGTGCCATGCTTGCCCACGTAGCGCGTCATGCCGTTCCGAATGGCACTGATCAGGTTGCCCTCAACGGCGCGGCGGGCTTGCCCAATTGCGTTCTTGATGCCTTTGGCGTTGGTGCGCCCATGGCTGACGATCACGACGCCGTTCACGCCAAGCAGCGGCGCGCCGCCAATCTCGAACGGATCAACCTGCTTGTAAATCTTCCGCAGCACAGGGCTGATCAGGAAGCCGCCGAGGATTCGTAGCGGATTGCGGAGCAGTTCACGGCGCATGACGCGAAAGAAGGCATCGCCAACAGCCTCCATCGTCTTGAGCATAATATTGCCCACGAAGCCATCGGTTACCACCACATCCGCAACACCTTGCAGCACTTCTTTCGGCTCAACATTGCCGATGAAATTCAACCCTGAATCTGGGAACAGGGCAGCGCATTCGCGCACCAACTGATTGCCTTTGCCTTCTTCCTCGCCGTTGGAGAGCAGTGCCACTCGCGGGCGCGTTTGCCCTAGCACATGCTGTGCATAAAGGCTGCCCATCACGCCAAACTGGAGCATCCACTCCGCGTGTGCGTCAGGGTTGGCACCCAAATCTGCCATCACCACAAGCTGGTTGTTCTCCACCCGCATCAACGAGGTGAGCGCAGGGCGGCGCACGCCCGAAACGCGCTGCAAGGTGTGCAGCGTTGCGAGGGTTAGCGCTGCGCCAGTGTTGCCTGCGGTGACGATGGCATCGGCGTGACCATCACGCACCAACTTCATACCAACCATCATAGACGAATCGGGCTTTTGGCGTGCAACTTTGGCGGGGCTATCGTGCATGTCGATGTGCTGGCTGGCATGGACGATCTCAATCGGCAATGCACCTGCGTCATGCTTCGCCAGTTCGCTCATCAGCCGCGCCTTATCGCCAACAAGGATGAGGCTATCTTGTGCGCCAAGTTCGCGGGCTGCCAGCACCGCGCCTTCTACATCTGGCGCTGGGTGGTGGTCGCTACCCATCGCGTCTACTACGATTCGCATAGTTATTGCAGCTCCAGCTTATGGATTTCCCATTGAGGGTAACAACCATATTTTACCACACTCTTACAGGCGCGCATGGAACAGGCTGTTCAAATTTCAATTGGGCGAGAATAGGTTTGGATCGTCGCGCCAGCGCGGACCGTTCTCGATCATGTGCTTGAGGATAAGTGCCTCGCGCCGAATAAGGCTGTATTCTGCACCGAGCATTTCTGCCAGGGAAGGCATTTCAAGGATGCGCTGCTTATCCGTCGTTGGAATATTTAGGACGACGGCGGTCAGGTAGGCGAGCGCTTCAGGATCCTCCGGCAGCCGTTCCATTTTGAACTCGACTTCGCCCAGTGCCGCAAAGATGTTCAAATAGCTTTTGACCATCGGCGCAAGGCGGCGCACAATGGGCGCCACGCGCACATCTTCTTGATCTGCCAGCGGATAGTCCTCCACCACAGCGCTCAGGTAGGCATAACGATTATGCGTGCTGAGGATGCGAAAGCGTGTTTGCCCGATGGAAGCAATGTTCATCTCGCCCTGATTGAGCGGCTTCACATGCGTGATATGCGCCGTGGTGCCGATGCTGTGAATTTCGACGTTCGGGCTAACTTCGCTGCCGCTGCTGATCAGCACCACACCAAAAGGGCGCGATTCACGGATGCACTCTCCGATCATCAGCTTATAGCGCGGCTCGAAAATGTGTAGGTAAAGCGGCATTCCCGGAAATAAGACTGTATTCAATGGGAAAAGCGGCATTTCACGACTGTTGCTCACGTTCGGCATTCCAATCCATTTATTGACCGCTATCCGCCTCTTTTGCTTGGCGGTACTCATGAAGCATCACACTCATGAGCATGTTATCGCAAAAGGCGTGCCATATGCCCAACCATAGGGAATTTGCAGGCATATAGCGTGGAAAATGTCAGTTTTAGGCTGTCGGGTTAGCTGGTTGGGGCGCGGTGCGCCTTAACACTACCACTGCCATGCCAGAACAGCGCATATTTTTCACCGAGTGCGGGTCCGAAATCGAGCGCCTCAAAAAACTCAGGCGTTGAGGTGACGACCAACACCTGATAAATGTTCAGCGCTTGTGCTGTTTCGGTGGCAATTTTTACGAGTGCTGCGCCGTAGCCCTTGCCGCGTGCATGATCACGCACCACCAATGAGCGCAATTCGGCAATTTTGCGGCTGTAGACCTCTAGGCAGCACGTCCCAACGATCTCGCCTTCGTCTACTGCCACCCACCACATCGGCAGCAGTTCACGGATTTCCTCGTCGGTGCGTGGCAGCACCTTATCAAGGTTTTCGTTAATCAGGCGTTGAATGCCTGCAATATCTGCCTCGGTGGCAAGCCGCACGCTATTCGGTGCAACTTGGCTGGTATCAGAACTGAGCAGCATTATGCTTGGTTTCCTTCGGCGCGCTCTAGCGCCTGTTGCAAACGGTGTTGGCGAAGGCTGGTGGTAACATCGCCACGCGTGCGTTCCAGCACACCGCGCAAGTTATCCACACGGTGGCGCAGACCGCCGCTGATGGCATCGGGAAAGTCGAAGGTCATCAGCACAGCGTAGATGGCATCCATTTTTTGGAGCAGCACTTCGGCTCGATCATCATGGTGATGGCGCAAAATGTCAAGGATGTAGCGGCGCAGTTCGCTGGCAGCTTCAGCAAGGCTGTTCAGGTAGGTAGCTGGCTCAATGCCGAGATCGGCGGGCGTTGGCAGCGGCGCATCACGCAGCAGGGCAAGCGTGGCGGCTGCCTCGCCATATTCTTTGGCGGCATCCTGAAAGTAGCCGGCGTGGTAGAGATCGGGCAGGTTTGCCAAGCGCGCTGCCATGCCTTGAAGCGTCTGGCGTGCCTCTGCCAGCAGCCTTTCAGCCGCCTGCCAATCTTGGCGGTGCATGGCACGGATAGCATTACCGCATAGGCGCGTCAGCAGCCGTGCGTCTTCCAGCGTGGCATCACGGGCGCGATTTTTCGCCTCTAGCGCGGCACGGATCAACTCGGCGGTTGAGTCGAGCGTATGCATACCCCTACTGCCAACTGGCACGATAGGCGCGCACGTCAGTCTTGCCACCTTCAAGGTAGCGGCGCACTGCTTCTATTGGCGCATTGGCACGGTAGAGTGTGAGGTTAGGATCGTTGCAATCCGTCACGATGAGCTGCACCATCTTGATCGGCTCACCAGCGGCTGCTACATGATCAGCCACACTCTCCATCGCCTCATAAACGCGCCCTTGCAGCGCCCTACCAGCGGCACCACAGACCGTTACACGGAAAATATCACCCTCACGCGTGGCTGCTGCGCCTGTGAAGCCACCATTGGTCAGGCTTTGTTCAGCGCTGCGAAGTGCTAAGGTAACAGGATCGGGTGCAAGGGACGGCACAATAATCAACACCAACCCGGCAATAACGCCAAGGGCAACCACAAGGCTCAGCAGCGTCCAGATAGGCGAACGCTTGTTGGCGCGTTTTTCCGCCGCATAAGGATCGTAGGTTGGCTGAGACTCTGGGGCAAGGCGCTGCGGCTTGGGACGCCGCTCGCGCTTAGGTTCGGGCGCAGCGGGTGCCGCAGCGCTTGGTTCTTCGCCCATTGCTTCGGCGAAGGTGGTTGGTTGATCTTTTTTGCGGCGTCCGCGCCGACCGCGTGGTTTTTCTTCTTGCTGATCTAACTGCCCAACAAAAGCAGGTTCGCCGCCAAACATAGCATCCAAATCATCATCGCGGATGGAAGATTGCGGCGATTGTGCCACCGGTGCGGGCTGTTGTGGTTCGGGCGCTGCGCCAAAGAGTGCGTCAAGCTCGGTGGTTGGTTCGGCAAGGTCGGGCATATCGCTGTAGTCCGTGCCTGTGCCGAAATCGAAGCCTGCCAGCACGTCATCTGCCTCAGCAGATGGCGTTTCGCGCCGAGCAGTTGAGGGCTGCAGCAAGTCGTCTGTGCCGACACCAAAAATCGCGTTAAGGTCTTCCTCTTCCGTGGGCGTGATCGGCACATCTACGCTTGCCCTGCCGCCAAACAGATCGTCCAGATCAAGGGTATCTTGATCAGCGGTGGTATCACTAACTGCCCATGCTGTGGTGCCAAATGCCTGATCATCGCTTGCCGCTGAATAACTCGTCGAGGAGGATTGTCCTAGTAAATCATCAATATTGAAGTCGCCCATATCGAAGGCAGCCTCAAGTGCCTCGCTTGGCGCAAGGTGAGGATATTCCTCAATAAGTTGATCGTAAGCCTCACGCGCTTCAGCGTGGGCAGGCTGAAGGCGCAGCACGTTGCCAAGCGCGTCCGCCGCGTCGGCAGGGTCGCTCACGGCGTTTGCCATCAGCCACCATGCATCGGCGTTGTCAGGATCATTGCCAAGGATCCGTCTTAAAATGCCAAGTGCTTCATCAAGCCGTTCTTGTTGAATGAGAGCATATGCCTGTTTAAGTTGATTGCGCGTTCCGTCTGCCATGCGCCGAACCTTTCTTCCGCAAGCCTTGCCGTAAGCGCCGCACCGTATGGCGATTATAGACGAGGCGCGCCGCTTTATGCAAGCCGTCGGCATAGCTGCCTAAGTATAGTATGCCTGTGATTATGCTGTTTATAGCCTGATCAGCAGGCTGCCCTCGCGGTTAAGCCTGCCACTTCCGAGCGTCTTATGCTATGATTTACGATGAGGCATGGCAAGGTTGCCCCTCATACCATACACAAGATGGCGTGCGCTGCTGCCAGAAAGCTGCGCGAGGGCAAGGATTTGAGATGGAACTAGCGAAAATTCGGAACTTTTGCATCATCGCGCATATTGATCACGGCAAAAGCACGCTGGCTGACCGCCTGTTGCAGATCACTGGCACCATTAGCGACCGTGAAATGCAGGCGCAGGTGTTGGATAGCATGGATTTGGAACGCGAACGCGGCGTGACGATCAAGGCGTCGGCAGTGCGGATGAGCTACACTGCCCAAGATGGCGAACTCTATGAGATCAACCTGATTGATACGCCCGGTCACGTGGATTTTGCCTATGAAGTCAGCCGTGCGCTGCAAGCCTGCGAAGGTGCGATCCTCGTTGTGGATGCCAGTCAGGGTATCGAGGCGCAGACGCTTGCCAACCTCTATCTCGCGCTTGAAAACGACCTTGAGATCATCCCAGTCATCAACAAGATTGACCTGCCCGCCGCACGCCCCGACGAGATCGCCAAAGACCTTGAGGAATTGCTTGGCATTCCCGCCTCAGAGATGGTACCGGTCAGCGCTAAGACGGGGCATAATGTGCAAGCCGTGTTAGAGGCAGTAGTGAAGCGTGTGCCGCCGCCTAAAGGGGATCGCAACGCACCGCTGCAAGCGCTCATCTTTGACAGCCACTATGATAGCTACAAAGGCGTGATTGCCTACGTGCGCGTGCTGAATGGCGCGCTTAGTCGGCGCACTGCGCTGCGGATGATGTCCACAGGGATTGATTATGAGCCGGTGGAGATGGGTATTTTTGCGCCGACCATGCGTGAGGTAGATCGCCTTGAAGCAGGCGAAGTCGGCTACATTGCTACCGGACTCAAGACGGTGCAAGAGTGCCGTGTTGGCGATACGATCACTAGCAAAGTGAATGGTGCAGCTGAGCCACTGCCCGGCTATCGGCGTGCTAAGCCGATGGTCTTTGCTGGCGTCTATCCAGTGGATGCTGAAGATTACCCCGCCCTGCGCGATGCATTGGAGAAGCTGCAACTCAACGATGCCTCGCTCGTCTTTGATCCTGAAAACTCGCAGGCGCTCAATTTTGGGTTTCGCGTTGGCTTCTTGGGCTTGTTCCATATGGATATTGTGCAGGAACGTCTAGAGCGCGAATATGACCTTGATATTTTGGTAACCGCGCCCAGCGTGGAATATGAAGTGAAGCTGCGGAATGGCGAGACGCGCCTTGTGGATAGCCCTGCCCAAATGCCTGATGAAAGCACCATTGAGGAAGTGCGCGAACCATGGATGAAGATCAGCATTTTCACGCCTGACACCTACATCGGCGCGATTATGGAGTTAGTGACCAAGCGGCGCGGCAAATACCTGAACATGGAATATATAGACCGTTCGCGGGTGAACGTCACCTACCTGATGCCGCTCTCAGAGCTGATTGTGGACTTCTACGACAGGTTAAAATCCTCCACCAAAGGCTATGCCAGCCTTGATTATACTTTCGATGGCTACTATCCAGATAAGCTGGTTAAGCTGGATGTGCTGGTGAACGGTACACCTGTAGATGCGCTCGCCATGATCGTCCACCGCGATGAGGCACACCACAAAGGGCAGCGCATTGTTTCCAAGCTGAAAGACCTGATCCCGCGCCAGATGTTTGCCGTGCCGCTGCAAGCCGCCATTGGTGGCAAGATCGTCAGCCGTGCCGATGTGAAAGCAGTTCGTAAGGATGTGCTGGCGAAGTGCTACGGCGGCGACATCACACGCAAGAAAAAGCTGCTGGAAAAGCAGAAAAAGGGTAAGCGCCGCCTGAAGATGATCGGTAATGTGGAAGTGCCACAAGAGGCATTTATGGCAGTGCTAAAGCTGGACGATGAAGATTAAAGATCGCGTGTGGCACGGCTGCTTGTCAAGTGTCTGGCGCACACGGAAAAGGTGACATTCGTCACTGTAACGCCCTTGCCTTGCCTAGTGTTTCTGCTCATAACATCAATAGCGAAAGGCACGAGGCAAGAATGACTCTCCCAAAAATTATTCAAGGCGGCATGGGTGTCGCTATTTCAGATTGGAAATTGGCACGCGCCGTCGCGTTGCAAGGGCAGCTTGGCGTTGTGTCTGGCACAGGCTTGGCAATCGTGCTGACGGCGCGCCTGCAAGAAGGTGATCGTGGCGGCAATATGCGGCGTGCGCTGGCGCACTTCCCCTTTCAGGCAGCGGCGCAGCGCGTGCTAGAGCGCTATTTTGTGGAGAGCGGCATTCCCAAAGGGCAACCCTACCGCCGCCCGCCCATGTGGAGTATGACACCTGCCCGTGAGTTGGAAGAACTGACCGTCATCGCCAATTTTATTGAAGTGTTCCTCGCCAAAGAAGGGCATACCAACGCCGTTGGCATCAACTTGCTGGAACAGGTGCAAATGCCCACGATGGCATCGCTCTATGGCGCCATGCTGGCAGGTGTGGATTATGTGCTGATGGGCGCGGGCATTCCGCTGCAAATTGGCGGCATTCTGGATAAGTTCACACAGCATCAGGCGACCAGCTACCGCCTTGACGTGCTAGACTCACACAGTGATCATCTGCTCCACTTCGATCCGCGTGCGCTGTTCCCAGAAGCAAGTGGCACGCTTAAACGCCCAATGTTCCTGCCGATCATCTCTTCCTTTGTGCTGGCACAGGCGCTCTTAAAACGCACTAGTGGTCGCATTGACGGTTTCGTGGTCGAGACGCCTGTTGCCGGCGGCCACAACGCGCCGCCACGCGGTCAGATGCAGTTGAACGAGAGGGGTGAGCCAATCTACACTGAAAAGGACGCGGTAGACCTAGAAAAACTTGGCAAACTTGGCTTGCCGTTTTGGCTGGGTGGCGGCTATGGCAACGCCGAGAAGCTGGTGGAAGCGTTAGCACTTGGCGCGGCGGGCATTCAGGTTGGCACTGCCTTCGCCTACTGCGATGAATCCGGTATGGCAGCGCCACTCAGAGCGCGTGTTATTGAGCAAGTCTTAGCAGGTGATGTGCGCGTGCAAACCAGCCCGTTCGTCTCACCGACAGGGTTCCCCTTCAAGGTGGTGCAGCTTGAAGGCACGCTCTCGGAGGCGGCTGTTTATGATGGTCGTAAGCGCATTTGCGATATTGGCTATCTGCGCCATATTTATGAGGAAAGCGATGGTGAGGTTGGCTTCCGCTGCCCCGCCGAACCTGTGGATCAGTATGTGCGGAAAGGTGGCGATCCTGAGGATACCGTTGGGCGAGTCTGCTTGTGCAACGCGCTTGGCTCTGCCACTGGCTACGTTCAGCATCATCGGGATGGCACGCAAGAGCCTGCTATCGTCACTTCGGGCGATGATTTGGTAAACTTGCGGAAATTCTTGCCCGAAGGCGCGACTCACTATACGGCTGCCGATGTGATCGCGCAGTTGCTCAGCAAATTACCGTCGGAGGGTGCCTAATAATCCTATGTACCTAAGCCTTGAGAACATCTCCAAAACATTTGTCAGTGAGCGCCGCACTGTGCAGGCGCTCACTGAGATCAGCTTTGGCGTGGCAAAGGGCGAGTTCGTCAGCTTAATCGGGCAGAGCGGCAGTGGCAAAAGCACACTCTGCAACTTGATTGCAGGCTTGATTACACCTGATGCAGGCGAGATTCGGCTGAATGGCGAGCGCATTAATGGGCAAGCAGGGTATGTTGGTTACATGCCACAGCGCGATTTGCTGATGCCGTGGCGCACGGTGCTGCAAAACGTCACACTTGGCGCAGAAATCAGGCGCCAAGACCGCACAGAGGCGCACACTCGCGCTCTGGAGCTGCTGCCGCTCTTTGGGTTGGCGGGCTTTGCCGAGTCCTATCCGAACGTGTTGTCTGGCGGAATGCGCCAGCGCGCTGCACTGCTACGCACCTTTCTGCTAGAGCGCTCTGTGCTGCTTTTGGATGAGCCATTCGGCGCATTAGATGCCCTGACGCGCCGCGAAATGCAGAAATGGCTGATCGGCGTTTGGGAGCAGTTTAAGCCGACTGTGCTGTTCATCACGCATGATGTGCGTGAGGCTGCCCTGCTCTCGGATCGCGTCTTGGTGCTGAGTCAACGTCCGGGTCGCTTGGTGGCAGATGTGCCAATTGCACTAAGGCGCCCACGCCCTGAAGATGATGAGGCATTTGTGCGCCTGCAAACAACGCTGCTGCGCGCCCTCTCTGCCCCTGCCGCCTAAACCGACTTCCCAACGCTTTGTGCGTTTTGCCTACGCCGCACAGCCTGCTAAGTGCGTGCTATAATCATAACCACCTTTTATAGATGCACTTTTTAGGAGAATGCTGCTATGGCAGAGCCGCTAAAAGTTGGGTTGCTGGTTGGGCGCGAATGGTCTATGCCGCCTGCGCTGATTGAAGAAATTCGCAGCCGTGAGGCAGGCGTGATCGCTGAGTTTGTGAAGCTTGGCGGCACGTGCATGGATGAACCGACGCCCTACCGCGTCATTGTGGATCGCATCTCGCATGAAGTGCCTTATTACCGCACCTATCTGAAAAACGCAGCACTGCAAGGCGTGAAGATCATTAACGATCCGTTCATGTGGTGCGCGGACGATAAATTCTTTGATGCTTCACTTGCCGTGCGGATGGGCGTTGCTTCACCCAAGACCATTGCACTGCCTAATAAGGACTATGTGCCGGGCATTGTGCATGATGAAAGCTTGCGAAATTTAATGTATCCGCTGGATTGGGATTGGATCATCAGCTATATCGGGATGCCTTGCGTGCTGAAGGATGCTCATGGCGGCGGCTGGAAAGATGTCTATGTTGTTCACAGCCTGGAAGAGCTGATCGCACGGTATAACCAGAGCGGCACGCTAACCATGATCCTGCAAGAGTTTATCCAGTGGGATGAATATGCGCGTTGCATGGTGCTTGGGCAAGAGCGTGTCCACGTAATGCGCTATGATCCGCGCACGCGCTACTATTCGCCCGAACACGGCTTCTCCACCGAGATGTATACGCGCCTGATGGAAGATTCACTCAAACTGTGCCGTGCGCTCGGTTACGATATGAACACTTGCGAGTTTGCTATCAAAGAGGGTGTGCCATATGCCATTGACTTCATGAACTGCGCGCCGGATATGGATATCTATTCACTCGGCGAAGTCAACTTCCGTTGGTGTGTGCAGAACATGGCAGACCTGTGCATTGCACTTGCCAAAGGCGAAGCAATGACAGCAGATCGCTATACATGGCGCACTCACGCTAAAGTGAAGCGGAACGCTTAGCCATGCTGCGCGATGCTATCGCCTTCTATAACAACCTGCTGGATGATCAATCGGCGGTGGAGGCGCAGGCAACGCTCAATGCACAGATGCGCACTCGCCGTCTGTTCTTTGGTGAACGCGCCGTGTGCAATGTGCTGCGCCCGCACTTTTACCAGCCGCAGCAATGGGAATATCTTCGCAGCGAGACGGAGACGCTGCTGCTGGCTTTCGCCAAGGCACACCATGCCTGCTTGCAGGATGCTGAACTGCGCGCCCAGCTTGACTTAGAACCCTATGAGGAAGCGCTGTTCAGCCTTGAAATCGGCTACACTGCACCTTGGAACACTTCCCGCCTTGACTCCTTCTACGATCCTGATGCAAAGCGCCTCAAGTTTGTAGAATATAATGCTGAGACACCTGCCGGTATGGGCTATGTGGATCAAACTGCTGAGTCGTTCCTCACCCTAGAGGTCATGCGTCGTTTTCAGCAGCACTACACGGTTCGCAGCTTTACGTTGGTTCGCAGCCTGCTGGCAACCTTGCTAGAAGCATACCGCCAATGGTCAGGCAAAGATCGTCCTGAGCGCCCACAAATTGCCATTGCCGATTGGCAAGACGTGCAGACGCTCAACGAGCATCACATCATCCGTGACTATATGGC
Organism: Anaerolineae bacterium; assembly: GCA_034436355.1. Lineage (GTDB taxonomy): Bacteria > Chloroflexota > Anaerolineae > Aggregatilineales > UBA2796 > CP2-2F. Next base: position 83,279 of record DAOTVQ010000043.1, read on the forward strand.
AGAAGCGGGCATTGAGGCGATCCTGTGCGATCCGCGTGCGATGGAACTGCGCGACGGTAAACTTTATGTGGGCGATTTTCGCGTAGACCTAATCTATAAGCGCGTGCTTGCTAGCGAGCTGATCCAGCGGATGGGCATGGATAATCCGATTGTGCAGGCATTGCGGCAGCGAGCCGTGTGCATGTGCAATGCTTTCAGTGCTAAGCTGATGGCGAAAAAGGCGAGCTTTGCCCTGCTCAGCGATGAGCAGAATGCACACCTTTTCACGCCGGCAGAGCGCGCTGCCATTGAAGCACATATCCCATGGACGCGCCGCGTCAGCGAACGGCACACCCACTTTCACGGGCAACCCATAGACCTTGTGCCATTCATTGCCGACAATAAAGAGCGCCTTGTGCTGAAGCCAAACGACGAATACGGCGGTAAGGGTGTTACCATCGGTTGGGAAGCCACCGACGCGGAATGGTCTGCCACCCTGCGGCAGGCACTGCGCGATTCCTACGTGGTGCAAGAGCGCGTCGAAGCTGCCTTTGAAGACTATCCAACGCTGGTGGATGGCAAACTGCACATCGCACACCGCTTGGTAGATGCCGATCCGTACATCTTTCACGGCAAGACGGTCAGTGGTGGCTTAACGCGCCTTTCGGCGGCAGCCCTGCTCAATGTGACCGCCGGCGGCGGTTCCATAACACCAACCTTCATCATCGAAAAGCGCACCTGAAGCTGATCGCAGGGGTGGGATTCATCCCGCCCCCACTGATGACGCACTTTTGCACAGCGGTTAGGTGCAGCCGTTGGCAAGCTGAAATGTTCGGTTTGTGCATTCACAACTGCGAATCGGATCGGTTCGTTATACCACACCCACAGCTTGGCATACCACGGCGAATACCACACCTTTTGTGTTAAAATCCTCCGCATACAACAACACTTGGAGGGACGCGCCGCACAACGGCGCATAAACACATGGCAAATACACCTGATGATCCCCAGTTGATCGAACGCCGCAAAGCCGATCACATCCGCATTAACCTTGAGGAAAACGTGCAGTTCCCACGCCTGACCACAGGCTTAGAGCGCTACCGCTTCATGCACCGCGCCCTGCCCGAACTTGACCTTGCTGGAGTAGATACGTCGGTGCTGTTTATGGGCAAACGGCTCAGTGCACCACTGCTGATCAGCTCTATGACGGGCGGCACGAGCATGGCGAACCCGCTCAATCTCGTGCTGGCAGAAGTAGCCCAGGCAAACAGCATCGCCATGGGGCTTGGTTCTCAGCGGGCGGCAATTGTGCATGATGATCTCGCACAATCATTCAAAGTGCGCCACGTTGCACCTGATATTTTGCTCTTTGCGAATGTGGGTGCCGTGCAGTTGAACTATGGCTTTGGCGTGGATCACTACCGCCGTGCAGTGGATATGGCGGAGGCGGACGCGCTGATCCTGCACTTTAACGCCCTGCAAGAGGCTGTTCAGCCTGAAGGCGATGGCAACTTTAGAGAGTTACTGCCAAAAGTGGCGCACTTATGCCGCGTAATTGGTGTGCCTGTCATCGCTAAAGAGGTGGGCTGGGGTTTTTCGGCAGACGATGCACGTCGCTTGGCAGAGGCGGGCGTGGCTGCCATTGATGTAGCAGGTGCTGGTGGCACATCCTGGAGCGAGGTGGAATATCACCGTGCGCCAACGGCGTTCCATGCGCGGGTGGCACGCGCTTTTGCTGATTGGGGCATCCCGACAGCAGAGAGTATTGAGTATGTGCGCTCTGCCGCACCAACCATGCCGATCATTGCCAGCGGCGGCTTGCGAGATGGCATTGATGTGGCGAAATGCATCGCGCTTGGCGCGCAGCTTGGCGGCTTAGCGGGGCCTTTCCTGAAGGCGGCGGCGCACTCGGCAGAGGCAACCCATGATCTGGTGCGCGAACTGACTGCCCAACTGCGCATAGCGATGTTTGTGGCAGGTGCGTGCGATATTCCCGCGCTGCAAAACACCCCTTTGCTCAAGGGCTAGTGTACGCCTCAAAGCGTAAGGGCGGAAAAATCCCGCCCTGACTGCCTTTCCGCATTTTATCGGGTGCCGTTTTAATCCCCCATCTCGGCACTTGCTTCGTTGCTGGCTTGCGCGCCTGTTTCCAGACCGGCGATGGGCAGCGCAAAGCTGAAGGTTGACCCAACGCCGATCTCACTATCCACCCACATGCGCCCGCCCTGCTTCTCGATCAGCTTGCGCGAGATCGGCAAGCCCAAGCCCGTGCCTTCGTATTGGCGCGCAGCGTTGTTATCGGCTTGCTGGAATGGCTCGAAGATCAGGTCTAGCTTATCGCGCGGGATGCCGATGCCGGTATCTGTAACGGACACCTGCACCATCGGCACACCTTCCACTTCAGTGCGGAAGCAGGCAATGGTGATTGTGCCTTGCGGTGTGAACTTCGCCGCGTTGGAAACAAGATTGAGCAGGGCTTGCCGTGTGCGGAATTCATCGCCTGCTACATTCGGCAAATCTGGCTCAATCTCCTGATACAAGCGCACGGGCTTATCCTTCCACAAGCCAATTGCCGTAGAGGCAACACCCTTCACCACCTCATGCATGGCAAAGGGTGAGATAGTGAACTCCATGCGGTCAGCCTCAATCTTTGCCTGATCAAGGATGTCGTTCACCAAGCCGAGCAGGTGTTTGCCACTCTCGTAGATTGTGTTCAGGTCTTGCTCTTGCATCTCGGTGAGCGGTCCGTCAATGCCCTTCAAGATCACCCGCGAGAAGCCGATGATCGAATTGAGCGGCGTCCGCAACTCGTGCGACATGTTGGCAAGGAACTGGCTCTTAACACGGTCAAGTTCCATCAGGCGCAAGTTCGCGGCGCGCACTTCACGCAGCAGACGTGCATTTTGAATGGTAGCGCTCAGCGACGAACCGAGCGTTTGTGTCAAGCGCAATGCCTCATCATCAAAGCCATTGATAGCGGTCTTCACCGCGCCCAAGGCGCCCACAAAGTTATCGCCCGCGTAGAGCGGCACCAACAGCAGCGACCCTTTTTCCGGCAAGAAGCCACGCAACGCCTGCACAAGGCGCGCACTTAGCGAGCCTGTCGCGCCAGAGCGCCTGCTCTGCACCGTTGCTAAATCATCTACTTGGAGCGGTTCATGGCGTTGCACAAACTCCTTAAAGAAGGGCTGATTGAACTCATAGTAAGGCGGAATAATCAGCTCGATGCTTGGTGCCGTCGCGCTGTACGGCACCAGACGCGTGCCGCTATCATCAAAGACCAAGACTGCCGCCGCCGCTGCGCTCAGCTTCTCGCGCATCAGTTCAGCGATTTCGCGCATTCGTTCTGGCTGAATGTTCTCTTCGGTGAAGGCACTGGTTGCTGCACGCGAAGCATCGAACAGGAAGCGCATTTCCTCAGCACGGCGCACCGACGAGGCAAATAGTTCAGCGTTATCAATGGCGATGGCGATCTGACCCGCCAATGTGGAGAGGATCACCACGTCCTCTTGGGTGAAGGCACCTGCTTCATTACTCTGCACGTCCAGCGCACCCAAAATGGTATCCCGGGCGATCAGCGGCAGCGCCATTTCTGCGCGCGTGTCGGGCAGGTCAGGGTTGGGCTTGTGAATAGCGCGGGGATCCGTTGTATCACTCACAATCTGCGGCGTGCCAGTTGCGGTGACCTGCCCAATCACCGAACGCGACCCAACGGGCAAGCCATGCCCTCTTGCCAGCAGGCGCTGCCCTGCTTCGCCCGTGGAGGAAACTACACGCGCAAACTTGCCTTCGCTATCAATGCGGAAGATTTGCACGTGGTCGAAGGCAAAACTGTCTTTAATTTGATTCACGATCAAATCAAAGAGTTCATCAAGGCGCAGCGTGCTGGCAGCTGCCTGAGCAATTTCAGCGCTCAGGGCAAGCTGGCGGGCGCGGCGTGTGGTTTGCTCCAGCAGGTTGCGGCGCTCAATGCCGATGCCGATCAGGTCCGAGAGCGAGGTGAGAATACGCACATCACGCTCGGAATGGCGCCACGGCGAGTCGGCACATAGCACCAACGCGCCGAGCGGCATTTGATTAGCACCCACCAAGGGGAAGGTGACCAATGCCCGTGCGCCGAACATCAACATGATTGATTCAGCATCAATGCTGAATTCGTCGGCATAAGCGTGCAGCGTATAAATATCCTCGATCCACGAAAATTTCGGGCGTTTGATGATATCCCAGATGGGGAACTGCTCAGATGTGAAGCGGGCGCCAGTAATGTCGTAAGCGGTGTCATCGCGCTGCCAGAAGGCTGCTACTTCCACCGCCGCATTGCGATCCTCCCAGTTGCCACTCACCAAGCGCAAAGTCAAGACGCTCGTGACGAACGTTGGCGCGGCATAATCTGTGATGGCTCTCAATTCATCGGCAGGCGCGGCAGCGTTGGCGATAGCACGGCCGGTCTGGTAAAGAACTGCCGTCTCTTCGAGTGAGTCTTGTGTTTGCTGCACCAAAATGAAGTTATCTATGGAGATAGTAGCTTGGTCGGCAACCGTGGTGAGCAGTTGCTGTTCGGTTTGGGTGAAGGTGTGCGGTTCTTCGTAGGTCAAGATAATGCGCCCTGTCACCTGCCCTTTGACTGTCATTGGCACAGAGGCTTGTGCGCGGAAAGCACCCAGATACAACAAGGGCTGAATGCGATCTAGCAAGCTCGGATCAGCATCTTGCACATCTTGGATGAAATAGGTTGGCAGATCGAGCAGTTCCCAATCGCCCTGCATCAGCGGCTTGGCAACTTGCGGCTCATGCGTTTCGGGATCATTGGCGCGCCATGCCAGCACCCAGTCAATGCGTTGTTCGGTCTCGCGCATTCGCAGCAGCAGCACGTCAATGCGGCTCGGTGAAAGTTTGACCAACTCATCCCGCAGCACAGCGATGGTCGAGTCAATCGAGTCGGCAAGGCGGATGTTTAGGCTAGACTCAAAGAGCATCGTCGTCGTTTGAAGGGCGAGGACAGTTTCTTCGGCAAGGCGCGCACTTTCACACGCCACAGCCGCCTGATCAGTCAGGTTGCCTAACGTGCGGCGTTCCTCTGAGGTGAATGGACGGTACTCATTAAAGCCAATGAACAACCAGCCAACGGTACGGTTACGTGCTTTCATTGGGAACACGCTCACCGAGACGACACCCAGCACCGCAAGCTGCGGATCATCCCTGAAATCAGGATTCTCAAGGATGTTAGTATCTATAAACACCTCGTCAGAAAGCAGCATAGTGCGCGGCAGCGGGCTGGCAGTGTCCACCACATCTACCGTCACGCCATCTGGTGAGCGCCACGCCGAATAGACCGGCGCAAGCTGCCCATCCTGATTGAAGATCACAAAGAAGTGATCGGGCGCAAACTGCCCAATGATGTGCCGTCCCACCACATTCAAAATGCCATAGATTTCGTTTTCCGCTGAAATATCACGGCTCACTTCGTAGAGGCTGGTCGTTTCGCGCAGGCTTTCTTGCAGCACGTTTTCCAGTTCGCGCAGTTCGGTCACATCCTGATAGACTGCCACCGCGCCGACGATCTCGCCATCACGCAGCAGCGGCACGGCGTCAACCAGCAAGTCGGTACGGTTGCCGTCGCCATCCATAAGAGTCATATCTTCGGCGCGCACGGGAGTCTGTTCTTCCAGGGCGCGGTAGATGGGCTGCTCCTCGCTTATGAAGGAGAGTCCGGTGTTGGTGTGCAGCACTTCATAAGGCTGCAAGCTATCCAAGCCAAGCAACTCACGCGCACGTTGGTTGGTCAGGATAGGCTGGCGGGTTGCCGCGTCCACCACGATGACGCCGGTTGGCAGCGAGTTGAGAATCTGCTGCAAGCTCTCGCGCTCATCCTGCACGGCATCGAAGAGGCGGCGGTTTTCAAGGGCAACCGCGATCTGGCTGGCAAGGGTTAGGCTGAGCTGGCGATCACGATCATCAATGTCAAGCTGGGTAACCGAACGTCCAAGCATCAGCACGGCATCGGTGCGGTTGCCCGTCTTGATCGGCACTACAATATGCTTGCCGAATGCCTCAGCGTTCACCAGATCAAGGCGTTTCAGGGCGCTGTGTTCATGCGGTTCGTTCACCACAATCACCTGACCGCCGCGCAGCACTTCGGTGATAGCATTGTGGCTGTTCTCTAATGTGATCTCGACCATTTCCTCCAAGGGTGAGCCCTTAGGGAAGTGCGCCGTGATGCGGTTAGCCATCACGCCCGTCAGGGTTAGGCGCACGCTGCCAAACCACCACCGATCAAAGTTGGCAGCCGTTGCCACACGCTCAATCAGATTGCTAATACCGATCTCAAACTCTGTACCGATCTGGCTGGCAACCTGTGCTGCTTCCGCCAGCACACGGTTGCTGCGTGCCTCGATCTGCGCTTCATTGTAGAGGTATTGGTTCTCCAAGCTGATAGCAATCTGGTCGGAGAGTGCGTCCGCATACTGCACAAAGTTGGCAGGGAAAGCGTTGTTGCGGCGGCTGTGGAAAAGCAACACGCCAAACCAGCGCGTGGCGGTCACTAACGGCGTAACGAGGACGCTCTGTACCCGCATGGCACGGTATGCCTCGCGCAGTGTGGCATGTTCGCGCAAATCAGCAGCTAAGTTAGCAAGATAGGGTGTGCGTTCAGCAGGCAGCCATGCCGAAGGCAGCGTTTCGCGTGGCACACGCTGCGCCGATGGGCGGAAGGTGCCAGACGTGCGCTCCCAAATGTAGGCATATTCCAGGATGGGCGCTTCATAGCTTGGCATTGGATATGCTAGGATGAATAAGACACGATCCACCTGTTCAAAAGTGGCAAAACGTTCAGCTGCCGTTTGGTAAAGGCGCTCAGGTTCACTGACACTGCTGAGGGCGCGGCTTGCCAAATATAGCTGTTCCACACGGCTGAGCGCACTTTGCGTCTGTTCCACGAGGCGCGTGTTTTCCAGCACCAATGCAACACGATCTGCCACAGCTTGTACAATGGCGCGCTCTTCCATTGAGAGCGGTAGTTCAGGGTTTTCTTGGACACTTAAGCTGCCAACAATTTCGCCACGCACCTGAATCGGCGCCTCGATAACTTGTGGATCGCTCACGGCAGGCATCGCGTTGCCACCGTTGGCAGGCGTAATGTTCAGCATATCGTAGGTGTAGGCAAGTGACGCAGCGCCGCTTTCGGTCAGGTAGTCTTGCCAAGTGGTGCGCGTCAACTGGCGGTTGAGGTCAGCGATCTGGGCAACGCGCCGTGCCTGATCCTCTAGCAAGCGCGCATTGTCAATAGCGATGGCGAGTTGGTCGCAGAGCAGTTGGAAAATCTGCACGTCTTCCTGATTGAAGGCGTTCGCTTCGATGCTCTGCACGTCAAGGCAACCGATTAATTTATCGCCAACTTGGAGCGGCAATGCCATTTCCGAGCGCGTTAGCGGCAGCAGCGGATTAAAACGATGCGGCACTTCGGATTGCTGTGTGTCTAAGGTGATGAAGGTGCGGCGCTTGAGCGTGACCTGCCCAACGATTGAGTTTGAGCCAACCGCGAGTTTGTGTTTACGCGCCAACAGTTCGCGCCCCGCCTCGCCCGTGCTGATGACCAACACGGCGTACTCGTTGGCGTCGTCCACCAAGAAGATTTGGGCGTGGTAGAAGTTGAAGCGGTCACGAATGGCGTCCACTGTGTATTGCAGCAGGCGGTCAACATCACGTAGTTGGGTTGCCTCCCGCCCGATCTCAGCAGCAATTTCAAGGTTGCGCGTGCGCTGTACCACACGCGCCTCAAGGGTGCTGAGCGTGCTTTTCAGGCGCTCCGAAAGGCTGTTTAGTGAGCTTGCCAACTGCCCAATTTCATCTTCGTTTGGCACATTAACGCGCACAGTGTAATCACCCTCAGCCATACGTTGCGCCGAAAGGCTGAGGCGGCGCAGCGGACGCACTACCGACTGCACAATAACGGCAAGCACCAGCAACAGCACTGTAAAGAAGGCTGCCGACCGCACCACCAGATCACGTGCCAAGTTCAGCAGGTTGGTTAGCTCTGCTTCTTCGGACTCTTTGCCGATGATGATGAACCATTGGCTGTTGGCGATGTTGGCGTTGGCAGCCGTTGCCAAGCTGAAACTGCGATAGGTACGTCTGCCCACATCTACCAAATCTTCTGTAGCACCCACAAACACTTGAGGCGGCCAATCAGGTGCTTGAAAGCCTGTGCTGCCGACAAGTGCAACCGATGTTTCTGCGGCACGGTTGGCAACGGCTAGCAGGTTTCCACGTTGATCCAACACCGTAGTGACAAACTCAAAGATGGTGCCGCGGTTGGGCTGAAGAAGTTCTATCAGGCTGAACTCTGGGCGCAGATCACCGATCAACGCGCCAACCAACGTTGCACCAGCATAGATGGGTGTGCCGACCTGAAACGAAAGTCGTGTGCTGCCGTCCCGCGAGACTACTGGGTCGCGCAGTGCATAATCCGAGATGTAGAACTGCCCTTCTGGCAGCGCCAAAATCTCGTTGAGGTAAGCCTGCCCGCGTTCGCTGGGTGGTGGGTCGGTCAGGAAGAAGAAAGGCGCCACGCCACCACCTGAACGGGTGAGCCGCACATTAACCGTCTGGTCACCCTCCAACGTCACAAAGCGGATGTTAGCGTAGGGTGCGTTGGTGCCAACCAGCGTATTGGCAATGCGCGATGAGACAATAATACGTTGCGAGGTGATGCGCGCTGTATCGTTCAGCACCAATGCCCGCGTATACTCAGTGAGTTCAGGGCTGTTGACAAGCTCAGTCAGCGTGTTTTTGGCGGCGCTGAAAAACTGATCGAGGCGTGCGCTCAGGCGCTCACGCTCCGTCTCAAAGCCAAGCCGCACATTATCCCGCACAAAGTTGCTTAGGGCAGGTGCTGTAACAAACGAAAAGACCAGCAGCACCACCATAAAGGCGCCCACCAACGGCAGCAGCAGCTTGGCGCCCACCGAGAGGCGCTGCCAAGTCCTCAGTGGGTTAAAGGTAGATGTCGGCGTCGCGTTCATTCTTCGTTCCTCGCGTAGCTCTCTCCCGACTCTTGGATAGGCTCAAGCAGTTTGTCAGCCGCCAGCCGAATAGATGCCTGTGGCAAGCGCAGTGCCTGTCCCAGTTCTTTAACTGCAACCTGAAGCACCTGTTCCACATTAGTTTGGCGGCTCAGGCGATCAGAGATAGTATTCACCAAGCGTTCGCGTTCGGCAAGGCGCTGAGACTGTTCCAGCAGGCGTGCGTTGTCGGCGTTCACGGCAAGCCGTGAGGCTAATTCGCGTGCCAGCAGGCGCATATTTTCGTTATACGTTGCCCGTGGCACCGTCCATTCCACCGCGCCAAAGCGCTGTTCGCGCAGCGCAACGGGTACGGCAAAAGTCACTGTCTCTTCGTCTATGCGCTCTTGCAGTTCGCCCGTTTGATAGGCGCGCAGTTGCAACGCGCTCCACTCGGAATCGTGTTCGGGTGCGGTGAAGCCGCGGCGCGGCATCGCACGGCGGCGTGCCACTTCATAACCACGCCATGCCTCACCCAACATGCGCCGATTCAGGTCTTCAATCTCGGCAAGGCGCGCCTGTGATTCCTCAAAAAGCTGCGCGTTGGTGATAGCAATGGCAATTTGGTCGGCAAGCGTTTGAAAGAAGCTGATCTCAGCGTCGCCAAACGTCTCGGAACGGTCGCTGTGCAAGTCCAGCACGCCGAAATACCCATCACGCATCCGCAGCGGTAAGGCAAGTTCGGCGCGTGTGGTCGAGAGTATCTCGTTCGGTGTGTTTTCATCAAACAGCTGCACGGCAAACTGCCCGCTCTGAATGGCGCGCCCTGCCACACTGCGTGGGGAGACGTTGAGGCGGTAGCCAAAGCGCAAGGGAGATTCGCCGCTCTGTGCGTGCGCTACGCGCATTATCAACATTTGGGCGTCAGCATCCAGCGCGAAGATGTGCGCGTGCGTGATTTCTTCAAAAGTGGTGCAGAGCAGTTCGACGACGCGCCGCATCAGGCTCTCTGTATCGCGCAGGGTAAAGATGGTCTGCCCAATGGCGCGTGTTGCCTCGACTTCACGGGTGCGCTGTGAGAGGCGCGCCTCAAGGGCGCGCACGTCTTGACGCGAGATATTGCCAAGTGCGGGCAAGGCTGCGGCAAGGCTGCCGATCTCATCGTTCTGTTGGATGTTTAGCTCTGGCAAACCGCGCCCTTGTGCAGCGCGTTGGGCAGCCTCCGAAAGGATACGCACAGGGCGTGCCACTGTCCAATCTAAGAAGAATGCCAAGAGTGCCAGAACGCCTAGCACCAACAAGCTCACCGCGCCGAACTCTGCCAAGAAGCGCCCTGTTTTGTCAGTACGCGCCGTCAGCAGCACCTGCGCCTCTGCCACCAAAACCCGATTCATACCGCGCACTGGCACGGCAAAACCACGCACTGCACGGTTGGTAACTGGGCTAAGGTAGTTGATTGGCGTGTTGAAGGTCTGAGAAGCAAGTTGGGCTGCCCTTGCCCGCTGCTCTGGCGTTTGCTCAACGGCTGCCTCACTGATCGTATCAATGCTTCCATCAGGCGCGATTAGGTAAAAGCCAAGCACGCCGGCTGGCACATTTAGCGGACGCAAAGCAGTCAGGATGCTCGGTTGGGTGGGCGTGTTTCTGCCAGTTGGGTCAACGCTGATCACCAAGTAACCGATGGGGCGTCCGCTGCGGCGCACAATGCTGGCAAAATCAATCTCGAAGTCAGGGGCGCGGCGTGTAATTTGGCTGATAAAGACACCCGTGAAAGTGAGATCGCGCTGAAAGGTGCGGAAGTAATCTTGCTCTGTCTCGTTCACCTGTGGCGCACTTGGCACAGCCAGCAGCGCCCGCCCGCCAATTGAGACGAAGCGCACCTGCCAATAGGTTGGGTTGTTATCCAGCAGGTTTTGGAAAACACCTTGCACCAGTGCCTGTGCCGTTTGGGTTGCAGCACCACCGCCGCCGGCTGCCAATGTTGCATAGGCATCTTGCAGCGGTGGATTATCCACCAGGTTACGCAGGTTAGCGGTGATGCTGTTGACGATTGCCTGCAAGGTTGTGCTGCGTTCACGCGCCAGCGACTCGACCAAAACATTGCCGATAGGCTGCACATCTCGCGCATATTGCGCGCCTGCAAACAACGTCATCAGGACGATTAAGATGCCGATAATGATCAGGCTGCTCAGCAATTTCCAGCGCAGCGGCACGGAGAGAAAGCGCGCTAAAAGGTTCATTCAGCCGTTGCTCCTTCTGTGTTACGCCCATTGCTGATGGGCAGCGATTGCACTGCGCTGGTTGGTAAGCCAAGCCGCACGCTGGTCTGCACCGCGCCGAGTGCCTGTTGGAAGGCGTCCACTGCCACCGAAACCAGCGTATCCACATCGCTTTTTGCCTGCAAGAGCGTTGCCACACGGTTGGCAATTTGCTCACGGGTGACTGCCATCTGCGCCTGATCGTAGAGGCGCAAGTTATCGAGCGAGAGCGCGAGGCGCTGTGCGATGGCACGTGCCAATTCCACGCTGCGATCATCCCAAAACTGCCCATCCGGTGCGCGGAATTCCATCACACCGAGCGCTTGCCCACGGGAGACAATTGGCACCACCAAATACTGCGCGCCGTCGCGTGTTTCAATGTGCGGCGTATAGCCATAGGCACCGCGCTCTGGCAGCGTGATCGGTTTATTGCTGGTGGTGATCATATCCCCGTTCCAGTCAAAGCTCACCGCTTTTTCCGAACGGCTTTGCAGGTAAAGCTGCCACGCCCGACCGCTCATCTCTTGGTTCAGGCGTTCAATATCGCGGCTGGCAGTCCGCACCTGTTCGATCAATTCCTGCTGATCACGGTTTGCCAGTTGCAACGCTGTTTGAAGGCGCACATTGCGGATGGAGAGCGCCAATTGAATGCCCAGTGCCTCCAAGCCTTCCACCTCTTGCGGCGTAAACGCATCGCTGCTGACGCTCTGTAAATCCAGCACGCCAACTGATTCTTTGCCCACACGCAGCGGGATAACCAACTCAGAGCGCACCGCGGCGGCGAACTCGCTGCGGCGGGCGGCGGGCGCATCACTGCTGATGCGTTGTGTCCTACCCAGCCGTGCTGTTTCAGCAATCACGCTTGGGCTGTTGGGCGGCAAACGGCGCAGCGAACTGTCTTTGTCACCTTGCAGGCTGCCTGTGCTTGCCACCAGGCTCAGCACGCCCGTCTTTTCTTCGGTCAGGAAAATTTGCACATGGTAATAGCCCAGCTTTTCATGGGTGAGCCGAATCGCCTCGCTGAGCAGGTCATCTACCGTTGCGCCTTCGCCTACCATGCGGCTGAGCGCAGTGACGCCTGACAGTTCGCTGGCAAGGTTTAGGTTGGTCTGCAACAACACACGCTGACCACCTGCGAACACATAGAGCATAATGCCCATCACCGCGAAGATGCTCAGCACAAAGGGAATGTAGGCAGGTGTGGCAGGAGTGGGTGGATAATCCAAGATACCAATGTTGATGGCGAACACTTGGATCAGGATTGCCGCCAACACCAGAAGGGTGGTGCTGAAGGTGCCGCGCCGCCGCAACAACAGGCCTGCCGCAACAATAGGCAGCCCATAGCCCAACACAGACATGCTCTGCATGTCGTTTTCGCCTGAGGTCAGGTTCAGCACCACGGCTGAAACATATAAACCTGCCACAAAAGTGGTGCGTGCTGCGCTGAGGTTGCCGCGTTGCAGCAGCAGCAGCACAAACAGGTTGGTCAGCAACACTACCGGCAGAAAGCTAATTGGATTAACGTTGATCGGGCTGCCTAAAAGGACGACCTGAAACGCCTCGAACTGGGTGCGCGCCACCATCAATGCCAACCCAATGGCGAAAACAGCGAAGGTGGCTACGCTCAAAGCGATGACATATAGGCTGCGGGCTTGCTGCTCATCGAACGAATTGTTATATTGCCGCCGCAGCCGAAAAAGCGTCGCTATGCTCATCGCTCGCCCTCCCGTTCTGAATTGCCGTTCGCGTGCTGTGCCTCAGCCGTCATCTCGGCGCTGCCAATGCGGATAGAGGCTTGCACCGCACCTAAGGCGCGGCTTAGTTCTTGCAAGGTGGCGCGTGCCAAGCCGTCAATATCATTAATTGCCTGAAGGTTCGTGCTGATAGCGTTCACTTCCAACTCGCGTTGCGCCAGCTCTTGAGCTTGCTCAAAGAGCCGTGCGTTATCAATGCTCAGGGCAAGGCGCTGTGCGAGTGCCTGAAGCACTTCAAGCGTCTCGGTCTGGCGCATGGTGCTGCCTAGTTCAATCTCGATGGCGCCGATACCGCGTCCGCGCAGTTCAATTGGCACTGCCACCAACTGGCGGTTAGCAGGCGTCATCATCAGGACGGGACGGCGATGTTGGGCAGCCTGTTCTAGGGCAGGCGTCCAGCGTGTATCACGCTGCATACGGCTTTCGTTGAGCGTGTAGCCAACCGTCTGCATACTGCGCGATTTCAAGTAGTCTTCCCAGGCTTGCCCTGTCAGGCGTTGGTTCAGGCGGCGTGCCTCTGTCAGGTTGACCTCAGTCTCCAGCAGCATACGGCGCGTATCGCTCAATGCGGTGCGGTAGCCTTCGATCTGTTGGGCGTTAAATGCCGCAGCGCCAACTTGCGTCGCTAGGATGCTCAAACTCTCCACCAGTTCGGCAGGGAAGGCGTTTAAGCGCACACTTTGGATATCCAGTGCGCCAAGCACCTGATCATCTACGATCAATGGCAGCGCAATCTCAGAACGCGCATCAGGCAGGAATTCGTTGCTGCGCCGCTCACCGCTTTCCTCACGGTTATCTACCACCACTGGCTCACCGCTTTGCAGCGCACGCCCTACAGCGCCTTGTGAGGTAAACGCCATGCGATAGCCGCGCCGCAGCATCATCTCGCCCGCCTCGCCTGTGCTGGCAACCAAGTTCGCATAGCGCCGATCAGGGTCGGCAAGGAAGATCTGCACATGGTAAAAGCCAAATCGATCTCGAATGTAATTGGCGATGCGCGGCATCAGTTCGGCGGATGAGCCTGCCACCACCGAAATTTGCGAGACTTCCGCACTTGCCCGCAACTGTGCCAACAGACGGTTTGCCCACTGCAAGCCGCGCCGAATCTCGTAGGCATACACGGCACACAGCACACCCACACCCACCAAGATAACCTGTACGATCAGCGTTTGCAGCGGCAGGTTTTCAGGTGCAATGCGGACTGTGCTGGAGATAAGTTCATCCCGCCCGCTTTGTAGGTTAGACACAAAGGCGATTAGGATGATTTCCAGCGCAGTCAGCAGCAAGACACCGCTCCACGTCCACACAAGGCTGCCATAGAGCAGCGGCGCGATCATCAATAACAGGATGCTAGAGCCAACGCCGTTCAGCAGCACCGTCGTGAAGGTTGCCATGCCCAAAAAGGTGAACATCGTTACCATAGCAGCGCGCAGTTGCCCGGCGTGAACCAAGCCAACCACTGTAAGCTGAATTAACAGCATTGCCAGCAGCACCGTGAGCATATTATTGATGAGCGGTGTGCGCTCACCAATCGAGGCGATGCCCACAAACGCCAACAGCGCCAAGGCTGCCAGCAGCACGCTAAGCAGTAAGGTGACCCGCGCCCGCAATTGGTCAAAATTATTGCTATAGCGAAAGCGCGGCAGCAGCAACGCATTAAATAAATCGGTTAAAAGAGTTTGCATGAGATGCGCCTCGCGTCTGTCAACGTCCGTCTCCAAGTTCGGAAGGCAAAGTGCCGTTTGATGCCTCGCTTGGCGAGCCAAGCCGCACGGCAACACGCGGTGCTTGGAAGGCATCGGCAAGGCTTTGTGTGGCAGCCGCCACCACTGCCTCTACGCTGGTGGCTGCCTGCATACGCGCTGTGATCTCGTTGACCATGCCTTCGCGCTGTGCCATGCGCTGCGCTTCTTCAAGCAAGCGCAGGTTTTCCACTGCCAAGCCCAGCCGTTCGATCACCTGTTGCAGCACCACAAGCTGTTCATTGCCCACATGCTGATCAGGCGCCAACTCAAATTCCATCGCACCGATGACTTGCCCGCGCACCGTGATAGGCAATGCCAACACTTTGAAATTCTGCATACCACGCAGCACAGGCTGATTGCGGCGGACTGCCTCTGCAAGGGTTGCCGTTTGTTCGGCGGCATCTTCCACACGCCCATTCACAAGGTCTATGGTGTAGGCAGGCATCAAGCCCATGCCGCTTAGATAATCCGCCCAAGCGCCGCCGGTCAATTGGCGGTTCAAGCGCTCAATTTCGCGCAGTTGGGCGCTGGTCTGCTCATAAAGGCGACGGTTTTCCGTCAGCTTATCTTGCATTTCGGCAAACAGGCGCGCATTATCCACCGCCACCGCGATCTGGTTCGCCAAAGTCTCCAATGCCTCGACTTCCTCAGCAGGGAAGGCGTTCAGGTCGCGGCTTTGCAGGTCAATGGCACCAATTGTCTCGCCACCAACGCGCAGCGGAATCGCCAACTGCGCCCGTGTGCCACTCAGAAATGCTGAACGGCGGTAAGCCTGTGCTTCGCCTTCCTCACGGGCAAGGATGCTCTGCCCACTGATTGTTACGCGCCCAATCACGCTTAGGCTGCCAACACCAACCTGCTGGCTGCCAACATTAGCGCGGTTGGCTTGGTTGGTCGTGGCAACTAAGGTCACGTTGCGGCGCTCTTTGTCCACCAAGAACAACTGCACCTCATGGCAGTCGGCAAAGTTTTCCTGCACAAGGCGCACCGTCTCTTGCAGCACGATCTCAAGGGCAAGGCGCACACCAAGCACACGCTGCACCAATTCGGCGCTGGCTTTGGCAAGCCGCACGCTGCGCTCTTCCACATGCGCCGTGATCTGGCGCGCCACCAAGCGCAAATTGCGCGCCAGGGTGTAATTGATGCTGGCATGGATGACCAACAGCGGCAGATCGAAGATCAACAAGGTGTTGGAATGGCTCACCCCGCTTTCGGTGGGCAACCCAAGCCCTAAAAAGAGGTAGGCTGCTGACGCAATGAGCGTATACAGCACGGTTTGCTCACCAATGAGCAGCGCACCTAGCGATATGCCCACCAACATGCCGCCAAAACCAATCTCCACACTAATATCGTTGGAGAGCGCCAGCAGAAAGAGCAGCGCTACCCATGCTACCATCACCAAAAACGCGGCAAGCGTTTGTTGAGCGCGCTGCGTCAGCACATAGGCGGCGATTGCAACACCCGCCAGCAGCACGCCGCGCAGCACAACCAGCAGATCGGGCGAGCCGCTGCCGCCGATGGTCTGCAAAGCGATGTTAAGCGCGCCAAGCAGCACAACCAGCAGCATCACGGTGCTAATGATGTACGTGCCAGCCGCACGCCGCCGATCCAGCGGTTCTATGTAACGGTTCAGTGGAAATAGCTTCAGCAGGTGTTCGCGCATGGTGTGTTCTCTCTTTGGTTAGGCTGTATGGCTGCTGCGCTTGGCAGACTCAAGGCGAATACGTGCGCGGCGCGCCGAAAGTGCTTCTGCCATCTCTTGCAGTGTGTTCAGCAGCATACTCTGTAAATCGCTTTGCCCTTGCAAAGCACCACTCAGCCGATTCATCAGCCGTTCCGTCTCGGCGCGTTGGGCAGTCTGCATATAGAGCCGTGCGTTCTCTAGCGCAATCGCAAGCTGATAGCCGATCTGCTCTAGGACGGCAATATCTATCGAGACGTAGCGCCCCGGCTCACGGTGCAGCACCGAAAAGACGCCAATTGCCTTGCCGCCTGCCATCAATGGCACGCTGGCAATCGCCCGCAAGCGCGACCCTGCAAAGAGGCGGTAATCGGGATCATCGGAGCCGCTAATATCATCCAACACCAGCGGTTCGCCCGTGTTGAAGACAAACCGCAAGGCAGCGCGCTCTAGCGGGAAGGTGGCAAGGATCGGGCCGCCATCCACCAAGAGGTACACATCAAGGGCTTCGCCGTTCGGGTTGGTCAGCGCAATGCTGATCAGATCGGCGTCGATCAGCTTGAGCGTCTCCTCACGGATGATTTGGAAAATGTGCGTGCGATCAAAGGTGCTGGTGACGCGCTGACTGAGCGCCGTGATATGCTCTAGCTGCCCGGCCCGCCGCTTAATTTCCTCATAGAGCTGTGCGTTATGGGCAGTGATTGCCAACTGTGAGGTGACGACGGAGGCTGCCTCAATCTCGTCGGGCGTGAAGGTGTGGTATTCGTAGAAGCTATCTAGCCCAAGGCTGCCAATTAAATGCCCTTTGACGACCATCGGCAGCAGCGCGATGGATTTAATGCCAAGCTGCTGCAACTGTGTGCGTTCGGTTGCGCCGAGCAGTTCATCCTCATCCACGTTGTTCACCACAACTGGCGCTTTGCTTTGCAGCAGGCGTTCTTCAAGGGGAGTGTTTAGCGGAATGCGTAAGCCGATCATGCCGTTATCGGGAAACTCTGCGATCACCGTGCCGATGTTATCCTCTTGATCAAACACGGCAATGCCAATGTGATCAATCCGCAGCGTCTCGACAAGGCTGCGTGCGGCACGGTCTAACACTTCGTGGCTCTCGGTGGCGCTGGTGAAATCGCGTGTTACCTCATAGAGCGAGCGCATCACGTCAATTTGGCGCATCAGCCTGCCCGTTTGCGGGCCCGGCACCTTCAAATGTTGCAGCAGCGCAGGTCCGAGTTGGTTGGCAAGCGTGGTCAGCAGCGCGTCTAGGGTCTCGCTATTGGCAACATCCGCCTGCGCAATGTTGTGATAGACCACAATGGCGCCAATAGCATCGCTGCCGACGGCAATTGGGTAAATACGTGCGTTGGGTGTGGTGGCAATTTGGCGGCGGCGCAGGGCAGCCAATAAGGGGGAGGATTCATCAACGTGCTGCGTGGTGTTATCCGTCGGGATGCTGCCTGCACCTGAAACGCGCACGGCAACATTGCCGATCACCTGCGAGATTTGCACGCCCAACACGCCGCGCCCTGCGAACCGCTCACAGACGACGGCAAGGAACGAGTTCAGCCAGCCTTCCACAGGCGGTTGGGCAAACGCCTGCCGATTAAGCTGCATGGAGAGCGCCAGCAGGTCATCCAGAACTGCTTTGCTTGGATTCATGTGAAACCCGTCCCTTCATAATATAGTTCATTATTTCGCTTGGAAACTTATCCACATCTATCGGTTTAGGAATGTAGCCATCACAGCCCGCCGCAAAGGTGCGCTCGCGGTCACCCTTCATCACGTTGGCAGTCAGCGCGATGATCGGAATATGCTCCAGCACGGGATTTTCTCGCAGTTCTTGGGTAGCCGTTAGCCCATCTTTGCCGGGCATGTTGACATCCATCAGGATCAAATCGGGCAGATGTTGTGCGGCAAGCGCGATGCCGTCATCAGCGGTGGCAGCCTCGATCACTTCAATACCTTCTGCCATCAACACGCGGCGGACTAGTCCACGGTTATCAGGGCGATCTTCGATGTATAGAACGCGCTTGGTCATTCCCAAAACCTTTCCTCGCCATATCTCATGGTTCGCTGGGGCGTGTGAGGCGAGCGCACCCTTTCTGTATTGACTGTTGTGAAGCCTGAACCTGCTATGCATTTTACCGCAGTATGACACACGCGGCTAAGATATTTTCGTTGTTGTTTGGTCAATAAATTCACCTTCGGCAAGGCGGCGTTGCAGCCACTGAACAGCATCATCATGCTTATAGAAGATCATATTCTGGCTTTTGCTGCGGCGGCGCGATGCGCTGTTTATGACGTTGCTGAGCAGCACAACGGGCATACTCAGCGCGCTGCGCGCCAAGATAGTCGTCGTGTAGGCTGTAATGTGCGGTGATGCTTTGACCAGATCATTGATGCGTTCGCGTGCATAAGGCGTTACGACGCAGCTTGGCGCCGAAAAATCGTTCAGCATGAATGAAATGCGGTTAGCATCCCACGTTTTCAGCAGTTCCATCTGTTTATCCACCCATGCATCCACGACACGGCGTGTGGCATTGAAGGCAACAAACGCCATTGCTCTCCCATTCAGTATCCGACTGAAAGAAAGTTCATCCGGCACCAAAATTTCTATTGGTGCAGCTTGAAGATCAAAGGAGACACGATCCTGTAGATTGAGGGAGTATTTAATCGGCTGCATGAGTTTCTGTTCCTTTCGGCGTATTATGGGCAAGCCATGCCTTCACCACGTCAGGAATTCCTTGCTCAATTGTCGGGAAGTTAAAGCGAAAGCCCGTGCTGCGCAGGCGTGTGTTGGAAAGATGAGCGTCATAAGCGTCCGTCACGACGGGCCCAGCCAGAATACGGGCTAACCATAATGGCACAGGGCGCGTTTTCAGTGGCACACCGAGCGATTCGGCGCTCTTTTGGATGATCTCAGAATATTTAGGTGGACGGTCATCACAAATAATGTAGCGCTGATCTGGCTCACCGTGTTGCAGCAGATGCAGAATGGCACGCGCACAGTCCTCTACATGCACGGTCGCCATGGTTGGGTCGCGGTGCGCCAGCATCAACTGCGTTTTGCCCGCCTGAAGGGACGCCAATATCTCGGCATACCATGAGCCAGCCCCATACACAGACGACGGAAAGACAATCTGGATGGGAATGCCTGCCGAACGAAACTGCTCAACAGCAGCCATCGCCTTCTGAATGTAAGGGCCCCAACCACGCGGATTAGGTGTGGCAGTTTCATCTTTGGGTGGTAAATCTTGCTGCCCGTAATAGCTGGTGCCACTGACATAGACCAGTTGTTTCACAGGGCTGTCGCGCAGCGCACCAAACAGATGTTGATCCATCTTCAGGCGATCAGCCTCATAGCGCACGGCGCGCTCTTTGCCAACGCGCCCGCCAAAAGTCTGTGGCTGTGCAAAGTGCAGCACAACCTCAGCGTTGGCAACTTGCTGCTGCCACGTGCCTTGTGTTAGCAAATCACCCATAACGGGCTGCGCGCCAAGCTGTTGCACTGCCGCTGCGCTGCGCTCTGAACGGCATAACACATGCACTGAATGCCCTGCTGAAAGGGCGTGCCGAACGAATGCTGCACCAATGAAGCCACTGCCGCCTGCCACGAAGAGCGTCGTCAAAGCGCTGCCTTCCTTTCGCTTGTAACGGGTTGAATATGCGTTCCCTATAAGCATAACACGCTCACCCCTAAAGGTGGTGTATAGCATCTTTCACAAGTGTGTTACAAGAATTTCACCCTGACGCAACCAGTGCCGACGAGGGTTGTTTCAGGCGGATGGCGGCTTGAGATACTTGGCAGAGGCGGATGGCGTATGTCGTTCCTGATCATGAGGCAACTGATCACGCCAAAAGCAAAATCCACATTATGTGGCTGCTTGAAAAGCAAGCCGCACGCTGAGCGCAAAAAATGCCTCTTGTTTCTAAGAGGCGTTTTGACACTTTACCATGCCAGAAGCGATGGTTCTTCCAACACCTCGCGCAGATCGCGCAGAAAATGCGCCGCGTGCGCGCCATCCACCACCCGATGATCGGCACTGAGCGTCATGGTCAGCGTTGGTTTGAGGATTGGTCTGCCCTCAGCATCGGGCATGAACTGCTGCATAGTCCGCCCAACTGCCAAAATTGCCACCTGCGGCGGATTGATGATCGCGGTGAAGCGATCTACGCCGAACATGCCCATATTGCTAATGGTGAAGGTGCCGCCGCTAACCTGATCAAGGGCAAGTTTGCCCTCACGCGCCAAGTCTGCCAACCGATCTACTTCCTGCTGCACCGCGTAGAGCGTCAGTTTTTCCGCGCCGTGAATGACAGGCACAATCAAGCCGTCCTTGAGCGCAACTGCCATCCCAATGTTGACCATATGCCAGTAGGAAATTTCCTCACCCTCCAACGTGGCATTCAGTGGCGGATTTTTGCCAAGCGCCCACGCACAGGCTTTGATCAGCACTGCTGTAACCGATAGCTTCTCGCCACGCGCCTTGAGTTTGCCGCGCAGTGCCTCTACCGCGCTCATGTCTACGCTGGCATCCAAGAAGATGTGTGGTGCGCTTTGAAAGCTCTTTTGCAGGCGCTGTGCAATGGTACGGCGCATTCCCTCAAGGCGCACCACATGCCGTTCTGCCTCATGCGGAATGGTAGGCGGCGGCATGGTCTGTGTATCGCGGATAGTGGGTGCTTTGGCAAGCAGCAGCGTAGCTTCGGCATCGCGCCTAGCGCGAACGCCCTGCTCGCCCAGTGCGGCTTGCACGTCGGTGCCTTGCACGCGCCCGGCGCGCCCTGTGCCTTGCACGGCTGTTAAATCAATGCCGTGTTCAGCCGCCAAACGGCGGGCGGCGGGCGTGGCGCGCACTTTGCCAAGCGCCTGTTCCACATCGCGCCGCATGATCTTGCCGTTGCGACCGCTGCCTTGCACCGTGCCAAGATCAAGGTCATTGTGTTCGGCAAGGCGGCGCGCCAAAGGCGTTGCACTGGGCGTAGCACCTTCCAAGTTGGCAGTGCTTGGCGCTTCATCCTCGCGCAGCAGGTAGCAGATCACCTCTGTGACTGGCACCACGTCGCCTGCTTGGTAGCGCAGTTCATGGATAATGCCATCTTCGGTCGCCTCTACTTCCATATTGACTTTGTCTGTGGTCACTTCACAAATTGGGTCACCACTGCGAACGTGATCGCCCTCGCGCACCAACCACTGGACAATCTCGCAGCTTTCCAGTGTGAAGCCAAACTTCGGCATGATGATCGGCACAGGCATGGTTTAGTACTCACCTTTCACCAATTTGCGCGCCTCACGGACGATGCTCTCGACCTGTGGCACAGTATGATACTCCAATGCACGGTTGTAGGGAATCGGAATATCCAAGCCCGCCAAGCGGCGGATGGGCGCTTCGAGGTAGTCAAACGCCTCACTTGCTGCAATGCGCGCCACCACTTCGCCGCCAAAGCCACCCATTTCAACGGCTTCATGAACCACCAGCGCACGCCCTGTCTTCTTCACAGACTCGATGATCGGCGCGTCATCCAGCGGCTTCAGCGTGCGCGGATCGATCACCTCTAGCTGAATGCCTTCCTCTGCCAGTATTTCAGCAGCTTGCAGCGCACGGCTGACCATGATCGAGGTTGCCACAACGGTAAGGTGCGTGCCTTCACGGACGATCTGCGTTTGGCTGAGTGGCACACTATAAGCATCTTCTGGCACATGCCCTTTGGTCTTGTAAAGCAGTTTGTGTTCCACGAAAATCACGGGGTTGTTATCCGCAACGGCGGCGCGGAGCAAGCCTTTGGCGTCGTAAGGGGTGCTGGGCATCACCACTTTGAGGCCCGGCACATGCACGAACCAATTTTCAAGGCTTTCGCTGTGCTGCGCGGCGGCGCCTGTGCCGCTGCCACCGGGCATTCGCAGCACCATCGGCACGCTTGCCTTGCCGCCGAACATAAAGCGCACTTTGGCGGCTTGCAGCACCAGTTGTTCCATGCTGAGCGTGACGAAATCCATGAACTGAATCTCGCCAATGGGGCGCAGTCCCGTCAATGCGGCACCGATGCACGCGCCGGCAATGCCTGCTTCTGAAATCGGCGTATCAATGACGCGCTCTGCACCGAACTGATCGATCAAACCGGCTGTTACACCGAAGGCGCCCCCATAGACGCCAATGTCTTCACCAATCAGAAAGACGCGCTCATCTTCAGTCATCAGTTGGCGCAAGCCCTCGCGCAGCGCTTCTGCATAGGTGAGTTCGCGCAGCTCAGGCATACACACCATCCAGAATATCGGCAACATCTGGTTCAGGGCTGTTCTCGCTAAAGGCAACCGCCGCATCAATGGTTGCTATCGCCTGATCGCGCATTTGAGCAGCCTCCGCCTCACTGATCACGCCCGCCAGCACAAGCAGGTTGGCAAACTGCATGATCGGATCGCGGTTATCCTGCCAATCGCGCACTTCTTCACGGCTGCGGTACGCCTGCTTGTCGCTCTTGGAGTGTCCCTTGTAGCGGTAGGTTTTCGCCTCTACCAGTGAAGCACCTTCCCCGCGCCGTGCGCGTGCGGCTGCTTCGCTCACTGCGCTGTAGACTGCCAATGGATCGTTGCCGTCTACAGTGACGCCCGGCAAGCCATAGGCGGCTGCCCGTTGGCTGATGTTCTCGATGTTGAAGGCTTTCTCCACAGGCATAGACATGGCGTACTGGTTGTTCTCGCACAGAAAGACAATCGGCAAATTCCAGATGGACGCCATGTTGAGTGCCTCATGGAAAGCGCCTTCGTTGGCGGCGCCATCGCCAAAAATGACGAGGCAGACCTGATCCGTGCGGCGCAGCTTGATGCTTAAGCCAACCCCAACGGCAATCGGCACGCCGCCCGCCACGATGCCGTTCGCACCCAAATTGTTGGAGTCCACGTCGGCAATGTGCATACTACCGCCACGACCACGGCAGTAACCCGCCTCTCTGCCCATAAATTCCGCCATCATGCGGTTCGGATCGCTGCCCCATGCCATACAATGCCCATGCCCACGATGATGGTTGAGCAAGTAATCGCCCTCCTGCATAGCGTTTGCAGCACCGACGGCGGTCGCCTCTTGCCCGATGGAGAGGTGCATCGTGCCGTGAACCTTGCCCAGCATGTAAAGCTGTTCGGCGCGTTCTTCAAACGCACGGATCAGGTGCATTTCTTGGAGCATTTCCTTGAGCGCTTCCGGACCGAGCAGTTCGATCACAGCGTGGTAGCGTTGGATCAAGTCTTGTGAAAGTTGCATCATGTGCGGTCAATCCCCTTGTACATCTTGGCGCAGCGGTGGCGAAAATGGTAACTTGCTAAAGAAGCTGTTGAAATCAAAGGCAACACTTGTGTTGCGCGTTAGGATGCGGTGCAGTTCACGCAACAAGGGCAGCGCATCCGCCGCGATTTTGCCCTGCGCGATCATGCTTTCGATGGCAGGCATGACGGCAAGCACGCAGTCCACACCTTCAACCGTCTCGTCGGGCATTTCCTCAACGGCATCGCTATATGCCCTGCCCATGCCCAGCAAGCGTCCCATGCGCGAATTGCGCCCGCCCTGCGTAGTGACGTATAAATCGCCAGCGCCGGGCAAACTGTAGACCGTCTCTAGGCTGCCGCCAAGCAGTTGGACAAGATAGGCTGTCTCTGCCAAGCCCTGTGTAAAGACCGCTGCGGCATAGTTATGATTTTTAGCGGCGGCTATATCTGCGGGCAAAGTCTCTAGGATGCCTTGCGCCAAGCCGGTTGCCAACGCATACGGATTTTTCATGGCAACGCAGACCTCCACGCCGATCATGTCGGTTGAAGTCCAGATGTGATAATAAGGCGTGCTGAAGATTTGGCGCAAGTAGGGCAGAACGTCGGCATTTCGTGAGACGAACACTACTGAGGTGTGCCGCCGTGCCGCCAACTCACCGGCGATGCTTGGTCCACCAATGGCGGCATACTGCACCTGATGGCGGATGCCTTCGGGCAACTGTGCGGCAAGCACATCCGGCAGGATCATCAACTGCCCATCGGCTGTGCTTTCCAAGCCTTTGGTCACCATCAAGATGATCTGGTTCGGCTGCAAGTGTGGCGCAATCGCCTGCGCTGCCCAATGCACACCGCGAGAGTTCACACCCAGCACAATCAGTTCTGCGCCGCGCAGTGCCTCAGCAAGCTCAGCATAAAAAAAAGGCTGCACGGTGGGCGGGATTGGGCGCCTTAGCTTGGGATGCATGCCCGACGCCTTGCAACTTCTAATGATCTCTTCATCTAGGTGCGTGCCAACTAGGCGCACCTCATGCCCATTATCGGTGGCAGGGAAGGTGAGCGCCGTTCCCATCACACCTGCGCCTACTACGGTAATTGTGGTCACTGTTGCCCGCCTTTTAGAAAGTTTCTCGAAAAGAGATTAAGCATTTTGCACAAACGTGAGCCTATTTCACATTTTACCAAATTGTAGGACTCCGTACACAGCTTGTCAAGCAGGCGCACATTAACCTAATTCCATGTCCAGAGCAGCCTGATGCAAAACTTGACAGCCAATTAGAACCTGATTATATTTGGCACAATAGTGCAGCTTATGCACGTTTGTGAAAAAACCTGACAGCCGCTAATTTTTAGCATGTTGTCAGGCAAAAATTACGCCTTTACCGACAAGCGACTTTTGCGAGGAACTGCATGGCGCGTCCGAATATTGCTTTGAGTACGCCTTTAAGCACACAAGCTGCCTCTGACCAAAAGCGGCGCGGATTCTTTTCCGCCAACAATCCGTGGCTGTGGGTTTCACCAGCGGTTGGCATTTTGCTGCTCTACAGCGTTTTTCCACTCATTTTCAACCTGATCGTGAGCTTTCAGAACTTCCGCACCAGCACGAAGGCTTGGGAATGGATCGGCTTCCGCAACTACGAGTGGATGCTGTACGGCAATCCGTTGGTGAAAGACTTCGGAAACGCCATTGTCATCACAGCGGTTTACACCTTAATCGCGCTCCCCATGCAGCTTATGCTCGGCTTGTTCATCGCTCTACTGCTGGATGCGCGCCCATGGTTCAGCAACATCATGCAAACGCTGATGATCCTACCTATGGTAACGGCGCCAGTGATCGCGGGCTTGATGTTCCGCCTGCTTCAGCACCCTGATTTTGGCGTGATCTCGTGGCTGCTCTACGGCGTAGGCGCGCTGGATAAAAGCGAGCCGCTGCTCGGCGGCACTGGGCAATACGCCCTGATCGCCTTGCTAATCGTGGAGATTTGGCAGTGGACGCCCTTCTTCGTGCTGATCATTTTGGCGGGCTTAAAAGGCTTGCCACATGAAATCATAGAGGCATCTCAGGTAGATGGCGCTTCGTGGCTGCAACGCCTAACGCGCATCAAAATCCCAATGCTGTTCAGTGTGATCACGGTTGGCGTGCTGTTCCGCCTGATCGAACTCTACAAAACCTTCGATTATGTAATGGTCATGACTTCTGGCGGCCCTGGTGACCGCACCACTACGCTCAGCTTCTACCAATACACCGTCACTTTTCAAAACATCCGCTGGGGCTATGGCGCGGCGATTGGCGTGTTCATCATGCTGGTTGGCTGGTTCTCCGCCTTCGCCTATACCAAGATTTTCCGTGTGAAGTGGTAAGGAAGGCAGCTATGGCAAGCACGGCACAACCTGTAGATTGGCGCGCAGCGCAGCGCCTTCAGCACCGCAACAAGTTTCTGGGCAAGCTGGCGCTCAGCTTGCTAACCTTTGCGATTGTCTTTTTGTTCTTCTTCCCGATTTTCTATTGGTTTCGCCTCTCGGTGACGCCTTACCGCTATGTGTTCACCTTGCCACCACGCCTTGATTTTCCAGAGACCACAACGGCTTGGTGGAGCGTCATTTTGGGACAGGCGAGCTATCAGGACACCATGCGCGACCAAACCGGCACTGCCCTAGCGGCAGGTGTTGGTGGTGGTGGCACATTAGGCTATGCCATGGTGCAGCCGATTGCCAACAGCCTGTTTTATGGGCTAAGCAGTACTGCCATCGTGATCTTTGTGGCAACCTTAGCCGCCTATGCGCTCTCGCGCTTTAACCCACGCGGCAAGCAAAACTTAGTCTTCTTCATCATCTCGACGCGCTTCATGCCAGCGGCGGCGGTTGTGCTGCCACTTTCGTGGCTCTATCAGCAGCTTGGGCTAACCAGCACCTACATCGGCGTGATGCTGGCACATGTCGTGATCAACTTGCCGCTGGCAACTTTGCTGCTCAAATCCTTCTTTGACGATATTCCCACCGATCTGGATGAGGCGGCGATGGTAGACGGCTGCACACGCTTTGGTGCCTTCTGGCGGATCATCATTCGTTATGTGGCGCCGGGCATAGCGGCAGCGGCTGTGCTGTGCCTGATCTTCTCGTGGAATGAATTTATCCTGACGCTGTACCTCTCGCGCTTGCCCGAAATGCAAACCGTGCCGATCCGTATGCAGTCCTACGATACGTCGGCAGGTCCGACAGAGTGGGGCTTGCTCTCGGCGGCTGGCACGGCGGCAATGATTCCGGTCTTTGTGTTCATTTTGGGCGTGCAGCGCTACCTGATCCGCGGTCTGACGCTTGGCGCAGTGCGCGGTTAGGCACATAGCAAAGAGTTGGAGAGGAGGTGATGCCGCTAAAGGCACACTGAACGGTATGTATAGGCTAAGTCTTTGTCCAAACTTTCTGAACGAGTCTTTTTTGAGAGGAAACTTCTGACATGAACGAACGTGATCGCAAGCAACGTCTTTATGTTGCCGAACAGGGCGCAAAGCTCCGCAAGGGTCAGATCAGCCGCCGTGAGTTCCTGCGCCGTATTGGTCTGGCGGGCTTTGGCATCAGCATGGCGGGTATGATGCGCTGGGATATGCACCGCGCTATGGCAGCGCGCCGCCGCCTGCCGCTGCGCCCGGGCGTCTATCAGCTTTCGGGCGAGCAAGAAACCTGGCTGAAGGAAGTCGGTGGCAAGTTTGCCGGCACCACCGTCCGTATCTCGTCGGAATCCACAGCGCCCAGCCAGATCATCAGCGATTTGGCAGCCCAAGAGTTCACGCCGCTGACCGGCATCAACGTGATCTGGGAGCAGACGCCGCTCGATCAGGTGCTGTCGAAAATCACGCAGGATACAGCCACTGAATCCGCCTCCAACGACATCTACTACTTGGATCAGGCGTGGGTGGGGCGCTTTGTGAACGACACGATTGATCCGTCGGTGCTGTTGGCAGATACGGGCAGCGAACTGAATATGCCCGATTTCGACTTTGACGACTTTGTTCCAGAGCTAATCCCGGCGTTGGCAGCCTATCAAGGGCGCTTGGTCGGCTTGCCCTTCGACATTCCAATCTTCATCTATATGTACCGCAAGGACATCTACGATCAGCTTGGCTTGAAGCCTGCTACCACGATGGAAGAATTCCTTGCCAATGTGCGCGCTACAGACATGAGCAAGAACGCTGACGGCAGCGACGTGCGCGGCTACATCGGGCAGTGGAAATCCGGTCACTACGCGCTCCAGTGCGACTGGACGGCGTGGCTGTGGTCGCACGGTGGTTCGCACACCGGGCGCGATGGCAGCGTCGTGATTGATGACGCACAGGCAGTGGCGGGCGCGGAATACATGCTCGAACTCGCCAAGCATGTGCCGGCAGGCGTTACCACCTGGGACTGGGGCGGTCAGGGCGATGCTATGGCGCAAGGCTTGGGCGCCAACGTGATCTCGTGGGCAGAGTTCTTCCCAGGTCTGGATGTGCCAGATCGCTCGCAGACAGTTGGTCTGTGGGAAACTGCCGATCTGCCGCAAGAAGTGGCGCTACGCGCACCCGAAGATTGCAGTTTTGACGAAGTGCCAGCCATTGGTCACCAGGGCGGTTCGTGCATCGCGCTCTCGAAATACAGCCGCGTGCAAGAGGCAGCTTGGATCTTCCTACAATGGGCAACCAGCAAACCAACCCAGATCGCCGCTGCTGAATCCAGCAACACACCAGTTCGCACCAGCGCCTTCAATGCGCCCAACGTGCTGGAGAAGGCAAAGGTTGTGGCAGGCACCACCCGTCACTTCCCCGCTGCCCTCAAAGCGATCAAAGAGCGTATGGGCACCGAGCCACACTTCCCCGGTTGGGCAGCCGTCAGCGGCACGGGCGGTCCCATCCCCGATGAGTTGGGCAAGATGACCACCGGCGCACAAGATATTGCCACCACACTTCGCAACATCAAGGCTGCCATCCAAGCCTCGATTGAGGAATAACCTACACCTTCCAGCGAGAGAAATCTGCACAAGGGCGGGAGTCACTTCCCGCCCTTTGTGTACAATAGTACGCAGAATGTTTATTTTTACTGCATATAGAAGGACTTTGCGCTTATGAGTGCTTCAAAAGACCTTGTGATCGGTGTGGATAGCAGCACCAGTGCCTGCAAAGCCATCGCGTGGGATCGGCATGGGCGCAGCGTGGCGGAAAGCCGCACCACCTTTGAGCTGATCTCGCCACACCCAAACTGGTATGAGCAGCGCGCCGAAGATTGGTGGGACTCGTTGTGCAAGGTGCTGCGCGAACTTGCCGCTCAAGTGGGCGCGGAACGCTTTGCCGCCTTGTGCATCACCCATCAGCGCGAGTCGTTTGTGCCAGTGGATGAGACCTGCCAGCCGATCCGCAACGCGATCTTGTGGGTGGATGATCGGGCAGTGGCGCAAGTTGCCGAGCTGGATCGCTTGGTTGGGAACGCCTATTTGCATGATCTGACGGGCAAAGGGCCCTCCACCAAGCAATCGCTGCCGAAGTTGGTCTGGCTGCAAACGCATGAGCCAGACATGATGCGCCGCGCCTACAAATTCCTTGATGTTCACGCCTTCTTGGTGCAGCGCCTGACGGGACGTTGGGTGACCAGCCTGCCCTGTGCTGACCCAATGGGCTTGATTGACATGCGGCGCGGCACCTGGGCAACCGACCTGATGCATAAACTCTCGTTGAACCCTGATCAGTTTGTGCCGATTGCGCTGCCGGGCAGTGTGTTGGGTGAGCTGAGCGAGGCAGCCGCGCAGCTTACAGGCTTGCGGGCGGGCTTGCCAATTGTGGCAGGTGCCGGCGATGGGCAATCGGCAGGGCTTGGCGCAAACATCACTACGGCGGGCAAGGCATATTTGAATCTCGGCACGGCGATGGTCAGCGGCGCGCACGCTGATGAATATGTGGCAGATCGCGCCTTCCGCACACTATGCTCACCGATTGCGGGCGCCTTTGTGCCAGAAGAAGTGCTAGGCGGCGGCACTTTCACAGTCAGTTGGTTTGTGGAGCATTTTGCCGCCGATTTGCGAAAGATCGACCTGAGCGTCTCGCCCGAAGAAGTGCTGGAGACGGCGGCGCGCAAACTGCCGCCCGGCTCGCTTGGCTTGATGTTGGTGCCTTATTGGAACGCTGTGATGCCGCCTTTCTGGGATGCAAAAGCGACGGGCATCACGCTGGGCTGGACGGGTGCCCACCGCCGCGAACACTTCTACCGCGCCATCCTTGAGGGCATTGCCTATGAACACCGCTTGGCGATGGAGGGCATTGCTGCGGCAACAGGACGCGCTATTGATGAATACGTCTTGATGGGCGGCGGATCGCGCAGCGCGTTATGGTGCCAGATCGTGGCGGATGTGACAGGGAAAACGGTGAAGTGTGCCAGCACCGCTGAGGCGACTAATCTTGGCGCGGGCATTTTGGCTGCCGCCGCTGCAGGCTGGTATCCGAACGTGCGGGCAGCCGCCGATGCGATGACCAGCACCGAGCGCACCTATCAGCCGCACCAAGCAACGCACCAAATCTATGATAAGTTGTTCAATGAGGTCTACCGCGAAGTGTTCCCAGCACTGCAAAAGGCGGTGGATCGCTTGAGCGACCTGACCTACGGCTATAACAGTTAGCGGCGCAGCGCGCGGGCGGGCTGTGACTCCGATCCGTGCGCCTGCTGTGCTAAACTAGCTTGCCACTTGCTGTGTTGTATGGCACACGCAGTGCTTACCCATTTATGAAGGAACTTTGAAAATGCGATCTGATCTCGACCGCCTGATGCACACCTACAACCTTGATGCAATCGTGGTGCTAGGTGATGAGACGCCCAACACCTTCCGCGACTATCTAACAGGGCGTGCCAAAGCCAACGGCAATATTTTTAAGAAGCGCGATGAGCAGGCTGTGATCATTGTGAACGGCATGGAAGTGGACGAAGCCGCCAAAAGCGGTTTGCGTGTGATGACCCACTACGACTTTGACTTCGCAGCCCTTTATGAGCAATTTGGCAGCCAGCCAAGCAAGCTGCGCCGCGAACTCTTCTTAAATTATTTCCGCAAGTTGGGCATTCGCGGGCGCGTTGGCTTTTATGGCGCAGCGGCTGTGAACGGAATGCTGCCGAATCTGCTGCACCTGATTGATAGCAATCTCGGTGTGGAACTTGCCCTTGAAGATGAGGCGCTGGCACTTTTCAGCCGTATGTATGAGACGAAAGACATCACAGAGATTGCCGCACTGCGTGAGGCAGGGCGCTTGACCAGCGAGGTGGTGCGCCGTGCGTGGGACTTCCTGAGCAGCCATTATGCCAGCGATGAGGCAATCGGCAGCCCGATCATCAATGAATATGGCGAACCACTGACCATTGGCGCGGTACGCCGCTACATCCAGGCGCAAGAGGCTGCGCTTGGCTTGGAAAATGGCGAAGGCTTCATCTTTGCACAAGGGCGCGATGCTGGTATGCCGCACAGCGTGGGCGAAGATAGCGATGTGCTGGAAGTTGGGCGTTCGATTGTCTTTGATATTTTCCCGCGTGGCGGCGAAAGCGGCTACTTCCACGATATGACGCGCACCTGGTGCTTGGGGCGCGCTGCTGAAGCTGTGCAGGCAGCCTACGACGATGTGATGCACGCCTTCCACCTGGTGATGAATGCCTTTAAGGTGGGTGCGCCAACCAGCCAATATCAGGTGATGGTGCTGGATTATTTTGAGAGCCGCGGACATGCCACACAGCGCAGCCAGCCGGGGACGATGGAAGGCTACGTTCACAGCCTTGGGCATGGCATTGGGCTGAATGTGCATGAAGCGCCGATGTTCGGCGAAAAATCCACGCATGTGCTGCAAGTGGGCAATGCTTTCACGGTGGAGCCGGGCTTGTATTATCCCGAACGCGGCTATGGTGTGCGCGTTGAGGACTCAGTTTACATTGACGAAGATGGCATTGTGCAGCGCCTGACCGATTTTCCTTACGATCTGGTTGTGCCGCTGCGGAAGCGGTAACGAGGGATTCGTGATGAATCAGGGACGCTTTAGGGCGTCCCTGTGCTTTGTGATCAGCTTAGGATTCCACCGTGCGGATGTTGATCACCTTCGGATCAGGGGACTCGACTTTGGGCAGCGAGATTTTGAGCAAGCCCTCTTTGAACTCGGCATCTGCCTGATCGGCATGTACTTGCTGCGCCAGTTTGATGGCACGGGCAAAAGCGCCAAAACGCCGTTCGCGCCGCAGGAACTGCGCTTCGGGAACATCTAGATCGGGCTTGGTTTCGCCCTTGATGGTTAGCGTTTCGCCCGTCACCGAAACATCAATGGACTCGGGCTGAATGCCTGAGAGCGGACCTGCCACGATCACAATATGCGTCTCGGTTTCATAAATATCCAGCGGCAGCAGTTGGGTGCCGCTGGCGGCTGAAATGCCATCCTCAATGGTGCGTGAGACAGTCTCGCGCAGACTGTTCAAACTCTTGAATAGATCGAACCCTTGCCCGGAGCCTTGATTAGACATGGTCTACCCTCTTTGCCCTCTTACGATTGACGGTCATTCCTATCATTACGCAAGCCAGATATGCCAAGTTGCGCCCTAGTTCCGTAACACAAAACGTTATCAGTTAAGGCAGCGACCAAACGGTGAAGTTTTCATAGCGTGTTACCGCGCCTGTTTTTTCGCTGCCTGTGTAGAAGCCTGTGCCAATCTGCACAACGCCACTACCTTGATAGCGCGAAACATCAAGAGTTGCCACACGAGTCCCGTTCATGTAGAAAATCGCCGTTCGCCCTTGCACCACCAACCGCACAAGGTTAGATGATCCTCGCCCCAGATTGGTTGCAGTGGGCAAGTTGCCCGAAGTAACCGTTACAAATTCCCAATCGGCGCTGCTGTTCTGCCTGAAGCTGTAGATTAAGGCGTAACGTCTGTTCGAGTCGAAAATGAAGCGGTACTGCTGATCTGTGGCGCGGCGGAAGAAGAATCCGTGCGACCAGAGCTGATCAGTATAGGGCGTATAGAAACGCGCCTCTACCACGAGATTGCTCAGGTCTACGGTGCCTGCTTGCCGCACGGTCACCTGTCCATCATCGGGTGTATGGGATAGTCTGCCGTTGGATGGACGAAAGACCAAGCGTGCGCCGGGAACAGGCACGGCGACGGCTGTCGCGGTGCGGTTGGCGGTTGGCGCACGGGTTGGGACGCGAGTCGGCACGGCGGCGGTTGCTGAGAGCGACCAAACGGTGAAGCGTTCATAGCGTGTTGCTGCGCCTGCTTTTTCACTGTTCGTGTAGAAGCCTGTGCCAATTTGCACAATGCCGCTGCCTTGATAGCGCGAGACATCAAGGACTGCCACGCGAGCGCCATTCATGAAGAAGGTTGCCTGTGTGCCTTGCACCACCAGCCGCACAAGGTTCGATGATCCGACCCCCAGATTAGCTGTAGCGGGCAAGTTACCCGAAGTAACCGTCACAAATTCCCAATCGGCGCTGCTGTTTTGCCTGAAGCTGTAGATCAAGGCATAACGCCTGTTCGAATCGAAGATGAAGCGATACTGCTGATCGGTCGCGCGGCGGAAGAAGAAGCCGTGCGACCAGAGTTGATCAGTGTAGGGCGTATAAAAGCGCGCCTCTACCACGAGATTGCTTAGGTCTACGGTGCCTGCTTGCCGCACGGTCACTTGCCCATCATCGGGTGTATGGGATAGTCTGCCGCTGGACGGCTCAAAGACTAAGCGTGCGCCGGGAACAGGCGCGGGCAAGGCAGCGATGGCTGTTGCAGTGCGGTTGGCGGTTGGGACGCGGGTTGGCACACGCGCCGTAGGGGTGCGGATGGCAGCGCGGGTGGCTGTCAGGGCAAGCGCACGGGCTTGGGCTGTCCGCGTGATGACGGCGACTGTTTGGGTGCGGTTCGGGGTAGGCGTCAGGGTGCGGGTGGGTGTTAAGGTGCGCGTGCGGGTTGGCGTTGCTGTACGGGTTGGTGTGGGTGCGGGTGGGCGTAAAGGTTCGGGTTGGTGTGGGCGTTTTGGTGAACGAGGCGATGGCAATCGCGGTGCCTGTGGCGTTCACATCTAAGATATTCTGCTGCACAAGCGTCCCGATGGCATTTGCCTCAGCCGTTTGGGTCAACTGCACGGCAGCAGTCTGCGCGGCAAGCGTCTGTGGGTTGGCAGTAGCGCTAGGGCTGGTGGTGGCAGTGAGGGTGTGTGTGGCAGTCGGGCTGGCTGTGGGCGTGCTGGTAAGCGTTGCTGTAGGCGTTTCGGTGGCGGTCGGCGTGATGCTTGGCGTTTCGCTGGGCGTGGTGTTCAATGCCGCAGCTGTGCCAGCCACGCTGGTTTGGGTTGCCTCTAAGGGTGCATTCAGCAGGTTGCTGCCAAGCAAAACGGCAACTATAACCGTCAGCAGTGCAATCAGCCCACCACCAACGACAAAAATGCCGCGCCTGCCGCTTTGCGGCGCTGTTGGGCGCGGCGGCGTTGGGTCGGGAATGGTGGGTGTGGGAGGGCGAATGACGCCGACGTTCGGTGCATAGGCGGTCGCGCCAATGGCAGTTATATCAATGCCGGGCGGCGTTTTGCCCTCTAAAGCAAAGCGAATTGCCTCAGCCAGTTCGCTTGCGTGGTTAAAGCGCTGCTCAGGCTGTTTGGCAAGCGCCTTGATCAGCACCTTCTCAACCGCATCGGGCAGATCAGGGCGCGTGCCGCGAATGAGCGGCGGCGGCTGATTAATGTGCATGTACATCATGCCTGCGGGCGTATCCGAGCTGAAGGGCAGCGTGCCGCTGAGCATTTCATAGATCATCACGCCAAGCGCATAAATATCGGAACGCTGATCAATGGTGCCGCCTTGCCACTGCTCAGGCGACATATAAGAAGGTGTTCCCATCGCCGTGCCAGTGCCAGTCAGCGCGGTCACATCCGGCTGAATGATCTTGGCGATGCCAAAATCAGTTAGGATGGCGTTGCCTTGCTCATCGAGCAGCACATTTTGCGGCTTCAGATCACGGTGAATAATGCCGCGCCCGTGTGCATAATCCAGCGCAGAGGCGATCTGTTCGGTCAGCTTGGCAATGCGCGCCGAAGGCAGGCGCCCTTGCGTGCGGATAAGCTGCGAAAGGCTGCCGCCGCTTTGTAGTTCCATCACCAAATAGAGCAGATCACCTTGCTGACCGCTATCGAACACTTTGAGGATGTGCGGATGATTAAGCGAGGCGACGGTCTGCGCCTCGCGTTCAAAGCGCCGCACAAATTCTGGGTTGCGCGCTAGGCGCGACTCGATGATCTTAATCGCCACTTCGCGGCGCATGGTAGGCTGCTGTGCGCGGTAGACTGTTGCCATGCCGCCTTCGCCCAACAATGCAATGATCTTGTACTGCCCGATGGTTTGCCCGATGAATTCAGACATGGCACGCCCCATTTGCCATAATGCGCTTACTTTGAAGTATAAATGTTTTTTTGCGATCCTTAAATATTTACTTCCAACAAAGCAGAGGCGGCGACGCTGCACGCCGCAGAAAAAACATGGCTGCTATTCTGGACGACGATCAAGCCGTTGCGCCCGTTCAGATCAGGCGAATACGGCACGACCACTGCCACTGTCTGTTGGTAGGTCTGCTCAACGCGCAGCTTAACTTCTGCTTGTGTGAACTCGGACGAGACTTGGTTAACGATCAGGCGCACCAACGGCACACCAAGCCGCTCTGCCACGTCCAGCAGCACCGAAACACCGTTGTAATGCTCTTGATCAAGCAGCAGCACAATGGTCAGCAAATGGGCAAGCGCGATCAAGGTCAGCGCGCTGCGCGCCAGCCCGGCAGGGTTTTCAATCAGCACGACATCTAAATGCAGCAGTTCACTGAGCGTATCTAAGGCACTGCTCAGCACATTCAGGCTGGGTGGTGCGCCGCTTGGCACGCCCAGCTCTACCACATGGAGCCTGCCGCGTGCCAAGCCGATCTGTGCGGTGACATCTTGAGCAATTTCCCCGATTGGCACACTGCCCTGAATGTAATCGTTTAAGCTAGGCACATCTTTGCGCAAGGTAAATATATGCCGTAAAGTCGGATCATCGGTGCGCGCACATAATAACGCCACCTGCTGCCCGCGTTGCGCCATCAGTGCGGCAATGTTAGCGGCAAGGGTCGTTCTGCCCGCGCCCTCTGTGAAGGAATGTAGGGATATAATTCGCGTCACACGCCTGCCCTTTCCGAAGAGTGCATCATGCCACAATCCACACAGTGTACCGTGCAGTGCGTAATTTTCCTAACGGCTATGCCCCTTCGGAAAGTGGCACAGGCAATTGCTATCGCTAAATGTTCAGGATGATCAAAAGTCACCAGAGTCTATCGCTGCAAAAACGGTCACAGGATCAGCTTACCGTGTGCGAGCAGATTTTGATAGCAACCCTGACACCCATTTGACATCTCCCAAAGGGTATGTTATTTTTATATACAGGTCTAGACCAGATGCGAGAGGTAATATGCAGCCCGAATATTTTAGGCTCTCAGATAACCAGACCTTGCGCCTCTACGAGCGCATTCAAGAGAACTTGATCGAGCTGATCGAGAACAACCTCTTGCAAGCGGGTGATATGCTGCCCTCCGAGCGCTTGCTAAGCCAATACTACGGTGTAAACCGCATGACGGTTCGGCAGGCAATAGATGGTCTAGTGCGGAAGGGGTTCCTTCAGCGACGGCAGGGAGTGGGCAACTCGGTGAGTGAACGGCGTGTGGTGCAGGCATTCACGCCAACCGTGATCGGTTTCAGCCAGCGGATGCGTGAAGCAGGCTTGATACCAACCTCCCGCGTGCTGCAACAAATCCTCACTACGCCGGAACCTATCGTGGCACACCGCCTCGGCTTGCAAGGCAATCATCAAGTCATCCTGATCAAGCGGCTGCGCTTGGCCAACAATGATCCGCTGATGGTGGAGACATCTTACCTGTCCTACGATCTGTTTCCGCGCCTGCTGACAGAAGACCTTGAGAATCAGAGCCTCTATCAAGTGTTGGAACGCCTTTACAATGTGCGGATTAGCGAGACGGAACACACACTAGAGCCAACACTGACCACGCCCTATGAAGCGCTGCATCTGCGCGTTGAGCCGAATGCGCCTGCCATGCTGGTGCGGCTGCTTGCCTATTCGGCTGACCGCACGCCGATAGAGTTCTCCAAGTCGTTGGTGCGTGGTGACCGCTGCCGCTACTTTTTCCGAGTCACTACGCACGTGCCAATTGTTACCTAGGAAAGGAGCGCACACAACACGCCTAGCCGCTGCACTGAATCTAGACCCTTTAACTTTTCGATCAACTTTTTTAGGCAAAAGGAACACTATCCAATGAAACGTCTAACCCTTATTTTGCTGATTGTTGCCCTTGCAGCAGTCCTAACCAATGTAACATTTGCTCAAGAGCGCCCTGACCGCCCCAACCGCGATCTGACGGGCGTTTTCTGGAACCCGAGCCAAGCTGACTATGATCGCTGGCGCGTGATTGACGGTGTGGAAGAAGGCGCCGAAATCCGCTTCTGGCCCTGGGCGCTCACGCCCGACTTTGAGGATTACCTCAACCAGGTCATCAAGAACTTTGAGGCAACCTATCCCGGCGTGAAGGTGATCATGGAAGGGCAGCCTGCCGCAGGCGCCCGTGATAACATCCGCAACAGCTTCGCCGCAGGCAATCCTGCCGATGTGATCAATATGAGCGATGGCTGGGTAGCAGAGCTGGCGGAAGCAGGTGTGCTAATGAATATGGATGAGGCAGTTGGCGCCGCCTATCCGGAAATCCGTGCCGAATATGTAGATGGCGCGTGGACGAAGGTGACCTTCAATGGTGTTTCCTATCACATCCCTTGGTATTTGGCACTTTCCAACACGATGGCGGTCAACACGCTTATCCTTGAAGAACTCGGCTTGACGTTGGAAGACCTGCCCAAGACGTGGGAAGAATCCTTTGCCTTTGCCAAGCGCGTCCGTGAGGAGAGCGACGGTAAGTACTACCTGTATTCGTTCCCCTGGGGCGAATTGGCGGGCTTGGGTGTGCTAAATGCGTTCGTGGGTGAAGGCATTCCCGTGTATAACGATGATCGCTCGCAGGTTATCTTTAACACCGAGCCACGTGCAGCGGGCATTTTGGCTGCCTACAAAGACCTGCTCGATAACGACTACATCCCGCGTGCCAGCCTGACCGACGATGTGCGCGAGATGATTGACCGCTTCAGCGAAGGCGAAATCCTGCTGTTGCAAACCGGTCCGCAGCTGCTGCGCCTTGTCCGCGAGAACAACGAAGAAGTCTACAACAGCCTGAAGCTGGTCAACGCATTGGTTGGTGCAGCCAACATCCGCAATATCGGTGGTGTACAAACACTAGTCATCCCGAAGGAAAGCAAGTTCCCGAAGGCTGCCCTCGCCTTTGCCATCTTTTTGACGAATGCCGATACACAAACCGCCTTCTCGCGGGAAGTGCCGATCTACTCCTCCAACCTCAAGAGTTATGACGATCCCTTCTTCCAGACGACAGGTACACAGCTCACCGACAGCTTGCGCCCGTTGGCAAAGGAATACTTCACCACTGCCGTCAACACAAACATCCTGAACTTCCCGCGCCTTTCGGAAGTTGAGCAGATCGTCTTGGGCGAGTTCCAAGCGGCGCTGCTTGGCGTCAAATCGCCCCAGCAGGCAGCTGATGATATGGCAGGGCGCATCAATGCGGTGCTTTCATCCCAATAACCTGCCTTAGAATGCCGCTTAGCGGTTAACCATAGCGCGGCAGACCAACCAATCTGCCGCGCTGCTTAGCCCACGCACGGAGAGTTATTCCATGGTCAGCACACCTTACCCTAGATCACCTGATCCGCTCGTTGCAGAAGCCATTGCACAAGGCAAACGCCGCCGTGAACGGTGGCGCACGCTAACCGCATACGCCTTTTTGCTGCCATCCTTTGTCTTTTTCTTCATCTTTCTGATCATTCCACTTGTCACGGTCGTCTACCTCAGCTTCACCAACTACAACATTGTGACAGCACCACAGTGGGTGGGCGTAGATAACTATATGCGCTTGTTTCAGGACCCACTTTTTTGGCGCGGCTTACGCAATTCGTTCATCTACCTTGTGGTGACGCCCATCCTGATCGTCTTGTCCATTTCGCTTGCGATTGTGGTCAACCGCAAATTACGCGGCATTTTTGTGTTCCGCACCATTTACTATATTCCTGCGGTGACCTCTGTGGTGGCAATTGGTATGATCTTCGAGATCGTCTTTGCCGAGCCGAGCGGCTTGATCAACGGTGTGCTGCTGGCGCTGGGCTGGATCGAGCGCCCGATCAACTTCCTGACGCATCCAGACTCAACGCTGATCTCGGTCATGTTGGTCACCATTTGGCGCGGCATCGGTTTCTACATGGTGATCTTCTTAGCAGCCCTGCAATCCGTGCCAGAAGAACTTTATGAGGCAGCCGCCATTGACGGCGCCAACCGTTTTCAGCAGCACCTCTACATCACAGTGCCGGGCATTCGCCCTGCGATCATCTTTGTGGCAATCATTTCCTCCATTTCTGCGTTGAAGGTCTTTGAAGAAATCTTCGTGATGACTGACGGCAGTGCCGGCGTGCTGGATAGCGCGTTGACGCTGATGTTTTACCTTTATCGGCAAGGTTTTGTGAACCTGAACGCGGGCTATGCGGCTGCCATCGCCGTGATTTTCACCATCGTAACGCTCGGTTTTTCGATTGCGAACTTGCGCTTTCTAGAAAGGGGCAGCCGTGATAACCGTTAATTCGAATGTTAAGCGGCTGCAACGCCGTAAACGGCTTCAGAAGTGGTTTGCCAACAGCGGTTGGTATGTGGTCTTGATCAGCTTCGCTCTGATCACCGTCATCCCGTTTTTGTGGACGGCGTTGATGAGCGTGCGCCCGAATTCTGCCAGCGTGTTCCGACCTGGGCGCCCGCCTGAAATTATCCCGTATCCCGGCTTGATCGGCTGGGGCTACGGTCAGCGCGAGGCACAGGCAGAAGGTGCATACACCGCGCTGCCGTGGGATGACAGCCTGCCCGAAGGCACACGGCACGGCTGGTGGCGTAACTATACCAACACCTTTGCCGAAGTGTTCCAAAACGCGGGCTTGGCGCCGTTCTCATTCCCTGCCACCACTGCTAATTATTACCGCGTCTGGACGGATGTGAACCTGCCTGCTTATTTCTTTAATAGTTTTGTCGTGGCAATTTCAGTCGTGCTGCTGCAATTATTTACTTGTTCGCTGGCAGCCTATCCACTCTCTAAGATGCGCTTTCGTGGGCGTGATGCCATCTTCTACCTGATCCTCAGCACGCTAATCTTCCCTGAGCAACTAACGCTCATCCCATCCTTCATCATCTCAGTGAATGTGCTAGGGCTAGGGGACACGCTGCAAGGCTTGATCATCCCCTTCGGCACGAACGCCTTCGGAATCTTCTTGCTGCGCCAAACTTATCAATCCATCCCAGACGAGTTAATCGAGGCGGCGCGCATTGATGGTGCCAGCGAGATCGGCATTTGGTGGCGCATTCTGCTGCCACTGATCCGTCCAGGGTTGGCAACGCTGGCGATCTTCTCGTTCATCGGCTCGTGGAACAGCTTTTTATGGCCCTTGCTCATGATTCGGCAAGAGAGTCTGTATACACTTCCGCTGGGCTTGGCATTTTTAGAAGGGGCTTTCACAGGCAACCTGCGGACAGTTGCGGCTGGCATCATCGTGGCAACTGTGCCGATCATCATCGTCTTTTTGATGTTTCAGCGGCAGTTTGTGCGCGGGCTAAGCGGCACAGTGAAAGGTTAATGGGAAACGGCTCCGCATGATGCGGAGCCGTAAGACGCTACGGCGCGCCTTGCTAATCATTACGGCGTTTACGCGCCGAAAATGGCAGAATAATGCCTGATGGCTTGGTTTCACCTTCGCTGGGCGGCGGTTCGCTCAGGGCAGGCGGTGCCGTGTCAGTTTCTTCCTCAGCGTAGTCATCCTCCTCTTGCATAGCAAGGTCACCTAGCACCTCTGCCGCCATGTTTCGCAGTGTGGCAAGTCGATCCAGCGTGGCGCTGCGCCCGCGTGCGCTCAGCTCGCCAATCAGGGCTGTCATTACATCTAACAACTCGCGCCCAAACTCAGCGGCACGCTCCACCAACATGGCGTGTGCGCCTTCTGCCGTTGGCTGCTGCAATAACTCGTTGATGAACTGAATGGAAGGCGGCGCACCCTGTTGCAGCAGCGCCATAATCCGATCCATCACCTCACGCAGGCGTGTTGCCGCTACCTGATTACCCGTTTGCTCAGCGTTCTGAATATTGGCAGATAGCACTGAGAGGAACGTATCGTCAATCATATCAAGGCGTGAGCGAATGGCAGCGTCCAAGTCTTCACTATTGATGATCGCCTGCAAGGCAGCCGCAGCCTGTTGTGCCAACGCCTGCGTCTGCTGGTCAACCGCCTGAGTCAGCGTCAGCAAGTGATCGCGCAAAGCGATCAAGGTTTGTTGGTCAGCCTCAGCGGCGGCCTGAATGCGCTCTGCCAGCAGTTGGAAGAAGCTGTAATCTAGGGCAGGGCGCGCTAAGCCAACCAGCACCTCGATCTTATGGGCAGCATCTTCTTGGGCATAGCGCACGGAAAGGTCAAGCAGCATCTCGCGGCTGATCTGACTGCCCATCGCATTCAGATCGCCCGCCACTGCTTGGATAAGCGCTTCTTGCTGTGCTGCCTCACCCATCAGGCGTTGCCCCATGCTGGAAAAGCTGAGCAGTTGATCGCGCAGACCAAGCATCGCCTGTGCCACATCGCGTCGCCC
This sequence comes from Anaerolineae bacterium, assembly GCA_034436355.1. Classification (GTDB taxonomy): domain Bacteria; phylum Chloroflexota; class Anaerolineae; order Aggregatilineales; family UBA2796; genus CP2-2F. Next base: position 124,736 of record DAOTVQ010000043.1, read on the forward strand.
ATTGCTCAGGGCTGCTTCCGCAGAAGCAGTGATCATGGCAAAAAATTCCTCATCCAGATCAGCATCATGCTGCTGGGCAAGTGCTTCCCACGCAGCAGGGTCAGTTTGCAGGAACTGCTCGGCAAGGCGCAGTTTGTTGCGGCGCGCCTCGATCATCTCTTTGGTGATGCCGTCTGCCTCTAGGATGGTCTCCATCATGCCTTGCAAGGTGAGCGTGGAACGCGGCATGAGCAAATAGCCCTTGCGCTGATCTTGCGGCAAGCTGTTGACGATTGCCTGCGTCATCGAACCGATCACGCGCTCTTGTTCAGCAGAGGGTAAGCCAAGTTCCATTGGAATGTTGATCAGCAGCAGTTCTTTGGTGGCATCGTGATACAAGACGGGCGTCGTCAGGCGAAAATCATAATTGCAGTATGGGCATCGAGCGGTATTGGTGCGCCCACCCAGGAAGCGCGCCTTCGCGTTCGGATCACGCCCGCCATCAATAATCTGTTCGATTTGCGCGGTGAAGGGTTGGCGGCAATTGGGACAGTTGATCTGCCGCGCCATTGGTGGAAACATAGCTCAGAAACTCCTTGCAAGGTAGAGGCGGTTAGGACGAACCGCCCTGCTGATCATACACGAATTGGTCAGGAAGCCAGAAGGCGCGGCAACCAGACGTAGAAAGTTGAGCCTTTTTGCGGTGTGCTTTCCACGCTTAACTTGCCACCGTGTGCTTGCACAAAGGCACGCGCCAGATACAGCCCTAAGCCGGTGCCTTGTGTGCGGCGGCTCAGGGCGCTATCCACACGGTAGAAACGCTCGAAAATGTTGGGCAGTTCTTCCGCCGAAATGCCCACACCTTGATCACTTACGCTGATGGTGACGCCTTCCCTATCATAGCTGCCACTGATGCGAATTTCGCCGCCATTGGGTGAATATTTGATGGCATTGCTGATCAGGTTATCAAAGACTTGGCGCAAACGCACTTCATCGCCACGCACAGTGGGAAACTCAGGTGGAAACGCCACGCTTAGGCGGTGTTTTTCGGTCTGTGTCTGGAAGCGCTCTGCGGCACGTTCCACCAACTCCACCAAATCCACTTCGGCAAGCTGGCTCAGGCGCATCCCTTCCGCTTGCAATTTCGAGGCAGCCAATAAATTCTCAATGAGCGCTGCCAGGCGATCCGCCTCGTCTTCAATAACGGCAAGCGCACGCTGCACAGTCGCCTCATCCCACTGAGCATCCTCGCGGCGCAGCGTGCTGGCATAGCCCTTGATGAGTGCGACGGGTGTTTTAAGCTCGTGCGAGACTGCCGAGATGAAGGCGGATTTTGCCTCTTGTGCGCGCCGAAAATGGGAAATATCGCGCACATTGGCAATAATGTTTTGCAGGCGTCCCTCATCATCCAACAGCAAAGAGTAAGTGACGCCCAAGCTAATGCGTGATCCATCGCGCCGCCGCAAATCACCTTCCACATAGCGCGTGTTAGGCTCATCGGCGTTGGCAGTGTGCTGCTGAGACCAGCCGCTGGCGAGAGCGGCACCCAAAGGCTGCCCATGCTCCACATGCTCCCAAAAGATCAGGCTATCGTGCATTTGCCCAAGTGCCTCTGCCTGACTCCAGCCTGTGATGCGCGCCAATGCCTTGTTAAAGCCGACGATGCGCTGTGACGAATCCATGATCAGCACCCCATCAGCGCTGTGTTCAAGGATGGCGCTCAGGCGCTGCTGTTCAGCGCTCAGACGCTCATAAAGCTGTGCGTTGTGGACGGCAATGGCAGCTTGATCGGCGAAACTCTGCAGAATGCTCTGATCATTGGCGCTGTATTCGCCGCTATAACTGCGAAAGACGAAGACAACGCCTAGAATTTGCTGACGCACCATCATCGGCAGCGTGATTGCTTGGCGCAGACGCAAGTCGAGCGCACGTGCCACAAGGCGCATTTTCAGATCGAGCTGGCTGTATTGAATGCCGCTGTGCGTCTCGTTCAGCAGGATGCTCTCTAGCAGCGGCTTGAAGACATCTAATTTGCCTTCAGGCACGCCAACACTTGCCCGCGCCCGAAAGTGATCATCGGGATCGCGCAAGGCGATCAGACCGACTTCACCGCCCAGCATCGCAATTGAAGCGCCTAAGACGAGGCGCAACACCTCGTCCACATCTAGGCGCGAGGTGAGCGCACGGGCAATCTCAAGCAGGTAGTCGCGTTGGCGCACGCGATAGTCAGGCAGCATCAGCATATGTCAATTGTACCATATGCCGTAGGTGGCGCAGCCTGATCGCCCGATTTTCTGATAGATTTCTTGTGCGCCTAAACGCTGATCGGCTTCAACAGCATATCCATGCCAACGGCGCGCAAGGCAGCATCTTGCGAGGAATCCATCGAGACGCGCACATCAAAATACATGCCGCCAAGCGGCTCAAACTGCAACTGATCAGCGTCTACGGCTTGGAAGGCGTCAATCCGCACACGGACAGCACGCCCTGCCTGATCCGGTGTCAAGCTAACTTTGGCGGGCTGGGCTGCCTTATCCACAGGCACCACCAGACCAAAATCGCTGCTGCCTAACACGCCGCCTAAGGCACTTACGCGCAGGGTGATATGCACCTCTTTGGTAAGTTGTGGCGTATTAGCAGTCGGTGGGTTCACGCCCACAAACAGATCGGTGGGTGTGTTGGCGCGCAGCACACGCGGCATCACCACCGTCAGACGGCGCGGCACTTTAGGCAGTTCGGAGCGCCCGCCGCCTGCGGCGGCGGCAATGGCAGCGTCATAGTCTGCCAGTTGGCGGGCAGCCAATTCACCATCGCCCGTCAGTGCGTAGCTCTCAAAACTATGTTGGATGAGGCGGAAGTTGATCAGCCGCCGAATAGCACGCCCAACTAAACGCGCCGAGAGTTGGGCGCCCTGCTCGATTTCGGCACTGGCAGCCGCCGCCTGATGCTTGTACAAAAAGCGCAGCACATCGAGTGCCTCTGGCGGCAAACGTTGAAGCGTAAAGGGTAGCTCCATAGGTCGTTCTGGTTACTTTCTCGGTTTATTGTGCATGGTGGTTAAGAGTCTACTCTGTTTGGCAAATTGGGCAAGGCTGTGCGCTGCGTGGGTGTGGTGTGCCATTGCAGGCTATGGCAAAATGGGCTAACATCAGGGCATCTCTACGCAGCGAGTTTGTCACATGCAGCTACCTTACCAAAATGAGATTGTTTGCGGCGACAGCGCGCTGTTGCTCAGAGCGTTCCCTAGCCACAGCGTTGACTTGGTGGTCACCTCACCGCCCTACTACAAACAGCGCGATTACGGTGAGGGAATCGGCAATGAGGCAACACCAGCAGCCTATATCGAGGCACTGCTCAATATTTTTCGTGAATGTGTGCGGATCATCAAGCCGACGGGCAGCCTTGTTTTCAACCTTGGCGATAAATACGAGGAGAGCAGTTTATTACTAATGCCCTATCGCTTTGCAATTGCCGCCACCGAGCGCTGTGCAGTGACATTAGTCAACAACATTACATGGGTGAAGCTGAACCCAACACCGCGCCAATTTCAGCGGCGCTTGGTCAGCAGCACAGAACCCTTTTTCCACTTTGTCAAAAGTGAGGGCTATAAATATTTTCCAGAGGCATTTCTACGCGATTCGAATGAGTCGCCCGCTGAAAGTAACGGCTCCCACACCAAGATAGGACAGAAATACTTTGGTTTAATTTCACGCTCTAGCCTGAGCGAAACGCAAAAGGCGATGGCGCGCACTGCCCTTGAAGCTGTGATTGAAGAAGTCCAAAGCGGCGCCATTCAAGGCTTTCGGATGAAGATTCGCGGCATTCATGCTGAACCCTTCGGTGGGCAAGAAGGCGGCAGGAAGATTCAGCTTGAACGAAACGGCTTCACCATTATCCGTATTCATGGTAACCGCCTCAAACGGGATGTGATCACCACACCGGTTGAGTCGTTGAAGGGCAGTCCACATCCTGCTATTTATCCCGTGCAGATTGTGGAGGAACTGATACGCCTCTTAACTGAGCGCGGCGATGTTGTGCTTGATCCTTTTGTTGGTGCAGGCTCTACTGCTGTAGCAGCCGTCAAAACAGGGCGTACTTACATTGGCATTGATATTAACGAAAGCTATTGCACTTATGCGCGTGAACGCTTGCAGAACCTTGCTTTCACACCGGGTTTGTTTGAGGCATGACGGAAAAATCACCGCCTCAAATCCTTGAAGAAGCCTATGCATTAGCCCAAACTGGGTCAACGGCCACGATACCCGATCAGCTCTACACTGCGTTGAAAATGATTGCCGACAATGCAGAAGCTCAAAAGGCTGTTTTGGGCGCTGTGACAACTTCGCTGACCTATAAAATTTGGCGTCCACATCAAGATATTCGTTACCATCAGGAGCAAATGCCTAACGGCTACTCAGCCCGCACCTTTGATACAAAATATGTCACACCGTTTATGAAAACACACTTTCGGCACTATGCAATGGCGGAAAGTGCTTGGCTGACACGCTCTATAGAGCAACCACACCCATTCACTTCAACATTTCCTGGGCATATTCGCAACAAGCGCGTTAAAGAGTCCTTCCTTCAAATTATTGATGCAGCACAAGCAAGCGAAAGCAATGCCAAACAGCTTTTGTATGCCTTGTTTGCTCTGCTTTTATCACAAATGACCAAACAGAGTGTGCCATCGCCCACAATAGCGCCAGTGCTTTCAATTAATCAGGCTACGGCACTTGTGAAAGATCACTTTGATCACCATTATGCAGGCAGTGGCGCAGCGCGCCTGCCTGTATTAGCACTTTATGCGGTCTACGAGTTGCTTATAGAAGATGTTCGGCGCTATGCAGGAAAAACGCTAAAGCCGCTTGGATCGCACACCAGTGCGGACATGCGCGCCAAAGCTGCTGGCGATCTTGAGGTTCTTCGTGAAGACGGCACTCTCTTCGAGGTTGTTGAGGTTAAATATCAAAAACCAATCACACCAACCATGCTTGAAGATGCTTATCATAAAGTGCAAAATAGCGCTCCCGACCGCTATTATCTATTAACGACACATGAGCCGAACAGCCTAGAAAAAGATCACGCTGCGCTTGCTGATAAAATTGCTTTTCTGCAAACGCAGCACGCTTGCCAGTTTATTGTGAATGGCGTCTTACCCTCACTTAAATACTATTTGCGACTTGTGCAACACCCTGCCCTATGGCTGGAAAAATACACAGCCCTCGTTGCCAATGATTTGGCGCTCACGGCAAGTGTGGGACTCCTTGCGCGCTGCGTTGCAGAAATAATGTTGTAGATGTTCTCACATCCCCACCGCATCCAGCGTGGCAATGGCATACGGCAGCAAGGTCAGGCTCAGCCCTTCCGCCCCAGTGCTGTGCAGATCGCCTGTTGCACGGAATGCCTCAGGCTGCATCATGGCTTGCAAGGCGCTGTTTTCATCCAATACGCGCAGCCGATAGCTGCCTTGCCTGTGCAGCGTCAGCAGGTGCGGCGCAGCGCTGAGGTTGGCGATCAGCAGGCGCGTTCTGCCGTCCTCGCGCAGCGCCATGCCCGCCAAATACGGTGAACTGCTGTGCAAGGGCGCAACCTCTGCCGCCGCAAACTCGCCCACATCCGCAAAGACGTGATACATGGGAAACACCGCGCCAACCAACGACGGAAAACGCGGGTGTGGCGTCACTTGTTCGCGTTCCAGCACGCCGCGCCAGCCTGTCGTCTCGTAGTAGGTCAGGCTGCCAACAGGCGTCAGGCACAGTGCCGCAAGGCTGCCAAGCGTCCACGCCGCACCGATCAGCGCCGTTTGGCGCGGGTCAACTTGTGGTGGCAGCGCATCAGGCGGTGGTGGTGCTTCATCGCCTGTGGCAGCAGGGTTAAAGCGCGCCTTGAGCGTGATCGGGCTGATATGCAGTGTCTTTTCAGGCGCAAAGCTGTGCGCTGTGGCAACCATAGCCGCTTGCGCGGCGATGTTCTCGATCAAGCTCTCATGATCATCGGCATGAACTTGCGGATTGAAGGCATAGACCAAGCCATCAGCATTTGGGTAGGCTTGGCGGTTCATATTCAGTTCGGTGAACTGCGCGTGCGAGCCTGCCACAAACGGCGCCCCGACTGCCTCTTGGGCGAGGATGTGCCGCGCAAGGTTGAGCAGTGGCGGCGGCGTCACAAACTGCTGCGCGTCAAAGATCAGCCAGCGCAGCACAGGTGGTGCAATTTCTGGCAGGGCAGCCGCCAAAGCACGCAGTTCGGATTCAGCGTTCGCGGTACAGTAGAGCGCGATCTCCAACGGCATAGCCAGCGCTTTTGCCTCTAGTGCGGCGCGGCGCAAGAGTTGATGCCAATTCTGAACGCCAAGCCGTAGGTCTACGCGCAAATGTGAGAGATTGAGCGCCTTCAGCCGTGCCATCTCGCTAGGCATCAGCGCCTTAGCATGGCTTGCCACACCAAGCCCGATTTGCGGCAGGCGGCGGTCAAAATCGCCCACGTACACACTGCTGATCGGCGTGCTGGCAGGCGCGTCAGGCAGCGCACCGCTGGCGTGTAAGGTCACTGCCTGCTGCACTTGCGCGCCAACAGGCACAGCTACAGGCTTGGGCAGCGCGCTGGGCGTGCAGTAGGTCTTGAAAGAAGCATCTGACCAATTGCGCTGATCTTCGGTCTCGAAAATGTCACCCTCAAAGCGCAGCGCGATCTCTGTTGTGCCAATGCGGTAGCCCATCGCCTGCACGTTGAGGAAGGGCTGTTCAGGCGCGATCAGGCGCGGGAAGCGGCTCTCGCTGCGCGTGCCATCGGGCGCCTCGATCCAAACGGGAAGATCAGCGCACTCGGACGCGGGATGCAGCACACAAAAGCCGATCCGATTGCGGCGGAAGGCGCTGAGTGCTTCGCCTGCCATGCTGAAGCGCAGCGTGCTGTTCTCTGTCCCGCTGATCTCAGCCTGCCAACGGAAATTGATAGCGCCTTCGGTGTGCTGTGCGGTGAAGGTGAGGCGGAAGGCGCGTTCGGCACGCTCTAGGTGCAGGTCGCTCACGCTGAAGGGAATGGTATTCCAATTTTCATCGCGCACGGCAACATAAATGCGCTGGATTGCCTCACGCTCACCAACACGAATGTGGCGCAGGTCGCCGTGCTGATAGTAGAGCGTGAGCGCGCCAGCGCGCAATGGCACAAAAGGCGGCGGCTCGTTCGGCGTGCCGTAGTAGAGGATGTTTTTAGAGGACATACGCACACCCTAAACCAAAAACTCGCCATCTTGGTAGAACAGCACATCGTCCACAAAGATTTGCCCGCCATCGCGCATATCGCAGATCATATCCCAATGAATGTTGGAGTGATTCACGCCGCCCGTCTGTGGATAGGCGCGCCCAACTGCCATATGGACGGTGCCGTGAATCTTCTCATCAAACAGGATGTGACCCGTGAAGCGATCCACGCCGCGATTGGTGCCTATGGCGAACTCGCCCAAGCGCCGTGCGCCTGCATCGGTATCCAGCACGGCGTTCAGGAATGCCTCGCCTTCTTGGGCAGTGGCACGCTTGATCACGCCGTCCTCAAAGTAAAGTTCGGCGCCGCGCACCACGCCACCATTATAAAAGGCGGGATAGGTGAAACGCACCCAACCCGTAACGCTATCCTCAACCGGCCCGGTGAAAATCTCACCATCGGGAAAGTTGACGCGCCCACTGGCGTTTTCCCAAGTGCGCCCCGCCACGCTCATCTGTAAATCAATATGTTTGCCCTTCACATGCAGACGCTGTTTGCCACGCAGATAATCCACAAGGCGCTGTTGTTCAGCCTCCATCTTCAACCAGCCTGCAATGGGATCATCTGTCTCGACCAAGCAGGCGCGGTAGACGAAATCCTCGTACTCGGCAAGCGTCATGTTGGCATCTTGGGCATAGGCAGGCGTTGGGAACAGCGTCGTGCAGCGGCGCAGCGATCCGCTGCCTTCGCGCTCCATTTGAATATTGAGCAGCTCGCCAAAGGCGCGCATTCGTGCCTGCACCTTTTCAGTGGGAATACCGCTTAGCTCGGCGGTGTTGTCGGCTGCCTCAATGCGGATGATCACATCCGCCGTATCGTACATCAATTTGAGCATCGGGTTGACGGCTGCCAGTTGATCAAGGCTGCCATTTTCCGCCGCGATGCGGTTTTCGGCGCTCATGTGCAGGTAGTTAAAGGGAATGCCGCCCGCTTTGAGCGCCTCTGCGGTCAGCGCTTGCATCAGCGGCTGCGCTAAGGGCGAGGTGCCGCGAAACAGCACGCGATCACCGGGCTTGATGCGTGTGGAATAATTGACGAGGACGCTCGCCATTTTCTAAATACGGGAGTCCATAGGAAAAAGCGCCTTTCAAGAAATGCTGTATGTGTCCATTATGGCGTGTTTGGGCGCACGGCGCAATTGCGCGCCCAAGGTCGTTTATGGTGGGTGTGCCTTTCAATCTTCTTACGCCTCATTTCGCCTCCAAACTTTTGGGTTGAAAAAAGCGTCAGTTGTTATGGTTTACTTTATTGACTTTTAGCCTAAATTTATTTATGCTAATAAAGCAACAGTATGTTTCCGTAAGGAGAACGACATGAGCGCGCCCATAATTCAGGCAAATTACGACGATCTGAAAGCTATTGCATCCGTGTTGACTGGGCAGGCTGACCAAACCTTTGCCCTAACGAGATCGGTGGGGAATTGCCTTGAGGCACTGCGCGGCAGTTGGCTTGGCAGGGGCGCACGACAATTTTATGCCGAAATGGATCATGAGGTGCTGCCTGCAATGCAGCGGCTGCGCGCCGCGCTGGATGAGGCAAGCACAGCCGTCAAACGCACGGTTGCGCTGCTAGAAGAACACGAGCGCCAAGCAGGGTTGCTTTTCTTTGGCGAGGGCAGCGGCACCGAACAGGCAGGGACTAATCCGCTCGGTGGCTTAGCCGCAGCACTGGCTGCCACTGCTGCGCTGTCTGCAACACCTGCGGCATTGCCCTTTGCAGCGACTGGCACGTTAGCTGCGCTCTTCACCAAACCTGATGTGGCGGCATTCCTCATACGAACCTTTGGAGAAGGCACGAAGATTGCCATCCATGAGGGCGGCAGTTATATCGCTGAGAAAATGGTTGAGAAGTTTTTCACGGGTAACTCTAGTAACAATATTCTTAAAACACTGAGCGGAAAATTTGGAAAAGTGCTAGGCGGAACAGCCTTTAGCACTTTGAGTGGCGTCCTGTTAGACTTCGTAAGTGGCACGCCCATAACGGGTGAAACAATCGCCACACATCTGCTCAGCGGTGGCGCTAAAGCTGTCCTTTCGCTAGGTGGTACCGGGCTGCTGGTGGATGCCGGCATACAAATTGTGGGCAATGTGGGCGCGGCGCTCATTGCTGAAAACGCTGAGGCGCTCTCCTACGGCAACCTTGCCCGTGCAGAAGAAATTCGCAAATATGCAACCGACTTTCAGAGAACCCTTAAACACTTCAGCCTGAACGGATTCATTGATAAATCAGCAGCGGCAATTGTTGAAGGATTCTCTAAGGGTGATTTGATGGTAGCGGCAGGCGGTGTCGCAAAGGCGGGTGTTGACTTCATTGGAGGCGGACTGGGTACGGTAGTGAATGGCTTAGGACTCATCAAAAATATTGGGGACAGTGTAGGGGATGCGATTAGAGATTTCGGCAGCATTGTTTGTGGCGCAGCAGAACAAGTGGGTGGTTTTCTAAGTTTCTTGGGCATTCGCTAGGCGCAAGCATGGGCAGCTGAGTGCCTTATCCAGTTGCCCCGTCCGCCTTACAGCACCACGCGCTGCTGATAGCACATCTCCAAAAAGTAGGTGTGCAGGCGCGGATCAGGCGTCAGTTCGGGATGAAAGGCGGTTGCCAACCAATGTCCCTGCCGCGCTGCCACAATCCGACCATCAGGCAGGCACGCCAACACACTGACGCCCGCACCCACCGACTCGATGATCGGCGCACGGATGAACACAGCGCGCAGCGGTGCATCAAAGCCCGCCACCGTCAGATCGGTACTGAAACTATCCACCTGCCGCCCGAAAGCGTTGCGCGTCACGGTCATATCCATCACGCCGAAATGCGCCGCCTGCCCTGTGATGTGCTTGGCGAGCAAAATCGCGCCGGCGCACGTTCCCCACGTTGGTTTATGCTGCACAAAGGCACGCAGCGGTTCGTAGAGTCCACTGGCGTGCGCCACACGGCTGATGGTTGTGCTTTCGCCGCCGGGTATGATCAAACCATGCAAATCAGCAAGCTGTTCCGCTTTGCGAACTTCGATAGGGCGTGCGTCAATGCGGCGCAACATAGCAGCATGTTCGGCAAAATCACCTTGCAGGGCAAGCACACCAATGTTCAGCATAGATCACTCCCTCAGCTCAACTGGACTATTGCTAACCATACGCTGCTTAAGGTACGCTGTCAAACCACATGGTCTAGGTTGGTCTAGGCGAACCGCTGCTTACGCAAACATGCTGTGCGGCACACAACTGCTATTAGTAGTGTGTGCCGTTACTTATGTTATCCCTCAAACAAGAAGCGCGTCGCCGTGGTTGGGAAAGCCGACTCATGCCACGCCATGCTAACCTTCGGCTTCAGCCAGTAGTAAGCGTTTGCCGTTGGCAAGTCACCGGCTCCTAGCCCATATTTGGCTGTGTAACGCCGCCCAACTTCTGCTACGATTGCCTCTGGGATGCCACGCTGCGCCATGCCTTCTAAAATGACGACCTCATCACCACTCTCAAGGTGCAGGCTCACTGTGGGACGCGCCATTAGGTTGCGCGCCTTCACCGAGTTCGGGTCAGCGCCCCAGTAGAGCGCGCCCTCATACCAGACTGCCCAAATTGGCGCAGCGTGCGGTCTGCCATCGGCGCGCACGGTGCAGAGCCAATAGTTGCGGGCGCGGCTGAGTTGATCCTCGACCCATGCCCAAGTGAGCATTCCGCTTTCATCTGCCGAAATGCCATAGCTGGCAGCCATGGTTGGGCGCGTGCGGCGCGGCAACATGCGTTCAGGCATTGTGCGAAACTCCTTTTCTGGAACACCAAGCGGATCGGCAATTTTAGCCCAAAATTGAGCAAAAAAGAAGGCTGAGCATGGTGCAAAGCGTGGTGAATTATATGTTGCCCATCCCTCTTTCCGTGTGTGCTGTTCAGAGAAGGTGTATCTTTGTGAGGAGACGGCGCAGTTTTCCTTAAAAAGCCACCCCAGTCTGTTACCCGCAAAGCATAAAACACTGTTATGCTTTCCCATCGGCAGTTTTTATCGAAATGGTGATCTGTCATAAGCAAAACATGATGAGTCGCACCTGTTTTTGATGGTGAGCAGGCATACACTGAAGGCATATCCGCTGACGGATGAATTGTGATTTAAGTGTAGGAAGCCGCCACCATGCTCCAAAAATTTAGATATATCTGGTTGATCGGATTAGGCGTAACCTTATTGATCATTGGTGTGCCGATGCTGATCGCCCTACGCGATACCACACCCACCACGCCAAGCCCTTGGCAACCCATACGCGCCACACCGCAGCCTGTCAGCCATGCAGCGCTCATCAGCGGTGAATTTAAGACGGGCAGCGATGTAACGCGAGCGTGCCTCACCTGCCATGCCGAGTCCGGACAGCAAATGCTGCACAGCGTTCACTTCACATGGCAGGCAGAGCCTGTCGTGTTTGGCGAACGCGATCAGCCAATTGGCGTGGGCAAAATGAACCTGCTCAACAACTTCTGCATCGGCATTCAGTCGAACTGGACGGGCTGCACCAAATGCCATGCCGGCTACGGTTGGAACGAGGCTGAGTACGATTTCACCAACGTAGAGAACATAGATTGCCTCGTCTGCCACGATCAGAGCGGCACATACCTTAAGGCAGCCGCCGGGCAGCCCGCACAAGGCGTAGATTTGCTGGTGGCAGCGCGCAGCGTTGGCGCACCCACCCGCCAAAATTGCGGCACGTGCCACTTTAACGGCGGCGGCGGCAATGCCGTCAAGCATGGCGACCTTGACGAGAGCATGTATTTCCCAAACCCAGCGCTCGATGTTCACATGGGCAAGCTGAACTTTGAATGCATCACCTGCCACGTCACCACGGATCACATCATCAGCGGGCGGTCGCTCACTTCCAGCGCCGACGTGCTGACGCGGCAAATTGGCTGCACAGATTGCCACGCCGAAAATACGCATCAGGATGCACGCCTGAACGCGCACACTGCCAGCGTTGCCTGCCAGACTTGCCATATTCCTGCTGGCGCCCGCCGCGATGCCACCAAGATGCTTTGGGATTGGTCTACCGCCGGGCAAGATTTGGCAGAAGACCCACACCACTATTTGAAGATGAAAGGCTCATTTGAATATGAGCAGAACTTTATGCCACAATATTTTTGGTTCAATGGCTTAAGTGACCGCTACTTGCTCGGCGATCCGATTGACCCAAACGTGCCAACTGTGCTGAATCCGTTGGCAGGCAATATCAACGATCCCAACGCCAAAATTTATCCCTTCAAAGTCCATTTGGGTAACCAACCCTACGATAAAGTCTACAACTACCTGTTGCAGCCGAACACCGTCGGCGGCTACTGGGTGCATTTCGACTGGGACAAGGCGTTTGTTGCCGGCGCGCAGGCAACCGGCTTGCCATACAGCGGTCAGTATGGCTTTGCGCCAACCATTATGTACTACATGCAAACCCATCAGGTGGCGCCCAAAGCCGACGCGCTGCAATGCGCCGATTGCCACGGCGAAAGCACACGCATGGCTTGGCAAGCGCTTGGTTATATGGGCGATCCGCTGATCTGGGGCGGGCGCAAGTGAGGAAATCGCCATGACGACACGACGCCTACTCGGACTCACCCTCATCACGCTCGGTGCGCTAACGCTGCTCTTGGCGGCGCGCTTAGAAGTGCGCGCTCAAGGCGGCGGCAACCTCGCCTCGCCGATGCATCCGCCTGTTACTCTGCTTGATGCCGACGGCGTGAGCGTTTTGCAGAGTAATGCACCGATCAGCACGGCGAAAACGTGCGGCACTTGCCATGATACTGCGTTTATCATGGCGAACAGCGCGCACAGCCGCGCCGATCTGGGCTTCGGGCTGGAGCGGCTCTATCCGTCTGCTGCCGAGCAGGGCGACGGCGGCGAGATGAACTGCTTCTTGTGCCACCTTGCCAACCCGAACAACGCTGCTCGGCTGGAGGCACTTGCCCGCGATGAATTGATCTGGGCGAACACTGCCACACTGATCGGCAGCGGGATTGTGGAGCGCACCGAAACAGGCTACCGCTATAACGCTGATGCCTTCACGAATGGCTCGCTCAGCCGCGAAAAGCTGCCCATTCAAGACCCAAGCACCGCCAACTGCGGCTTGTGCCACGGCGCCGCCGATCATCAAACGGTGACGCCGCTCTTGGTCAGCCCGTGCGATATTAACGAGTTCAACACCGCCACCACAGGGCAGATTTTCTCGCCACAGCGCGTTAGCCAGAGCGCTCTGAATATCACCAACAAGGCACAGACAACGCGCTCGTTCGATATTCATGCTGAGCGCGTCCTGCAATGCACCAACTGCCACTACGCGCTGAATAACCCTGTTTACTACCAGTCACATAAGGTGGACGCGCCTAGCCACCTTCAATTTGATCCGCGCCGCATGGACTTAGGCGAGTATCTCTACCGTCCGCTGCACCAATTCGCGCAGGGCAGCAATCCACAATACGGCGGCTTGCCCAGCGCAACCGAGAACACCATGCGCCGCTGCGAAAGCTGCCATGATGCCGCACAAGGGCATTCTTGGCTGCCCTACCTTGAGCGCCATACGCAAGTGTTGGCGTGCGAGAGCTGCCACATTCCGCAGACCTTTGCACCCGCCCTTGAGATGGTGGATTACACCACCCTAACAGCCGACGGCGCACCTAACCAAAGCTGCCGCGGCATCGCCGACTCTGAGGTGCCGCTTTTCACAGGCTATCAGCCGCTGCTGCTGCCACGCACTGAAAAAGACGGCATGCAGAAGGTTGCACCCTACAACCTGATCACCACCTTCTACTGGACGTATGGCACGGCAGAAAAGCAGGCAGTGCCGCAGTCCGCTGTGCAGAGCGCCTACCTGACCGCTGAAGGCTACGCCGCCGATGTGCTGGCTGCCTTTGATGCAGATGGTGATGGCGCGCTCAGCGATGCTGAACGTAGAGTGGACACGCCCGAAAAAACCGCGCTGATCGCGGCAAAGCTGGCAGCCCTTGGCTTCCCCAATGCCGAGATTGTGGGCGAGATTCAGCCTTTTGCGCTCAGTCACGGCGTCACCGGCGGCGTGTGGGCAATCCGCGAGTGCCGCACCTGCCACACTGACGACTCGCTCATAAGCCGCACACTGACCTTAGCTGCCTATACGCCCAATGGCGTCTTACCAACCTTCCAAGGCGGTAACGTTGCTTTGGGCGGCAGCCTGCGCCATGACTCGGATGGGACGCTCACTTATGTGCCGCCTCAGCAAGCCGATCTGTATGTATTTGGGCATCACCGCGCCGACTGGGCAGATACACTTGGCATGTTGGCGTTCTTGGGCGTGTTGGGCGGCGTCTTTACGCATGGCGGCTTGCGCTTCTTCATGGCGCGGCTGCGTGCTAAGCAAGGCGTCAAAGCACATCCCGAGCTGAAGCGCGTTTATATGTACAGCGTCTATGAGCGCGGCTGGCACTGGCTACAAACAGCGGCGATCTTGCTGCTCTTGCTAAGCGGCTTGGTCATTCACCGCCCTGATAGCTTCCCAATCTTATCCTTCGCGGCGATGGTGGTCATTCACAACGTCTTGGCAGTGATCTTGGTGATCAACGCGGCGTTGGCGCTCTTTTATCACCTTGCCAGCGGGCAAATCAAGCAATTTCTGCCCGAACCAAAAGGCTTCTTCAACGATTCGATCAAGCAGGCGCTCTTTTACCTGCGTGGCATCTTCAAAGGCGCGCCGCACCCAATGCAAAAAACGCCTGAGCGCAAGCTGAATCCGTTGCAGCAGATCACCTACTTGGGCTTGCTGAATGTGCTGCTGCCCTTGCAAATCATCACGGGCATCCTCATGTGGGGCATACGGCATTTTTCAGAGATAGTAGCCAACTTAGGCGGCTTAGCGTTCCTTGCACCGCTCCACACGCTGATTGCATGGCTGTTTGCGGCGTTTATCATCGCGCACGTTTACCTAACGACGACCGGTCACGCGCCGTTGGCAGGCATCAGCGCCATGATCAACGGTTGGGAAGCGGTGGAGCAGCCATCACAGCACAGCAGCAATTGAGTTTAGCGCGCAGAGGCGGCTTCGGGCTGCCTCTGTTCAGCATTTTGAAAGAGAAGACAGCGTAATTAAAAGGATAGGTATCTATGGCAGCGCCAGCAATTTCTCGTAAAGCAAACCGCGTGAAGCGCGTTGAACGCCCATACCTTCATCCGTATGTGGCGGCAATCCTACTCGGAGTCGTATTGTTCTTGGCATTCCTGATCACCGGGAATGGTTTAGGCGCCTCCGGCGGCTTAAATCGGCTGGTGGTGATGGCGCAAGATTGGTTTGTGCCGCAGCACGTGAACACCACACCGTACCTGATCCCGATGGCGGGCGGCGATACCAATCCGCTGGATAACTGGGTGGTGTGGATGGTCTTTGGCACGTTGATCGGCGGCGCGCTGAGCGGCTTCTTCAACGGGCGCTTTAAGATCGAAATCAATCGTGGCGCGCACATTTCGCCGCGCACGCGCCTAATCATCGCCTTTGTAGGTGGGGCAATCATGGGCTATGGCGCACGCCTAGCGCGTGGCTGCACCAGTGGGCAGGCGCTTTCCGGCGGCGCTGTGCTGAGCGTTGGCAGTTGGGCGTTCATGCTGGCGGTCTTTATCGGCGCCTACGCCTTAGCTTATTTTGTGCGGAAGTTGTGGAATTGAGAGGGCTGCACCATGAATCCGTTTCCTTTACCCCTTGAATCCCTGCTGGGGCAGTGGGGACAGTATATTGTCTATCTGATCATTGGGGTTGCCTTTGGCGCTGTGTTGGAGATGGCAGGCTTTGGCAAATCTACCAAACTTGCCGCGCAGTTCTACTTCAAAGAGATGACCGTGATCAAGGTCATGTTCGGCGCGATTGTGGTTGCGATGGTGTTGATTTTCATGGCGACGGGCGTTGGGCTGCTGGACTTTAACTTGGTGTGGGTCAATCCAACCTATTTGTGGTCGGGCATTGTGGGCGGCTTGATCATGGGTGTTGGCTTCATCTTGGGCGGCTTTTGTCCGGGTACGTCCTTAGTGGCGGCTGCCACGCTCAAACTGGACGGCGTGCTGTTCGCCTTAGGCGTGCTGTTCGGCATCTTCCTGTTCGGCGAAACGGTCGGCAGCTTTGAGGCATTCTACAACAGCGGCTATCTGGGGCGCTTCACCTTGCCTGAACTGTTCGGTTTAGAGATAGGGACAGTGGTTGTGCTAGTCGCAATTATGGCGCTGGGTGTGTTCGCCTTTGCCGAATATATGGAGCGCTACGTTGGGAAGATGCCAGCACGGGCATTTCCGCGCTGGCGCATGGCGCTTGTGCCTGCACTGCTTATCGTCTCACTGCCAACAGCGGTCATTGGGCAGCCAACGCTGGCAGCACGCTGGGAACAGATCGCGCCGCAGAAAGCAGCCTTGCTCACTGAACGGCAAGTCTATGTGAGCGCTGCTGAGCTGATCACTGCCACCACTGATCCACGCGCACGGATCATCCTCTTTGATGTTCGCAGTGAGGCTGACTACAACCTATTTCACATCCGTGATGCGCGCCACAGCACGCCTGAAGCGCTGATTGGGCAAGCAAAACAACTGCGGCAAGACTACACCAATACGGCATTTGTGCTGATCGGCAATGATGAGGTGCTGCCAACCGAGCTGTGGAAGCTGCTGACGGCTGCCAGCGTGCCGAATGTGTACATCCTTGAGGGCGGCGTGAACGCTTGGCTGGATCAGTTTGCGGCGCAAGCCGATCCACCTTTGGCGCGGCGTGAGGACGCCAAAACAGGCGAACTTGCCTATCGCTTCACCGCAGCGCTTGGCGAACGCTATCCGTTCGCGGGCTTGCACAAAGACGCTGTGGCAGGCATTCCCTTTGAGCCGAAGATCAAGCTGGCGGGCAAACGCGGCGGCAGCGGCGGCTGTGGCTGAGCAACCAGCCTGCGATAGGCAATGAACGCGCCCTACAGTGAGCGCAACGGGTCAGCATTGCCTGACCCGTTGCAGAAAAACCTTGCGGCGCTACTCCTGAATAGGCACGCAAGAAACCTGATCGTTTGGGATGCCTTGCTCACGCTGGCTTTTCATCTTGAAGTAGCAATCTACGACTGCCTTCGCCACAGGCAGCGCATCCTTAGAGCCATCACCTGCGTTGTAAACAAAGGTGATCACGCCGATCTCGGGCTTATCGTAGGGTGCATAGCCAAAGAACCACGCGTGCGTGGGCCACTCGCCGGGGCGGCACAGTTGGCGCGCCGCTGCGATGTCATCGCAATATTCAGCGGTACCGGTCTTACCCGCCGTCTTTTGGTAGCCTAAGTCAAACTTCTTCGCGGTGCCGAAGGGATTGATGACGGCTTGGCGCATTCCTTCTTCCACCACACGCAGATTAAAGGCACTGACAAAGGGCGGTTGGTAGTTGCGGTAGAGCGAGTCGTTGATGAACAGCGGATTACACACACCACCAAAGCGATAGCCGTAGGGAATATGCACCGTGTAAGTGATCTCGCCGCGCCCTTCAAGGCTTACCGTGCGTTTGTAATTCTGCTTGAAGTCATCGGTGCAATCAGGCAGGTTCGGATCGTAGAAATCCGCGTTGTTCGGGTCTTTGTAGGGGCTACGCGGCTCACAGATGCAGGCAAGGCTATTCTTGCCTTGCACCAGCATGTCCTCGCGCATGTTCAGCACGGCGATCTGCCCTTCCGAAGGTGGCAGGATGGTGCGCCCGATCTTGGGTGTGAAAGGCATGATCACGTTG
Source organism: Anaerolineae bacterium (assembly GCA_034436355.1). GTDB lineage: Bacteria > Chloroflexota > Anaerolineae > Aggregatilineales > UBA2796 > CP2-2F. The sequence goes on from DAOTVQ010000043.1 coordinate 142,698, forward strand.
CCTTCCGAGTCCAGGAAGCTATGCAAGATGGTAGGTTGGTAAAGATAACCACCATTGGCAAGTGCCATGCTTGCCGTCAGCAGTTGCAGTGGCGTCACCGTCACATAGCCCTGCCCAAAGGCAGCGTTGTAAGTATCGCCCGTAGACCAACTCTCGCCATAATTGCGGCGTTTCCAGGTGCGGTCAGGCATTCTGCCACCATTTTCGGCAGGCAGTTCAATGCCCGTGCGTACCCCAATGCTCAGCGCTGTGGCGTAGCGGTTCAGGTTTTCAATGCCCAAGCCGCCCGGCTTTAGCACCATCGAGACGTTCGGATCAGGGTTGCCGCCGCCCACCTGATAAAAGTATACGTCGCAACTCCAGGCAATGCCCTCCACCATGTTCACCCATTTATGCCCGCCTTCATCTGGCGGCAACCAGCACACAAAGCGTTGTCGCTGCCCAATATCGTTGGTGGCAAAGCTGTTTTCAACAAACAGCTCGCCGGCATCGTAGAGGTAGTAATCCCATGGCACGACCTTTTCTTCTAGCACACCCGCTGCCGAGACCAACTTCCACACCGAGCCGGGCGGATAAAGTGACTGAATGGCGTGGTTCACCAACGGTGTTTGTGGCTCGCGGGCAATGCGGAGGTAGTACTCACCATCAATGGCACGTGCGAAGCGCGTATTATCGTAAGTGGGTAAACTGACCATCGCCAACACTTCGCCCGTCCGCAGGTCAATAGCGATAACCGATCCCGAAATGGTGACCTGTGCTTGCGCTCGTGCATTGACGATGTTGATGCGATCTCTGAGTGCCTGTTCTGCCACACGCTGAAGGGCAAGATCAATGGTCAGGCGGATGTTTTTACCGGCTATCGGTTCGCGGCGGCTCAGCACCTGAATCGGCAAGCCTGCCACATCCACAATGCGCGTTTCCAAGCCGCGCTCGCCTGCCAAATCGCGCTCAAAATATGCCTCTACACCCGCATAGCCGACGCGCTCAAAGGCAGGATTATAGCCCTGTTCAAGCAGTTCACGCGCTTCTGCCTCGCCAATTGGACCTAAATAGCCGATAATCTGTGCGGTGAGGCTGCCGCTGGGATACTGCCGCACCGAGACGACATCCACACTGACGCCGGGCAAATTTTGCAAATCTTCAAGGATGATCTGCGCGATTGCTTGCGGCACGTCCGCCGCAACCACTACTTCACGGTAGGGCGCCACACGCGCACCATCATCAATCTGATCCTGCAAGCTGCGGACAAAGCGCCTGCCCGATGCCTCAGCGGCAGCGGGTGTGGCAGGCACATCCACCAATGCCGAAAGGCGGTTGAGCATTCGCAGGAGTGCTTCTTCATCATCAGGCACATAGGCAGGCGTTACCGCGACGTTGAAGGCAGGTGCATTCAGCGCCAACGGCACGCCGTAACGGTCGTAAATGATGCCGCGTGTAGAAGGCAGTGGCACGCTCTGCACCGCATTTTCACGGGCAGCTGCCTCGAATGCCTCTAGGCGCGTAAATTGAAATTCATAGAGCCGTGCGATCAGCACGATGAAGCTGCACAGCATCACCATGCTGAAAAAGACCAACCGTGAACCTTGAAAAGGCAGAATCCGATTTTGCATAGCAAACCCTTAGCTGTGCTACGCCTGCGCCAAACGATACTTCATAATAGGACGCGCTTTGGGCGAAACACACTATGTAACAGCCCTAAACTGATGAAGACGAACAGCATTCCCACCGCATTAAATAGCACGCCGGGCAGCGTGATGTAGCGCAGGGTATAGCCAATCTCCACCGGGCGGCGAACGATAATCAGCAGCACGATCAGCGCAGCGTGATAGACCACTGTGCCGCCAGCAGCAACCAGCGGCGGCAGCAGCACATTGCGGCGCGTGATCTGCCCGACCAGCAAGTGCGCGCTCATGGCGGCTGCCAACAGCGCTAAGGCTGTTGTGCCGGTTGGCAAACCGCTCAGCCAGTCTTGCAGCACGCCGCCAACGGCTGCCCACAGCAAGCCTTCGCTCAGCCCTGAGAGCAGCGTCCACGTGAGGACAAGCAGCAAGACCAGATCAGGCGCGCCATCGCCAATCCGCAGTTCTGGCACAATGGTAGATTGCACCACAGCACCGATCAAGACGATCAACAGGCTGAAGTAGCGTCCCACGCGGCTGTTCTATGCGCTCCCTAGTGTGCAGAACTTTGCAAGGCGTAATTGTGCCACAAAGCAAATCATTTTTCACGTGAGTCCTTGATGAGGGCGCGCCTTGCGGAGCAGGATCAGGCAGTCGGATTATTTTCGTTGCTTGCCTCTTTACCCAGCAGTTCCGCCAAGCGATCCTTGAAGGACGGGTAGATCACGCCGCGTTCAGTCACAATGCCGCCCAAATAGCGCTGCGGCACGACATCATAAGCAGGGTTGCGCGCTGGGTAGCCTTCGGGAAAGGCGCTGTTGCCAAAGGGCGTATGCACCTCACGCGGATCGCGTTCTTCTTGTGGCAGGTGGTCGCCGGTGGCAGCCTTAATATCCACGCTAGGGAGCGTTGCCGCCGCATAGAACGGCACACGGTTATCCCGCGCCAAAACAGCTAATGGATAAGCACCGATGCGGGCGATAAAATCGCCATTGGCAGCAAGGCGCGGAGCTGCCACCAACACTAACTTCACCTCACCGCGCCGCAAATAGTAGCCAACTGCTGAGTCAGGGACGATCTCGAAAGGAATGCCTGCCTCACGCAGTTCCCAAGCGGCAAGGTGCGCGCCTTCCAGCAGCGGACGCCCTTCCGTCAGCAGGACGTGGAAACGTCGCCCAAGCGTGTGGGCAGCCTGCACAATGCCCAGTGAGGTACCATAGCTGGCAGCCGATAGCGCGCCACCGCTGCCGTGATGCAGCACCACATCGCCATTGCGGATGAGCGCCGCGCCATGCTTGCCGATCTTCTGGCAAGCGGCGGAATCTTCGGCGGCAATTTGCTGTGCCTCAGCCAGCAAGGCAAACTTGATTTCGCGCACGTTGCTGAGCGCCTCATCACGGGCGCGACGCATCATGCGCGCCAGCCACGCCGTTAGGTGTAGTGAAGTTGAGTTCGCTTTTTGCAGGATGACCGCTGCCACATCCAGAAATTCGATTAGGCTGCCCACATCCAGCGGTGTTGCCTGCTGTGCGGCAAGCGCCATCCCAAAGACGCCCGCCGCGCCAACTGCCTGTGCGCCGCGTACAGCGCCCTCGCTGATTGCCTGCGCCACCTCGCGGTAATCGCTGTATTCAAGATGCGCTAACATCCAAGGCAGCCGCCGCTGATCGATCAGACGCACGCGCCCTTCATGCCACTCAACCGTTCGGATCACAGTCTTTCACCACCTTTTAGCCGACGCCTCATGCTTCGTCGCTATCAGCTGCGATCAGTTCGTGCAAAGCGCGCACCGCTTCGGTGGCTTCCTCAGCGCGCACCACTAGGGAAATGCTGTATTCGCTAGAGCCTTGTGCAATCACCAAGATGTTGATGGTGCGTGCTGCCAAAGCGCCTGCCACCCGCGCCGCCACGCCGGGCATCCCGCGCATCCCGGCGCCCACCGTCGTGATGATGACGACATCTTCCCGCGCCCAAACACGATCCACATCACGCCGTTCCAGTTCAACGCGCAATTCTTTGCGAATGGCATCCAACACTTGCGAGGTGCGGTCACTTGGCACGATGAAGCAGAAACTTTGCTCTGAGGAGGCTTGCGAGATGAGCAGGATGCTGACGCCGATGCGTGCCACCGCCATGAAGGTGCGCCCTGCCACACCCGGCACACCGACCATACCGCGCCCTTCAACCGAGATCAGGCTAACATCGCGGATGACGGTGACCGCTTTCACCGCACCGGGCGTGATTTGTGCCTGCGGCTGAATGAGTGTGCCGGGATCGGTTGGGTTGAAGGTGTTCCGCACACGGACGGGCGCCTCGCGGTCAATCATCGGCTGCACTGTCTTGGGATGCAGCACCTTCGCGCCGAAATAGGCAAGTTCGCCCACTTCGCCATAACTGAGGGCGCGGATGACACGCGCCGTTGGCACAAGGCGCGGATCAGTGGTCATAATGCCATCTACATCGGTATAAATCCACAGGTGGTCAGTCTCGATGGCGGCGCCGAGGATGGCAGCGCTAAAGTCGCTGGCGCCGCGCCCAAGCGTAGTAATGATGCCATCGCGGGTAGCACCGATGTAGCCGGTTACGATGGGCAGCGAGCCGCTTTCAAGGTAAGGGATCAGGAATTGCTTGACGCGCTGCCGAGTCTCATCCATCAGCGGCGCGGCATCTTGGAAGTTGTCATCAGTCACGATCAGGGTGCTGGCATCAATGGCGAGCGCGGCATTGCCCAGATCGCGCAGGTGCGCGGCAAGCAGGCGTGCGCTGAAGCGTTCGCCAAAGCTCATGATCAAGTCCATGCCGCGCGGCGTGATTTCGCGCAGCACGGCAATGCTGTGGCACATGGCATTCAGTGTGTCCAGCATGGTGTCTAGTTCATCGAACAGCCCTTGCTTGATCATTTCGTCGTTGACAAGCTGTTCGGCTGTTTCGCGGTGGCGTTGGCGCAGTTCCGCCACGATGTTGTAATGTCCTGCTTCGTCGCCGGTGGCAGCACTGCGCGCCGCTTCTTTCAACTTATCGGTGACGCCGCTCATGGCAGAGACCACGGTCAGAATACGATTGCCTTGCCGCTGTTGGTCAAGGATAATGCGGGCAACCTGCGCGATGGTATCGTGGTTGCCCATCGAGGTGCCGCCAAACTTCATGGTGATGAGGCTCATATGCGCTTTGCCGCCTGTGATGTCGCTTGGGATTCATAGCAAAATACCCCATGCAGCGTACCACGTTCGGGCAAACGTTGCAAGCGTTAGGCGGCGGGAAGGCGAACCTTTTCGTGCGTATTTCCGAAGGCTACAGGGCGCCTTCGTGCCTCACTCCGTCAGGTGATAGCGCCGCCAGCCAAGCTGCTGCGCTATGCTGATGTTAGGTTTCTGTCGCCATACACAGTTTTTATCAGTTATTTCTGAGATAACATTGTAAGTGTTATCGTCCGGATAACGCTTAGACTTGATATATTCTTGAGGAAACACGGGTGCTTTAACAATGCTGAAACTCGAAGACATCCAGCCCAATGCTGCTATCAATGGTATTCTTGATGACACAGTAGAGATCATCTCTGCAACCATGCAAGGTCCAACTGCGCTAAAAGTCGTTTATAAGTTAAAAGATGGTACATTTAGAGAGCAGTTACTCTATCGTAAGGATGAACCTTCGCTCAGCCTTGCCAAAGGGCGCGCCGACTGGGATTTGAGCCTTGACGCCCACCGTTTTCGGCGCGCTGCTGAAGCACGCCGTATTAGGCTTGCCCACGTTTTTGACCCACAACTTGCCGTCCATATTTCCAATATTGACCCGTTGCCGCACCAACTCAGTGCTGTTTATGAGGCGATGCTGCCACGTTTGCCACTCCGCTTCCTTTTGGCAGATGATCCCGGCGCGGGCAAGACCATTATGGCAGGCTTGCTCGTTCGTGAGCTAATGATGCGCAATGATGTGCGCCGCTGCCTAATTTGCACGCCCGGCAGCCTTGTTGAGCAATGGCAAGCTGAAATGCACGACAAATTCAATTTACGCTTCGAGATTGTGACTAAGGATATGCTGGAGCGTGCTTATCATCAGAACCTGTTTGATCAACGCGATTTATTCATCATCCGCCTCGACCAATTCAGCCGCAATGAACACTGGCAAGAACTACTCTTCACCGCTTCGCCTTGGGATATTGTCATTGTGGATGAGGCACATAAGATGTCTGCACCTTTTAGCGGTGGTGAGATCAAGCGCACCAAACGCTATGGGTTTGGCGAAAAGTTAGGCGAACACACCCGTCATTTCTTGCTGATGACCGCCACACCCCATAACGGCAAAGAGACTGATTTCCAAACCTTCTTGCGTCTGCTTGATTCAGATCGATTCCACATGCACCACACCTTTAATAAACAAAACCTGCCCGTCATTGATCCCTCCGACCTGATGCGCCGTATGGTCAAGGAAGACCTTAAAACATTTGCAGGCAAACCGCTCTTCCCCGAACGGATTGCCAGCACGGTTGCCTATGAACTCTCTGATCTCGAAATGCAGCTGTATAAAAAGCTGACGACTTACATTCAACGTGAATTCAACCGTGCCGATGCCCTTGACAACCAGAAAAAGAACACGGTTGGCTTTGCGCTCACTATCTTGCAGCGCCGTTTTGCCTCCTCGCCACAAGCCATTTGGCACTCACTGCAAAACCGCCGTAAACGCTTGGAGCGTCGTTTGCAAGAAGAAGACCTTAAACACAATCGCCAACTCAATCTGGATGATTGGGACGATTTTGATGAAGCGCCCGACCCTGAACGCGAGCAGATTGAGGAAATCGCTGATAACGCCACTGCCGCCAGCACTAGAGACGAACTACGCCGCGAAATTGACACCTTGCTCAATCTTGAATGGCTTGCCGAGCAAGTGATTAAGTCCAAAACGGATCGCAAATGGGAAGAGTGGGCTGCTTTATTGCAAGATGCAGAGATGTTTGATGAGCAACATAACCGTCGCCATAAGCTGATCATCTTCACAGAATACCGTGACACGCTGAACCACTTAAAGGAGCGCGTCAGCAAGTTGCTTGGCGATCCGACTGCCGTCGTCACGATTTACGGCGCGATGCCCCGTGAGGATCGCCTGAAAGCACAAGCAGAGTTCACCCATAACCCGCATGTGCTAGTTCTGATCGCCACTGATGCCGCTGGCGAAGGCATTAACCTGCACACTGCTGCCCACCTTATGGTGAACTATGATCTACCATGGAATCCCAACCGCCTTGAGCAGCGCTTTGGGCGTATTCACCGCATTGGGCAGAAACAAGTTTGCCACCTGTGGAACTTGGTGGCAAACCAGACCCGTGAAGGTGCTGTTTACGAGCGGCTTCTAGAGAAGATTGAGACGATTCGTAAACAACTTGGTGGCAAAGTTTACGACGTGCTGGGGCGCTTGTTCATCGAACAGCCCTTACGTGAACTCTTGGTAGATGCCATTCGCTATGGCGAAGATGCCAGCAAGCGCGCCCAACTTTTCGAGCGTGTGGACAACGCCGCCGATCAAGAACGCATCCGCCGCCTGTTGGAAGAGCGTGCGCTGATACGCTTTCAGCTCGATGACTCCCGCCTAACCCAGCTTCGTGAAGACATGCTGCGCGCCGAAGCCCGCCGTTTGCAACCTTACTACATTCGTGGGTTTTTCAAAGATGCCTTTGACGCACTTGGCGGCAAATGTCTAGACCTGAAGAACGGCATTTACCGTGATGTGTGCGTGCCTGATGAGATTCGCAACCGTTCGCCACGCCACCAGCCTATCCCTTCTCATTATGGGCGCATCTGCTTTGATAAAAAACACGCCCAAGAGCGCGATCAACCCACGCTTGTTGCACCCGGTCATCCCTTGTTAGATGTTATTGTTCAGTTAACGGCAGAGCGGGATGGTGAGGCTTTGCTGCAAGGGGCTATCCTGCTTGATCCAAACGACCACGGTGTGCAACCGCGCCTGCTCTATTTGATGGAAAGCCACTTGCAAGATGGCACAGGACGCACTGTTTCTTCCGAATTACGCTGCCTTGAGGTGTTGGCAGATGGCGTGTTGGCGAGCAGTGGCTATGCACCTTACCTTGATTACATGCCCCTAGATGCCAGCCAACAAGCAGCCCTTGCCACATGGCTAACCGACCAAGCACCTGATGCTGCTGAGTCTGAGCAGATTGTGCGGAACTATGCTGTACAGAATTTCGTGCCAGAACATCTCGACCGTGTCAATGCCGAGCGCGACACACAAATTGAGCGAATTCAGCAGGCTGTACGCGCCCGCCTCACCAGAATTATCCAGCTGATGGAACAACAGGCTTCAGAGTTTGAGCGCGAAGGAGAGCGCCTACACGCTGACCGTGAACGCAAAGCGGGCAGTGATCTGACGGCACGCCTGCATCAGCGTGAACGCGAACTAAAGAACCTGCGTACTATCACGCCGCAACCACCACGCCTGATCGGGCGAGCGCTAGTCGTGCCACAAGGTCTATTGAATAGCTTACAAGACAGCTCGCCAGCCACGCCCAATCTGCACCAGAGCAGCACCACTGAACGGCTTGCGATGAACGCTGTTCTTGCTGTGGAGCGTTGGCGCAAATGCACACCGACGGACGTGAGTGCCGCCAAATGTGGTTATGACATTGAAAGCCGCGAACCCAACGGCAAGTTGTGGCTGATTGAAGTGAAAGGCAGGCAGGCGGATGCCGAAACAGTTGCCCTGACCCACAACGAGATTTTGACCGCCCTTAACCGCCCTGAGAACTATATCTTGGCGCTGGTAGAAGTGGAAAATGGGCGACCACGCGCTGTCTACTATCTGAAGAAGCCACCTGTCCAAGACCCAGGTGAGTACGCCGCTTGTGTAATGTTAAAATGGAAACATTTGGTCGGCGCAGCAGAATTGATATGGCGTGGCTGAGGAGGAACTGTTAGCAAGCTGGAATGGACACTAGGGTGCGAACCAAACACCTGAGCCATTCACTCCATCAGGTGGTAGCGCCGCCAGCCAAGCTGCTGCGCGGCTGCCAACACCACAAAGGGCGGAATCGTGCTTAGGTAGCGCCGCCACAAACGGCGCGGTTCACTCGCCAGCCTGAACAGCCATTCCAAGCCGCGCCGCTGCATCCAGAGCGGTGCTTGCCGCTTGACGCCGCTGTGAAAATCGAAGGCGGCGCCCACGCCGATCAGCACTTGCGGCAGACGCGCCGTGTGATCTGCCATCCAGCGCTCTTGCTTGGGCATTCCCAAGCCCACCCAAACGATGTGCGCGCCGCTCGCGGCAATCTGCGCCGTGATTTGTGCATCTTCCGCAGGGCTGAGCGCGCCAAAGGGCGGCGTGTGTGTGCCTGCCACCTGCAACCCTTCAAAGCGCGCCGCGAGCCGCGCCGCCAAGCGCGCTGCCACACCTTCCGCGCCGCCATAGAAGTAATGCCGATAGCCACGCGGCAGACCGTATTCGCACAGCGCCAAGAGCAGATCAGGTCCGTAGACACGCGCCACCTGCCGAAAGCCGCACCGCCTGCTCAGCCAAACCAACGGCATTCCATCCGGCGTGACCATGCCCGCCGCGTTGTGAATGGCGCGCAGCGACTCATCGGCTTGGCAACTCATAATGCTGTGGACGTTCGAGACGCACACATAGCGCGGCTGCCGTGCCGCCAGCCAGCCTTCTATAACGGCAAGTGCCTGCGGCATGTTCACCGCACTAACGCCAACGCCCAAGATGTTTACGCGCTCAGGTCTATCAGGAATCGCCATACGAGATAATCTTGCCGCAAAGTGGCAGGTGCGGCAAGGCTAGGCGCGTTGGAAGCGGCGCGCAAGGATGCGCCCTAGCCACGCCAAGCCGAAAAAGAGCGTGCAGGCAAGCACAATCGCCGCGCCAGACGCCACATTGTAGCGATAAGAGGCATACAAGCCGATCACGCCTGAACTAATGGCAACGCCAACAGCGATCAGCATCATACGCGGCAAACGGTTGGTCAGCAGTGATGCAGTTGCCGCCGGCGTTACCAGCATGGCGCTGGTCAGCACCACGCCGACTGCTTGAATGGCTGTCACGACGGTCAGCGCCAGCAGGATCAGCAAGCCGTAGCGCAGCCGATCCGCCCGCAAGCCGATCACTTGGGCATGAATCGGATCGAACGAGGTTAGCTCAAATTCTTTGTGAAAGAGCGCCAACGCGCCCAACACAATGACCGCCACAATGCCGATCAGGGTCAGATCGCTGGGCGTGACGCCCAGAATGTTCCCGAAGAGGATGTGCGTGAAATCTCGGAAGGAACGCGCCGTACTCATCAGCAAAATGCCCAACGCAAACATGAAGGTGAACATAATGCCGATGGCGGTATCTTCGCGCAGTGTATCGCGCCGCGAAAGCCAGCCGATGCCAAAGGCAGTTAGCAAGCCGGCAACCACCGCGCCAATGAAGAGGCTGATGCCGTTGAAATAGGCAAAGACGATGCCCGGCAACACGGTATGCGCCAAAGCATCGCCGATGAACGCCATGCGCCGCAGCACTACGTAGACGCCAATCGTCGCGCAGACGGAGCCGACGAGGATGACTGCTAAGAGGCTATTTCGCATGAACTGAAAGCGCACGAACGGCTCGATCAGGTCGTTGAGGAAGGTCATAGCTGGAAGGTGGCTTTGCCAATAGCGGCATCAACGTAGGCAGCCTGTGGCGGCGGCACTTGGCGTCCTTCGCTCAGGTACAGCACGCTGTCAAAGTCTGCCTCAAGGCGTTCTAGGTTGTGGGTGGCAACTACCAATGTTTTGCCGTCACGCTGTAGGTCTGCCAGCAGCGCGCTGATCACAGCTTGTGTCTCCACGTCTACAGCGGCGGTTGGCTCATCCAACAGGATCAGGTCTGCACCTTGTGCCAGCGCACGCGCCAACATCGCCCGCTGCTGCTGACCGCCACTGAGCTGCCCGATTTGGCGATCTGCCAGCGCCGTCAAGCCAAGCCGCTCAATGACTGCGTCTACGATCTGCCAGTCGGCGGCGTTTGGCTTCCGCAGCCAGCCCATATGCACGTACCGCCCGGTCATCACCAAGCGGCGCAAATTGATCGGGAAGCGCCAATCAATCTCACCGCGTTGTGGCAGATACGCTACACGGTGATGGCAGGCGCCAACGGGCAAGCCGTAGATGAGCAGGCTGCCCGAACGGATCGGCAGCAAGCCAGCAATCGTCTTGAGCAGCGTAGACTTGCCGGCGCCGTTCGGACCCACTAAGGCGACTCGTGCGCCAATCGGCACGCTCAGCGAGACATGATCCAATGCCAAGGCGTTCTCGTTGGGACGGTTTACGCACAGGTCTTGAATTGCCAGCGCGGCGCTGCCTGCCACAGGCTCGGCAAAGTGACGGTGGCTGTAAAACAGGCGGACGCCATCGGCATTGGTCATTGGGAAAAGTGCCATTACTTGCCTAGTGCCTCTACGATTGTCTTCATGTTGTAGCGCATCATCTTAAGGTAGGTCTCGCCTTCGCTGCCTGCCTCACCCAAGGCATCGGTGAACAGCGGCGGCGCTAAGGTGACGCCTGCTTCACGGGCAATCTGCTCCATCAGGCGCGGATTGCTGACGTTATCGGCAAAGATGGCAGGCACGCCTGCTGCTTTCACGCGCTCGATCAGCGCGGCGATCTCACCGGCGGAAGGATCGGCTGCTTCAGTTGTCACACCGAGTGCGCTGTCCACGGCAAAGCCATAGCGTGCGCCGAAATAGGCAAAGGTATCGTGCGTGGTGATCAGCGTGCGGCGCGCTTCGGGTAACCCTTCGGCAGCGAACAACAGATCGGCATCCAGCAAGCCTAGCTCGATGATGTAGGTTGCGGCATTCAGCGTGTAGCTATCGGCATTTTCAGCGTCGGCAGCGATTAGGGCATCGCGGATGCGCTCGACAATCTTGATGGTGAGCGAGACATCGTGCCATACATGCGGATCAAATTCGCCGTGTTCATGCTCACCTTTGTGATCTTCGTCTTCGTCCTTATCGCCTTCGCCGCCTTTGTGCATGTCATCATCATCGTCATGATGTCCATCGAACTTGATTAGTTCCATGCCTTCGGTCAGCACGATGCGCGTGCCTTTGGCACCTGATGACTCGATCAGCCCATCTAGCCACGACTCAAATTCTGCGCCGATCTCGAAAATCAGGGCAGCCTCGCTCAAGGTGGCGCTGTCGGCAGGGCTTGGTTCGTAGGTGTGCGTATCGCTGCCAGCACCGACCAATACTTTCAGATCAACTTTATCGGCAGCAACATTCGCCACCAGATCGCCCAAAATGCTGAAGGTTGCCACCACCTTCAAGGGCGTCTGTGCCGTGCTGCGCGTAACGGGCAAAGCAAGCACTGCCAGCAGGGCAGCGCATACCAACACTGTGAAAATGCGTGTGCGGGTAAAAAGCATCGCGGGTGGTCTCCTTAAGCGTTATTGACGCTGTGTCTCATTATATCCTTTCTGAGACGAGGTGTCAATTTTAAGGGCATGTAAAAAGTGGTACTGTGTACCACCCAGGCTTCTCTCTAGCGCCCTACCCGCTGCCGCGCTAGAATGGCACACCATCAGTAGCCTTTCCACACAGGGCAAACTAGCATGACGGCGCGCAATTTGCTTTTCATCACCACCTATACAGGCATTGGCGGCGGCGAGTCGCTGACGCTGAACCTGATGAACGCGCTAGATCGCGTGCGCTTTACGCCGCACCTGCTCACGCCGCAGACGGGCAAATTTCCAGAGGCAGCTACTAAATTAGGCGTTCAGGTAGCGCATTTGCCCTTTCGCGGCACCAGCACCTTCTTCGTGCCGATCCTGTGGGCAAGGTTGCCCATCGTGGCAAAGCTGCGCGCACACCTTACCCACAACGCTATCAGCGCCGTGATCAGCGACTATCACAGCCTGCCCTTTATTGTGCCAGCCGCACGCCGCCTCAACATTCCCGTGATCTGGAACGCGATGGGCTGGTGGTTTCCCATTCATGCTTGGCAGCGGCGCTTTTTTCAGCAACAGGTCAGCCGCATTGTGGCGATCAGCAGCGCCGTGAAGGAAAAGCTGCTCGGCACGCCGCCCAAATTACCGCCCGACCTGATCAGCGTGCAAATTCCCGGTGTGGATAGCGCGCAGCATTATCCGAATGCCGTCAGCGGTATGGCTGTGCGCGCTCACCTGAACATTGGCGCTGAAACGCCGCTGGTTGCCATGATCGCACGCTTTCAAGATGTGAAAGGGCATGATTACTTCCTGGATGCGGCGCATCTCATTCGCCGTGCTGTGCCGAACGTCCGCTTTGCCGTGGCGGGCGAGAATGTCTTTGGCGTCTCGAAAGATGAGGCGTATAAACAGCGCATTTTGGCACGGGTGAACCAAGATGACGCGCTGCGTGAGGCGGTGACTTTTCTCGGTTTCTGGAGCGACTCGCGGGAGGTGATCGCTGCCGCCGATGTGATGGTGTGCAGCTCGTGGTTCGAGTCGCTGAGCATGGTTGCCCTTGAAAGTATGGCGATGGCGCGTCCGATAGTCAGCACGCGGGTTGGCGGTCCTGCTGAGACGATCCGCGAGGGCGAGACGGGCTATCTGGTGCCGCCGCGTGATGCACCCGCCCTTGCCGAGCGCGTCATCGCCTTGCTAAACGACCCTGCGTCGCGGCAAGCGATGGGTGAACGTGGCGCGGCGCATGTGCGCGAACACTTTAGCGCGGCACGCTATGCAGCGGCAATCTCTGATCTGGTTGAGGCGGTGGGGTAAAGATGACTATTATGTAACTGACCACTGCTACAGCATCAATAAAGCGTATAGCAGCGGTCAAGTTACTGTGCGTTTAGCCTTCGAGGATTGCCTGCACGTCCAGCTCGATGGTCACTTCCTTGCCCACCAACAAGCCGCCCGCTTCCAGTGCCACATTCCACGTCAAGCCCCAGTCCTCACGGTTGATCTTGGTGCTGGCGACGAAACCGGCGCGGATCGAGCCATCCATGCCCTTGCCCTGACCCAAGAACTCTGCCTTCAGCACGACGCTCCGCGTGGTGCCACGGATGGTCAAGTCGCCCGTGATTTCGGCGGTGTTTTCGCCCGTTGACTTCACTGCCGTGCTTTTGAAGGTGATCGTCGGGTGGTTAGCAACGTCGAAGAAATCGCCGCTGCGAAGGTGATTATCGCGGTCAGCCATGCCGGTGTTCACGCTTGCCGCATCGAGCGTAGCCTCTACAGAGGCAGCGGCAGGGTTGGCGGGATCGTAGACAATCGTGCCACCCGTGATCTTAAAGCTGCCGCGCACGGTCGTGATCATCATATGGCGAACCGAAAAGGACGCGCCGCTGTGGGCGAGGTCAATCTGCCAAACTTTGGTTGCTGTTGCAATAGACATATCAGAATCCCCTTGCTTTCATTTGCTTCTCATAAAAGCGGACGCTAGTCCGCTTAGCTCGTAAACAAAGATAGCACAACCGACCGTGAATTTTCCTTAGAGGCAAATTAAAAACGGACTATAGTCCGTTTGAGGTTAAAAAAGTGCCGCCTTGTGAAGAATCCTGCAAGGCGGCACAAAGTCACTAGCGTCCGTTCTGCCTAGCGCACGCCTAGATCCACAATTCGCACAGAGAGCAGTTTATCGCCCGCCGTTGTGGCTGTATTTGGATCACGTGGCGTGATCTGCGTCACCACTTCCATACCTTCCACAACCTGCCCAAAGATGGTGTAGCCGAGATTTTGTGCGCTCGGATCAAGACCGGGCAGCGCTTCATAGGTGATGAAGAACTGGCTGCTGGCAGAGTTTGGATCGCTGGCGCGTGCCATGCCCAACACACCCACACGGTCATACTTCACAGACGGATTCACCTCCAGCGGTAAAGTGTACCCTGCACCACCCGTGCCAGTGCCTGTCGGATCGCCGCCTTGTGCCACAAAGCCGGGGATGACGCGATGAAAAGTTGTGCCGTCGTAGAAGCCTTGCCGCGCCAAAAACACAAAGGCGTTCACGTGCTGCGGTGCAACTTGTGGGTAGAGTTGAATGACAATCCGTCCCTTTTCAGTGGTCAGGATGGCGCAGTAGGTGTTCTTGATATCAATGACCTGCTCAGGTGCGCTGAATTGCTTGCCCATCGCATCGGTTGGCGTACTATCATCTTCAGGATCAGCCACGCCGACACAAGCACCCTGCCCAAGCGCGGACGGTGAGAAGCCTGCCAAAGTTGGGGCGGGTGTAGGCGTTAGCACGGGCGTTGGCGTAGCATTCAAGCGCGCTTCGACGGCGCTGATGCTCAGCGCGGCATCCAACACAAGCGACTGCGTAAAGCGCTCAAAGATAGCATTCATCTGCTGGCGCTGGTTCGGCATACTGACCGCCTGAATGAGCAGCACATAGCCGGGCGCCACATCCAGCAACCACACCTTACGCTCAAGATCAACATAGCCGCCGTTCACACGATCCTGCACCGATTGATACTGCACAACGCCCGCCCCTTTCAGTGCATTTGCTGCTACAGGCTCAATGGTGATGTTTGGTTCGCGCCCAAAGACAGCGGTCACGAGGGCAAGCGCGTCAGCATCTGCGCCCGCCTCTGGCACCCCTAACGAGCCAACCAGCCGCACGCTTAGGCTGATGTTGTTGTTTGCAGGGTCTTCTGGCGAGAGCAAGTTGTAGGCAACTGCGCTGGCGCTAGGGTTTGCCTCCACACGCCATGTCTGCGGCGCATCAAAACTAATGGTGCCATCAGCGCTGCGGAAAGGCATGAATTGCAGGGCTGCGGCGGTGGCGCGCCCAATTGCATCTGCTGTGGCATTAAAGGTCGGCGTGAGGGTTGGCGTTGGGTTGAAAACGCGGTCAAGGGCAAGCAGCGCACCTTCACGCTCGACTTCTAGTGTCTTCGTTGCCTGTTCAAAGACCTTTTGGGTGTTCTCCCAAGCACTGCTTGGACTAACGCCCTGAATGATGATCAGGGTGACAGGGTTGAGCGCCAAAATCCAAATGTCGCGCTCCACACTAATTTGTTCACCCGTCTGTTGGTTGACATCGCGCTGCGTTTGGCGAATGCCGACGCCGCGATATTCATTGTTGCGCCCAGCAGCAACCTCACGGATTTGTGCGCCCTCTTGCCGAGCAAAGACCAACTGTGCCAATTCGGCGGGTGTGGTGGCAGGCGCAAGGTCGGGAATGCCCAAATCTTTGGTGGGTGTGATCAGCACACCAACGCCTAATGACTCGTCATCAACGGGCGTGAAGATGTATGAGATTGGGCTGAAGGACTGCTGATTGACCTGTGCCAGCCAGCCACGCGGATATTCAAGCGCTAACAAGCCGTCGTTGCTACGCCACTGCTCAAAGGTCAGGTTGACGAAGGGATCGCTTTTGGTTGGCACGGCGGTTGGCGTAATCTGGGCAAAGGCGGTGCCTGTGGCTTGGATGGCAGCCGCCAATTCACCGCTGGTGGCACGCTCAACCAGCTTATCCACATCTTCAAATGGCACACCGCTGGTATAGCGCTCACCATCTGCCCGTGTGAACCATTCAAGGGTGCGCCCATCGTTGGCAGACCACATCAGGGTTGGTGTGAACTGAATCTGAGTTTGGTCAGCAAAGCGCGTGGCGCTCAGGATAATCTCGGTCGTCTCACCGGATTCAACGCACGCCATCAGCGCGTCGGCATCAAGGGCAAGGCTTTCCGCTGTAGCGCGTAAGGTGGTCGGGCTGAAGCTCTGCGCGCCCTGTGCAGTGTGTTGATCAAAGAGGGCATCGTGCATTTCCCAAAAGGCGTTTTGCTTATTGGCACACAAGGCAGCCTGCGCCGCAAGGTGTGAGGGGTCATCACCCAAGCCAAAGACCATCGGCAAGAACATGAAGCGCGCCTTGCCCGTACGCACGTGCGCTTCGATGATCTGCTTCACAGTAGGGTGATAAAGGGCGCAACCGGGACACGAAAAGTTAGAGAATTCGGCAATGATCAGCCCTGCATCAGGGTTGCCTAGCACCGGAAAGCCGGCAACGGTCGTCACTTGGGTCAGATCACCATAGGGGCGCTGTGCAGAGGGTGTGGATGTGGGATCGCCTTGCGCGAAGGTGGGTGCCGCTAAGCCGATCAAGCTAATTGCCGCCGCTGTTGCCAGCGCCAGAGCCATAAAACGCCGCATAGAAGTGCCTTTCTGAGGTAGAGACAATGGCAGCCTATTGTGGCAAACTCTTAGGCAGTTTGCCACTTTTGTTAGCCATTTCTCAGCCAGCAAGGTGTGCGGCTATTCGGTTTTGGTGCGCCTGCCCAAGCTGCCCAGAATGCCCATGCGCGGCGTTCGTAAACGCTGGCTGTCGCTCATTGCTATGACATCACCAGTGTGGCTTTCGTGCGGCGCGTCTGAGAGCAGTGCGGCTGTTTCCGCTGGCAAGCGGAACTGCATGTTGTAGAGCCGCGCATACAGACCATCCAATGCCATAAGCTGCTCGTGCGTCCCCATCTCGGCGATTTTGCCGCCTTCCAGCACCACAATCCGATCTGCAACCTTAATCGTGCTGAGCCGATGCGCCACAATCAGCGTGGTGCGCCCTTGCATCAGCCGATCCAACGCCTCTTGCACCAAGCGCTCAGATTCGTTATCTAAAGCGCTGGTTGCCTCATCCAGCAGCAGGATACGTGGGTCTTTCAGGATGGCACGCGCAATCGCTACGCGCTGCCGCTGACCGCCACTTAACTTCACGCCGCGCTCGCCGACTTCGGTATCATAGCCCTTCGGCAGCGCCGTGATGAAATCATGCGCGTTGGCAGCCTTTGCCGCCGCGATGATCGCCGCTTCATCGGCGTCCAAGCGCCCATAGATGATGTTTTCGCGGATGGTGCCGCTAAAGAGCGTTGTCTCTTGTGGCACAATGCCGATCTGAACGCGCAAACTTGCCTGATTGATCGTCCGAATATCACGCCCATCAAGGCGAATGCTGCCTGCTGTTGGATCGTAGAAGCGCGGAATCAGGTTGATGATGGTTGTTTTGCCGCTGCCGCTCGGTCCGACTAGGGCAACCACCTCACCGGCTGCCACCTCTAGCGAGACCTCATGCAGCACTGGCACGCCATCCTCATAGGCAAACGAGACGTTCTCAAAGGCGATCTGCCCTTCTGCTACGCTAATATCTACTGCATCAGGTGCATCTTTGACCGAGGACTGCGTATCGAGCGCCTCAAAGACGCGCCGCACACCGCCGAGCGTGCTGCGTAGCTCGGCATAGAAGCCCGCCAAGCCGCCCAATGTCGCTGCAATTGAGACGCCGTAGATCAAGAAGCTGCTGATGACAGGCAGCGTTAAACGCCCTTCGATCACTTCTCGCCCGCCAAACCACAAGATGGCTGCCAGCGAACCAAAGCCCAAGAACGCCATTAGCGCGCCAAAGGCGGAGCGGTAGAGCGTTAGGCTGAGCGCCGTTTTGAAGGTCTTTTCCGTGCTGCGATAGTAGCGTTCAATCTCGTAATCTTCACGCACAAAGCTCTTAACGATCCGCACGCCTTGAATTGCCTCTTGCGCGTCGGCGCTGGCGGCTGCCAGTTCATCCTGATAGCGCGTGGAGAGCCGTTGCAGCGGTCTGCCAAAAAGAATTGCCACTACAAACAGCGCAGGGATTAGCACTAAGATAAAGAGTGTGAGGGAAGGATTCAGCACAAAGACGATCACCACCGAGCCGATCAGAGTCAGCACATTGCTGAGCAGTGAAGTGATATTTGTCGTAAGCAGCGTGCGAACGAGGTTCACATCACTGCTGAGGCGCGAGAGAATCTCGCCCACGCGCCGCAGCACGAAAAATTCGAGCGAAAGGCGCTGAATATGTGCATAAAGCTGATTCCGCAGCCGAAAGACGATACGCTCACCAATGAAGGCAAGGTTATAACTCTGCACAAAGGTGAAGAATGCCTGCGCTAAAAACAAGCCGATCAGTGTCAATGTTAGTGCGTTGAGCGCTTCATAGCCCTGTTCCGCCAGCACTGCGCCAAGCAAATCGGCAATCACTAGCGGGAAGATCAAGCCTAGTCCAGTGCCGAATAACAAGCCGAAAATTGCAATTGCCAAGCGGACGCGGTGCGGCGCAAGGTAGCCAAACAAGCGCCGCCAATTGATCGGCGTTTTGGGCGTGTCTTTCGCATCAGGTTTTGGGCGAGGTGCATCGTTTTCGTCCCAGTCATCAAACATAAGGTTGTATCACTCTTTCGTTGAAGGTGGTAAGGTATTCAAGCGCGCCAAAGCTGCCTTAAGCGCGTCACGCTGCGCTTGATAAACATCTTCAGCCAATTGCCCGCGCTCAAACTGCTCATCTAAAGCGGCGATCTGCTTGATGAGCGCTGCGCTTTCGTCGGGTGCTGCCGTTCGCGCCCGATCCCGCCGATTCAGCCACAGGATCGCGCCCAGCGTACCGATCAAGAGCAGCAGCGCGCCAAAAATCACGATCACAAGGGCAGGCTCAGCCATTGGTGTGCCTGCTGCGCCAAGCGCCACACTAAGCGTGATGTTGGCATTAGCAGGCAGCGCTTCGCGCAGCGTATAGGTTGCATAGCTGCCCGTCTGCAAGACGACAGGCGCTTCATCAATGGCAAAACGCGGATCGTTAATCTGCGCGCCGCTTGCCTGTGGCACATTTACGATCAAAAGGTTGATTGGGTAGCGGTTGGGCTGATTAATTAGGATATTGGTAGCGGCAAAGGGCAGTTCGTAGCTGAATTGGAGCAGCACGACTTCGCCGGGCAGCAGCGGCGCAATGCTCACAAGGCGCGGCTGTGGCGAGTCGGCAGCCACCACGCGGAAGCGCGCCGCTGATTCAGCCGCTAGGCGAATGCCCGCCGCACCTATGGGTAACTCAAAGGTGAGCGAAATACGTTGATCGTCGTCAGTGCGTTGATCAGTCAGGTAGATTTGGTCACCTGTGTTGCGGACGCGCAGCGCGCCTTGAACTAGGGCGCGGTTCGGCGCGATCACATCCACAAAGAGGCGCTGTAGCTCCACCATCACCGCCGACGGATCAGGGCTGACGCGGAACAGCGGCAAGGCAATCTCAAGCGTCTCGGTGGCGTCTTCACCCAAGAGCAGCGGCTCGCTGAACTGCGTCACAGCATCATATTCGGTGCTGGCAACATACACTGCGCCGCTTTGCTTCAACACGCCCTCAAACTGAAAGGTTTGGTCGGCGCGCAAGGTGGTGCGGTAGCTGGCAAGCTCACGCGGGCTGTGAACACCAAGCGCGATCACCCGCAAGGTGATCGGCTGCCCTTCCGCCAGTTGTTCCGCAGCGCGCAGCGTGCCGCGCACGGTGAACGTCTCAGGCGCGGCAATTACCGTTGGGCTAGGCGCTGCTGCTGTCGGTTCGGTCGCTTCTTCGGTAGCGGCGGGTGGTGCGCTCAGCGCGGCGGCGTAGGCAGCGCGTTCTTCAGGCGGACGCAACAATAGCTCAGCGGAATCCCACGAAAGGGCGCGCAAAAAGGCAAGTGCCGCGTAGCGATCTGCCTCACTTAGATCGGTGAAAACGTGGTTGGGCAGGTTGGGAATGCCCTGCGTCAGGCTTTGAAAGAGCGCCACATCGCTCTTGGCGATCAGGTAGGCAGGCTCAGTCAGATCGGGCATGTTGGCACCGCCCTTGCCAACGGCGCCATGGCAGGCGGCGCAAGTTGTCTCCCAAATTTGCCCGCCGCGCCTGATCTGTTCGGGTGTGTAGTGCAGGCTGTAGGCATAGCTCACCACATCCCAGCGCGCTTGTTCGTCAAGGCGTGTTCGCCAGGGCGGCATCAGGCAGCTTACCGCGCCGTTATTGCCGTTTGTGGTCAGCCCGAACCACGCCAAGATAGTCTTGCCGCGATTATTCGGATCGGCAAGGCGCGGCTGGCAAGCAAAAGATGCCGCGACCGGACCGTCCCATTGACCTGCGATACCATGGCACTGGGCGCAGCCTTGCCCGCCGCTGAAGATTTCCGCACCACGCGCCAAATCCACGCGGGCAGGCGGGCTGCCGAGATCGGGCGGCGGTGTGGGCGTTATAGTTGGCAGCGGCACGGTGCGGATGATGGGTGGCTCACCTGCCAAGCCGCTGCACGCACTCAGGATGAGCAAGGCACACAAGCAGAAAATGATTTTGAGGCGCATAGATTTCAGGACTCGGTTTTGGGTTGACGGGCAGCACGAATAGCCGCTTCAAGGGCAGCTTCGCGCTCTGATTCTAGGCGCTGCGAAAGGGCAGTGCCACGCTGGATCAACGCCTCGCGCTGCGGCAGATAGTCTTCGCGGGCAATTTTGCCAGTCTGGTGGTCAAATTCAAGATCGCGCAGTGCTTGCAGCACTGCCTCGCGCTCTTGGGCAAGCTGCTGCACAAGCGGCATTTTGCCAAATTCCACCGTGAACTCGCTCTCTGTTTTGGCACGGCGGCTCAGCAGTGGGAGCAGGATCACGAGCAAGGCAAAGGCGCTGAAGAAAATCAGCAGCAGGTAGCCGCCTAGACTCATGGTTGTGCGCCTTCTGCCAAAAGCGCCTCGATGAGTGGTCGTAAGGCTCTGGCGCTGGTCGGTGCGATGATCACATGCGCGATCTTGCCTTGCCGATCTAGGATATAGGTCTCTGGCACGCCGCGTATACGGAAGGCGCGGGCAATTCGGCTGCCGTCGTCATGCCCTGTAGGATACTCCACACCAAATTCGGCGATGAAGCCGAGCGCGTCACGTTCGTTATCTAGGTGTCCGATGCCGATCATGGCGAAATCACGGCTGCGGAATTCATCCCACACCGCGTTCAGTTCGGCTGCTTCCGAACGGCACGGACCGCACCAACTTGCCCAAAAGTTGATCAGAACCACCTTGCCGCGCTGTTCGCTTAGGTCAAAGCTGCCATCCGTGTAGGTTCGCAAGGTGAAGACCGGCGCCAAGCCGCTGCTAAGCTGCCCTTGATTGTTCTGAAGCAGCACAAAGCCCAACCCAATCACGATCAGCAGCGGCAAGATCAGGCTCAGCGGCACAAGCCACACCCTGCGGTGGCGCACAGATGGCACAGGATCAGACATCGCTCAAAAACGCTCCTCTAGTTCGCGCTCTAAGGCGGCACGGTACGGATCATCAGTGCGTGGCGGCACAGCCGTCTGGGGTGGCTCAGCGGGCTGTTGGCTGCGCCACCGCCAAAGTGTGAAGGCTGCCAGCACGCCAATCACACCGATCAGGATGAAGGGCAGCGCCACCGTGAAGAACTGCAAGGTCGGATCGGTAGGCGTGCCGACGGCAATCTGCCCAAAGCGCGCTACAAAATATTCGCGCACTTCCTGCTGGGACATGCCGCACGCCAATAGATCGCGCACCTGTTCGCGCCAAAGCGCGCAGGCTTCAGTTGGGCAGACTTCCAGCGGCACATTTTCGCAGACCGGGCAATATAAACCTTTCGAGACGCGGTTCACATCATCGGCAGTGACGGGCTGTGTGCAATCAGGGTCGCTCTGCGCGCTGATCGGCGCGCCGAACGCCAACAAGCAGAGCAAGACGATCAAGCCAGCAGCACGACTCATAATACTTCCTTACTTTCAAAATAAAATACACCTCAATCCCCGGCGATTTGCAGGCTGCCCGGCGCACGCGCTTCTGCCACCTTTTCCGCCAATTCACGGCGCGGATCGGGATAGGCTGCCAAAAGCGTGCCAATCATCAGCAGGATGCCGCCCCACCAAATCAGGTTGACCAACGGATTGAGGTAGACCTTGAAGGTGATCCTATCGCCCTGATGATTGGTCAGCAGCACATAAAAATCGCTCTCCAGCGTCGTGTGCTGCCCGGCGATGCTCATCGGCGTGCCGCGCTCGCCGAAGAAATCCTTGCGCGGACGTATCTCGCCCACGTACTGCCCATCGCGGAATACGCTCACATTGGCGATGATCATTGTGCGCCCATCATCTGCAGTTGCCTCAAAGGCGTCATTATAGCGCATGGTCATGTTGCCAAGCGTGATCGTCTGCCCTGCACTGAGCGTCTGCTGCGTTTCCTGCTGATAGACTGTGCTTGCCACCACACCGATCCCGATCACCACAACGGCGAGGTGGATGAAATAGCCACCGTAGCGGCTGCGATTGCGCTCAAAAAGCCGATTGAGCGCCGTAACGAAATTTTCGCCACGCGCCATGCGCGCCCGCACGCCGCGATAGTATTCCCACAGCACGGTGTAGCCGGCGAGGAAGATCATCCCGTAGCTGAGGAAGGCGCCCGGCTCGCGTGTGCCAAGCACGATCAGGCTAAGCACAGTGAAGAAGGTTAGCAGCAACGGCACGCGCAGCGCCATTCCAAGCGCCCGCCATGAAGCGCGCTTCCATGCGACGGCAGGTGCCACGCCCATCAGCACATAGATTGCCCCGAAGAGCGGCACGACGACGGCGTTATAGTATTCCGCGCCGAGCGTGATTGGCTGCCCCGTCAGCAGTTCGGTGAAGACAGGTGCATACGTTCCCCACAGCACCATGATCACCACGCCAATAAATAACCAGTTGTTCAAAATGAACATGCTCTCACGGCTGAGCAAGCCTTCTAGCCGATGATCAGACGCCAGCTCACCACGGCTCCAGCGCCATGCCCACAGCCCTAAGCAGCCAAGCGTTGCCGCGCCGAAAAAAAGCAGCAGCGGCATCCCGATATTGCTTTGCGCGAAGCTGTGGACGCTTGCCACAATGCCGCTGCGCGTGCTAAAGGTGCCAAGGATAACCAGCAGAAAGGTGAAGATGATCAGGAACATATTCCACGTCTTGAGCATCCCGCGCCGTTCCTGAATCATGATGCTGTGCAGAAACGCTGTGCCAGTCAGCCACGGCAGCAGTGCCACATTCTCGACCGGATCCCAGCCCCAGTAGCCGCCCCAGCCCAGCACGTCATATGCCCAACGCCCACCTAGGATCAAGCCCGCACTCAGGAATAACCACGCAATCAGCGTCCAGCGGCGCGTGGCGCGTATCCAGTTGGTGTTAAGCTGACCGCTGGCAAGGGCAGCCATCGCAAAGGCGAACGGGATGGTCATACCGACGTAGCCGCCATAGAGCATGGGCGGATGAATGACCATGCCGAAATGCCGCAGCAACGGATTCAAGCCCTGCCCATCACGCGGGAAGAACAGCACCGCCTCTGGCGACGGCTGAAAGACGCTTGCCACAGGCTGCGCCGCGTTGGGCAGCAGCCAAAAGCGCGCAAACGGATTCTCGTACAGCACGACCAGAATCATGAAGAACGCCAGCACAATGGCTGAAAAAGTAACCATCCATGGCATGAGGCGGCGTTCACTGCGCCAGTTGATCAGCACAGCCACACCGACGAAGGCACTCAACATCCATGACCAGAACATCAGCGAACCCGGCTGACCGCCCCACAACGCCGTAATTTTGAAGAAGGTCGGCTCGCTGATCTGCGTGACCGACCAGACGTATTGAATTTCAAAATGTCCCGTCAGTTGGGCAACCACCATCGCAAGGCAGGCGATGCTCAGCAGCGGCAGGGTGAATAACAAGCTGTTGCGCGCACTCACAATCCAGCGGTCAGCCTGATTCAGGGCGCCATACATACCGATCAAGGCGGCAAACACAGCGCAAATCAGCGCTAAGCCTGTTGTAACAATTCCCAGTTCAGCCAGCATAGGTCACCTCCTACTTGCGCCGCAGAGCGCCCAACCCATTGAACATCATAATCGCAGGCAGCGCGAAAAGCCACCCCAAGCAGCCTAGCCGCTGCTGATAGGAACTCGTCTCATGCACACCCTGAGCGCGCTGGCTTGGCAGCGGTGGCACCGCCGATGGACTCAGCTCACCGGTCAGGGTGCGGCGTGCATCCCGCACCACGCCTTTGGCAACCGTAAGAATGACGCGGCGTGTGGTCATTAATGTATCGGCACTGCCCATGCGCGAAGGCACCCGCGCCAAGACTTCCGAGACTTCGGGGCTTTCCATCAGATAGCGTCCGAGCAAGCGCTGAAAGCCATTCGACGGCGCGAGGTTGGCGCGTGCGGCAAGCGTGTTGAAATAAACGGGCAAAGTCTCTGCCTCTAGCGACTCTTTGTAGCGCGACATCGCTGTGATGTAGCCAAAGCTGCCGCGTTTATATGCCAAATACTGCTCAGCAAACGCCTTCGCGCTGAAAATGGCATCATAAATACCCTGCCCGCCGAGTGGGTCTTTGTGATGGACAGCATCACCGACCAACGCCCAGCCGGCGCCAAACGGCTGCCGATAGTAGTTGGGCGTGTGCTTCAAGCCGCGCACCGTCGTGATGCGCTCTGCGCCCTGCAAGCGCGCCCATACACGCGGCGCATTTTGCAACAGCGCCGTGTAGAGTGCTTCTGGCTCGCCCGCGCCCTGCGAAAAGCGCGCAACGGTCTGGCTGTGTGCTTCGCAAACGACGGCTGTCGTGCCATCGGCGCTGTCCATCATCAGGTAGCCTAATCCATCCAATGTGCCGTGCGCCACCATCAGCGGCTCGTCAATGTCATAAGGCTGCACATGCCGCCAATAGGCATAGTAGAGCGAGGTGGTTGGTGCATCATCCACATTGTAGAAGGGTGCGTTCACCTTGCGCGCCACCAATGACCAGCGCCCATCGGCACCGACGACCATCTCAGCGTAGAAAGTCTCCAGATCGCGGCTGCCATGCCGTCTGCCTGTCACGCCGATCACGCGCTCGCCTTCCCACAGCAAGTCGCTAACACCAAAGCCCTGCAAGGCGGTCACGCCGTCTGTATTGGCAGCCTGTTCCCACAGCGCGTTATCAAAGCGCGCCCGATCAATGGCGTAGGCATAGTCGCGCCCGCGATCTTCGGGGATGGTTGCCACAGCGCGGAAGTAATCCCGCGATTCGCTGATCATCTTGCGGATTTTGGGCGTGTTATGGGCGTAGGCTGCCTCATCAGCACCGATCTCATCCAGCAGCGCCATTGTGCAGGCGTAGATGATCGGGCTGGAAACAGCGGGCAGGCTTGGGAAAGTTGCCCGATCCAAGAGCAGGACGCGCAAACCAGCTTGGGCAAGGCGCGTGGCTAAGGTGGCGCCGGCAGGTCTGCCACCAACGATGATCACATCAAAGCGTGCTTCTGATAAAGGCATCGTCAAACATCTCGATAAAACTTGTGGGCGTGCTGCCAAGATTGTAACAAAATTCACGTTCAGTTGCCGAATGCGGCGTGCGCCTAACTTACCCAATCTGCACCTTTTGGGATACACTTTAAGGTGCGTGGCATTCAGCAAGGAAGTTCAGGTGCAGCGGATTGAGCCTGCTGGCGGTGCAGTCTATTATCAATTTGAGATGTGGGCAAATCACAGCCTGCTGCGGCACGGAGTCTTTACGCGGCTGGGCGGCAGCAGCCAACCACCTTTCGATGCCCTGAACGTGGGCGGCACAGTTGGCGATGCTATTGAGCATGTGCGCGCCAACCTCAACCAAATCTACGAAACGCTGGGCATGGAGGGCAGCCGCGCTTGCACGGTTTGGCAAGTTCACAGCGCGGATAGCATTGTGGTGAGCAGCCGCCCACAGGGCAGGCAGTGGTTGGCGCGTGCTGACGGCATGGTGACAGATCGGCGTGGTGTGCCGCTAACAATGCGCTTTGCCGATTGCACACCGATTTTGCTCTATGATCCGAAGCATCACGCAATCGGGATCGCACATGCGGGCTGGCGGGGGACAGTCAACGGGGCTGCTGTGAGCGCCTTGCGCGCCATGCAGACCGCCTATGGCACGCAGCCCGCCGATGTGCAGGCAGCCATCGGACCGAGCATTAGCGTAGAGCGCTATCAGGTGGGTGAGGAAGTGGTGCAGGCGGCTGCCCACGCCTTTGGCAGCCTAGAGGGCATCATCCGCCGCGCCGAAGATGGCAGCGCCTATTTTGACTTGTGGGAGGCGAATCGGCAGGCGTTGGCGCGAGCGGGAGTCCGCCACATTGAGATCAGCGGCATTTGCACAGCCACACATACTAATGAGTTTTACTCGCACCGTGCCGAACGCGGCAAAACAGGTCGCTTTGCTGCCGTTTTTATGTTGGGTGAATGATGATGAGCGCACTTGCCGAACGTTTAGAAGCAGTCCGCCTTGAGATCGCCGCAGCTTGCCAGCGTGTCAATCGCCCGGTGGACTCGGTGACGCTGATCGCGGTCAGCAAAACGCACCCAAGCAGCCTTATCCAAGAGGCAATAGGTTATGGGCAGCTCGATTTTGGCGAAAGCCGCGTTGAAGAAGCACTCCGCAAGATCGGTGAGATCGGCGGCGCCGCCACATGGCATATGATTGGGCATGTGCAAAGCCGCAAAGCAAAGGATGTCATCGCGCTCTTCGACTGCGTTCACTCGTTGGATAGTGCGCGCTTGGCAGAGCGCTATGCACGCCTGCTTGCCGAAGGCGTGCGTGACTCGCGCCCATTCCGTGTTCTAATTGAGGTCAATATCTCAGGCGAACTGACTAAAAGCGGTGTTCAGGCTGCCAATTGGCAAGCTAACCGTGCTGTGCGCGAAATGCTGTGGGCAGAGGTGCGCCAAATGGTTGGGCTGCCGCGTGTGGAAGTGGAAGGGTTGATGACCATCGCGCCGATTGTGAGCAACCCGGAGCAGGCACGCCCTTATTTTGCCAGCTTGCGCGCCCTGCGTGATGCACTTGCCGAAGATTTTCCGCAGGCAAGGTGGGAGTGCCTGAGCATGGGCATGACGGATGACTACCCGATTGCTATTGAAGAAGGTGCAACGCACATCCGTGTTGGGCGTGCCATTTTTGGCGAACGTAGCTAAAAGCTGCGACTAGACAGCGCCTTGTGCGTATAGCTAAATGTACAAGCCAACTTGCATTCAACGGGTGTAGTGCGGCATACTGCACCATCCTTAAGGAGTAGTTTCAATGTTGCTGATTGAACTGGTACGGTTCATCTTTCTCATCTTTCAATTGCTCATCTTGGCACGCATTTTGATGAGCTGGCTCAACCCTGATCCCAACAATGCGCTAGTCAGCGTTGTTCATCAACTGACCGAGCCGATCTTGGCGCCCATTCGCCGCTTGCTGCCGCCGAGCGGCATGTTTGATTTCAGCCCATTGGTGGCAATGATCGGCTCAATCGTGCTGGAGGCACTCATCATCCAGTTCATTATCGCCCTGTTGCGCTAAAAGATAACTTATCCAAAGCGGGCGGCAGGTTGCTGCTTTTTTCGCTAGTTGCTACACGGCTTTTTTAAGCTATCATTAGAGCATGAGCCACAGATAAGGAGTCGGGCATGAACCGCAAGCTAGAGGATTTCAACATCACGGATCGTCGGCATGGCGCAGCGTTTGCCGTGCGAATTGTGACCCGCGCACCACGCGATGAGGTTGTTGGTGTGCAAGAAGGCGGCAGCGTCAAAATCCGCCTCACTGCCTCACCCTCGGAAGGGCAAGCCAATATTGCTTTGATCAAGTTCCTCTCTGCACGCTTGGGTGTGCCAGAAAGCGCCGTCGAGATAGTTGCTGGGCAAGATCGCCGTGACAAGATGATCTCGGTGGAAGGCATCAGCGTTGAGGACGTAGAAGAACGCCTGAAACCTGATGAAGGCGCAGTGGACGACGACTCTGAATAGGTAAACAACAGACGCACAGTTAAGCCACCGTGCGTCTGTGTGGTGTGGTGCTAGACTCCAGCGCTTTCTGCATCTGCCTCATGCCGCTGAAGGCGATAGCCAATGCCCGGCTCGTTCAAGATGTATTCAGGGTTGGTTGGGTCTAGCTCCACCTTTTGGCGTAAGCGCCAGATCGTTGCCCTCAGGATATGCACATCATCGGCATATTCTGCGCCCCACACATGCGCCAATAAATAATCATGAGTTAGTACACGGTTGGTGTTTTCTGCCATCGTCACCAATAAGCGATATTCAGTCGGCGTTAGGTGAACGCCTTTGCGGTTAATGGTCACTTGTCGTGCGGCATAATCAATGCGAAGTGCCTTGTTTTCATAGAAGGTGGCGCGTTGGGTGGTGGGTTCGGCAGGGCGGTAGCGGCGCAAGACTGCCACAATGCGGGCTTGGAGTTCGCGTGCGCCAAAGGGCTTGGTGATGTAATCATCTGCGCCCAGCATAAGTACCTTCACTTTGTCTTCTTCGGTGTCATTCGCCGTCAGCACAATGATGGGCATATCGTGGCTGCGGCAAATATTCTCCAGTACTTCCAAGCCACTCATGCGCGGCAGGCGCAGGTCTAGCAGCACCAAATTGGGGCGATTTTCCTGCACCAGCTCAAGGGCTTTCACGCCGTCGGGCGCTACCAACACATCGTAGCCCGACATTTGCAGGCTGCTCCGCAAGTAACGCGAGACACGCGGCTCGTCCTCTACAACCAGAATTAATGGATTTTCTCGCATAGTTTGCTCTGCCTAGACCATCGTTACAAAGTTCATTACACCTATAGAGTATACGGCAAGTTGTCAATAATTGTTACTATTTGGTTTCTAAAAAGAAGCGGAGTCAGGCTGTCCTAGCGGCACTGCCCACTGTTCGAGTGGCTGTGTCGCTGTGCGTTGCGCCGCCGCCGCCCGCGATCTATACTTACAAGTGTCTTTATCAGCTTGCTATGATTGGGAGTGTGTGCCATTCGCCACCTAACGCTCTTTATTGTGGTTGCCTTTCTTTTGGCAGCCTGCGGCGCAGATCGCCCTGCGGCAACACCACTGCCCACACCCACGCGGACACCCACACCGCTTTCCCAGCCGCTGCCAACCGTCGCCACCACCGTGCCGCTTGGCGCGGAGTCGCGTCCGTTCCCGCTTGTGATCGTCTCAGATGATCTGAACGCCGACGGCAGCGCCCTGGAGCAGGCATTACGCGCTCAGACGGGCTTCAGCTTCCGCGTAGAATTTTACACCAGCGGCGCACAAGCGCTCGCCGTGCTGTGTGCCGATCTGCCAGCGATTGGCATCTTGGATGGCTGGACTCTCTTGGCGGCACAGGCACGCGGCTGCGGTCTGCCTTTACTTTTTGTGGAACAAGCAGAAGGCACACGCCGTGTCACAGGCACTAGCAGCCAGATTCTCGCTGCAACAGGCAGTGGCATCAGCGGTGTTGGCAACTTTGCCAGCCGCGATTTTTGCCGTGTGAATGATGGCGGCTTGGCAGATTGGATTTTGCCCGTGCTTGCTATGCGTAGCAGTGGCTTTGATCCGTTCCTCAGCTTCCGCACTGTGCGCCGCTTGCCGGATGTGCCTTCTCTGCTGCGCGCTGTGGCGCTTAACGAATGCATCGGTGCCATCGAGGCTGGCACGCTCAGCCGCTACCGTGTAGAGGGCTTAAATTTGCAGCAGGCGCTGCGTGTTGTGCTAACCACACCAGAAGTGCCGCTGGGCGGCTTGGTTGTCTCGCCATTAATGCCAACCAGTCTCAGCGCACAGGTGCGCCAAGTGTTTGTTGAAGATCGGGCAGCATGGCGCGACGCAGTCAATGCAAACGCCTTTGTGCCTGCTGATCCAACACGGGTGAATGCTTTGGATACGCTGCTGCGGCTTGCCGCGCTTGACTTGCTAACTGCCAGCCGATAGCGCGCCGCATGGCTACCGAATCAGCGCTGCTTTTGCCGTCCGACTTGGCGGTCATCATTGTCACGTGGAATGTGCGCGATCTGGTGCTGGAGTCGCTGCGAACGCTGACTGCCGATCTGGCAACCAGCGGCTTGGACTGGGGCGTTTGGGTGGTGGATAATGCCTCTAGCGATGGCACACCAGAGGCGATCCGCGCTGCTGCCTTCGACGGTGTGCGCCTGATCGAGAGTGGGGCGAACCTTGGCTTTGGTGCAGGTAATAACCTTGCGTTGCGTGCGCTTGGCTTCAGCGATTCACCCACCAAACGGGTGCCAAACGCGCCGCGTGCGGTCTTCCTGCTCAACCCTGATACGCTTGTGCATCACGGTGCCGTGAGCGCGCTTTACCGTGTTTTGTTCGGCTTGCCCTATGCGGGCTTGGTTGGCGCACGGCTTACTTACGAAGATGGCACGCTGCAACATAGCGCCTTTCGCTTCCCCGGACTAACGCAGATCGCACTTGACTTGCTGCCACTGCCGCCCGCCCTGCATGGCAGGCTTTATGAGAGCGTCCTGAACGGGCGCTATCCGCGCCGTCGCTACGCGCCTGATCAGCCGCCTTTTGCCGTGGAGCATACGCTTGGCGCTGCGATGATGCTGCGCCGCGAGGCAATTGCAGCGGCGGGGCTTTTTGATGAGGGCTACTTCATGTATGCCGAAGAGGTAGACTGGAGTATGCGGATTCGTCGTGCTGGCTGGGAAATTTACCTTGTGCCAAGCGCGCATATCACACACCTTGAAGGGCGCAGCACACGCCAAGTGCGCGCACAGAGCATTGTGAACTTATGGCGCAGCCGCCTGCGCTTTTACCGTAAGTTTTATACGCCGCTGCGTGCGCTGCTGGCAAAGTGGCTCATTCGGCTTGGGATGCGCTTTCAAATTGGCAAGGCACAGCGTAGGGCAGCACGGGGCGAACTCTCCGCCGCCGAACGTGATGCGCTAATCAGCGCTTACCGTGAGGTGATGCGCTTGTGAACAGTTTAATGGCTGTCATTTTGACTAAGGATGAAGAGGCACACATCGCCGCCTGCATTGAGTCCGTGCGTTGGGCAGATTCTGTTGTGGTCTTTGATTCGTTCAGCACCGATCAAACGCTCAGCCTTGCCGAATGCAGCGGCGCACAAATCATCCAGAATGCCTTTATCAACTATAGCGAACAGCGCGAGGCAGCCTTGCGTGCGCTGGATTGGCAGACAGAGTGGGTGTTGTTCATTGATGCCGATGAACGCTCTAGCCCTGAACAAGCGGCTGAAATCCGTGCGGCTATCGCCCAGACAGCGTGTGATGGCTTCTGGATTCCGCGCCACAACTATATTTTTGGCAGGCTAACACGCGGCGCGGGCTGGTATCCTGATCATCAACTGCGCCTGCTGCGCGCCAAGCGTGCGCATTATGACCTAACGCGGGATGTGCATGAGTTAGCCATTCTGGAAGGCGAAGCGGGCTATTTGAAAGTGCCGTTTGTGCATTATAACTACCACGATGTGGCACAGTTCCATACCAAGCAACGCCGCTACACTGCCTATGCCGCACAAGAACTTTTCAAGCAAGGCGTGCGCGCCAAACCACAGAACTACCTTTTGCAGCCGCTGCGCCATTTTTGGTGGCGTTTTCTCACGCTGAAGGGCTATCACGACGGTGGGCATGGCTTGCGGCTCTCGCTGATCATGGCATATTACGAGTGGCGGAAATACGTAATCTTAGGGCGCTTGTGGCGCGATCAGCGGCTCAGCCGCGCTGAATGATCTCAACCAGTGCGTGCAAGCCGCCCGCCACCAGGCTGTGTCCGCCTAGCACAATCGGGATCGGCGCAGTGGCAGCCGCAAAGGTAAAGGCGCGCAGCCACTCATCTTCCACCGCCCAATGCCACAGCAGATCAGAGGCGTAGCGATCTGCGGCGCTTGGCGTGCAGCCGCGTGCTGCAAACAGCACCCGCGTATCGAACAGCACCGCGTCCGCCATTTCGGCAAGGCGCGCAAAAAAGCCCTCCATGCCCAGCGCCTCTAACATGGGCAGCAGCAGTGAGCGCACTTCGCCCCGCGCTTCGCGCTCACTGGCAACCATGCCGCGTTCTTCGGCGATCACACGAGTCCAGACACGGCAAACGCGGTTGAGTGCGCCCCACGCCGTCGGTGCAACACGCCCAATCAGCGCGACGGTTTTTGCCTCTTGGCGCAGCACATCCAGCACCGCCTCGATTGGAATAGAGGTTAAGCGCACATCTTCAAGGGCAGCGCGTAAGTTTGGCAGCAAGTCTGGGTGTTGGGCAAGCAGCGCAAGGTCAGTGGGCGTATCAATATCAAAGCCTGTGGCAGGGCGCAGCGTGGAGAGGGCGCGCACCTCATAACCACCGTTCTCGCGCAATGCCCATGCCACACTGTTATCGCGGCGCTGATCGGCGAGGATGGGCAGGGCGTGTGCGGTGCGCGTGAAACCGATCCAATCGCTGCTGTGCAGGTTGTTGGTCAGGGCGAGGTTGGCGGGTAAATTAGAGGTACCGGGCGTGGCTGCCTGTGTCACAATGCCGATGATCGTCTCCATCAGCGTTGAATCGAGCAGCGGTGTGCTGCCGCCACCAAAATAAAGGGCGGGATCGTAGCGGTAGGAATCAATCAGGGCGGCAAGGCGCTGCCCGAAATGAAAAGGCGCATCGGGCAGATCGTCAGCGCGGATCAGGCTTTCATCATCTGCTAGCCAGTCCGTGTGTGGTGCGGCAAGCACAATGCGCTCTACGTTGTGAGCGCGCAACAGGTCAACCAGATCGCGTGTGTTGGCGCGCTGTGCAGCACTCACAAGCTGCTCTTGTGGCGATTCACCACCCGCACCAAGCATGATCACCGCACCGAGACTCGTCATAGCAATGCCCTACCTCAAAGGCGATATCGGCACAAAATGGGCGGGAATTTTCCCGCCCGTCCTTTACAAAAACTCAAAAAGTTACTGAGCGGGCTGTAGCAACCCTAAATCGCCCTGCTTGCGGCGGTACAGCACATTGATGCTGCGCGTATCGGCATTGAAGAACATGAAGAAATCGTGTCCGAGCAGTTCCATTTGGTCAATGGCTTCTTCCTCGCTCATGGGCAGCACTTCAATCCGTTTACGGCGCACAATCTGAGCAGGTGCTTCTTCATCCTCAGGGATGCCTTCAGGCATCTCAGCCGAGGCGAGTTCAGGCTCTAGCGCCTCAAATTTATCACCGGCACGGCGGCGGCGTTTGCCCTTATAGCGGCTGATTTGGCGGTACATCTTGTCAATGACTGCATCAATGGCGGCAAAAGCGTCTGCTTCGGAGCGTTCTTCAGCACGCAGGATAGTGCCGCGCCGATCACGCAAGGTGAGCTGTGCAATGCTTTGGTTGCCACTGCGTCGGTGTTCTTCACTGAGTTCAAGGGTCACTTGGGCAATCGAGGGCAGGTAACGGTCAAGGCGTGCCAGTTTCTTTTCGGCATAGCCGCGTAAGCGCTCACCGAGTTCAAAATTTTTTGCGTGTAATTGTAGGTTCATGACTTTTTCCTCACAATTGAGATGAAACAACGACGCCTCACGATGCAGATCGTGGTTGGGTAAATTATAGCACGACTTGGAAGGATCTGCCTTTGAGGGTACGTCACAAGGCAGTCACAGGTTGCCTTCAAAACGTAGGGAAGGCTTAACCTGAATTCAACAATTGCGCGCTAAAATTCGTTCGGCTTCAAAAAAAGCCCTGACCGAACGTCTTTCGCATGGAGAATAAGCCTTGTTCAGTTTATTAGGGTCTCATGGTCTGCGGCGATTGCTGATCGTCGCGCTAGTCTGTGCGGCACTTTTGCCGTTAGCGTTCAATGGGCAACCAAGCGCGCAAGCAGCGGGCAGTGTCTCGCTGACGGTGCTTGATACCGCCTACACACAGGATTTCGATACACTTGCCAACAGTGGCACCAGCGGCACTACACCCAACGGTTGGTGGTTCTTAGAAACTGGCACGAATGCCAATACCACTTACGCTGCTAACGACGGCAGCAGCAACAGCGGCAACACTTATAGCTACGGCACTGGCACCAGCACCGAACGTGCCTTTGGCGCATTACGCAGCGGTTCACTCGTACCGACCATCGGCGCACAGTTCACCAACAATACGGGCAGCACAATCACCGACCTTGCCATCAGCTATCGTGGCGAACACTGGCGCATTGGCGTCACGAGCCGTAATGCGGCTGATCGCCTCGATTTCCAATACAGCACGAATGCGACAGCGCTTGATAACGGCACATGGGTGGATGTTGATGCGCTCGACTACGAATCAACTGTCATTTCTGGCACCGCCGGCGCGCTCAACGGCAATGCCAATTTCACCAACATCAGCCATACTGTTACAGGCTTGAACATTCCAAATGGCGCTACCTTCTGGATTCGCTGGACAGATTTCGATATTGCTAGTTCGGATGACGGCTTGGCGGTGGATGACTTCTCTCTAACGCCAAGCAGCAACGTGGTGGATAATCCGCCGAACGTGACCAGCACCGTGCCGACTGATGGCGCCAGCAACGTTGCACTGAACACGACCATCACGATCAACTTTAACGAGGAAGTCACGTTCAGCGCCAGCAGCTTCACCCTAAGCTGCAACAGCACGCCGCAACCTTTCACGGTCAGCAGCAGCCCTGCCACCAGCGCCGTGATCACGCCTAATGCCAACTTGCCCACCAGTGCAAATTGTACTGTTGTGGCGCTTGCCAGCGGCATTGTAGATACCGACGGCACGCCCGATAACATGGCGGCAGACTACACTTTCAGCTTTAGCACAGCCAGCGCTAATGCCTGCGGCGATCCGTTTACGCCGATTTACACCATTCAGGGCAGCGGCATGACCTCGCCACTAGCGGGCAATACTGTTAGCACCGAAGGTGTGGTGACGGGCTTGTTCAATGGCAGCGGGCAGTTCAGCGGCTTCTTCATCCAAGACGCTGTTGGCGATAGCGATCCAACGACTTCGGATGGTGTCTTCGTCTTTGATAATGGCAATTTGCTGCCTTCTGGCACTGCCGTGGGCGATAAGGTGCGCGTCAGCGGCACGGTGGTCGAGTTCACCAGCAGCGGCATCCAAGAAACGCAGCTTGGCACACTGACCCAAGTGCTGAATTGTGGGGCAGCCACAGCCATCCTACCAACCCAAGTGAACCTGCCCTTCGCTTCCAGCACCTATCTGGAGCGCTATGAAGGCATGTTGATCACGCTGCCGCAGAACCTTTATGTGACGGAGGTCTTTACCCTCGCCCGCTTTGGCGAAGTGTGGCTCTCTAGCGGTTCGCGCTTGTTCCAGCCCACACAACTCACCACGCCCGGCGCGGCAGCCGTGGCACAGCAAGCCGCCAACAACCTAAACCGCATCTTGCTGGATGACGGCAGCAACATTCAAAACCCTGATCCTGTTATCTACCCTGCCCCTGAGCTAAGCGCCGCCAACACTTTGCGCGTTGGCTACACCACGCAGAACGTCACCGGTGTGCTTGGGCAGCGCTTTGGGCAATATCGCATTCAGCCTACGGCTGCTGTCAGCTTTAACGCCAGCACCAATCCGCGCACTGCTGCGCCGGGTCCAGTCAACACCAATGGCACGCCCAATGTGGTCGTTGCCAGCTTCAATGTGCTGAACTACTTCAACGGCGATGGCTTGGGCGGCGGCTTCCCAACCTCACGTGGCGCCACCAACCTGACCGAGTTCAACCGTCAACGTGCCAAGACCATTGCCGCAATCACAGCGCTTGGCGCAGATGTGGTTGGTTTGATGGAGATGGAGAACGATGGGATGGGCGCCACTAGCTCCCTGCAAGACCTGATCAGTGGTCTGAATGACGCTGAGGGCGCTGGTACATGGGCAGCCATCACGGAGCCTTCTTCACCGCTTGGCACCGATGAAATCCGCGTAGCGATCATCTACAAGCCCGCTAAAGTGACGCCCGTTGGCGCGGCAATGACTGACCTCAACAGCGTCTTTAGCCGTCCGCCACTCGCCCAGACCTTCCAGACTGCCAACGGCGGCAAGTTCAGCGTGGTGGTCAACCATTTCAAGTCGAAGGGCTGCGGCGGTGCAACTGGGCTTAATCTTGATCAGGGCGATGGGCAGAGTTGCTTTAACCAATTGCGTACCCAGCAGGCAACACAGCTTTTGGCGTTCATCAGCACTGTGCAAACAGCCGCTGGCGATGACGACATGCTGATCATTGGTGACCTGAACAGCTACGCCCAAGAAGACCCAATCGCTGTGCTGCTGACGGCGGGCTATACCGACCAGTTGGCAACATTGATCGGCTATAGCAGCGCCTACTCTTACGTTTTTCAAGGGCAGTCGGGCTACCTTGACTATGCACTGACCAACAGCACGCTCAGCCCACAGGTGACCGGTGTTGCCGAGTGGGACATCAATGGTAGCGAGCCAATTGCGCTCGATTATAACCTTGAGTTCAAGAGTGCAGGGCAGCAGGTCAGCTTCTATGCACCGAATGCCTATCGTTCCTCTGACCATGATCCCGTGATCATCGGTTTGAACATCAGCGCACCACCGATTGCTGCGCCAGATACCATCGGCGTCTTCCGCCCAACTGATGCCAACTTCTATCTACGCAATAGCAACACCACAGGCTTTGCAGATATTCAGTTCCTGTTCGGCACTGGCACTGATCTGCCAGTGGCAGGTGACTGGAACGGCGACGGCATCTCGACGGTGGGCATCTACCGTCCCAGCACGGGTGAGTTCTTCCTGAAGGATGAAAACACTTTCGGCGCGCCGGTTGTCTATAACTTCACGTTGGGCAATCCGGGTGATGTGCCGTTTGTGGGCGATTGGGATGGCGATGGCAACGATGGCGTCGGCGTCTACCGCCCCAGCACTGGGCAACTGTTCCTCAAGAACACACTTAGCACGGGCTTTGCCGACTTTGCCATGCTGTTCGGCGATCCGAACGACCTGCCCGTTGGCGGTGACTGGGACGGCAATAGCTTTGATTCACCCGGCGTCTACCGTCCGAGCGAAGGGCGCTACTTCCTGACCAATCAGGTGTGCAACGCCTGCGTGCCAACTGCCAACTACGACTTCTACTTCGGCAATCCCGGCGATGTGCCATTCGCAGGTGACTGGAACGCCAACGGTACGGATGGCGTCGGTGTGTACCGTCCAAGCAACGGCATCACCTACATCACCAGCACGCTGGCAACCGGCTTTGCCGATACAGACTTCATCTTTGGGATCGCCAATGATGCGCCGATTGCCGGTGTATGGCAGTTGCCAGCACCCGATCAACCGAACGCACCAGAGGTTGCACCAACCTTCGTGCCGCGCCAATAGGCTTAAGCACACAGCGCGGGCAGATCGTCATGATCTGCCCGCTTTTTTGTCGCTATGCCGCGTATGTGCTACGGCACTTGCGGCGTCAGGCTGAACTCGATGCGTGGATTTGCCCACAGCACATGCCCACACGACAGCGGCTCAGGCGTTTCCAGCTCGTAGAGCAGCGTGAAAGCGCGCCCGCGTAGATTGGTAAGGTCAATGGCGAATGGTACAAGGTCGGTGCTGGCGGTTTGCTCAATGGCGATGCGCTGTGTCTGCCCGTCGTCCACGATTAGACGCGCCTGAATGCTTTGTTCGGCGCACGCGACCTCAAGGCTGAGCGCGCCGCGCAGCGTGAAGTGATAATCGGGCAGGTCGGGCAGTTCAAGCGATTGGGCAAGGCGCACCGTGTGCTGGAAAAGGACGTATTGGGCAGTGCCAGCCAGCACCGTAGCCTTTGCTTCACGTTCAGGTTCATTAAAAACCTTTGAAGTATGCAGAACAGGCAGGAAATGCAGGGCAAGTAACACCGGTTGCTGTTCAACCAACTTGAATGGACCAATCTTGAGTTCCGCGAACCCAAGCGCATTTCTGTGGATCATTTCTATTGGAATCAAGTGGAAGATCGAGCAGTTATTATTACCAATTAGGGCAGTCAATGGACATTCACGCGGGGATGTTACGTTCTCGTCAAGGCGCATAAGCGGGGCAACAACATGCAACAAGGCAATTAAGGTAAAGACAATCTGTGCACACAGCACACAGGCAATAAACAGGATGTTTGCTGTACGCAATAAACCACGGGACTTCTGAATAACACACAGACTCAGGATGAAACCACCAATCCAAAACATCATCGCTACAGGCGTGTGATAGTCGAGATGCAGTACGAAATCAATGTAAACCTCAAACCGTCCTATGCTGGTCGCAAGGGCAAAACCAAGTCCCCACAGAATCAGCGCTGCAATCATTATCAGTTTGGCGTAGTGCAAGCGCCGCAGCAAAAAGTGTGCATTGATCACCACAAAAAGGCACCCAATGGCAAAAGTGAGTAGAGCAAAATCTTTGGCGGATGGCGGTAACACACCATAACGCAAGGCGGGTGGCGTTAGTTGCACTGCACCCAAATGCAATGCCACAAAGTAGGCGTTCTCAAATGGTGAGAGTGTAATTTGAGTGTAGCCATGGCGATCACTTAAAAAAACTACTATAAAGCAAAAGACAGCCGCAGCACCAAATAATGCCAAGCGCAGCAGATGGCGCTCACCGCGTACCCACCACACCAAACCAACAACACCAAAAGCAAGGATGCCTGCACTATTTGAAAATGCTGCCAATGTGCAGAACAAAGTGAGCAATACTGCAAGTCGCCAACCAATTTTGATTCGATCAGCGAAGCTGACACCGAGTAAAGTCAACAAGATGCCCAATTGCCATAAATTCATAAAACCCCATGTCCAGCCTTGCAACCAACGCCCTGTAAAGACCATTGCTGCTAGTGGGATCAACCCCAACCAGAACAAGCGCGGTGTTTCTTGTCCAAGTTGCCGCTTCATAATCAGCGCCAACAAGCTGAAATTTATAATGAGCAAGGCGGCTGTAACGAGCATCTCAAAGCGCGGATCGTAACGAAACAATACTGTATTCAGCGCTGTGAGCGCAAAAGTGATCGGTAGGCGATGACCATTGTAGTTAGTGAAAATATCGCTCAGTGTGAGGCTGCCTTGTGCAGTTTTGAGAGCAATTGCGCTATTCATACGCTCATGCCATTCATCAAGTGCAGGTGTTGTACTAGCATAGCCGCCTATTGCAGCCAACACCAACGCCACATGCAGCGCAATAATGCCGATCACCACACCCTTCAGCCAAATCGGCACGCGCTTTGCAGTTCTCATGTTAGTCTATGCCTCACGGTTTGCGAGCAACTACGAATGTTTGTTTACCAAGCAGCCACTGAGCAGGTGGAAACAACAAATAGAGCCGCACCAAAAGCGGCGCACGCGGCAGACGGCTGCGCGTGGTATAGGGCAAAAAGCGCACGCGCATCACTTCAATCGGCATCTCGACCAGTTCCAGTGCCTCTGCCAGCGTATGTTGCGTCAGCGGCAGCAGGTGGTCAATAAAATCCCAGTAGGCGCCGTTTAACAGGCGGATATTCGGCTGCAAGATGAGCAACTTGCCGCCGCGCTTCAGCACACGCCGAATCTCGGTGAGCGTTGCCAAAAAAGCGCCTTTGTCGGGCAGGTGTTCAAAGAAGTTGCTCACAAAGACCACATCCACACTCTCAGACTCGACTTCCGACATGGCGTGGCTGTAGGCAAGCACGATTCGCACATCAGGTGCGGCGTGTTGGCGCACATCTTCGTTCAAATCCACTGCGATTTTTGCATCCGCCTGAATGTGGTTGATAAACTCGCAATTGCCGGCGGCAAGGTCTAGCACGGTGGCGTTCGGTGCGATGTAGCGCTGAAAGAAGTGGCGGCACAGCACTTCCCACAGCGCATTGCGCGACTCGTACTCAGCACGGCTGAAGCGCTGGCGGTAGATGTCTTTTAAGCGGGTTGGGTCGAAGGTTTCCAAGTCAGCTTACTCGCTTCCCTCGTTTTGTGCAGAAACAGGTGCTGAAACAAACGGCTGAAAGACTTCCTCAGCGGGGCGGCGCGTGTCACGGCGCACGAGCAGCCACTCAAACCAAACTGTCAGCAAGGTATACAGATAGCGGCTGCCCTGCTCGCGTAGCTTGAGCGCTGAGACGCCAACCGTGCGATCTTGCCACGAAATGGGGATCACCTTGAAGGAATAGCCGCGCACCATTGCTTTCAAAGGCAGTTCGATGGTCATGTTGAAATGTGGCGAGACGAACGGGCGGCAGCCTTCGATCACATTAGCGCGGTAGCCTTTGAAGGCGTTCGTTGTGTCGTTCAGGCGGAAGCCGAACATCAAGCGGATCACTAAGTTGGCGATGCGGTTGATGATCAGCTTGAAGCGTGGATAATTGACCACCTTGCTGCCGCGGATGAAGCGCGAGCCAAAGGCGCAATCTGCCTCATCGCGCAGGATGTAGTAGTATTTGACCACATCAGCAGGTGAATCCGAAGCATCCGCCATGTAGATGATCACGGCATCGCCCGTGAAATGGTTCAAGCCAAAGGTCACAGCGCGCCCAAAGCCGTTTCTGCCTGTGTTCCGCAGCACACGCAAGCGCGGATCACGGGCGTGTTCAGCCGCCACCACCTCATAGGTGCGGTCGCGGCTGCCGTCATCAATCACAAGGATTTCAAAGGTGCGGATACCAGCCTCATCAAGGTGATCGCGCAGGGCAGTGATCGTCTGCCCGATAATGCCTTCTTCATTGCGCGCTGGTATAACAATCGAAAGTTTCATGATAATGCCTCAGCTATACGCCTCTGCTAACTATACCACCAGATGGGTTGTACGGTAGGTTTCAGCAAAAGACTGTTAGTATTTTGTGTTAGGGCAGTGCCGATAGGCTTGAAGGGCTTTGCTTGTTTCGTGAAATTTCATTTGTGAGGATTATCACTCGTCAAAGTATGGGGGGACTGTTATGGACTCTTTGCCTTTCACCCAAATGGTAGCGCACTATTTTCCGAAGGCACGGCTGCTAAAGGTGTGGTCATTAAAAGGTGGCACTTCTGCCGCAGTGACAGCCCTTGAAATGGCTCATGCCAATGGTCAGATTATGCGCCTAGTGGTGCGGCAGCATGGCACGAACGACTTGCTGCGTAATCCGAATGTGGGAACTGATGAATATACCCTATTGAACATCCTCCATACGGCAGGGCTGCCCGTTCCCAAGCCTTATTTTGCAGATTCTTCAGGCACATTCTTGCCTTCACCCTATGTTGTGTTGGAATACATTGTCGGCGAAGCAGCGCCTAGTTCAACGGATATAGCTGCCACCATCGGCAAAATGGCACAGACGCTGGCGCATATTCACCGTGTAGTTGTGCCGCGCCAAAGTGTGCCATTCCTACCACACTATAATGATGATGTTGCGTGGAGCATATACCACCCTAGCCCTACATTGGCTGAACTTCCTGAACACGAACGCCTTTTAGCAACTGTGCAAAGTGTTCACCCGCTGTTATCTGCTAACGCAGAAACAGTGCTGCACGGTGATTATTGGGTGAATAATTTAGTGTGGTTGGGCGATGATCTGGTAGGGGTGGTAGATTGGGAAGACGCTGCTTACGGCGATCCTGTTGCTGATCTTGCCATCGCTCGCCTAGAGATGCTGTGGGCGTTGGGTGCAGAGGCAATGCAGCAGTTTACAGCACTGTATCAGGCTGAACAACCAAACCTAAATTTCAGCTATTTGCCTTATTGGGATTTAATGATCATCTTGCGGCGCATTGGAAGTATTTCTGGCTGGGGACTCGAATATGACCATGCACAACGGCTCTATACCGCCGCGAATTGGTTTGTAGCGCAGGCTTTGGCTGCCATCCCCTGAAAGCGCAATCCGTACCAAAGAGTGATCACCCCTTTAGGGCGAGTCATGGTATAGTACGTATATCTGCTCTAATTGTCCCAATCTTTGAGGGTTTGGCATGGCTGTTTATCCGCCTATTCAAGTGAGTTATGATGTTCAGGCATTGCGCGTCACTGAATTTCCTGTAGCACGCGAAACGGTCTATTTGAATCATGCGGGAATCTCACCGCTGCCGCGCCGCACAGTGGTAGCAATGCAAGAGGCAAACGAGCGCATGATGTTCAATCCTTCCGCCGCCTTTGGCTGGTTTATAGCGCGTGAGCAGGCAATGCGCGAGAATGCAGCGCGCCTGATCAACGCCACCAGCGCCGATGAGATCGTTGGCGTGCAAAGCACCTCGCTGGCGCTGAACCTTGCCGCGCAAGCTATGGCATGGCACAGCGGTGATAACGTTGTGCTGTGTGATGTCGAATTTCCAAGCAACGCTTATCCTTGGATGCGCCTTGTGGAGCAGTATGGCGTTGAAGTGCGCCTGATCCCTGCCCGTGATGGCGGTCTGCATGTAGAGGCACTGCCGCAAGCAGTTGATGGTAACACACGCCTTGTGGCGGTCAGCGCAGTGCAATTTTTGAGTGGTCACCGCAGCGATTTGCAGGCAATTGGCGATTTCTGCCACGCGCACAACATCCTCTTTGTGGTGGATGCCATCCAAGCCGCGGGACACATGCCAATTGATGTGCAGGCGATGCATATCGGCATTCTGGCAGCCGGCGGGCAAAAATCGCTGATGGCGCCGCCCGGACAAGGCTTTATGTATGTGCGCGCTGATTTGGCTGAGCAAATGCGCCCAACCTTCGTTGGACCGAACGCCACCGAAGATTGGATTCACTGGCTGAAATACGACCTTACGCCGTTGGCAAAAGCAGCCCGTTTTAACATGGGAACGCCAAACGTCAGCGGTATTGTTGGCTTGAACGAGAGTCTAGGGCTGCTTCTTGAGCTGGGCATTGCCAACATTGATAGCTATGTGACGGCATTGGTGCGCCATGCCCGTGAGCGCTTGCTCTCGCTTGGTTACACTGTGTTGACGCCGACCAATCACGCTGCAATCCTCACCTTCCGCGCCGCGCCTGATGATGCTGCCACCGATGCAATTGTGAAAGCGCTTGCCGACCAGCAAATCATAGTCGTCAAGCACTGGGATGCACAAGATAACCCTTATATCCGTGCTTCTTTCCATTGTTACAATAACTGGGATGATGTCGAACGCTTGTTGGCTGCCCTTGAGGAGGTGCGCGCATGACTTCGAGAACACCACCGCCTAGTACCAATACGCTGCAACAGCAAGCGCCTTGGGCGCCGCCGCCCATTCGGAATATTGAAGATACGGGCTTAAATCAGGTTGTTATCGCGGATCTTGCCCTAAAGGTGATCTACTTTGGCGGTGTGCTGACCGGCACGCGCGTTTCAGAGATTGTCAAACTGCCGTGGGTCGGTGTGTTGGATGGCGTGCTTGAATTTTTGAAGCGCGAAAAGCTGGTGGAAGTGAAAGGCACCGCCGGCGGCTTGGGCGAGGCAGGCACACAGTTTCAGATCACCGGCGCCGGCTTGGTGAAGGTGAAAGAAATTCTAGAGCGCAGCCAATACGCTGGTGCTGCACCGGTCACCCTTGAGCAGTATATCAATGCAATGAAGGCACAAAACCGCGGGCGCATTGCTGCCACGCCAGAAGTGATGAAGCGTGCGCTTGGGCATTTGGTCATCTCTGAAAAGATGTATAGCAAGGTCGGTGCTGCCGTCAACAGCGGCAAGTCTATGTTCCTATATGGTGCGCCGGGCAATGGTAAAACAACTATCTCGGAAGCGGTTGGGCGCGTGGTGCTTGGCAACGATATTTGGATTCCCTACGCCATTGACGTAGACGGGCAGGTCATCCGCATCTTTGATAATGTGAACCATGAGGTGACCGAGACCGCTGAGGCAGATATGCCGGCGCGGCAGGTTGGCGTGAAGCGCGATCCGCGCTGGATACGCATTCGCCGTCCGGTGATCATTGTGGGCGGTGAGTTGACGCTTGACGGACTCGATCTGATCTACGACCCGATCAACAAGTTCTATGAAGCACCTTACCAAATGAAGTGCAACGG
Organism: Anaerolineae bacterium; assembly: GCA_034436355.1. Taxonomy (GTDB): domain Bacteria; phylum Chloroflexota; class Anaerolineae; order Aggregatilineales; family UBA2796; genus CP2-2F. Next base: position 186,737 of record DAOTVQ010000043.1, read on the forward strand.
TGGCATGTTCCTGATTGACGACTTCGGTCGCCAGCAGGTGCGCCCACGTGATCTGCTGAACCGCTGGATTGTGCCGCTGGAAAAGGCGATAGACTACCTAACGCTTGCCACTGGGCGCAAGATCGAAATTCCGTTCAATGTGCTGATTGTGTTCAGCACCAACATTGATCCGTCCGATCTGGTGGATGAGGCATTCTTGCGCCGCATTCGCCACAAGATCGAAGTAGGCGACCCAACACCACAAGAGTTTGTGGAGATTTTTAAGCGCGCTTGTCAGGCGAAGCGCGTGCCTTACGATGAGAACGGTTTGCGCTACCTGATTCAAGAATGGTACATCAAGAAAGAGCGCCCGTTTAGATCGGTGCATCCGCGTGATATTCTCGATCAACTCTTGGATATTGCGCGCTACCTGAACCGCCCGCCTGCACTGCAACCCGATTTAATTGATATGGCGTGTGACTCGTACTTTGTGCAGCTATAAAGTCCCTTCAACGCCGCCGCGTGCGGCACACAGGTTGAGATTGTTCAGCCTTGCACTGCTGATCGGCTGCCTGCTGCTGATCGGCAGGGCTGTGGCTGCCCAAGAACCTACCGAACAGCCGCCAACACCCACGCGCACCCCTGATCCACGCGCCACCTACTGGACGCCGCCACCCATGCCCTTTGCCATTGGTGTGCAGCAAGTGGTGCGCCTCACCACCCTCGATTTCAGCACGCTTGGCATTGGCAGCATCGCCGCTGATGCCGAAGGCAACCTCTACCTTGGCGATGGACGCCAAACTGTGTTGGTGTTATCGCCCGAACTGCGCGAGGTGCGCCGCCTAACCGTTTCGCAGCCTTTCGCGCTTGCCATCACGCAGCGCGGCGATCTGATTGTTGGACAGCGCATCCAGGCAACCCTCAGCCGTTATAGGCTAGATGGGACATTGATCAGCCGCCTGTGGGAGCAGTCGGAAGCACTCTTAGATGCCTTCACCATCGCGCCTAACGGTGATTTCTACATCCTATGGACGCGCACCAATCCGCCCGCCATCACCTACTTCACGCGCCTAAACGCAGCAGGGCAGCTTTTGCTAACCCGCGAATTTGGCAAGCCGCGTCAAACAACGGACGCGGTACATGGCATTGCCGTTACGCCGAATGGTGAGCTAAACGTGCTGCTGACGGGCTACGACTTTTCGGATATGTTTGGGGCAACGCATCTCCTGCTCAGTGCCGAGGGCGATTTGCTGCTGAACCGTCCGCCGCTGCCTGTTTTGCGCCCAATGCAGCCGCCTGCCGTGCCGCTGCGCTTGCCTAACGGCGAGTTGGTCGTGCATAGCAGCGCCTACATCTATTGGTGGAGCGCTGAAGGGCAACTACGTGCCTCGCTCTTTACTGATGCAGTGCGAGCAGGCTTTCCGTCGCCCGTCCTGGCGCGTCGGGCAGGGCTTGCCGCGCAGCCTGATGGCAAGGCGCTTTATGTGGCAGAAATGCTGAACGATGGTAGTTTAGGCGTGGCTGTCATCACTTTACAGCAGCGCTGAACAGCCGCTTGTAGAGCGCATAGTGTACATTGCACAGGCAAAATAGTTACAGCCTATAGCATTTTTCCAACTTAGGATTAGCAAAAATGTTTACCTTCGATAGTTTGCCGCAGCCTTACCAAACGCTTTGTATTTTGGCAGTGCTGCTGATTGGCGCTTTGTTGGCAATTGCCTTTCTGACGGGACGCTACCAAGCCGCACGGCATGGGCGCATGGCAAAGGCACTGGAGTTGCCACAATCAGCGCTCTTGATTGGCGTAGCGCTGCTGGTGTGGCTGAGCGCCGCCGGCGGCACACAGCTTGGCACGTTGGCAGCACTCACCGCCTTTGGGATCGCCTTCGGCTTCTTGGGCGATCTGTTCATGGCAAATGTCTTTCGGCCGGCTAATCACATCCTGTTCGGCATGGTTGCCTTTGCGGTTGGGCATGTGTTGTATATGCTTGGCTTCCGCGAGATTGCGGTGCAGTTTGCCCTGCACGATCTGGGTAGCTATGCGCTGGCGCTTGGTGGTGCGTGGCTCTTGGCGCTTATCCTGTGGCGCGTGCTGGTCTACACGCCACAGGGCGATGCCATGCAATACGCCGCGCTGATCTACGCGCTCTTTTTGGCAAGCATGGCAGCCTTTGCGCTTGGCATCGCCATGCAGCGCAGCGCTTTTCTGGGGCTGGCGCTCGGCGGCTTGCTCTTTCTGCTCTCGGATACGCTCATTGCGGCGCAGTTATTCGCTAAGCGCGCCTTTCCCTTCATTGGCGATCTGATTTGGGCAACCTACATCGCCGCGCAAGCCCTGATCGTGTGCAGCGTGCCGTTGGCGCTCAGCCTGCTTTAGCGTGGTTTTTTGCCCCAATGCACAGCAATCGTGTTGAACATAAAACGCTTGTAGCCAACTTCAACGAAGCCTGCCGCCGTCATCAAGGCTGCCAATTCCTGTGGTGTCTTAAAGCCGATGGTTGAATTCGGCAAATAGGTATAGGCATCGCGCTGCCCGGTTAGAATAGTTCCGATAAAAGGTATTATCTTCTGTAGGTAGAACAGCAAAAATGGGCGCAATGCATTCGGCGGCGGCGGCGTGGTATCTAGGCAGACAACGTAGCCGCCGCGCTTAAGCACGCGCCACTGTTCGGCAAAGGCACGCGGAATATCAATCACATTGCGGACGAGAAAGCCGTGCGTCACGGCGTCGAACGTTTCGGCGGGAAAGGGCAGATTAAGCGCATCGGCAGCCGTCCACTGGACGCGCTCGCCTTTTGGGCGCGCCCTGCCGACCTGCATGATCTCTGCCACAAAATCTGCGCCAACGGCAGTGATGTTAGGCAGGTGTGTCAGCGCTTCAAAGGCAATATCACCAGTACCTGTGGCAATATCCAGCAGTTTGCCGTTTTGTGGAAGGTGCGCTTGCTGAATGGCAAAGCGTCGCCAACGGCGATCCATGCCCAGCGTCATGACACGATTCATCAGGTCATAGCGCGGCGCGATGCGCTTGAAAATATCTTGTACAGCGGCGGCGCGTTCTGCACCGCTGAGATGTTCAGCGTTCGGTGTGTGTGTCATAGGGTTGTGTTATCTCTAGGCTTGGAGGGCGGTCATTAGGCGCGAACGGTATTGCACGGCTTCTGCTACATGCACCAAGCCGATCTGCTCTACGCCTTCTAGATCGGCAATCGTGCGGCTTAGTTTCAGCACGCGGTGATAGGCACGGGCGCTCAGACTGAGGCGGCGCATGGCGTTTTGCAGCAGCACGGCAGCATCTTCGGTGATTGGGCAATGCTGGTCAATTTCGGTGGCGGTCAGGTCGCTGTTGGCGCGAATAGATGTGTCTACCCCATAGCGTGCGCGTTGCCGTTCACGGGCGGCTGTCACACGTGCTTGCACATTGGCAGAAGGCTCAGCCAACTGCTGGCTAGTCAGCTTGTCGTAGTCTACACGGCGTATATCAAGGTGAATGTCGAACCGATCAAGAATCGGACCGCTCAGGCGCTGTTGATAGCGCCGCACAGCGGACTCGCCACAGGTGCAAGCCTGTAGTGTATCGCCATAGTAACCGCACGGGCATGGATTCATGCTGCCAACCAGCATCACATTGGCGGGAAAGGTCAGCGATCCACTGGCACGGCTGATCGTCACGATTTTATCTTCTAGCGGCTGACGCAGCACCTCTAACTTATGCCCGAACTCCACCAATTCGTCAAGGTATAGCACGCCGCGATGGGCGAGCGTTAGCTCACCGGGGCGCGGCGAACTGCCACCACCCACCAACCCAGCTTGGCTGATGGTATAGTGGGGTGCGCGGAACGGGCGGCGGCGCGCCAACGGGCGATCTGAGGGCAACAGATCGGCAACGCTGTAGATGCGCGTGATCTCTAGCGCCTCATCGGGTGCCAGTGGTGGCAAAATGCCGGGCAGGGCGCGGGCAATCAGTGTTTTGCCTGCGCCGGGCGGTCCGACCAGCAGCACATTATGGTTGCCTGCCGCTGCCACTTCCATAGCGCGCTTTACGTATTCCTGCCCTTTAATTTGGGCAAAATCCACGACGCGCTCAGGGGTAACGGCTGCTTCTTGGCGCAGTTGGCTGCGGTCAAAGGGTGGGATAGGATTCATGCCGAAGAGATGCTCCACAAGGTGACCAAGCGATGGCACCGGGATTACCTCAATACCTTCGATTTGGGCGGCTTCAGGCGCATCTTCGACGGGGACGTAAAGCGTGCGGCAGCCTTCCTGACGCGCCAGCAAGGCAAGGTTAATCGCGCCGCAGATGTGGCGCAGTTTGCCATCGAGCGCCAGTTCGCCAATGAACATGGCATCAGCAATTTGGTCAGCGCGCAACTGCTCAGTTGCCACCAACACGCCAATGGCAATCGGCAGATCGTAGGCGGGACCTTCCTTTCGCATATCGCCGGGTGCGAGATTCACCGTGAATCTTTTCATAGGAAACTCACAGCCAATATTTTTAATGGCGGCGCGTACACGCTCACGGCTTTCTTGCACAGCAGTGCCGGGCAGTCCAACGATGGTGAAACTTGCCATGCTGCGCGGATTGTAATCCACTTCAACGGTAATTTTGACACCATCCAGCCCAACAACTGCCCCAGATAAAACGTGCGCCAACATGCTCTGCTGCTCCCTACCCATTCCATGCGCCATGCTTAAGATTGTAGCGTAAATCGCGCCAGCGCTGAGGGTGCTTCCGAAAACTTACGCATTTCAAGCGGAAAAAGACCTTTTGGGAAAACTGACCCTTGACGGAGAGGGAGGGTGTGGTAAACTGTGAAGCATCAAGCGCGAGCAACCAAACAAAAGCGCTGAGAAGAAGGGAATTTCAGACGGGAAAAAGTAACGTGGCTG
>DAOTVQ010000044.1:0-125777 GCA_034436355.1 Anaerolineae bacterium
GCATGTTGTCAATTTGGATGGTGCGCTTTCAGAGGCGAATGACAACGAGGCGATCCTAGAGGCGCTGGCACTTGCCGATGTGCAAGTGCAGTTCGGCGGCGGCTTGCGTACCCTTGAAGATGTGCAGCGTGCCTTTGATAAGGGTGCGGCACGGGTGGTACTTGGCACGCTCGCCGTTGAGCATCCGCAGCATGTGGCAGCCATGATTGCACGGTGGGGCGCTGAAGCAATCGCCGTAGCGCTTGATGCACGCGATGGGCAAGTCGTGACGCACGGCTGGCAGCGTGCGACGGGTGTTTCCGCCATAGAGATGGGCAAACTGTTATTCACTGAAGGTGTGCGGCACGCCCTCTATACCGATGTGAGCCGTGACGGTGAGCTGATCGGCGTCAATGTTGAGGCGACGGTGCAGCTTGCCCGTGAAACAGGCTTGCAGGTGATCGCCTCTGGCGGCGTGACCGCGCTGGGCGAGATCATTGCGCTGCGTGATGATGGCGCAGTGGCGGGCGTCATTCTTGGGACGGCACTCTACGAAGGATTGATTGATCTGGCTGAGGCAATTCGCCTCGCAGAAACGGAAGACTAGCCTAATTATGCTGGCGAAACGCATTATTCCGTGCCTTGATGTGAAAGATGGGCGCGTTGTGAAGGGCGTTAATTTCGTGAACCTTGCCGATGCCGGCGATCCGGTGGAGCAGGCACAAGTCTATGACCGCGAAGGCGCCGATGAGCTGGTGCTGCTCGACATTACGGCATCGGTAGAGCGCCGCAACACCATGCTAGGCATTGTGGAGCGCATCGCCGATGAGATTTACATCCCGTTTTGCGTGGGTGGCGGCATCCGCACGGTGGAGGACATTCGCGCCACACTGCGCGCCGGCGCCGATAAAATCTCGTTGAACAGCGCGGCGGTGCGCCAGCCTAACCTTGTCACGGAAGGCGCACTGCACTTTGGCAGCCAATGTATTGTGGTCGCCATTGATCCGCGTTGGGTGAACGGGCGTTGGGAAGTCCATATTGATGGTGGGCGCGTGCCTACAGGTTTAGACGCCATCCAGTGGGCGCGCAAAGTGGAGGAACTCGGCGCGGGTGAACTCCTGCTGACCAGCATGGATCGAGACGGCACGCAGAACGGCTACGATATTCCGTTGACACGTGCCATCGCTGAAGCCGTCAGCATCCCGGTGATCGCCTCAGGCGGCGCGGGCAAAGTGGAACATTTCGCCGAAGCACTGACCAATGGCAGCGCTGATGCAGCCTTGGCAGCCAGCTTGTTCCACTACCGCCAAGTGAGCATCGCAGCCGTCAAGCAGCACCTACGCGATCAGGGTATTCCCGTGCGCTTTGGCGAAGGACAATCCGTTGAGGGTATTTTTGCATGAGCGCCCTTGAGCGAGTGCTGCCACATTTGCGCTTTGATGAGCGCGGCTTGATCACGGCAATTGTGCAAGATGCCGAGACGCGGCAAGTGCTAATGGTGGCGTGGATGAATGCCGATGCACTGCGCCTGACGGTGAGCAGTGGTGAGGCGCACTTTTGGAGCAGAAGCCGTAACGCACTCTGGCACAAAGGCGCCACCAGCGGGCATACCATGCAGGTGCGCGAGATCCGCGTTGATTGCGATGCAGACACGCTGCTGCTGTTGGTGATTCCGAAGGGCGCTGCCTGCCACACTGGCGCGGTGTCGTGCTTTTTCCGCCGCCTTGACGAGGTGGACTAAACAGGCTCGCAGCAGGCTTGGGCGAAACGCTGTTTTTGTGGTATTTTCAAACTTGAAGGGCAAAACAGCAGCACGCCTTGCGCTCGCCACGCAGCCATCGAAATAATGCTGTGCGTCTTCCAAAAGTGCTAAACTATTGCGAGGTGTCTCTTGACGACACGACCCTTTCAATTCTTCTGCGTGCATGGGCATTACTACCAGCCACCACGCGGCAACCCCATCACTGGGCATATCGGCTTTGAGCCAGAGGCAGGCGATTACCGCAACTGGAATGAGCGCATCACCGCAGAGGCGTACCGTCCAAACGCGGAGATTGGCAACTTTGATCGCATCAGCTTTGATTTGGGCGAGCCACTGCTCAGCTGGCTGCGCCGCCGTTCATCGGAAACTTATCAGCGCATCCTAAGCGCTGATCGCAACCATTTAGCGGCGAAAAAGGTGGGCAATGCGGTTGGCAGCGTGTTTCACCATGCCATTTTGCCGCTGCTGAAGCGCCGTGATAAGCGCACGCTGCTCTACTGGGGCAGTGCCGCCTTTCAGCACCACTTTGGGCGCAAAGCGGAAGGCGTTTGGTTGCCGGAGATGGCGGTAGACCTCGAAACGCTTCAAATGGTTGAGGCAGCCGGGTATCGCTATACAATCCTCTCGCAAGGGCAGATCAACGAGCCTATCGAGAATGGCGGGCCCTTTTGGGTAGACCTTGAAAATGGGCGTAAATTGGCGGTGTTCGTCCGTAACGACGAACTCTCGAACGACCTCTCCTTCAACGTGAGTGCAGCCGGTGGCGCCGGGCATTGGGCGCGCAATAAACTTGGCGTGCGGCGCGCCAAAGGCGGCTTGACCTTAGTGGCAGTCGGCGGCGAGACGTTTGGGCATCATCATCTGGGCGAGGAGCGCTTTTTGCACTGGCTGCTGGCGCACGAGGCACGCGCCGTCGGCTACCGCATCGTCACCCTGAACGAATATTTGAACATCTTTGAGCCAACCGAGACGATCACCGTGAAGCCGTTCACTGCCTACGGTGCGCGCAGCGTCTCGGATTGGTCGCTTGGCTGGAAGGGCTACCTGCTGCGCGCCTTCGATCACTTGAATGCTGCCCTCGATGAACTGTACCTTGACGTGCTGAGTCCGTTGAATGTGAATGTGTGGTGGCTGCGGGATTTATACGTGAATGTGTGGCTGAAGCATCAGACGGGCAGCGAGTTCCTTGCCGAATTTGCCACTAAGCTGACCAGTGAGCAAGAATCACGCATTTTGACCATGCTCAACGCGCAGTTCTACATGGCGAAAAGCTACACCAGCAACAGCCTAGAACCTGCACGCTTTGATAGCCCTGAAACGCGCTTTGGCATTGCCAACGCTGCGCTCGTTGTGAAGTTGGTGGAGCAGGCAAGTGGCGAACGGCTTGGCAGCACGCTGCGAAACAACCTGCTGCTGGTGCAAGATGCGATCAGCGGCTTGAACGGCGCACAGGTCTACGACAGCGTGCTAGAAGAGTTCAAGATCAGCGAAGTGATGCCTGCCACCAGCATCGAGCCTGTGCCAGAGACGGATGAAGCGGCAGCCGAAACGCCTTCCCCTGCCACAGATCAGGCATAAGGCAGCGCTCAGCAGCAACCTGCGCCCATCCGCTGGGATTGCACTTTGGGCGGCGCATAGCCGCCTGTGCCGCGCTGCAAAGCAAGGCTTTCGCTCAGAATGCCGATGTATGGACGCATATTCCTGCCGGGGCAGACTGTGGTTGGGTTGAATTCGTAATGCCCGGCAATATGCGTCAGGCGATAGGCGCTTTTAAGCCAGTAAAGCAGCCGTTGCAATGCCACCACTTGCGCGCTGCTGGGCGCCTCCTGCTCAAAGTTGCCCATCAGCACAATGCCTAGCGAGCCGGTGTTATAGCCCGCCACGCTGGCGCCGCGCACACGAATATCGCGCCCTTCGTAGACTTTGCCCGCGCCGTCAATGCCAAAGTGATAGCCAATATCTGCCCAGTGCCGCGTGTTGCGGTGAATATCCTGCAAGGCGCGCATTGTGCCGCTATCACGCAGGACGGGAAAACTGTGGTGAATGACAGCGGTTGTGTAGATAGCTGCCAGATCGCCGCTGTAGACGAACCAACCCGTCGGATTTTCCGCGCTGGCACAGCCAAATTCCTCAGCGGCGGTGTGGTCAGGTGGCAGGGCGTTCCACGCCGAACGCGGTATCACCTCTGGCGGCAGCGGTGGCACAGTCGGCGTGAGGTTAGGCGTAGGGTGCGCGGTAGCTGTGGGCAGCAATGCGGTGCCTTCGGCACGGCGCGCCAAAAATGCTAACAAGCCGCCAAGGCTGCACACGCCGCCGGCTGCAATGCCACCCAAGCCCACCAGCCATGCCAGCATCTCGCGGCGTGAGATCGGCTTGGCGTTAGGGTGTGGGCGGCGCGGTGATCTGCGCTGCACAAATGCCTAACCTTCTGCCCGTTCGCTGACGGGCAAACTGATCCGAAAGACAGTCCCCTGACCCGGCGCGCTCTCCACGCTGATGCGCCCACCTGCCTGTGTGATAATCTGTTTGCAGATGTACAAGCCTAAGCCCGTGCCTTCGCCCGCTGGCTTGGTTGTGAAGAACGGCTCAAAAATGTTATCACGCACCTCCGACGGAATGCCGCTGCCATTATCCCAGACCAACACATCCAGCGCATCATACGAACGCCGTGAAATGATGCCCATCGCAGCATCAGGGCGATTGTTGAGTGCATCACGAGCGTTCATCAGCAAGTTAAGCCACACATCCTCAAAATGCCCGCTTTGGGCGCGGATGAAGCTGGGCGGATCGCGCTCTAATTCGACCTCAAGCTGCACGCCGCCGCGCCCTAAATGCGTCGAGATCAGGTCAAGCGTGTTCTGAATGGTCTGATGTACATTGACCCAGATCGGCTTATCTTCGGGATTGGCGCGGCGCGCCGTGCTGAGTAAGCGTTTGACCACCGTGTGGGCGCGCTGCCCTGAACGGTTGATCGCCATCACAGACTCGTATTCGAGCGAGTCTTCGGGCAAATCGCGCATCAGCAGTTCAGAATCAGCAAGGATGGTGGTCAATGGATTGTTGATTTGGTGCGCCACCACAGCCGCCAACTCGCCCATAGTGGAAAGGCGCGCTGCCTGCACCAAGCTGGCTTGGGTCTGCTTCAGGTTGAGCAGACTGCGTTCCAGATCGCGGTAGAGCCGTGCGTTTTCGATGGCGGTGGCAGCCTGCGCGATGAGCGCCGTAGCAAGGCTGATCTCGTCTTCGTGAAAGGTGCGCGGCTCATACATATCGCAGACCATGAACATGCCACCCACCTTGCCCTTGATCAGCAACGGCAAGCACAACATGGATTGCGCGCCATAGGTTGCCAGCAAGTCGCGCAGTGGCTCGGAAAGGTTGGGCTGCCGCACATGGCAGTTCACCCACGGCTCGCCCTGAAAAATTGGCACAATCTCAACGGGGACGTAGCTTTCCTCCGGGCGCGGCGTCTCTAAGAATTCCGCCGTGCCATACTGCACCAAGCGCAAAAGCTGCTCATCTTCGGTGAAGATGCTCAGCACCAACCAATCAGCTTGCGCCTCGTTCAAAATCTCTTGTGCTAGGCTGAAAATCTCAGCGGAGGGGCGCACGTTGGGCTGTGCGCGTAAGGTGGCGTTCGGCAGCAAGCGCAAGCGCGCATAAATTTCGGCAGCAAGCCCGCGAATGCGCGCACGGATTTCAGAGGTGGGCGATTCTGAGGGCAGGCGGGTGCGGTGAAAGAGGTCAATCACGCCGAACGGCTTGCTGTTGCCAATCCGCAAGGGCAGCACAGTTAGGCGGATAGCCCCCACTTGGCGCAGCAATTGTAGTTCTGCAAAGAGCCGCGTGCCGCCTTGCTCGCGTGCTACCACGTAATAGCCATTCTGCTCGACGGCTTGGCGTAGCATTGGGCGCGCCTCTAGTGGTGTGCGTGTGGCACGGCTGGGCTGCCAAGCCGCCTGCCAGGCTTGCGAAAGCACAAACAGCTCATTTTCGGCAAGCACAGCCGTATCGCCGGGTGCGCTGTTGCGTTCGCCAGAGGCGATGGACGTGCGCTGCTTAATGAAACAGGCATCCACGTCAAGCGCCTTCAGAATTTGGCGTGCAATGGTGAGCATGACTTGCTGAAGGGCTAGGGTGGAATTGACAGCCATGCCAGCTTGCACTAAGGTTTCAAGGCGGCGGTTTTGCACCAACCGCTCCTGGTAAAGGCGTGCGTTCTCGATGGCAACGGCGGCGTGGGCTGCCAGATCGAGCAGCAATTCCTGATCCAACTTGCTGAACAGCTTGGTGCTGCGCCGATTGCTCACGCCTAGCACACCGATGGTCTGCCCTTTCAGGCGCATTGGCACATAGACTGCCGAACGGATGAAATACTCGGTCTTAACGCGCTGCAAGCCGCGATCATTGATTAGGATAGGCTCACCGCTGCGGTAAACACGCCCCACAATCGGCTCGTTGTTCCTGATCCGAAAGTTGGTGGCGTGTGATTCATCCAAGCCTTTCATGGCGCGCAGATAGAGCGCTTCATCTTCGGCATCCGGCAGCAGCAGCAGGCTTTCTTCGGCGTTGGTCAGCGTGGCGGCTGCTTCGACGACCTGATTGAGCACCTGATCAAGGTCTAGCACGGCGGCAATGGCGCGCCCTAGCTCTGAAAGTGTGCGGAGGGCAGCCAACTGCTTGCGCTGTTCATCAATGGTGCGCGTGCGGAGGGTTGGTTCCTCAAGAAAATCGGGATCAACGCTGCTGGCGTCTTGCGTTTCGCGCAGGATGGGGTTGGTGGCGGTGCGCGTGGCGCGTTTGGGCGCAAAATACTGCCCAATGTTGGCGATCCGTTCGCCGCTGAGCTGCTGAGCAATGGTTGCTAAGACTTGCTCAATATCCTCACCTAGCTCATTCAAGAGTAGGACGGGCAGGCGTGAAAAGCTATGATGATCGCGTACATGCTCAAGGATACTGCGCCCATCGCGGTGGCGCATGGCAGGGTTCACCAACGCCACCGCGAAACGATCATGCCTAGCGGCAAGGGCATCGCCGCAGTTATAGGCGCTCTCCACCTCATAGCCGTTGTAGCGCAGCAGGTTTTTCCACTGCTCCACTCGGTCGGGGTCTTCCTCAACCAACAGAATACGTTTGGCGTTCAACTGTGAAAAGATGCTCATAAAGTGCGCTCACACGGCTAACTCATACGGTTTAATCGGGCAGGCTGAGGCGCGCACGGCGCTTGGCAAGATCGTCTTCGTCGGGTTTGGTGGGTGCAGGCTTGCTGGGTGTGGCGGGCGGGGTGGGCGGATCATCAGCGGGCGGCTTTGGGCGCGGCGCAAGGGTCTCTTCCACGCGCTCACGGACGCTTCGCAGCACGTCGGCAAGGGCAGGCGTGCGCGTCGGGATGCTCTCTGGCAACGGCTCATCAAGCGGTGCGGCGGCAGCCATCTCAGCCGTGCGGCGCGCATCGGTCACCATTGCCTCTAGGGTGTTGACCTGTTCCATCAGGTCGGCGGCGGCGTTGCGATAGCGTTCCAGAGTCTCGCTCTGGGTGCGGACGCGCTGCTCTAGGCGCTGCTTTTGGGTGATCAAGTAGCGCGCACGCGGCTCGTCATCTGCCTGAAGGGCGGCATCGGCTTGGCGCACATACTCAGCGATCTGGCGCTCCATGTCCTCAAGGCGTGCTTGGAGTGCCTCTTGCTGCGCGATGGCGTCATTCAGTTGTTTCCGCAGCGCGCTGATCTCACGATCAACCTCTTTGGGCGTGCCAAGTTTTTCCGGCGTGATGCGCGCCGCCGACGGGCGTTCGCCGCTGCCAGCCGTGAGGCTGTTCAAGCCTGCGCGCAGCAGCACATTGAGTTTCTCCAACAAGTCAGCCATAAGCGGATCACTCTATTGAACGTATGCGGTTTTAGCAATCAGTCTGCTAATCTTAACGCAAAATGCCGCAGAGTAAAACAGGTGGGCGGGAGAGCGGTGGTGATAACCGAATGTGCGGCGGCACAGCCAACCGCTAGCCCTTTCCCCGCAAGCGGCGCGGTAAGGTTTACTGTCGCTCTTTCCCACTCCGCAGCCTTCCCTTGCTAATCACGAACAAATGTACTATGATTCAAGCGGCAAGGTCAACACATCTTGCGTTATAATCGGTATGGTTGGGTGAGCGTGCATAAAGGAAACGGCATGTTTGAGCGCGTGGGAATCTTAGGGCATCCGCTGCGCCCTGCAACGGGCGAAGTATGCAGTGCCGTCGCACAGAGCCTCACCACACGCGGCGTTTTGGCGTGGTGCAGCCCGTCTTGGGATGCCGAGTCCATCCGTCCGCTGGTTGCCGAATCCGATCTGGTGATCGCCATCGGCGGCGATGGCAGTATGCTGCGGGCGGCGCGTGTTTGCTCCCAGCATAATGTGCCTGTCTTTGGCATTAACGCGGGCTATCTCGGCTTTCTGACTGAGGCAAGCCTTGCCGATTGGGATAACTTGCTCGGTGATCTGCTCAGCGGGCAGTACTGGATCGAGGAACGCTTGATGATCCATGCTGAGGCATGGCACGCTGAGGCGCTGATCGCCAGCGGTGATGCCCTCAACGATGTGGTCATCAGCCGCGGCGCCGTTGCCAAAAGCGTGGTGTTGGATGCCTTCATTGATGGCGACTGGACGACGCAATATAACGCCGACGGCTTGATCATCGCCACGCCGACAGGCTCTACAGCCTACGCGCTGGCAGTTGGCGGTCCGATCCTGCCGCCTACGCTCAAGAATATCCTTGTGGTGCCAGTGGCGCCGCACCTGACGTTAGATCGTCCGATTGTGTTGGCAGAAGGCGCTACCATCGAGGTGATCATCGCAGAGCGCACTGCCACCGATGTCACATTGACCATTGACGGCGAAAGCCTGTGCAGCCTTGTGCCAAGTGATTCGGTGATTGTATATGCCAGTGAGCATGTCAGCCGTTTTGTGCGCCTGCGAGAGCGCAATTACTTCTATCGTTCGCTGCTAGATCGCATGGAGCCGCGCCTTTCGCCGCGCCGAGAAGGTGCGCCGCAGCCGCGCCGACCCGATTTGGAGAAAAAAGCATGACTGAAACGCCAAACTATGCGCCACTTGCCGATGAAAAAACCTTCTGCGCTGTGCATACCGATGTGGAAACAGCGCTACGCTGCAACCGCTGTGCGCGCTATATGTGTCCTAAGTGTGCGGTGCGGACTGAAGTTGGCTACCGCTGCCGCCAATGTGTTTACCAACAGCAAGATAAATTCTTTAAGGCAAGCCAACAAGAGCAGCTTATCTCGTTGGCAGTCGTGTTCGGCTTAAGTTTGGTGGCGGGCTTCATCGTGCCGCGCCTCTTCCTGCTCGGCGTGCTGTTCCTCTCGTTGCCGGCGGGCATTGCCATTGGTGAGCTTGCCCTGCGGGCGGCAAAGCGGCAGCGCGGGCGCTATGTGCCGCAAATTGCAGTCGGGCTGGTCATCTTAACGGCGCTGATCGCCAATCTCGGACTGATTGGCGATGTGATCACAGTGGTGCAGCGTGCGCCACGCGGCATGAATGTTGGATCGTACCTAACGCAGGAATTCTTGCCGATAGGCTTATATGCGGCGCTTTGTTCGGCAGCAGTGTTCGGTCGGTTACGTTAAGCGGGTGAAACCTTATGCTCAGTGAAATTCGCATTACCGACTTTGCGATAATTGATCACCTTGAGGTGCAGTTCGCACACGGTTTCAACGTGATCACGGGTGAGACGGGCGCCGGTAAGTCTATCATCATTGACGCGGTAGATTTGGTGTTGGGCGGGCGCGCCGACTCGGACTTCATCCGTGCCGAGCGCGAAAAAGCGGTGGTCGAGGCGGTTTTTAAGCTGCCGCCTTCGCTTTTAGCAGCGGTGCGTCCGCTGCTGAACGCTGAGCATATCGAAATGCCCACCGATGAACTGACGCTGACCCGCGAACTGCGCGCCAATGGGCGCAACGTCTGCCGCATAAATGGTAGCACGGTGAACTTGCAGTTTTACCGCGAGATCGGGCAGCGCTTGGTGGATATTCACGGGCAGGGCGAACACCTCAGCCTGCTGCGCGCACCCGAACATCTCTATCTGCTGGATCGCTATGCCAGCTTGGATGTATCACGGGCTGCGCTGGCAGACTTGGTCGATCAGCTTAGCAGCTTGCGCGCCGAGATCGATCAACTGCAAATGGATGAGGCAGCCCGTGCGCGCCGTGTGGATATGCTCACCTATCAGCTTGAGGAAATTTGCGCTGTTGCGCCGCAGCCTGCCGAAGAACAGACGCTCCGTGAAGAATCCGAGCGCTTGGCAAATGCAGAGCAGATCGCGGCACTGAGCGTAGAGGCAGCGCGCCTGCTGGATAGCGACGATGATGCGCCTAGCGCGCTCAGCTTGCTGAACCAGATTGCGGCGGTGCTGCACAAACTAGCACGCTTTGATCCGCGCATGGCAGAACACGCTACTAACGCCGATAATGCCGTGGCACAGGTTGAAGATATTGCCCGTGCGCTCAGCCACTACACCGAGAGCATTGAACACAATCCAACACGCCTTTATGATGTGGAAGAACGCCTTGATGCGCTTAATCGGCTTAAGCGCAAATATGGCGGCAGTTTAGAGGCGGTGTTAGACTTTGCAACACGCTGTGAGGCGGAATTGCAAAACATCACCAACAGCGAAGCGCGCATTGCCGAATTGCGTGCCGAAGAAGAGGTGCTGCTGCGAAAGATCGGTGAGCGTGCCGCACAAATCAGCGCAGCGCGCCGCCAAGCCGCCGCCAAACTTGGCGAGGGCATCGTGCGCGAACTGGCAGAACTGCGGATGGAAGGCGCCCGCTTTGAAGTGGCGTTGACGCAAGAAGATGACCCTGACGGCTGTTTTGTAGGCAAACGGCGGCTAAAATTCGACTCGACGGGCATTGATGCTGTGGAGTTCCTGTTAGCTGCCAACCGCGGCGAGCCTCTGCGCCCTTTGGCAAAAGTTGCCAGCGGCGGCGAAACAGCGCGCATCATGTTAGCGCTCAAAACGGTGCTTTCACACGCCGACCATACGCCAACGCTCATCTTTGACGAGATTGATCAGGGCATTGGCGGGCGGGTTGGCAGCGTGGTTGGGCAGAAGCTGTGGAAGCTCTCGGACGGGCATCAGGTGCTGTGCGTGACGCATTTAGCGCACATTGCCGGCTTTGCGGATCGGCATTTCCGCGTGAGCAAAGGCTACAGCGGTGAGCGCACCATCGCTATCATCAGCGAATTGAACGACCGTGCGCGTGTGGAAGAAATGGCAGAAATGCTTGGCGCAGAGACGGTAAGTGCCAAGCAAAGCGCCCACGATATTTTGATGTTGGCGCGCAATGTGAAGGATGGCAAAAGCGTGCAGGAGAGCCTACTGTGACATTCAGCGAAATTCCCGCGCCCGAACGCATAGACGTGCAGGCGCCAGAGGGCAACTATGCAGTTTACATCGGCAACAAGGCGCTCAAAACGCTGGACGTGATCATGCGGCTGCATGGTCTAAATGGCAAGGCGGCTGTCGTCACCAATCAGGTTTTAGCACCGCTGTATGGCAATCTGTTGGCAGAGTTACTCGGCGTGCCGTTGATCATCATCCCTGATGGTGAACAACATAAAACGCTGGACACCGTGCGCCTCGTCTATGATAAGCTGCTCGAACTCGGCATTGATCGGCAAGGTGTGCTGATCGCGCTTGGCGGCGGCGTGGTGGGCGATCTGGCAGGCTTTGCTGCTGCCACCTTCCTACGCGGCATTGCCTTTGTGCAGGCGCCAACCAGCCTGCTGGCAATGGTGGATGCCAGCATTGGCGGCAAGGTCGGTGTGGATTTGCCACAAGGCAAAAACTTGGTGGGCGCCTTTAAGCAGCCTGCTTTCGTGGTGGTTGATCCGTCGCTGCTGCCGACGCTGCCCGATGCTGAGTGGGTGTGTGGTGTGGCAGAGATTATCAAGGGTGGCTTGCTGCGCGATGCAAGTTTGCTGGATGCAGCGCTTTACCAACGCGATCACAAGGCATTCACGGACGTGCTTCGGCGTGCCATTCAGATCAAGGTGGACTATGTGCAGCGTGATCCGTATGAGCAAGACATCCGCGCCGAGCTGAATTTAGGGCATACCTTCGCGCACGCCGTCGAGAAGGTCAGCGGCTATACATGGCGGCACGGTGAGGCGGTTGGCTTTGGTCTGGTGGCGGCGGCACGCCTTTCACAGGCGGTTGGTTTGTGCAGCGCGGCACTACCTGAAAAAGTGGAGCAGTTGGTTGGTGCAGTCGGTTTGCCAACGCGCTGCGGCTTTGAGCCAAGCGACGTGCGCGCCGCCATGCGTACCGATAAGAAGCGGCAGGGCGAGGCGATGCGCTTTGTGCTGCTGCGCGAGGTTGGGCAGCCTGAGATACGCGACGATGTGCCATCTCAGGCGGTGCTGGACGTGCTAGAGAGCCTGTGGGACTGACACACAGTCATGCCTGCAAAAGATACTGCTCCCATGCTTCACAGGCAATCGGCGCGATGTGCTTCACAAACTCGCGGTAGATTGCCTCTGCATAAACGCGAATCTCGTATTGCGCGTCGTCTGCCATACGCAGCTTGAGGAAATGCAGCATATTATGCAAATTCTGTGTTATGTAGCCTGTATAGTAAACAGCAAAGCCACTCAGGAACAGGCGCGCTTGCTCACGTGCTACGCCTTGCGCCAGCGCCTGTTTGTAGAGCGCATGTCCGCGCTCGTAGTGCGCGATTAGTTCCTCTGTCAGCTTTGCACTCGCTTCCGCTTCCAACGCCCCAAAACTGCCTTGCTTATTGCTGGCTGACTGCTTGCGCCATTCCGTCGGCGTGTAGTATTCATCCTCAGGCAGCTCGATGTAGCGCCCACTCATGAGATTATAGGATGCCATGCGGTGCCTGACCCATTGCCACCAGACAACGAGTGGCGCGTGAACTCTGAAGGTGAAGACCACATGCTCAAAGGGAGAAGTGTGCCGATGTTTCATTAAATAGTGGATCAGCTTGCGATCCGCATCTTGACCCTTGCTCTCGCCCATGAAGCTCACACGCGCCGATGCCACAATGGCGCTATCGGCACCAATGCCTGTGGCAGGGTGTGGCATCACATCTTGCAGCTCCACATAGCCGCGATCCAGCACGGCAATGCGCTTGCCTATCAAGTGGCTGTTCAGGTCATCAGGCACAAAAGACTCCTTCTATAGCAAACTGTTGATGATACGGCTCAGGATGAGGACGTATAGGGGAATGCCGAGTATAGCCAGCAGCACGATGAGCGCATCGCGCAAGCGGCGGCGGCGCGCCAAGCCTAGCACGTAGGCATCAGGGACGGCATCAGCACCGCTCAGATTACAGCGCTCGGTGAGCGCAGCACGCAGTGCCTCAGGCTGTGCCAAGCGCGCCGTCAGCAAGAAGCGCGGGCGTGGCGGCGCATCGCTGGGTAAGGCAGCGTGCAAGGCTTGCGGTGGCAGATCGGGCTGAGGGGCGGGCAACTCACGGTAGAGCAGCGCCAAGCCGCCGCGTTTGGTCAGGTTGAAGCCGCGCACTTGCCCATAGGGAATACGCCGCAC
Source organism: Anaerolineae bacterium (assembly GCA_034436355.1). GTDB lineage: Bacteria > Chloroflexota > Anaerolineae > Aggregatilineales > UBA2796 > CP2-2F. Next base: position 13,305 of record DAOTVQ010000044.1, read on the forward strand.
CCGCCCACTGATTGATCCTTGCACCAAGACGTAATCTTCATAAAGGCGCACGCCGCGCTTTTGGCGCAGCACCTGCAAGCACGCCCAAAGGAAGACGCCGCCTGCACTGCCCATGAAAACCACGCCAAACACGCCGCCAAGCAGCACACCCAAAGCTGCCATGCCAAGCACAAACAGCCCGACCCATGGCGTTAGGCGTTCTGTGTAGTAGGGAAAGCCCATAGGTGTGCCTAGAACCAGCCTTCGGCGCGCATACTAGCGGCAGCACGGTATGGGTCTTGCTCATCGAGCGGCATGGTCAGGTGATAGGGCTGCGGCTGCGGCTCCAGCTCCACATAGAGGATGCCCTCCGCGCTTAGCGCGCCAACCATGGCGGACGCACTGCGCGAGACTTCCTCAATGGGCAAGGCGGCACTTACGGCAATCTCGATGGCGATCTCATGGAGCGTGGTCATGCCGTCAATCCGCAGCCACAGTTCCGCGCCGAATGGATCAAGACGGACGTGGCGGTTTTGGTAGCGGTCATGGACGATGACGGCATCCGGCAGCACGCTATAGACGCCATCACGGCGCGGGTAGCGCAGCAAGGTTACCGAGAAGGGAGCGATATTCGTCATGGCACGCCTCACAATCCACACGAAAAACGAACAGGCAGCCGCCTAGCCCAAGTTTTGCAACGCCAGCAGCACCCGCGCCTCAACCTCTTGTGGTGCATCGCGTGGCAAGCGCTGCAAAGCGCTTTGTGCCTCCACAATGCTAAAGCCCATGCTGGTCAGCGCAGCGATCACATCTGTATCCACATCGTTGATGGCAGCCAATTCACTGAGCGCGTCGGCGGCAATGCCGATTTTATCCTTTAATTCAAAGATAATCTTTTCGGCAGTTTTTTTACCAATGCCCGGCACACGGGTTAGCAAATCGGGTTCGGCGCGGCGCACGGCAAGCCGCAATTGGTCGGCGCTGAGCGTGCTGAGGATGGCGAGCGCAATTTTAGCGCCAACGCCAGAGACTGTGATCAGCACCTCAAAGATGGTGCGCTCATCCTCATTGCTGAAGCCGTAGAGGCTGATCTCATCCTCGCGCACGCTCAGGTGCGTGTAGAGCATCACCTCTGCGCCAAGCTGCGCGATCTCCAAGACGCTGCGCGGCACGCGGACGCGCAGCCCAACGCCACCGACCATGATCACGACTGCATCCTTATCGCTCTTGACAATATGCCCACCAATGCGCTCAATCATCGCTGCACCAACTTCCCTTGCTCACCGGCAATGTTGATCAACCTCTGATTGGCGGTGAAAATCTGCACGTTCGGAAATGCGCCGTAATCTACATCGTCGGTCAGGATTTGGCGAATGCCCGCGCCGAGTGCGGCATGGTAGATGAGCAGATCGTAGCCATCCACTGCCGCAACCGATAATGTGGCACGCAATGGCTCAACTTCTGCGGAGATTGACAGTGAACGCCGATCTGTGATTGCTTCTGCCATTGCCCATGCTGCCTGAATTTCCTCAACAACGTGAGCGCGTTCGCCGCTATCGTAGCGATAGTCTTTCAGGCGAATTTCTACACCTGTTCTTCGGCTGAAAATATCACATTCATCACGCTCAATCACATGTGCCAATTCTGCCAACGAGGCAATGCATTTGGTAAATTGTGTGCCAGCCACAAGCGCTCGGTTAAGATACCGCGAATAGGTGGTCGCCTTGTGGTCTTGCCGTTGTGCCTGTGCGAAATCAAGCGCTTTTGAATAGCACACCCAATACAAAACGTTGGTATCCAGCAGGAAAACATCGCTTGCACGCGGCGTATCCGTGGCGAGATTAACAACGGTTGCACGCAGGCTAATCGGCATCAAAATCCTCCGAGTGCCGAGCGATCACGGCGTTCACCGCAGCGCGGTAGGCGGGGTCAGTATAGTAGCGCTTGGCGTTCTCGATCACGCGCCGCAAAATCGGCTTTAAGGCGCTGGCAAGATTCTCAAACTTGAGGTAGGAGTTCAGCGTCTCGGAATCCAGATCGCGCAGCAACTGCCCAACTGCCGCGTTCAGGAAAGGCGAAGCGACAATCTGAACGCCTGAAAAATCAAGCACAACGAGCTGTTTTTCCCGCAGCAGCGGATGAATCTGATCGTAGACGCGCTGTCCATCATCCGAAGTGATGCAATACGCGCCAAGTTGCTCACCCAAAGGAATACGGTTCATGGTTGTGCCTCACCTAATCAGAAGAACAGTTCTTCCGAGTCGTCATCTTCATCTTGGTAGTAGCTCTCATCAGATTTTAGCGCAATTTGCACCACTGTGCCTGTGAAACTGGTTGCATGGCTAATCGCTCACCAAATGTTCCCAGCGCGAGCTTTGCAGCGCCGTGATAGCAATTGCCAACGCATCGGCGGCGTCGTCCGGCTTGGGAATATGATCCATGTTCAACAGTGTCTTGACCATTGCCTGCACCTGCTTCTTTGGCGCATTGCCAGAGCCTGCCACGGTCTGCTTGACTTCTGCTGGTTTATATTCACGGATTTTTAGGCGTGCATCGGCAAGCGCCATCAGCGTGACGCCGCGCCCTTGCGCCACCGTGATCGCCGCTGTGATGTTTTTACCGAAAAACATCTCTTCAATGGCTGCCTCATCAGGCTGATAGTCGGCAATCAGGCGTTTCATTTCGGCGTAGATGTGCTGAAGGCGCTGCGGCATTGGCGTGCTGGGTGGCGTTGTGATCACGCCGTAGGCGACGGCTTGCGGCGCACCGTCCGCGTCCTCACGCACAAAGGCGTAGCCGGTAGTTGCCGTGCCGGGATCAATTCCCATGATGAGCATGTCGTCAAGCCCTCGCTTTGTGGGTACTATCTGTTCGATTATACCACTGAATGGACGTGATTCTGCGATGCGGCTTGCCCTTGTTCACGATTGGCTTAACCAAGTGGGCGGCGCAGAAGATGTGCTGACCGAATTGGTGAGCATGTTCCCTGAAGCGCCCTTATACACCAGCCTCTATTGGCGCGAAAAAATGCCCCCTGCTTGGCAAAACTGGCAGATTCGCACGCTCTGGCTGGATAAACTGCCGCAGATTTACCAACACCATCAGCGCTATTTGCCCTTGTATCCAATCGCCTTTGGTGGGCTTGATCTGTCTGCCTATGAGGTGGTGCTGAGCAACAAGAGCGGTTTTTGCCATGCTGTGCAAACGCGGCGCGGCAGCCGCAAGGCGCTGCACATTTGCTATTGCCTTGCGCCGACGCGCTACGTCTGGCAGTATGACGCCTATGTGCAGCGCGAGAATCTAGGCACTGCGGTGAAAGCAGCCCTGCGCCCGCTGATCAGGCTGCTGCGCCGTTGGGACTATGCTGCCGCGCAGCGCGTGGATCACTTCATCGCCATCTCTACCGAGATACAAGCGCGCATCAAGGCGTTTTACGGGCGCGATTCAACGATCATCTTCCCACCCACGGATACAGCGCGCTTCACGCCTGTGCCTGCCGATCAGATCGGCGATTATTACCTCATCCTCTCGCGCCTAGTGCCATACAAGCGCGTGGATTTGGCGGTGCAGGCATGTACGCGGCTTGGCTTGCCGCTGTTGGTTGGCGGCAGTGGGCGGGATCGGGAGCGTTTGGAGCGCATGGCGGGCGAGACGGTGAAATTTTTGGGCTATGTGCCAGAGGACGAAGTGCCACAGCTTATGGCGCGCTGCAAGGCGTTCATCTTTCCCGGCTTGGAAGATTTCGGCATTACGCCCGTGCAGGCACAGGCGGCAGGTAGACCTGTGATCGCTTTTCGCGGCGGCGGCACCCTAGATACCGTGCGCGACGGTGAGACGGGCATCTTTTTTGACGCGCCAACCGTCGAGGCGTTGGTGGCGGCGCTGAACCGCTTTGAAGATTTGCAGATGGCACAGCAGGCTGATCGGGAAGCGATCCGCGCCCATGCCCTACGCTTTGATCGTGCTATTTTCGAGCGCGAACTGCGCGCTTTTATCGAGGCTGCCTACGCTCAGCGGCGTTGAGCATCCACGCTCAGGGTGTAGCCACGCCCATGCGCTGAAGTCACCACACGCGGGCGATCCGGATCGTTCTCCAGCTTGCGCCGCAAGTTCCGCACGTGATTCCGCACAAGGGCAGGGTCGCCGCTGCCGGGCGGATAATGCCAAACAAGCTGGAGCAGTTCGGTGGCAGTTAGATATTCGCCGGGCTGCTGGCTCAGCACTTCTAAGAGGTCAAATTCGGTGGGCGTTAGCTCAACGGGGCGCCCATGCAGCTTGATAGCGCGCTCATTAGAGTAGATGATCAAAGGTGCGGCGGTTGCCACACGCTGGCTGCGCCGAAGCAGCGCACGCAGACGCGCCGCCAGCTCGCGGGCATTCAGCGCAGCACGCCGCAAGCAATCATCTGCGCCAGCATCTAGGGCTTGGGCAATGGCATAGGCGCTGCCACTCACAATGCACAGCAAAGCAGCCTGAGCAGCCCGCGGCAGCGTTCGGGCGCGGCGGCAGAGCAGTTCAGCATCGCTTGGGAAACTGGCAGGATCCAGCAAGATCAGCTCAACGGTGAAGCGGCGCACCTGATCCGAGAGTGCTTCAAACGTTTCCACAGCCAAGAGGTGATGATCACCATCTAAAGTTGCTTCACGCAGCACAGCGAGAACGGTTGAATCTCTGGTTAAAAGTGCAATCACGGACATAGTCGCTTGCCTTATCGGATGCGGTGCAATTGTTTGGAAATGCTAACGGCTTTTGCACGGTCAAGCCAGTCTGCATCTAGTATAGAGCAAAACAAACTAAAAATGCGTGAAACTTATGTGAATTTTGCGCGTGGCAAGCGCGCATTTTGTGCGGCAAATAAAGGGCAGCTTGGTGATTCCTGTGCCAAGCCGCCCTTTACAATTTTCACAAACTATGTGCAGGCTAGAGCATTTCGCGGCAGGCGCGGTAAAAGTCATCCCAAGCCTCCCGCGTCCTGACCACTGTTTCAAGGTATTCCAGCCACACGACGCGATCCTGCACAGGGTCTTTGACCACAGCGCCAAGCATTCCGCCCGCTAGATCAGCGGCACGCACCACGCCATCGCCAAAGTGTGCCGCCATAGCGATGCCGCTCGTCACCACCGAGATTGCCTCAGCCGTGCTAAGCGTGCTGCTTGGCACTTTCAGCTTGGTTTTACCATCAGCGGTGATGCCGCCGCGCAATTCGCGGAACACGGTTACCACGCGCTGAATTTCCAGCAGGGAAGGCGCCTCGGCGGGCAGTTCAAGCGCCCGTCCGATGCTCTCGACGCGGCTGCGGACAATCTCGACTTCTTCCGCCTCTGTTTCGGGCAAGGGCAGCACCACAGTGTTAAAGCGCCGTTTGAGCGCAGCGGAGAGATCGTTCACACCGCGATCACGATCATTGGCAGTGGCGATCACGTTGAAGCCTTTCACTGCTTGCACTTCGGCGTTCAGCTCAGGGATGGGCAGCGTTTTTTCGGAGAGGATGGTGATCAGCGAATCCTGCACGTCAGACGGGATGCGCGTGAGTTCTTCCACCCGTGCAATCTTGCCTGATGACATAGCGCGCATGAGTGGGCTTGCTACCAAGGCTGCCATAGAAGGACCTTCCGCCAACAGGCGTGCGTAATTCCAGCCATAACGGAGGGCTTCTTCGGGCGTGCCGGCGGTGCCTTGAATGAGCAGGGTTGAATCGGCAGCGATGGCAGCCGCCAAATGCTCGCTGACCCACGTTTTGGCGGTGCCGGGCACACCGAGCAACAGCAGGGCGCGGTCGGTGGCAAGCGTGGCGATGGCTGCTTCAATCAGGCGGCGCTGCCCAATGTATTTCGGCTGAATGGTCATGCCGTTAGGCAGCGTGCCGCCTAGCAAATAGGTTGCCACCGCCCACGGCGAAAGCCGCCAATTGGGCGGGCGCGGGCGTGTATCGTTTTCGGCAAGGGCAGCCAACTCTTCGGCAAATTGCTGCTCAGCGTGCTGGCGCAAAATAGCATTGGGTAGTTCAGTCATGCGGAACATCTCCTTCGCAAGGCGCAGTTTAGTCTGGCACGCCGAAGCGTTGCCGTAAGGCAGCACGCCCATCCAGCGTGAGTTGGAGTTCCTGTGGGCTATCGTAGACCAGCGGATCAAAGCGCGCCCGCGGCGCACGCCCGCGCAGATCAGCCAACAGATCAGTGGCGAGATCGCGCCGTGCCAGCACCGTGATGCTGACCGAGGCGCGTGCGGGCAGCAAATTTAGCAGATCAGGCGTGCTAAAGACGATGGGGTAAAACTCGCTCCAATAGCGGCGGGCTGCCACCAACACCCACTCGGCGCTGAGATCGGGCGGCACGTATAGAATATGGTAGGTGGTGATGTTCTGCACTAGGCATCCGGCTTCTCAACTGGCGGCACGGCTTTGGCTTGCACCTCTGCCTCGTCCGCAACGGTTGGTGGTGTCGGTGCTGGCGCTGGTTCATCTGCGGCGGCGGGCGGCGGTGCCGCTTTAGAGTGCATTTCTGCCTCATCCGCAACTAGAGTCAGGCGTTCCGTCAAGCCAACCATGCGGAATAACTTGCGATTGTGTGAGTTCAAGCCATAGGCAAAAACTTTCCGCCCGGCGGCGGTTGCATCCTCCACAAGGCTGATGATCAAGCCAATGCCTGCGCTGTTTAGATAGTCGGTTGCGCTGAAGTTAAAGCCAACCGCCACCACGCGCTGCACCGCCAATTGGTTGTACGCCGCATAGGCGTTTTCGCGTGTTTGCGCCGTTACATCACGCGGAAAGTCAATATAGCCTAATGTGCCGTTTTGTCGTGCGCCTACTTCTGGTTGTGCCACCCTTCCCATCCTTTTCTAACGCATTGCCTAGTGTGTATTGTAACTTAAGTTTGCCCACAGGCGCATTGTGCAGATCGTGATGTGCTATTCTAAGACTGCTAACAACGCCTCTAGCGCTTGTAAGGTGAGCAAGTTGTGCAAGTTATGCCCTGCCTGCAAGTCTGCTGCCGCAAAAGAGGCTACATCGCCGCTATCGGGCTTGGTCATGTGCGTTGGTTCGTTCGGATCAATGCCCTGATGGGGCAGCGGCTCAAAGGCACGCCACAGGTTGATCAGCGGCAAGTTATAGTCGGCAGCAGCCTTCACCACGATGCGATTGTACAGCATGGATTGATCGATGAAGCCGGGCTGATTGGGAAAGGTGCTAACCAGCGGAATGATGCCGCTATTCACCGTCTCGACCAGCACACGGCGCAGATAGAAGTCAAACTGCGCCGTCGTCAGCGATTTCATGTCGTTGGTGCCGAACAAGATCAGGGCGAAGGCGGGCTGTGAATAGCGGTATTCGCAAGCAAGCGGCGATTCGTCAACATCGCACAAGGTGGGATCGCTCCACGTTGCATCCAGCACAGAGGCAGCATTGAAGCCGCTTTCGGCTGCCAAACTTGGGTTAGAGAGCGAAGTAAGCCCATCGCGCACAGGCACGTTAAAGCGCGTGATGACGTCCTCCAACGACGTATAGTCAGCAAGCGTATAGCCGCCTGCCGCAAATGGAATCAGGAAGTTTGGGCTTGCCGTCATGCAATCGCCCACTTTGGAAAAGGCGCTGTTGTTCAGGGCGCGGCGTTTGCCTTCTGCGTAAATGCTGCGAAGGTATTCCGCATTGGCGCTGAAATCGGGCAGAATGGGCAGCGCACGCAGATCAATGCTGGCAAGGGCTGCCTCATCTACCGCCCCTTCGGTTGGCTCTGGCAGCGGCATGAAGGCAGCAGGCGTCGGCGTTGGGTCAGCGGCAACGGCAGGCGCCGCCAGCATCAGCATCGCAAGTGCTGCATAGCACAGCACCGCGCTAAGGGTCAAAAACAAGCGTTTGAACATGACAAGCACTCCCTATTGAGAACACCGCCATTGTACCGCGTTGGTAAGCGGCTCACAATGCATACGCCTGAAATGCGCTATACTTATCCCAACATTTTTTCTTGAACTGAGAAGGATTTTGCCGCCATGACCAACCATCTGCTGCATACGCCTGCTTTGGCGCAAGACCATCCGCCGCGCAATGAAGGGCTGCCGCTGGATTTAGGGTGGGTGGAAAGTGTGCGGATTAACAAAAGCGCGGTAGAGCGCCGTGCTGCTACGCTCAGCACACGGCGCACCGTCAAACAGATTTGGCAGGCGGCGTGGCTGCTGCGCGCCATCACCTTTATAGACCTGACCACACTCGCCGGTGATGATACACCGAGTAATGTGCAGCGCTTGTGCGCGAAGGCACGCCAGCCCGTCCGTGCTGACTTGCTGGCGGCGCTTGGCGCAGCAACTTTGCCGATTCACGTCGGCGCGGTGTGCGTTTACCACAACCTGATCGGGACGGCGCTTGAAGCGTTGCGCGGCACGCAGATTCCTGTGGCAGCCGTCTCGACGGGCTTTCCTGCTGCCCAAACGCCGCTGCGCCTGAAGCTTGAGGAAATTCGGCAATCAGTGGCGGAGGGCGCCGCCGAGATTGATGTGGTCATCTCGCGGGTGCATGTCCTCACCGCCAATTGGCAGGCGCTCTATGATGAGGTGAAGGCCTTCCGTGAAGCCTGCGGCGCGGCACATCTCAAGGTCATCTTGGCGGTTGGTGAACTCGGCACGCTGCGCCACGTTGGGCAGGCAAGTTTGGTCGCTATGATGGCAGGCGCGGATTTCATCAAAACATCTACTGGCAAGGAGTCGGTGAATGCTACCTTGCCGTTTGGCTTGGTTATGGTGCGCGCCATTCGGGATTATCAGGCGCGGACAGGCTATCAGGTTGGCTTTAAGCCTGCCGGCGGCATTCGAACTGCCAAAAATGCGCTGGATTGGCTGATCTTGATGAAGGAAGAACTGGGCAACGCTTGGCTGACGCCTGCCTTGTTCAGGCTTGGCGCCAGCGCGCTGCTCACGGATATTGAACGCCAACTCTCACACTATGCTACAGGGCGCTACTCTGCCGCGCATCGGCATCCCATGCCTTAGGGCAAGTTCTAGGCGCGAGCGCGTGTGGTGAGCAACCCAATGCAAGCCACACCGGCAACGATGTGCATGATCTCCAGCGCCAGGATCGTGCCGATGCCAACGGGCTCTGGCACAGGGAACAAGCCCGTCAACAGCAGCAGCGGTTGGGCAAAAGAGAGGACAAGCACCACAATCGCCACTGTGCGGAAGGTGCTGATCGGGCGCTTGCTGAAGCGCGGCATCAGTGTATAGACGAAGGTTCCCGCCAACACGCCAACCACTGTTGCGCCAACCGCCACCAGTAAAAACGGCGGCGTCGGGATTTCGGGCGGGAAAAAGGCAAACGTAACGCCCAGTGCAGAAGCGATAAGATAAACGATAGCGTTCAAGATGGCTGCCACCACAGCCGCTAAGATGCCCACTTGCCAAATTTGGCGGGCAGGTGCAAGAACCTCCGGTTGAGTTGAAATAGACATGAACAATCCCTCTATTCTGAACCGACCAATCGCTTAGCCGACTAAGTAAACAGGCAAAAAAATGCTTCAAGTGCTTTCCGTCAGGTTGTTGTGAACCTGAAGCAGTAAGCGCCGCAGCAAAATGCGCTCATCCGCCGTCAGGTGGGCAAGCGTTTGTTCTTCAAGCTGCTGCCAAACCTGCGTCAGCGCTTGCTGCAATTGGCGGCTTGCTGCCGTCAGAAAAACGCGCGAAACACGGCTATCGGCAGCATCTTCACGCTTTTCCACCAGACCGTTGCGCTCCATGCGCCGCAGCATCTTGCTGAGGGTGGGCAGTTGCACATCCATTTTTTCAGCAAGCTGGCTTTGTGTTTGCCCATCTTGCTCCCACAGCAGCATCAGCAGCCTCTCTTGCCCCACATGCACACCTGAGCAGCTTAGGTGTGCCTCTGCGCGGCTGCGGTGCGCTTTGCCAATCTGCGCGATGAGGTAACTGATGCTCTCTCGGATGATCATGCGGCTAGGTTGCCCTTTTAACTTAGTCGGCTAAGCAAAGTATATGGCAGGATACATTGCTGTGTCAAGTGCCACATGGCGCAGATCAAGACTCTAGACAAAGTTAGAACGCAAACTTTGCCAAACCTTATAAAGTCTGTTAGAATGATCAGATAATTTATGGTTGTATTGTTAAACAGCGCGCCAGTGGCGTGAAAGTGATGCAGGTTTATGGACGCGGTGAACCCAACCTTATTGTTGTCATCTTTTTCGGATGAGCCGATCTACAATGTGAAGGCTGTCTGTGTGCGGACGGGAATCACGGCGGCAACGCTACGCGCTTGGGAAAGGCGCTACGGCTTGCCCACCCCGAATCGAACCCCGCACGGCTATCGGCTCTACTCTGAACGCGATGTTGCTATCCTCTTTTGGCTGATCCAACAAACAGAAAACGGCGTGAGCATTGGGCAGGCAGTCAACCAACTAACCAGTATGTTGGTGAATGGTATTGATCCGACGGTGCGTGTGCCAACCGCGCAGGTGCCTGCTGTGCCTAGCAGACCGCGCTCACCTGAAGCGCTGAGCCGCGACCTTGCCAATGCCCTGACGAGCCTTGATGAGCGCTATGCTGATCAGCTTTTTAATGAGACAATGGCGCTCTATACGCTGGAGACGACGCTGATCAACGTCCTGCGCGGTGCGATGCATCTCATCTTGGCGCAGCGCGCCCGCGGCGAAGTGCCGATCACGGTGGAGCGCTTCACGGTAAACTATGCGCGCCAGCGCCTGCTGCACATGATCCAGACCACGCCAAGTGCCTTGCGCGCACAGAGTCCTGTCGTCACCATTGGCTTTCCCGCCGAGCCGAACGAACTCGATCTGCTGATCATTGGGTTGCTGCTGCGGCGTGCGGGTTGGTCAGTGGTGCATCTAGGCAGCGAGCTAGAGCCGAATATGGTGCAGCCTGCCCTGAACGGCATGAACGCCTCTGTCATCTTCTACTACACTGATCTGCCCGCCAATGCGCGCAAGTTGGCTGAATTTACCATGCCGTTGGATAGCTTCGGTAAGCCGATTTGGTGCGTGTGTGGCGGGCAGGCGCTGCAAGCACAGCCCGATCTGCAAGCGCTGCTGCCCTTTGATTATTTAGGTGCAGACTTGCGCGGCATTTTTGGCGCACTTGCCAACTACCTTGAGGCACGCTTTAACGGCGTCAAGGTGCGCCCCAGAACACAGCGAAAGGCAGCCCAATAACGTATGGCACGCTTTAAGCAGCGTTTTGTGGTGAAAGCGCCTTTATCGGCTGTGTGGCGCTTTCACGATGATCCCATCGCCCTGAAAGACCTGACGCCGCCGCCGCTGCGCGTGAAGCTGCTGGCAAAAGATGATCCCTTGCAAGCAGGCGGCACCCTCAAATTTCGCCTTGCACTATTCGGCATTCAGCCGCTAGGCGCAACATGGCACGCCATCTATGATGAATTCAACGCCTACCAGGAAGGCGCGCAGACATGCAGCTTTGTAGATCGCTCGCTGAGCAGCCCTTTCCATTTTTGGGTGCATCGGCACACCTTTGAGGCGCTCAGCGATGGCAGCACCGCCTGCACCGATGAAGTGACCTTCCACCTAACGCCCTTGCGCGGTGTGCTGGGCGGCATCCTTGATGGGCTGGTCTACCCAAGCATCATCTTTCTGTTCCTCTATCGGCAGTTTCAGACTCGGCGTTTGTTGGCAAAGTACACACCCTAAGCGCACCCGTCACAACTCTGAGACAACATGGCGTGAGCTTTTGCCGTATACTTGTAGCTAAACGACCATTTTAGCCAACAGCGAGCCATTGTCTATGAGTGATGCACCAACCAGCCAAACTGCCGTCGCCGAAGCGATGATCGCCACGCTCCGCAAAAAACTGCGTGACTTGGCAAATGAATTCGCCAATGGCGATATTAACCGTGAGCAATTCCACACGCTCTACGAGCGCTATCAGGCGCAGATCAACCTTGCCGCGCTGGTGGCAGATGAGGCTGCTGCACGCCCAACTGCCACCGCGGATGAGACGATTGCCATTCGCCGCAACCTTTCCGGCAAGGCACTGGCAATGGCAGTCTACCACTACCGTTCTGAGCGCTTTATCGAGACGCTGGGCGGCTTTGATGTGCCGTATGCCCGCGTGCGCGATATCCTGAACACACTGCGTGAGTTGGCAGCCCAAAATGACATTGTCGAGCCGCAAACACACCCCTATGATGACCAATACTTGCTGTTTGTATCGGGCAAGTATACTGTTTCGATGATGGTCTTTTCGCATGAGCCGGTGGTGCGGCAGATCACCACCGTGCAGAACATGCACGCCGATTTCGAGGTGGCGAATGCGGCGGTGCTGCGCCATCCGCGTGTGATTGGTGAGCTGGCGGTGCCGTTCTTCTCGTTGGTCATGCGCTCTTTGGGCAAACGCACGTAGGTGCGCATTGCGCCCGCCCTTCCGACCGCGTACAATAGACGTCTACATGAGAAGTCATCAGCTTTAAGGTGGCGGCATGAGTGCAGATGAAGCGGTAAGCTGGGTCAGCCTGAGCGAGGCAGCCAAAATCTTGGGTGTGCATCCTGCCACAGTGCGGAACTGGGCAGATCAAGGGCATTTGCCTTCACAGCGTACGCCGGGCGGGCATCGCCGCTTCAAAGTTGCCGATCTGGAAGGCTGGGCGCAGGCGCAACGATCCAACGCTGCCCTAGAGGCGGAGGTGTTGGTGCAGAGTGCCTTAGGGCGGGTGCGCCTTGAGATCGGTGAGCGCCAATTTGCAGAGGCGGGCTGGTATCGCCACTTTGACCCGCAAGCGCGGCAGGCGATGGGCTTTTATGGGCGGCGGCTGATGGAAGTGATGCAGCGCTACCTTAGCTCACCTTCCGAGCAGGCGCTGATCGAGGCACGCGAACTTGGCTTGAAATATGGCGAGACAATCCGCAGCCAAAACTTGAAACTTGGCGAGGCAGTGGAAGGCTTTTTCGCCTTTAACGATCTAATCCTCGACGCGATGATGCGCGTCATCGAGATGGGGCGCCCCATCGCAGAGCGTGCCAACGCCGTGCGGAAGGTCTATGCGCTCACCCGCGAGATCATCTTCGCCCTGATAGACGCCTACGAGGCGTAGCCGATTTCCCCTTTCGGCGGATTGTGGGTACAATGCCGTCATATGCTACAAAGATTGAGGCACTCGGCTATGCTGCGACGGTTTTACGCTCAATTGCCCGCTTTTGCGCGCCCCGACCATCCCATTATGCGCTATCTGCTCCTGCGCGAAGGGCGGCGCACCACACGTGGCAACCAGATTTTGCGTTGGCTTAGCATTGCTTTTCTGATTGCACTGCTGCCGCTGAGTGGCTGGATGATTGCCACGCGCTTCGGCACACAGCCAATTGAAACCGCCAACCGCTTTGACGCCATTTACCAGACGCTTTATTGGGCGTTGGTGGCGCTGCAAATTCTGATGCGCCTCGTGGCGATGAGCGCTACCATCGGCGTGATTGCCACCGAAGAACGCCAGCAAACCTGGGATACCCTCAAAATCACCACAGACGGCGCGCTGCTGACCATGAAAGCCCGTTGGGCAGCCGCTTTCTACCGCTTGCTGCCCGTTCTGATTATCTTGACGTTGGCACGTGCGCTCTTCATCTTGATTGCGCTTTATGATCTGACAACCTTTCAAGGTAAGTACATTGACATCCTGATCGGCGGCACGGTGCCTTTTGGCGAGCCGTATCTGGCGCGGGATATGGCAGAGTCAGTCGGTGTGACCAGCGGCGTGATCATCACTGCACTGGGCATGACGGCAGCCCTGATCGCACCCTTTACGGCGCTTGCCTTTGATGCCGCGCTGGGGATGTTGATCGGCACTTTGGCGCGCAGCCGATTGGCAGGCATTCTAGGGCAGTTTAGCCTAGTGCTGGTGCGCGTCTTAATTACGGGTTGGGCGCTGTGGGTTGGCGCCTCAGCGCTCACCTTGAGCCCGTTCGGCGCGCTGAACGCTTCCTTCGCCGGCAACGCGCCTTCGCCCGTGCTAGGGTGGCTAGGCGTGTTCTTCGGCATCGCAGAGGGCGACTTGGGCTTGACGGCGCTCCATTTACCCTACGTACAGCGCATGTGGGCAGATTACGATTACGGCATCTTCATCGGTTTGGCATTCTTAGGTTATGTGCTGCTGCAAGCGCTGCTGGCAAACTTGATCGTCGGTTTGGCAGCACGGCGCGCCACACGCGCCAACAAATACTAGCCCCAGCTCTTTGTGTTGGCGCACTAAGAGGAGTATTGTGCGCCAACACATCACAGTTTCCTCACAATTTTGCCAATGTAATGTACTTTCACACAAAGGCTGTTGTATTGTGTAAGCAGTCCCTGTCTCTTAGTGAAAAGGTATACACTGATGCCCATGCATGTCGAGCCAAACGTCCAAGAGCGTATTTTGATAACACGCTTTGTCAGCCCTGTTGATCCTGAGCGCAATGTGCCAGCCTCCATTCAGGCACTTACCGAGTTTGCGCGCCAAGTGGAAGGTACTTTCTTCGTAATCTCTGATGTGCGCGAATTTGACCTGACCTTCGATGCCATTACTGAAGCACTGGACATGGTGCGTCGTTCACTGGTAGGCATCCCCATACGTGCTGTGGTGATCGGCTCAGGCAAAATGGTGGAACTAGCTGCCCAAGCCATCACCCAAAAGCAGTACGGCAGCTTTGACATGGCGAAAGTGTTTGCTACTGATGAAGAAGCACTTGCCTATTGCCGAGCCGAACTTCAGAAGCTTGATTAACTGCTGAACTTGTAAGCAGAAGGAGCGTTCAAATGCCTATTCAGTTTGAGCCAAACATCCGAGAACGTGTAATTATACTTCGGTATGTTAACCCCGTTGATCCTGAGCGCGATGTGCCAGCCGCCATTCAGGCACTTGCCGACTTTGGGCGCCAAGTGCAAGGCGTTTTCTATGCCGTTACTGATGTGCGCGAATTCAGGTTAACCTTCGACACCCTCACTGAATCGCTGGATATGGTGCGTCGTTCACTGGTAGGCATCCCTGTACGCTTTGCGGTCATTGGTTCGGGCAACCTGATCGAACTGGCTGCCCAAGCCATCGCCCAGCAGCAGTATGGCGGCTTTGAAATGGCAAAGGTGTTTGCCACGGAAGCAGAAGCGCTTGCCTACTGCCGCACCGAGCTAGGCAAACTTACCTAAGCTACTTTAGAACGCGCCTGCAAGCCTAAAGCACACTAATTGCCCTGTGCGCTGCGCCGTGCTATACTGCACGGCGTTTTTCATGTATGCCGCGCCTATGCTCGGCTAGAACGGATAAACGTCGCTATGCGCGGTATATTGGTCGCCCTTGACCTTGAGACGAGCGGACTCGACCCTGCTGACGCGCAGATTATCGAGATTGGCGCGGCAAAATTCCGCGATGGCGAGATTGTTGAGACCTACAGCACGTTGGTCAACCCTGTGGTGCCTATTCCCGCCCGCGTCACCGATATCACCGGCATTCGCAATGAAGATATGATCGGCGCGCCGAAGATTGCCCAAGTGCTGCCTGATCTAGAGGCATTCGTAGGCGATGCGGTGCTGGTTGGGCATAACGTTGAGTTCGATCTGCGCTTTTTGCACAAGCAAAAGGTGTTGATGGCAAACCAGGCGGTGGATACCTACGAACTGGCATCCGTGCTGCTGCCAACTGCCAGCCGCTATAACCTCAACGCGCTGATGCAGGTCTTTCACATCGCGCCGGAAGGCGATTATCACCGCGCCCTGACCGATGCCATCGCCAGCGGGCGTCTGTATCATGCCCTGTGGCAAAAGTTGGTGGCGCTGCCGATCAGCTTGCTGCGTGAGATCGCACATTTGGCGGCAGCCCTGCATTGGCGCGGCAGCCTGCCCTTTGAGGCAGCCTTGCGCGAGCGCCGCACCGATCCGTTGAGCCTTGCTGATCCGCTGGCAAATGCCTTCCGCGCCGCGCCCGATCAAGCACCGCTTGCGCCACAGCCCGATCCGCCCACACCCGCCGACTCAACGCCTGAGCCTATCCTCACCGTCTTCAGCACCAATCAAATCCTGCTGTTGGAAACACCACCCAACACCGAACAACCGCCTAGCTACCTTCAGGCAGCCGCGCAGTGGGCAATCCGAAACGGCGCGCCGTTGGTCATCGCGCATGGCGGCGAAACATTCCGCAAGCACCTGCAAGAGCGCGATCTGCCCGCGCTGCAAGCTGCTTACCCGCACCTGCGCGCTCAGGTTGTGCGCCGCCGCGCCGAATACCTCTGCCCTGCGCGCCTCGCCATTTTGCGGCGGCAAGGCGTGCAGAATGTTGAAGAACTGCGCCTGCTGGCAAAAACGCTGATCTGGTTGGCGGAAGGCGGCGCGGCGCACGCTGAACAGCCTTCTATACGCGGCGGTGGTGAGTATGTGGCGTGGGCGCAGTTGAACGCGGAAGCAGAAAGCTGCACCGCTGCGCGCTGCCAGACGCAGATGGGCGGCGCTTGCCCTATGCACCGTGATCGGCAGCAGGCAGCCGCTGCACACCTGATCGTTGTGGATCACGGCACTTTGGCAGCCGAGATCAGCGGGCGTGATCCACTCTTGCCGCCCTTTACACGCCTTGTAGTAGATGAGGCGAATCTGCTGGAAGACCTTGCCACCGAAAGCCAGCACACACGCCTTGATGCAGCGCGCATCAGGCGGCAGTTGGCAGAGATCAACAACGCGCAGCACGGCTTGATCGGTGATGTGCTGGCAGCCGCCAAAGGCAGCTTGCCGCCTAAAGCGGATGGGCAACTCACGCGCTTTTGCAGCAACCTTGCCGATGCTGCCATGCAAGCGCCTTACCACCTAGAGAGCCTATTCCGTGCGCTGCAGGCTTTTCTGGAAGCTACCACCGACTCTCGCCCTAGTGACTATGCGCTCAATATCCGCCTCACCAACGATCTGCGCGGCAAGGCAGCCTTTGGGCAAGTGCGCGCTGCATGGAGCATCTTCAGCCAGTTCACTGAGGCGCTTGCCGAAGCGCTAGGGCAGCTGGGGAAACAATTGGTGATCTACCATGAAAAATACGCCCTGCCACGCGATCTCGCCTACCGTGCCGAAGGTGCAGCGCAAGTGGTGTGGCACTTGCATCACATGCTGGATGCCTGCATCAGCGGGCAGCGCCCAGAGTTCGTCTTTTGGGCAGAGATCAGTACCGACCCTGAGCGTTCTAACAAACTCACGTTGCACAGCGCTCCTGTGCAGCCGGGCGCGCTGCTGCAAACCAACCTGTGGCGCAGATTGGATGCTGCGTTGATCACGGGTGCGGCACTGCGCGTTGGCGGCGATTTCAGCTATGTGCGCGAGCGGCTTGGGCTGCCGCCGCAGGTTGCCACGCAGGTGCTGCCCAGCGCGCATGCAGCGGCACGCAGCGCCCTGATCTTCTTGCCGACCGATGCGCCAGAGCCAACCGAAGGCGAGCGCTACGCACGTTACCTTGAGCGGGCCGTGATTGAGTTGGCAGTTGCCACCGATGGGCGCTTGCTCGGCTTGTTCAGCAGCTTCACGCAATTGCGCCAATCATCACAGACCATCGCGGCGCGCTTGAAACTCGGCAACATCAGCACCTTTGATCAATCCGACGGCACTAGCCAAAGCGCCTTGCTCGAAAACTTCCGTGCGTTGGGCGAAAAAGCCGTGCTGCTGGGCGTGCGTGGCGGATGGGATGATGTTGCCTTTCGTGAGGACGATCTGCGCGCTGTGCTGCTGACGCGCTTGCCGTTCGCCGTACCAAACGATCCGCTTTTTGTGGCGCGTGGCGAAAGCTACGAAAACGCCTTCCAGCATTACGCTGTGCCATCGGCTGTGCTGCGCTTTCGGCAGGCAATTGGCAGGCTGATCGAAGGTAGGGCAACGCGCAGCGTCGTAGTTATTCTGGATAAACGCATGATCAGCCGCGACTACGCCCAAATTTTCCTTGATAGTTTGCCGCCTAGCACCATTCGGCGCGCACCGCTGGCGGACTTAGCAGGTATGGCGCGCCAATGGCTGGCAGAGGAAAACTAGCGCGTGGAGATTCGACACCTGCATGAGTGGACGCTAACGCCAAGCCAAGCCGTTGATCTTCAGCGCCGCTTGGCAGCCCAAGTGGTGGATAGGCAGCCGCTGCCGCTGGAAGCGGTGCGCTCTGTGGCAGGTGTGGATGTCAGTGTGAAGGATAACCTTTCGCAAGCGGCGGTCGTCGTGCTGAGTTTTCCCGCGCTCAAGGTGATCGAAACAGTCACCGCGCAGCTTGAAACGCCATTCCCATACATTAGCGGCTTGCTCAGCTTCCGTGAAGCGCCGGTGCTGCTTAAGGCGTTTGCACTGCTCAGCCACGCGCCGAATGTGTTCCTGTTCGATGGCATGGGCAAAATTCACCCGCGCCGTTTCGGGATTGCCTGCCACATGGGCTTGTGGCTGAACAAACCAAGCATCGGCTGTGGCAAAACGCCCTACATCGGCACCTATGTTGAGCCGCCGCACGAGCGTGGCAGCTACACTGATCTGCGCGACAAAGGCGAAGTGATCGGCGTTGTGCTGCGGACGCGCAGCAACGTCAAGCCGATTTACGTCTCGGTTGGGCATTTAATCGATCTAGAGAGCGCCCGCCAAATTGTTATGGCATGTACAACGCGCTACCGCTTGCCCGAACCGATTCGGCAAGCGCATCAGGCGGCGGGCAACTTCTAGCCTATCTCTTCCGTCATTTTTGAAATGCGTTTACGTTCACCTTGCCTGTGTTGGCTGAATTACCTCATCCTGCTTAAGATTGAGAGTGTATTAGGCAGTTTAGAGGCTAGGGACAACTGACGTGATCAACGCTGGCGGCGCGCTGCTGCTCTTCACCTTGTTAGCAGGGCTGCTGCTGTTGGTGCAGCGCACCGAACGCAAACGCCGCATCATCACTTTTTTATTTGTGCTGTTCGGTATGTATATCGTGAGTGCCTACGGCCTCTACCGCATGTCAGAGGCTTGCCCATTCATGCTGCTGGGGCGTTGTGCGCTGCCAAGCTATGTTGAGCGCACCCGCCTAATCGCCTACAACACGCTCAACTTGGCTATTATCGCAGCACTGCTGTTTAACGGCTTGTTCTGGGCGCTGATCGGGCGGTACAATCCGCCCGCCTCTAGCGACGAAATCCGCGTGTTGGGCATCAATGACTGAAAGGGAACGCCATGACCACTGATCAAAGGCAAACGCCGCCGCGCACGCTGCGCGAGGCGCTCACACGGCTGCGGCAAAACTTTAAGCCACGCACGCGCTTGCCGATCTGGCGGCTGCGCTTGGTCTTTGGCTTAACGCTGCTAACCTTTTCAGAAGTGATCGTCTGGCAAAATCCAACGGCGCGGGCTTGGTATGAGTGGCTGGTCTTAGGCGTTCTGTATGTAGCGTTGGGCGGCTTTCTGCTGGATGTGATCGTGCGCTTTCAGGTGCATACGCCGGCTGCCATTGGCTTGGCGTGCGGCGTTTATGGCGTGTTGAGCGGTTCACTGGTTAATCACGGCGCCTATCACAACATGCCCATTGGCTTGATTGTGCGTGTGCTGGGTTTGCAGGTTGGGGCGGGCTTCCTCGCCCTGATGTTGTTCATCATCGTGATGCGCGGCGTGTCGCCACATCCGCTGGCACTGGGCGCGTCGGCATTAGTGGGCGTGGCGTGGGGCATTTGGGCGGCGTGGTATCCTACCTTGCCAAACATTGCTTGGGAAGTGCCTATCCGCCAAACGGCACAATTTTACTTGATCGTCCCATTGATTGGTTTGGGTGCGCTGTATGCCTTTTTCATGCCGCGCTTTGAGGTGCTGCGTGAGCTTAACCTGAACTTGCTGTGGTGGGAGATGATCCTGTGTGGCGCGCCGCTGTTCCTCAGCCTGCTTATCGGCATCCTCAACAACACCATTCCCGCCTTAGGGCTAATTCTGCCGGCGGCTATCCTCGCCTTCTGCCTGTGGGCGCTGCGCTTTCAGCAACCGGAGAGCGATCCTTCAATCATCGCGCAGATCACCTTCAGCGCGCCGAGCCTGATCCCTTATACACTGTTGGTGGCACCGCTGATCATCTTCGGCATCGCTGCTTTTGATGCCACACGCGGCGATCTGTTCGCAGTTGGCAACCTACTCTACATCATTGTGGCGGGCTTTGGCAGCGCGTGGCTGCCCTTTGCCTCAGGGCTGATCTTCTGGATGGTGCTGCGGACGGAATATCCAGCACGGCGTAAAAAGCGGGTAAAATAGCCACACCTTCGGGTAAAATTGCTTAAAAACATGCCGAACAACACGGCATAGGCAGGATTTATTATGGAGCGTATCTCCATCCTCGAATATAAGCGGATTGTGTTGGGCGTTACGGGCAGCATCGCCGCCTATAAAGCCGCCGATCTCGCCAGCAAACTGACGCAAGCCGGCGCCGATGTCGACGTGATTATGACGGAGGCGGCAACCCGTTTTGTGACGCCGCTCACGTTTGAGGCGGTCAGCGGGCGCCCTGTCTACACAGATATGTGGCAGGCTGCCCACAGCCAGAGCCTGCCAACGCATGTGGCGCACGTGGGCTTGGCAGAAGGTGCAGACTTGATCCTGATCGCGCCTGCAACGGCGCAGCACCTTGCCAAACTTGCGCACGGCTTCGCCGACGATCTGCTGTGCATCACGGTGCTGAGTGCGAAATGCCCTATTGTGGTTGTGCCGGCGATGGATGCAGGTATGTACGAAAATGCGGCGGTGGCTGCCAATGTATCCCGCCTGCGCGAGCTGGGCATGGAGATCATTGAGCCAGAGATCGGGCGCATGGCTTCCGGGATAGTGGGGCGCGGCAGGCTACCGGAGGTGTGGGCGCTGCTCGGCGCGGCGCGGCAAGCACTGGGGCGGGAATGGGGCGCCCTGCGAGATCGGCATGTGGTGGTGACCGCTGGCGGCACCCGTGAAGCACTCGATCCGGTGCGCTTCATCACCAACCGATCTTCGGGCAAGCAGGGCTATGCTATCGCACAGGCAGCCGTGGACAGCGGCGCGCACGTCACCCTGATTGCCGCGCCCAACGAACTGCCAACGCCGTATGGCGTGGAACTTGTGCCAGTCGAGAGCGCGCAGGAGATGCTCGACGCTGTGCTAGAGTACGCCGCCGATGCCGACGCGCTGATCATGGCGGCTGCCGTCGCCGATTATCGCCCTGAAGAAACGGCTGACCACAAGATCAAAAAGACGGGCAAGGTGCTGCAACTTTCCCTTGTGCCAACGGCAGATGTGCTGGCGACGGTTGGCGCACAGCGCGCTGAGACAGGCAGACCGCATGTTTTGGTTGGCTTTGCCGCAGAAACACGCGATCTGCTGAAAAATGCACGCAGCAAGCTGGAGAAAAAGCACGTTGACTACATTGTTGCCAACGATGTGAGCCTTGCCGGGGCGGGCTTCGGCGCAGATACCAACATTGTGACCATCCTGAGTGCGGATGGCAGCGCGATCTCGCTGCCGCAGCAGACCAAGAGCGCCGTTGCAGAGGCGATTGTGCAGCGTGTGGCGGCACGCCTGCAAACTGTGCCACGCCGTGCCGAGCCTGACTCCGACGAGGTGTAATGGCATTGTGTCGCTCAGCGGGTAGCGTTGGTGGGCATGAGCAAGGTATCCTTTGCCGTACCGCAAGAGAGGCAGGAAAAGTCATGATTACCGCGCACGACAGCGAAATTCTTGAACGGCTGGCAGCTGAAATCCGCCAGCAGGTCGCCGATGGCTTAGAGTTCTTCGATGTAGAGCGTTTCATGGCAGGCGCACCGTGGAGCCGCCGCCAAACAGAGCGCCTGTTCCGTGCGCGCTACCTAACCAGCCCAGCACGCTACTTCCGCGATTGCCAGTGGGATCGGGCGCGTGAACTGCTGATGAACGGCACGGACGTGCTGACAGCCGCAAACCAAGCAGGCTTTGCCAGCATGGGCAGGCTGCACGACGCCGTTGTGACGCGCATCGGCATGACGCCGGGCGAACTGCGGCGGCGGGGGAGTGGTGTGCATATCAAGTATGGTTTCTACGATACGCAGATTGGCGTTGTGCTGATTGCAGCGACGGCGCGTGGCATGTGTGCGCTGCGTTTATGTGGTCCCGAGGCGGATACGGAACGTTTTAGCCAAGAAGTGGCAGCCTTCCGCGCCGAATTCTTTGGCGCAACGCTTGAGGAAGATATTCACGCTTTGCAGCCCTACGCCGATCAGCTCGTGGCATACCTTGAAGAACGTTCGCCCAGCTTCTGCCCACCCTTAGATATTTTGCAGGGGACGACCTTCCAGCGCGAGGTGTGGAGCCAACTTCAACAGACGCAACCGGGCGAAACGCTCACCTACACCGAGCTAGCAAGACGCTTAGGCAAGCCGGAGGCAGTCCGCGCTGTGGCGAATGCCTGCGCCGCCAACCCGTTGGCAATCGCCATCCCGTGCCATCGCGCAGTCCGCAGCGACGGTACACTGGCAGGCTATCGGTGGGGCGTGGAATGGAAGAAACGCTTGCTGGAGATCGAGGCGGAACGCCAAAAGATCGCTGTGCAAGCCTAGCTTGTCTGCACCCTAAACTCAGCCTCACCACCACAGGGTGAGGCAATGTTGTGTATGGTCAAACTTGCCCTTGCTCATCCACCTCTGCTAGAGTCTGCCTAATGCATCTCAGCCCTAAGGATTGCTCATGCACATTGATGTTTTTCAAGATACCGTCTGCCCGTGGTGCTATATTGGCAAGCGGCATATGCAGTTAGCGCTTGCCGAATGGCGCGGCACGCCGGCTAGCATCAGCTATCACCCGTTCTTCCTCAACCCCGATATTCCCGCAGAAGGCTACCCGTTCCAACAATACATGCTTGCCAAAGGTGGCGGGCAAATGCAGCTTGAGGATTGGTTCGGTGCGCCGCGCCGTGCAGGTGCCGCCGTTGGCATCACCTTTAATTTTGAGGCGATCACGCACGCACCTAACACGCTGCTCTCGCACCGCCTGATTGCCCTGACACCGCCCGATCAGCAAGCGACGCTGATCGAAGCGCTTTATGCTGCCTACTTCACAGAGGGCAAAAACATTGGTGATTTGGAAGTGCTGCTGCGCGTTGCCGAGTCGGTCAGCTTGCCCGCCCAAGCCTTGCGTGCTGCCCTGCAAAACGATCTTGGGCGCGCAGAAGTGCTAGAAGCTGTGCAGCAGGCGCAGCAGCTAGGCATTCGCGGCGTGCCGTTTTTCGTCTTTAACAACACCTTTGCCTTCAGCGGCGCACAGCCACCGCAGGCATTCTTGCAGGCGATGCAGCAGGCAGAGGCGTTCGTCAGTCCGCGCTGAAGCTGCCATCTGCCTGTGGCACAAGCGGCTGAACACCAACCACAGCCGAAAGTGGCAGCGCACTATAGAGGTGTGGGAACAGCTCTGCATCGGCGGTTTGGGTTGGCAAGCTAAGATCGGGCGACTCATAGCGCAGTGCATCGCCCAGCCCTGCCGCCTGAATGCTTAACAACAGCAGATCGGGCGTGCCGCGATAGACTGCATTCGCCACGCGGTAGACCTGATCGGCTGTCGAGAGGTGAATGAAGCCTTGCGTTGCCAGCGACTCAGGGCGATAAACGCCTGCTTGCTGTGCAGCTTCCCATGCGCTGCGCGTTGTGATGTGGTAGATGACTTGATCAGGCATGTCGGTTAGTCCTCATCTAGCATTCGCAGTGGCGCAATGCTGGCAAAGAGGCGCTTCAAGCCATGTTTCTCAAAGCGGATGTCCAGTTCTTCATCACCATCCACAAAACGGCTGGCAATGATGATGCCTTCGCCAAGTTTATCGTGATAGACGCGCTGCCCACTACGGTAGAGGCTGCTGGTGCTGATATTGGCGCTGCTAGGCGTTCGCTCGCGGCGGGCGGGGCTGGTGGCAGTTTGCGGCTGCGGGATGCGCCAAGCGGGGCGTGGCGGCGTGGCGCGGTCGCCTTCCCAGCGGGTGGTGAAGGCAGCACTGGCGCCCCGCTTTGGCACCGGTGAGCCTGTCGTCAGTTCGGGCGGAATATCCTCCAAAAAGCGCGAGACGAGCGTCCGTTCGCCCATGCCGCCGCCATAGCCTGCCCGCCGCATTGCCCACGTCAGGTAGACTTGCTCTTTGGCGCGTGTCAAGCCGACGTACATCAAGCGGCGCTCCTCAGCCAGTTGTTCTTCATCTTCCAGAGACTGCGCGTGCGGCAGCAAGCCTTCTTCCAAACCGACGATGAACACGACAGGAAATTCCAAGCCTTTGGCGGCGTGCAAGGTGAGCAGCACCACGCTATCCGCCGAGTCGTCGTAGGTGTCCACATCGGCGATCAGCGCGATGTCTTCAAGGTAGAGCGCCAACGGCTTGTTGCCTTGCGCCTCTGCCACACGCGCCAATTCTTGCACGTTTTCAACCTTCTCTTTGCCTTCGGGTGTACCATCGTTGATGTATTGCACGTAGGCAGTCTGATCCAGTACATCGCGCAGCAACATGCCAACAGGCATTGTATCGCGCAGGTTGCGCCACACTTCGAGCTTGGCGGCAAAACTCTCTAAGGTGCTGAGCGCCTTGCCTGTGAAGGGCGAAGGCTGCCCGCTCCGCAGCGCGCTCAGGGCATCTGAAAGGCTCTGATTGCGCGAGAGCGCCCATTCTTCCAGCTTGCTGAGCGTCGTTTTGCCAATGCCACGCGGCGGCGTGTTGATGATGCGCCGCATACTCACGTCATCGTTCGGGTTTTGAATGGCGCGCAGATATGCCAGCAGGTCTTTGATCTCGCGGCGGCTGTAGAAGCGCACGCCACCGATCAGTTTATACGGCACGTTGGCGCGGATGAACGTTTCTTCAAGGGCGCGGGATTGCGCGTTGGTGCGAAACATCACAGCGCACTCTTTATAGGCGCAGCGTCCGATCCGCACTGCTTCCCGAATCGTCCAGACCACATACTGTGCTTCGTCCTCATCATCGCTCAGTTGCTTCAGGGCAATTTTCGTGCCGTCGCGCCGCGTAGCACGCAGTTGCTTACGAATGCGATCCGTGTTCTTATCAATGATCGCCATCGCAGCATCCAAGATGATTTGGTGCGAGCGGTAATTCTGTTCCAACAAGATCACATTCGCCTTCGGATAATCCTGTTGGAAGTAGGCAAGGTTGCGGTAATCGGCGCCGCGAAAGCGGTAAACGCTCTGATCAGGGTCGCCAACACAGAACAGGCTGCCCGCGCTGCCTGCTAAAAGCTGCACCAGCTTGTACTGCGCCGTGTTCGTATCCTGAAATTCGTCCACCAAGATGTGTGCATAGCGCGCCTGATAGTCGCGGCGCACGTCGGCATGGTCGCGGAAAAGCTGCACGCAGTACATTAGCAGGTCATCAAAATCCAGCGCATTGGCGGCGCGCAGCAGCGCTTGATAGCGCGCATAGACCTGTGCAATCTGCCGATCTTGATAATTGCCTTGTGGGTAGGCGTCGGCTGTGATCAGTTCGTTCTTGGCGTTGGCGATAGCGTTGAGAAATTTGCGCGGCTGGCTGCGATCTTCGTCTAGCCCTTGCTCTGCCAGCGCTTGCCGAATCACATTGAGTTGATCATCGGTATCGTAGATGGTGAAGGCGGCTGAGATGCCAGCGTGCGCCGCCTCGCGCCGCAGAATGCGCGCACAAATGGCATGGAACGTGCCAACCGTCAAGCCGTGCAGATTTTCGCCAAGCAGATGCTCAATGCGCTCCAACATTTCGCGGGCAGCCTTGTTGGTGAAGGTGACTGCCATGATCTGGTGCGGTGGCACGCGCAACTGGCTGACCAAATAGGCAACGCGGCGCGTTAGGACGGCAGTTTTGCCACTGCCGGGTCCGGCGATCACCAAAGTGGCGGCGGGCGGCGCGGTGATCGCGGCTTTTTGCTGGTCGTTCAGACCGTTTAGCAGGTTGGGTTGGCTCACGGTTCGCTCTCTCGGTTAAGTGGGCAGGCGAACAAGAATTCTAACGCGAAAGGCGGCTGTTTTCCAATGCGGCGATCACTTGCCGCAACTGTGCAATCACATCCTGTGCCAGCACGCCACTTGGAGTCTGTGCGGCGGCAAGCCTGCCACTGGCGCCATGCACATAGGCGGCACTGATCGCCGCTGCGAAGGGTGGCAGCCCTTGCGCCAAAAAGCCCGCGATCATGCCCGCCAGCACATCGCCCGTGCCGGCACGCGCTAAGGCGGGCTGGGCAAAGGGCAGCACCGCCACCTCACCCTCAGGCGCGGCGACCACTGTAAAAGCGCCCTTCAGCACCACGATGCAGCGCCACTGTGCCGCTTTCTCTGTGGCAAGCCGCACCCGATCCGCTTGGACGAGCTGTGCAGGCGTGCGTCCGCCTTCGGCGCGCAGCTTGGCAAGGCGCGCCATCTCGCCCGGATGCGGCGTGAGGATCGTGTTGGGCGGAATTTTTGCCCACCACTCATCCATGGTGGCAAGCATGTTCAAGCCGTCGGCGTCAATGATCAGCGGCGGCAACTGCCCTTCCGCCTGCGTCAGGATAGTCTCAATGAGCGTGAAGGCGTTCAAAGCGCGCCCCATGCCCACACCAATCAGAAGGGCGTCGTAGTCTGGCACTTCGGTCATAGCAAGGCTGATTGCCGCGTCGGTTAATGTTTTTTCGCCGTCCTCACCACCGTTGGGCAAGGGCAGCCACGTCACTTCGGGCAGGGCAGCCGCGAGGGCGTTCACCACCGACTTAATGGCGGCAACGGTGACCAAGCCTGCACCCACCCGATAGGCAGCCTGTGCTGCCAAGCCCGCCGCACCGATGTAGCGCTCTGAGCCGCCCAGCACCAGCACCTTGCCGAAGGTGCCTTTGTTAGCATCCAGTGGGCGCTGTGGCAGCCATGCCGCCACTTGTTCGGCATCCACCACCTGATGGCGCACCGCAGCCAATTCGGGCAGGTTTGGCGGCAAAGCGAGCGGCGCAAGGTGTAACTCCCCAACATATTCAGCAGCGGGCAGCGCCAAATGCCCGTGTTTCACCGCCTCAAAGGTGAGCGTGGCATCAGCGCGCAAGGTGCAGTCAGGGTCAACCGCGCCGCTATCAGCATCCATGCCCGAAGGCACATCAACGGCAAGGATGCGCGGTCGGTTAGGGATGGCGGCGTGCGGCAAAGCCTGCAAACTATGGCTGCTGAGGGCTGCATCCAGGGCGCTTTGTGCGGCGCGTCCTTCAATGGCACGGCGCACATTTAGCAAAATTTCGCGCACCACGCCACGTATCGGCGGCTTAGCGCCTGTGCCAAGCAGCGCATCAATGATCAAATCTGCGCCGGCAGCAAGCTGGCGCAGCGTATCCAGATTTTCGCTGAGGATGGTAGCACCTGCTTCACGCGCCGCCTCCACCAGCCCATCTTCGCGCCCACGCGCCAAATAGCAGGCAACAGTCATCTTTTGCTCTGCCAACCAACGCGCCGCCACCAAGCCATCGCCGCCGTTGTTGCCATGCCCAACCAAGATCAAAATGCGCGGCTGATCCGTGGCTGAGGGCAGCATCTGACGGGCTAAATCAGCGGTAGCGCGCCCGGCACGCGCCATCATCTGCCCATAAGGGACTCCTGCCGCATCAGCGGCTGCCTCTATAGCTTGCATCTGGGCAACAGTGACCAGTTTTGGCACGGTGTTCTTCTCTCTCTCAGCACGGCTACTCCAGCAGCCAACGCGCAATAATTTCGCTCAGGTTCGGCTCGCTATCCAATAAAATCATACCACGTGCTGCGCTTTCATAGGGCAAACTGCGCCGCGCACCTCTAAAATTTGATTCAAGGGCGGCCGCAGCCGCAGCAGATTGCCCGTCCGCACTGCCGTAAGCAAGCAGCAGCGGGCGCACGCCATAGGCAGGTAGGGCTGCCTCAATCGCCGTGCCTGCTAGGGCGGGTAGTGGGCTGATCAGGACAGCCGCCCGACACAAAGCGGTGTTCGCGCAGCCCAGCAGAGCAAGGTTTGCGCCGCTGCCAACGCCAAGCACATACAGCCGATTGGGGTCGAGGTTGGGCAAACTGTGCAGGCGCTCCAACACGCTGACCACATCCTGTGCCGCCCGTGACCAATCCCGAACGCCGCCCGACCGCCCAAAGCCACGTTGATC
Source organism: Anaerolineae bacterium (assembly GCA_034436355.1). GTDB lineage: Bacteria > Chloroflexota > Anaerolineae > Aggregatilineales > UBA2796 > CP2-2F. The sequence continues at coordinate 41,309 of DAOTVQ010000044.1, forward strand.
AAGTGCTACTACGTTTAAGCCTGCCGTTTGGAGCGTGCGTGCGGTGTTGAACCATGCTTCTTTGGTCGCGTCTGAATCATGCAGCAGCAGGACGGTAGGCGCAGGGCGGCGCGGCGCGCCAAAGAGCAGGCTCTCCAACGAGACACCATCCAGCATGGTAAATTGCAGGCTGATGAAGGTTTCGGTGGGCAGCGGCAGAGGCGTGGCAGTAAAGCTGGTGTTGGGTGCCAGAGTCAGCACACGCGGCTGAAAGCCTGCTACACGAGTCGCCAACGGATCATCCGCCTCGAAGCCTTCTGGCAGCGTTGGCAGCACAGGATCAACGGTTGGGCTGGCGGGTAGGATGTTGGCTGTCTCAGTGGGCGGAATCGGCGTGAACATCAACTCAGGATCGCACGCGCCTAAAAAGAGCAGGCTGATCAGCGCGCTTGCGGCAAGCGCCAACCGCCTAATTTTGGGCAAGCCAGACATCGGCTGCCTCCATCTCTGCCCAGTTACTGCCAATGTTCACCTCAGCACGCAGTGGCACGCTTAGCGTGTAGGCGCCCTCCATAGTGGCGCGGACGAGCGGCACAAGGCGCGGCAGTTCCTCAGTCGGCACTTCCAGCACCAACTCATCATGCACCTGCAAGATCAGGTGTGCGCGGAAGCCGCCTTCGTGCAGCGCACGGTGCAGATGAATGGTTGCCACTTTCATGATGTCAGCGGCGGTGCCTTGAATGGGCATATTGATCGCCTCACGCTCGATGCGGGCAATGTCCTGCTGCCGAAGGGGCGGATCGGCGCTTAGGGCGCTGAAATCGCGCCGCCTGCCTAGCAAGGTCTCAAGGTAGCCCTGTGCCTTCGCCTGCACCTTCGACTCATCAAGGTAGCGGCGCACGCCGGGCAGCCGTGCAAAATAGTTCTGGATGAACTGTTCTGCCTCTGCACGGTTAAGTTCACTTTCACGGGCAAGGCGCTGCGCTCCCATGCCATACAGCAAGCCGAAATTCACGCGCTTGGCAAAGTAGCGCTGCTCTTTGCTGACGGCGTCGTATGGCACGTTGCTGACCAAAGCGGCTGTGGCACGGTGAATATCGCGCTCTTCACGGAATGCCTGTTGCAGGGCAGCATCGCCGCTGTAATGTGCTAAAATGCGTAGCTCGATCTGGCTGTAATCGGTGCTGAGCAGGTGGCAGCCTTCAGGTGCAATGAAGGCACGCCGCACGCGCCGCCCTTCCTCCGTGCGGATCGGGATGTTCTGCAAGTTCGGATTCTCACTGCTCAGCCTGCCCGTCACCGCACCCATCTGCCGATAGGTGGTGTGGACGCGCCCATTCGGATCAGCTTGGCGCGGCAAAGCAAGCACATAGGTGCTGTGCAGCTTATCTAAGGCGCGCCAATCGGCAAGCAGTGGGATGATCGGGTGCTGATCGCGCAGCAGTTCCAGCGCGTCGGCATCCAGCGAGTTGCCATGCTGTGCTTTTCGCAGCCCTTTGGTGGGCAGCTTCAGCTTGCCAAATAAGACATCGTTCAACTGTTTCAGGCTGCCGATGTTGAACGGTTCACCTGCCAACTCTTGGATTTGGCGCTCAATCTCGGCAAGGCGTTCGGTAAATTCGGCGCTGAGCGCGGCAAGGTAGGGCAGATCGATCAGCGCGCCGTGTGCGTTCATCTCGGCGAGGATTGGCACCAGCGGCAGCTCAACCGTTTGGTAAAGCTGCCAGAGGTTCGCCTTGTGCAGATCGGTGCGCGTGGCATCAATCAGGCGGAAGGTGAAGACGGCATCGGCAGCGGCGTAGGGTGCAGCGTTTGTCACAGGCACGCGATCCATCGTAATTTGCGCTTTACCCTTACCGATCAGCGCATCAATTTTCGTCATGCGGACGCCAAAACGGATGCGGGCAGAATCTTTCAGGCTGTGGCGGCGCTCAGGCTGCAAAAGCGCTTCGGCAAGCTGTGTATCGTAGGCGAGCGGCTGCACCCTGATGCCGTAGCGCGCCAGCACATTCAGGTCATACGGTGCATTGTGGGCAGCCTTCGGAAGGTTGGGATTGGTCAGAGCGGGCTTGAGCGCCTCAATGACATCGGATAAGGGCAGTTGGCGCTCAGCCATCTCTGGCAGATGTCCAACAGGAATGTAGTAACCGTCCTCAGCGTTGATCGCCAACGAAATGCCGACCAGATCAGCAAAATTGGCATCGGTGCCGGTCGTTTCGGTGTCAAAGGCAATCCATGAGGCAGCGTCGAGGCGTGCGGTCAGGTCGTAGAGTGCCTCAGGCGTATCCACAATATGCGTCGTGAAAGTTTTCTCGGCAGGCGTCAGGCTCGGATCATCATCGGGATGAACCTCAACTTTGCGCGCCACCTGAGACTCGCTGAATAGCGACATCTGCTCGCTCTCACGCGGCGGCGGCGGTGCGGGTGGTTGCAAGCGGCGGATGAGCGAGTTGAACTCCAGTTCGCGGAAAAGCGCCAGCACCTTTTCATGGTCAAAATCTTGGGCAACACAGCGCGTTAGGTCAAAGGGAATCTCAAGGTTGGTGTAGATGGTGGCAAGTTGGCGGCTCAGGAAGGCGCTTTCGCGTCCTGCGATCAGCTTGGCGCGAATTTTTTCAGAGATCAGGGGCAGGTTTTCGTAAATGCCCTCCAGCGTGCCATACACTTGCAGCAGCGGCGGTGCCGTCTTCTCGCCAATGCCCTTCACGCCGGGAATGTTATCGGAGCTATCGCCAACCAAGCCTTTGTAGTCTGGCACTTGCTCAGGCTTTACGCCCAATTTGGCGTAGACGCCATCTGCGTTGTAGAGCTTGCTGCCGCCGCCGCGTTCGGGCAGCTCTACGGTAGTCTCTGCATTCACCAACTGGAACAGGTCTTGATCGCCCGTCACGATATGCACATGCACGCCCTGAGCATTGGCTTGGCGCGCCACCGTGCCGATCACGTCGTCCGCCTCAAAGCCTTCGCGCTCTAAGATCGGGATGTTGAATGCCTCTACCAGTTGGCGAATGCGCCCAAGCTGAAAGGCAAGCGAGGGATCCATTGCCTCACGTTGAATTTTATAGTCAGGGAAAACATTCTCACGCCCGCTCAGCCCTTGATCAAAGGCGACGGCAAGGTATTGCGGCGGCGATTCGGCGCGCAGAATATCAAGCAGGGTGCGCGCAAAGCCGAGCGTGGCGGTGGTTGGTTCGCCGCTGGCAGTCACTAAATCGCGCTGCTGGCTGTGAAAATTGCGGTAGGCAACCGCGTGACCGTCGATAATGACCAGGCGCGGGTGGGCTTCAGACATGGCACACATTTCCCGTTAAACTAAAACGGATGTTCATAAGCGGTATTGTAGCCGAAAAGTGCCACAATCTCTAGCGCTGAGGAATTTTTCAAGCACATCCGCTATGCTCAACGCGCACAAATGGGCTACAATCCTACGCTGTGGAGAATGCTCTATGCCTATTCGTATTTTACCCGAAGTAGTTGCCGCCCAGATCGCTGCTGGCGAGGTGGTTGAACGCCCTGCTTCCGTTGTGAAAGAGCTGATCGAAAACGCCCTAGATGCACAGGCGCGCAGCATTCGTGTCGAGGTGCAAGGCGGCGGGCGCAAGCTGATCCGCATTAGCGATGATGGCTGCGGCATTCCCGCCGCCGAGGCGCCGCTTGCCTTTGCACGGCACGCAACCAGCAAGCTGCAAAAGATTGACGATCTGGATCACATTCAGACGTTGGGCTTTCGCGGTGAGGCGTTGGCAAGCATTGCCAGCGTAGCGCGGGTGACGCTGCTGACGCGCCACGCGGATGAGCCTGTTGGCAGCTTGCTGCGCCTTGAAGGCGGGCAGATTCTGGAGCAGCGCGCTGAAGGTGCGCCCAACGGTACCGTCCTCACCGTGGAAGATTTATTCTTCAACACGCCGGCACGCCTCAAATTCCTGAAGGCAGAGGCAACCGAACGCCGCCACATTGACAGTGTGCTGACGCGCTACGCGATGGCATACCCGGACGTGCGCTTCAGCCTTGTGCAGGATGGGCGCGCCAGCTTTGCCACCACCGGCAATGGCAGCCTTGCTGACGTGCTGGTGGAAGCGCTCGGCTTGGATATGATGCGTGAGATGCTGCCCGTGCAGCCGCCTGAGGACGCAGCCGCACCAATTGCCGTCTATGGCTATACCAGCACGCCGAACCTGCACCGCAACACACGCGCCTACATCACACTGTTCGTTAATGGACGACACGTGCAGGATTCCAGCCTGAGCTATGCCGTCTCGCAGGCATATCACACGCTCATGCCCGATGATCGGCATCCTGTGGCTGTGCTGATGATCGTCTTGCCGCCTTCCGAAGTAGATGTAAATGTGCATCCCACAAAGGCGGAAGTGCGTTTCCGCGCCCCAGAAGCGGTCTTTAGCGCGGTGCAGCGTGCGGTGCGGCGCGCCGTACTCGGTACAGGCGGCGGTGCGCCGCACCTCTCAGGCTTTGCGCCGCAAACTGCCGACCCAAACCGTCCATGGCGTGCCTTGAGCGTGCCGCAAGGCAGCACCCAGAGCGCCCTGCACTTACCCACTGAAGATGTGGGGCGCTATTCGCAGCAGACGCCGCCTGCCGATGAGCCGAATGCCGCCATAGATGAGCCACCGCGCCCGCGCAGTCTGCCGCCCATGCGGATTGTGGGACAGTTGGCGGCAACTTACATCATCGCGGAAGCGCCGGCGGGCATGTATTTGATCGATCAGCACGCCGCCCACGAGCGCATTCTTTATGAGCAGTACATGAGCGATCAGGCGCGCCGCAAGCCAAGCGCCCAGCGCACTTTGCAGCCCTTCACGCTCACCGTGCCGCCCACAACGCTGCGCCTGCTTGAAGAAAAGGCGGAGTCCATGCAGGCGGCGGGCTTTGAGATCGAGCCGTTCGGCGCAAACATGGTACGCATCCATGCGGTGCCAGCCGCCCTAACCAAATATGATCCGATGGAGGCAGTTGCCGAAGTGCTGGCAGACCTTGAAGGCGGCAGAGAGGCGGGCGACTCCGCCTTTGAGGCACAGCTTGTGCTGCGCATCTGCAAGGCGGCAGCCGTGAAGGCAGGGCAAATCCTCAGCTATAGCGAGATGAACGACCTGCTGCGCCAGCTTGAACGCTGTGAGCATCCGCTAAGCTGCCCACACGGGCGCCCAACCCTGATCCACATCAGCGCAGCGCAGTTGGCAAAAGAATTTGGCAGGACGTAGAAAACAAAAAGCGCCGAAATCACTCACGGCGCTTTTCTCTATGTGTAGCGGGGGCAGGATTCGAACCTGCGACCTCCGGGTTATGAGCCCGACGAGCTGCCACTGCTCTACCCCGCGTCGTTATGTTGAATAGTATAGCAGGATCAGCGCGCCTTGTAAAGGGTGGGATTTTAATGTGTAGTGATAACCCACCCTATCGCGCCCTCTCCATTTTCAAGTGACCCGTCTTCGTGGTATGCTTATAAGGTAAGCTGCTTATGCCGAGCTGCCGTGGCGCAGGAGGTACGTTTTGAACACAGAAGACTTTATCCGCCGCCGTCCGGTTTATCTGCTGCTGGATACCTCTGGCTCAATGCGTGGCGCACCGATTCAAGCGGTGCAGCAGGGCGTCACCATGATTCACCAAGAGCTGATGAACAATCCACACGCCATTGAGACGGTTTACCTGAGCGTGATTACCTTTGCCGATAATGCACAGCAGATTGTGCGCCTGTGTTCGGTGGAGGAGTTTAAGCCGCCCACCTTGCGCGCTGAAGGTAGCACCGCACTGGGTGCGGCGATCACGCTGCTGGGGCAGGCATTCGAGCGTGAGTTGATCCCAAACAGCGAAGGGCGCAAAGGCGATTACCGCCCCTTAATTTTCCTGCTGACGGATGGCGCACCGACCGATGATTGGCGCCCGCCGATCACGGCTTTCAAGGCGCAGCGCAGCAGCAAGATCGGCGCGTTTGTGGCGCTGGGCTGTGGCACCAATGTGAACACCGCCATCTTGAAGGAAATTACCAACGATGTGCTTTACATGAAAGATACCAGCCCTGACGCGCTCAAGCAGTTTTTTCGGTGGGTCTCTTCCAGCATTCAAAAAACCAGCCAGCGCATTGAAGCACGCCCTGAGGAAGGCGCGCTAGAGGCAATGCCGCTGCCGCCCGTCATGAAGTGGGATCGCAGCACAACCAGTTAAGCGAAGCGTATAGTAACTAGCCCTATGCCGCCAATCATTCACCTTGTGGTAGACCCACGCGGATGGGCAACACCACTCGATGCGGAAATGCTCACCGCCCTGATGCAGGCCCGTTTGCGTGGTTACGCACCGTTGGCTGTTCAAACGCGCCTGCTGGGTGAAGGCTGGGCGGCAAATTTGCCCTATGAAGAAGCCATCGTCTTGCTAGTCCTCTCCCGCCCGTTGGCAGAGGGCTGGCAAGCACCGCTGGAGGCATGGCTGAACGACCAGCACCGTCTGTACATCGCTTTTTTTGATGGCGCGGAAGTGACCGACTTACGCACCCTGGCTGACCTCACCGCCAGCCAACCAATTCCGCGGGCGCCTTATCGCGTTCTTGCGCAAACCACCTACGGGCTAGATTCTGCCCTAGAATGGTTTGAGGGCGTGCTGAACAAGATGCAGCCTGCCTTCGTGCCAGAAGCGCCACCGCCGCCGGTTCGCATCGCTGCAACGCGCTGGCGCAACTTGCCAAGCAACACGCAAGATATCCATGCCTATCCGGATCAGGTTACGCTTTCGGCACGCGGTGCGCAGAACTACAGCCTAATCGGCGCTAGCCACCGCGGCAAAACACATGCCCACCACGGCACCTTCCGCGATGATGCCGTGGCGCTTGGCACCACGCCCGCTTGGAATATCCTTGCCGTTGCCGATGGCGCCGGCACAGCCTCTTTAGCGCGTGTCGGCGCCAACCTTGCTGTCAACAGTGCGATTGCCGCCATTTGTGAAAGCGCGCCACCGCTGCCTGCACCGGATGACCTCGGTCGGGCAATTTGGGCAGGGCTAGAGGCAGCCTACCACGCCTTGTTCAGCTTTGCGACTGCTGAAAACGTCGCAATCAGTGACCTGAACACCACCCTCCAACTGTTGATCCACTTTCCCCTAGAAACAAGCTGCTTTGTTGGGGTGGTACATGTGGGTGATGGTTTGGTGGTGGCAGAGGCAGTAGATGGGCAAATCTATCCACTCACCGAACCAGACACTGATCCGGACGACAGCGGGCGCACCCTCTTCCTGACCAGCGCACCGCTCAATCAGTGGAAGCGGCGTACCAAAGTGTACCAATTTGATGAACGCTTGAGCGTCGTTGCCTTGATGACCGACGGACTCTCCAGTGATCTAGAACCCTATGATGAACTGTTGCAGCCAAACCTGTTCGGTGCGCTGCGAGCGCGTGTGCTGTGCTATCCCTTGCGGCAGCGCGAAAATGCCCTGCTCAGCTTCATCAGCTATGAACGGCGCGGCTCGTTCGATGACCGCACGCTGGCTATCCTTGCGCGGGAAGGTTAAAGACCATTGCCCTATTCCCCTGCTAACAGGTTTATCTTTTCTAACCCGCTTCACCAAAACGTATAGCGTAACGTTTAGTACATCTAACTTGACACTTTAACGCTTTTCTACCTACCCGATCTTTTTTGTGATCAGGCGGCGTTCGCCTTGCGCTACAATCTGAATTTGGTGATTGTGCGCAAGGAAGGATTTATTCCAATGCCTGTTCATGTTGAACGGTATGATGATACCAATTTAATTGTGCTATCGACCTTTTTGGGCGATGTGGGGCGTGCGGATGTTGAAGAGGTGCTGGCAACCTATCTGAACTATCTGGATAATTCTGATCGGCTGGTTCACTTCATCGCGGATATGCGCTCCTTCGGCAAAGTCAACGGCTTTGCCTTAAGTGAAATGAAGCCGCTGCGCCAAATTATGCAGCACCCGCGCATGGGCTATTCGGTTGTGGTTGGCGCCAAACCACTGGTGCATTTTGTGCTGAAGGTGCTGGTGCAGACTTTCCGCTTGCGTTATGCGCTTTTTGGCGATGTCGAAGAAGGGGCGCGCTATCTGCGTGAGGTGATTCGCATTCATGGGTATGATCAGATCAAGCCTGATCAACCTTAGCCAAGAGCCTTCAGAGCCACGTGCCGATCAATCCCTATACTCAGGGCGGCACTCAACCCTTCGGTGAATTCGGAAAGCATGAGCCGTGATGGATGCAAACGCTGCTGAAACCTTAGAATCTGTGCGGGCTGAGCGTGATAGGCTGCGCGACCTGCTGGCAGACCGCGAGCGCCGCCTTGCCCGCTTAGAGGCAGATCATCGGCGCGCAGTCAACAAGAGTTACGCCATCTACATGACGGGCTTAGACATCATGAGCCAGCTTGATCTGCCCTCCGCGCTGCTCTTGATCTTGCGCCGCATTAAAAGCATGGTCAATGTGGATGCTAGTTTGCTCTATTTAGCTGAGCCAAGCAGCGGTCACCTCATTGTGAGCGCCGAGCTGGATATTGCGCCAAGCCTGCTTGGGCAGCAGCTTGAGCGAGATAGCAGCCCACTGCATGAGGTTCAGCGCACAGGCATTCCCTTAGTTTTAGATCGCTATGGCGAACACATGGCACGGCTGCACGGTGAGCCATTCGCGCACTACCATACAGCGGCACTCTTGCCGTTGCGCTGGCAAGGCAATGTGATCGGCGTGGTGTCGCTCTATTACCGCCAACCCGAAAGCATATTTAGCCTAGATGATCTGGATAGCCTTCAAAACATCACTGTCCAAGCCGCCATTGCCATTTATAACGCGCAGCAGTATGCGGCTGAGCAGGAACGCAACCGTCAGCTTGCCATGCTCTACCAAGCCTCTGTGAGGGTTACCAGCAGCCTAGACCTCGACGCGGTGCTGCACGCGGCAGCCGTTTCCTTCATGGACATGTTGCGCGTGCCTGCCTGTGCGATCTACAAATATCGCCCCGAAGATGGCTTGCACCTGCTCAGCCACTATGGCACAGCCGCTAACCAGAATCTGGCTCACAACAGCGCTGCCAAACACCTGCCCTCTCACCTGCACGAGATGATCAGTCACTATCATTGGGTCGTTTTGCAGCGCAGCGACCCAATGCTCTCGCCGCAGTGCGCGCAATACCTTGAAACCCGCCAAGCCTACTCCATACTGCTCATTCCAATGCACTTTGAGGACGGTGTGCAGGGCATTGTAGAGGTGCTGGAGCTGAGCGCACCGCGCCAATTCATGATGAATGAGATCAATACCGCGCAAGCCTTAGCAGCCAACATCAGCATTGCCGTCAGCCATGCCCAACTGCACGCCCAGCTGCGCGCACAGCGCATCAGTGAGCAGGCAGTGCTGCTGACGCTGGCACGCCAACTGCTGGAACTGAAAGGTGAGCAGGAGATTGGCGAGGCAGTAGCCAGCGCCACAGCAGAGGCTTTCGCTGTGCGGCATGTGAATCTCGTGCTGCACAAGGACGGTATTTTTAGTACACGCGCACTGCGCGGTTGGGAAGAATCTGATCTCACTCATCGGACGTGGATGGCTGGGGATGGCACCGCCATTGGCTATGCCATCAAAACACGCGAACTGTGTGTGGTAGATGATTATCAGACCGAAGTGCGCTTTGCCCAACCCCCACATTTTCGGCAGGCAAACATGCGCTCTAGCATGATTGCACCGATCATTTATGGTGGTGCGGTGCTAGGCGTGTTAGCCATTGCACGCCCGCAGCCATTCGCCTTCAGCAGCGATGATATGCGCCTGCTTTTCCTGATTGCCTATCAAACGGCGGTTGCCCTAGACCGCGCCCATCTGATTGAGTCGGTACGCGCTCAGAACGTCACGCTTGAGCGGCGCGTTCAGCAGCGCACGCAAGAGATCAGCGCCGCGCAAGAGCGCACAGTGGCGATCCTGTTTGCAACGGGTGAATCGCTGGTTGTCTTCGATCAAAACGGCGCAGTTGAACTCGTTAACAACGCTTTTGAGGAACAGCACGGCTATTCGCTGAGCGAAGCGCGCCAGCGCACCAGCACCGAACTGCTAGGTTTTGATGTGTTTGATCTGATCAAAGAGGTGCAGACCAGCGATAGCGTGCCACAGCGCGTTTGGCGCGGTGATCGGATTGTGCCGCGCCGCCATGCGGATCCCTATGATGCAGCCGTAACCCTTTCCCGTGTGCCAGATGCCAAAGGCGAAACCATTGGCATTGTTGCCAGCCTGCGCGATGTTTTCTATCTGAAAGAGGTCTCGCGCATGAAGGCAAACTTCATTTCAAACGTCTCGCACGAGCTTCGCACGCCGCTGGCAAACCTAAAACTCTACCTGCACCTGATGCAGAAAGGTGCTGCAGAGCGCCGCGATCACTATCTTGGCACGATGCAGCGCGAATCAGACCGCCTGCAAGCGCTCATCGAAGATTTATTGACGCTTTCCCGCCTTGACTCGGATCGCGTTCAAATCAACTTGCAGGCAACCGATTTGAATCACTTGATTGGCAACTTGGTGGTTGATCGGCAGATGCTGGCGGAACAGCGTGGCTTAACACTTGCCTACACGCCCGATTCGATCTCAGTCTTCGCCATGCTGGATGCTAAACTCATCATGCAGGCGGTGGGCAATCTGATCAGCAATGCGATGAACTACACCCTCGCCGGCGGCAATATTCACGTATCGGTGCTGCACAGCGAAAAGCGCGCTATAATTTGTGTGGCAGATAGCGGCTTGGGCATTGCCCCTGAAGAACAATCCCGCTTGTTTGACCGCTTTTTTCGTGGTAGCGCAGCGCACCGGCGCGGCTGGCACAGGGCTTGGCATGGCAATTGTGCAAGAAATTGCCGCAAAACATGGCGGCAGCATCACTTTTGAAAGCACGCTAGGGCAAGGCAGCACGTTTTACCTTCACCTGCCGTTGCACACCGCACTTGAAAATGGGAGCTGAGGCGATGGGAAATCCACCGATTGTCTTTTTGGTGCTGGCAGGCATGGGTGCGCTTGGGTTGCTGGTCTTGACGGCGATCACGCCTTTTCTGCTGCGCGTTACCACCGCCTTTGAAGCGTTCGGCATTGTGGCAGAAAGCCTTGGCGAATTTGTTGGCACGCCGCGTCTATTCCGCGTTGGCTGCCCCTTAGTCTTGCTGGCAGCGCTTGCCGCCTGCCTGATGGGTGCCGCGCTGCTGGTGATCCGTTTTTTCACGCCAACTGGCTAGAAGCTGTTTCAAAAAAGATTTCGTCTGCCCTTGCTGTTCATGAGTCTTGGTAAAACACCACTGGTAGCCATTAGTGGCTTTTGCTATACTTTTCACTAAGGTTACACACGCGCACTTTTGTGCGGCGGCACTCTTAGCCTCGCTCACCGCCGCTGCTGTAGAGCGCGCTTGATCGCACCATCAAAGGAGATTTAATTCCATGACCGATAAAGTTGCCGCCCCCACAAAAGGCTTGCAGAATATTGTGGTTGGGCAAACACGCCTCAGCCTTGTGAACGGCACAGAAGGCAAACTGATCTACGCCGGTTACAAGATCGAAGACCTTGCTGAATATGCTAGTTTTGAAGAAGTGATCTACCTCTTATGGCACGGTGAACTGCCCAACCGCCAAAAATTGACCGAACTCCGCCACGCGCTCCAAGCTGAAATGCACTTACCTGCCGCCGTCATGGGCATGATCTACGCCTTCCCCAAAGAGGCAACCCCTATGGCAGTCCTGCGGACGGCTGTCTCGATGCTTGCGCTCTACGACCCCAAGGCAGACGACAACAGCCTTGAAGAAAACCGCCGCAAAGCGCTGCAACTGACGGCAAAGGTGCCCGTCATTGTGGCGGCTTGGGAACGCGCTCGGCACGGCAAAGAGCCTATTCCCGCCCGTGCGGATTATTCCTTTGCCGAGAACTTTTTGTGGATGCTGAAGGGCGTTGAGCCGCAACCGCAAGAGGCAGCCGTCATTGATGCTTACCTTGTGCTGCTCTCTGAGCATGGCATGAACGCCAGCACCTTTAGCGCCCGCGTGACGACCAGTACGCTCTCCGATATGTACAGCGCCATGACCACCGCCATTGGCACGCTGAAAGGCGCGGCACATGGCGGCGCTAATGAAGAAGCGATGCGGATGTTCTTTGAGATTGGCAGCGCTGACAAAGTAGAGCATTGGTTCAATACCTACGTCAAGACCAAGCAAAAGCGCGTTATGGGCATGGGGCACCGTGTCTATAAGGCACTCGATCCGCGTGCCGCCGTGCTGCGCCGCAAAGCTGAGGAAATGTCCCGCGCCACCAACAACATGCAGTGGTTTGATCTCGCCGTCAAGCTGGATGAGGTTGCCCGCCAAGACCCAGAATTCATTGAAAAGAAGCTGTATCCCAATGTGGACTACTACAGCGCTATCGCCCTTTACACGCTTGGCATCCCAATGGATCAGTTCACACCTCTGTTTGGCGTTGCGCGCATGCCCGGCTGGACGGCGCATGTGATTGAGCAGTGGGCAGATAACCGCCTGATCCGCCCTGATGTGGATTATATCGGCCCGATGGATTTGCAGTGGAAGCCAATTGATCAGCGCTAGGCGGGCGGGCGCCACTCACTTTGGGATACCCTACTCGCAGTCCCGCTTCGCACACCAGGCGCAGTCAGTGGAGTCCTACGCCCCTTTCCTCGTGTACGGGGAAAGGGGCAAAGGGATAGGCTACCACCTCATGCTTCACCATGCCGCGCAGCCCTGATGCGTTGCTTTTAGTTCCTCAATGCGGCATAATGAGCGCCTGACCGACTCAGAGAGGATGAACACACATAATGACAATACGCGCACTCATCACGGGCGGCGCAGGTTTCATTGGCAGCCACCTTGCCGAACAACTGCTGAATCGCGGCTATGAAGTGACTGTGATTGATAACCTAAGCACCGGGCGCTTTGAAAACATAGCACCTTTAGAAAAGCGCATCGGCTTTCGGTATGCCATTGAGGATATTCGCAACGCAGCAGTCATGGATCGCTTGGTGAGCGAGTGCGATGTCATTTATCATCTAGCGGCAGCCGTTGGTGTGCTGAACATCGTTAGCTCACCAATTGATACGATTGAGATCAACGTTGGCGGCACAGAGGTCGTGCTGAAGACGGCACGCCGCTATCGGCGCAAGGTCTTGGTTGCCTCCACCAGTGAGGTCTACGGCAAAAATGAAAAAGTGCCGTTCAGCGAAGATGACGACCGCACGCTCGGACCGACCACCAAAAGCCGTTGGAGCTACGCTGCTTCCAAAGAGCTAGACGAATTTTTAGCGCTTGCCTATCACCGTGCTGCCGAGCTGCCCGTGGTCATCTTCCGCTTGTTCAATACGGTGGGTGCGCGCCAACGCGGGCATTATGGCATGGTTGTGCCGCGTTTTGTGCGGTGGGCGCTGAAAAACGAGCCTATTCAGGTCTATGGCGATGGCACCCAACAGCGCTGCTTCTGCAACGTAAATGATGTGGTGCAGGCAATCATTGGCTTGGGTGAAGCACCCAATGTGGATGGCGAAGTTTTCAACATCGGCGCCAGCGAGGAGGTGAGCATCTACCAATTGGCAGAGCGCATCAAGGCGCGCACAGGCAGCACCTCCGAGATTCAACTCATCCCCTACGATCAAGCCTATGAGGCAGGCTTTGAGGATATGCGCCGCCGTGTGCCAGATATTGCCAAGATTCGCGCCTGCATCGGCTGGCAGCCCAGCACACCGCTGGACACGACCATTGATCAGATCATCGCCTACCAAAAGCCACGCCTGAGCGACGATAAGGGCTGATCGCTATGCGCTGCGCGCACGCTGCCTTCACCTTCTGCCTGATTGCTTGCCTGCTCATCGTCGGCTGCGAGGCGCCGCCACTGCCCACCCAGAGCAGCTTTGAAATGGCACAAACCGCCGATTTTCTGACACAAAACGCGCCGCCAGCAGGCTTTGATCAGGGTGTGCGCTTCGCACCCATTGACCGCAACCTAGAGGCACTGCCACATTGGCATACCTTGCTCATCATCCGCTTTGAAGGGTTCTTCGCTGGCACCACAGAGCCTGTCAGCGGCACCTTGAGCGCCGAGATTTTCAGCAACCAGATCAGCGGTGAGCGCCGCGTGGTGCTGCGCGCTGAAGGGGACGCCTTCGCCCTGACGGATGGGCGCCATGTGGAAGGTGTGCGCTTGGGCAATGCTTTCTATTTTGTGGATCAGAATGGCGCGTGCAGCCTTGTGACCGATGAGCCGAACCGCCGCCGTGTGGCAGAGCTAACCGCCGGTGATCTGATCGGCGGCGTGCGCCAAGCACGGCACACCTATGCGCGCAAAACAGCACGCGACATGGCGTTGTGGCAGTATGGCTTTTTACCCCGCGAGGTTGATCTGCCTCTTATCGAGCCGACGCAAGGTGGCACGGTCAGCATTGCCTCTGGCGATTTGTGGCTGGTGCCAAGCCTAAATGCTGTGGCAGACTACACCCTAACGCTGCGCCTTGAAAGCGCCCTTGTGCCGATTTTTCAGGGTAGCAAACAGCTTAGCGGCACGCTCACCATCACCTACACGCTGCTGGAAAGCGGCACGCCCTATAACATCGCCATCCCGTTCGGCTGTTAGTGGGCTGCGCCTCGTCTGTGAAGCGCAGCTTCCGAGACATGGCTACTGCACGACGGGCAACTGCGCGAAAGCGCCCGTCAGCCGTGCTTGTGTCTGCCACATGATCCAGCCTGTGCCGCCGCTAAAGCGGATTTGCACCCAGTCGTTGCGGGCATTGCGCCCGATCACGTCCACCTGCTGCCCCAAGCCCAAGCCGCCGATCAAGGTTGAGGCAGCACTCGGTTCGCTATAGACTTCCACCCGATTGACGAACACACGCGCCACGGTTGCAATGATCGGCGTTGTGCCGGTGTTGCTGGCAGTCGCGTTCAGGGCAGGGCGGTTGGTGCAGCTATAGCGGACTGGCTCCAGCCCTTCGGAGACAAAAAAGCCTTCGCTATCCACTTCGTAGGCAGTCACAGCGATGAAAGTCCCTTCGCGCTGATTGCGGAAGGTGAGGCGCTGCCCAAGGTTCAGCGGCGAGCCGCCGCCCGAAACCTGCGTAAAGAGCGTTGGTTCGCCCACTTCGCCAAAGACGCCGTTGTTGTTTAGATCAACGGTGAAGGCGACGTAAAACGGCGCGCTGCCGCCCGAAAAGCCGTCGTAATTCACGTAGGCGGTGGCTTGGCTGCATGTGCGGCGGTGAACGCTCAGGCTGAAGATGTTCGCCTCTGCGGCGGTGCTGCTAAGCAGCATGGGCAGCAGCACGGCAACTGCGATAGTCAGGCGCATAAAGGCGCGAATAGTCATAGCAAAACCTCTCAATCAAGTCTATCGAATGCGCTAGGCATTATACAGACCGCCGCCTGAATGCACAACTACGCTTACCCAACGCGGCACAGCAAGCCTTTGAGGTAAAAGCCTTCCGGAAAGGTCAGGGCGACGGGATGATCAATGCCTGCCGTCAACCGTTGAATGATCTGCGCCTCTCGCCCTGAATCTTCCAGCGCGCCAAAGACCACCTTCTGAAACAGATCGGCATCCACCAAGCCCGAACAAGAGAACGTCGCAAGGCAGCCGTTAGGCTTCAGCAGTTGGAAGGCAAGCAGGTTAATATCCTTATAGCCGCGTGTGGCGCGCTCAATTTGGCGCAGCGTTTGGAAAACATCATCGCACAGGAAGGCATCCTCAGGGGTGGGCAAGCCGTTCAGCGCGTAGTTGTGGCGGGCAAGGCGCAGCGCATCGGCTGAAGCCTCAAGGTTCAGGGCGTGGGCGGCGTTGCCATCTTTCAGGGCTGCCACCGAAAAGCCGCCTGTGTAGGCAAAGCAATTCAGCACAGTGGCACGGGGCAGGTGGTTGCGTAGGTAGGCAGCAAGGGCGGCGCGGTTCTCGCGCTGATCAAGGTAGAAGCCTGTCTTATGCCCATGATAAACATCTACGGCATAGCGACAGCCATTCTCTGCAATCTCGATCAGCGGCGGCGGTGCTTCGCCAACCAGCACACCGACTGAGGGCGGCAAACCTTCCTTCTCGCGGATGTCTACATCGCTGCGTTCGTAAATGCCGCGCACCTCAGGGAACAGCTCGGCAAGCATGGCGGCAAGTTCCGCCTTGCGCTGATCAATGCCGAGTGTGAGTGCTTGCAACACCAGCCAATCGCCGTAGCGATCCACGATCAAGCTGGGCAAGCCGTCGCTCTCAGCGTTGATGAGCCGAAAAGCGGCGTTGGGAGCCTCTAGCGGCTGCCGCAGTTGGTGCGCTCGAACAAACCGATCACGCCAAAAGTCGGGCGTGATCGGCTCATCGTGCCACGTCAACATATGCACGGCAATTTGAGAGCGGCTGTGCCAATAACCACGCCCTAAGAACGCCGCACTGGGGTCAGCACTCCGCAGCGCCACAATATCGCCGTCGTGGGGTGTGCCTTCCACTGCTTGCACCGCACCACTGAACAGCCATGGGTGGCGGCGCGCAAAGGTTTTGGCGCGCTCTGCCCGAATGCGGATGATTGGTTCGCTCATGCGCGCTGTTTGGGCAGCCCCTTGCGCGGTTTGCGGCGTGGCTTGCGGCGCACCAACCAACCAAAAATCAGCACGCCGATCACAGTTAGCCAGCTTAGGTCAGCCTCTAACGGTGGCGGTGTGTGAGCGGTGGTTGGCTCAAAGGCAACCAGATGAATGCGCTCGGCGGCGGCAGGCAGATCATCCGGGAAGCGCTGCACGCCGACTTGGGCAAGGTAGAGCGCAGCGGCGGTTGGGCGGTGCTGTTTCAGATGGATGAAGGCATCGGTCAGTTCGGCGGTTGCCGTCACACGCCGAACATTTACCGACTGCGTGCCGTAGGCGCTCTGGATGGTTGCCAGCGGGTGGGCAAGCGCATTCTGATACCACTGATCATCTTGGGTGGCAAGCGCGTACATTTTGCCATTCACGAAAAAATATGGCACGCTGGCGCGGCGTGGTAAGCCGCTGCGCTTGCCTGTTGTGGTCAGCAGCAGGTTAAATTGCCCAATCAGCACACCCAGACCGAGCCGCCAAAGCATGATAGGCAGCGGATCGGGCGTTGGGGGCGCGCTAGAGACAGTCGTGTTTGTCATATGAAATCACCTCAAAGGATATACGTAGGCGATCATGCATGATTGTAGCACTGCTTGGCGGGCGGGTAAATGGGCTTGGGGCAGAAAAAGAGCAAGCGTGCTACAATACAGCGCCAAGCGTATGCTTGTGGAGTGCTTGCCCTGTGACGACTCTAGATGCCTTGCCGCAGCCTTTTGATGAGCTGACCGAAGAAGATGCCTTACTGCTTGAACAACGTGCCGCTGAACGCCGCCGCCGCTTTATGGTGACGATTGACCTCTACCTAGTGCTGACCGTAGGCATTCTGGTGGCAATCGGCTTGATGATGGTCTGGAGCACCACCTTTTTTTGGTCAGAGCCGCAATCCGCCATCTTCTTGCAGCAGTTCCGCAATGCGCTGTTCGGCTTTGCTGTGATGTTCGTCCTCAGCCTGATTGATTACCGCTGGTGGCGGCGCTTGGCAATCCCGATCATGGCGGTGACCTTAGGGCTTTTGGTGGCAGTGCTGATCTTTGGCGAGACGGTCTTTGGCGCACGGCGCGCCTTCTTCAATGGTGCGGTGCAGCCCGCAGAGCTGGCAGCGCTCACCGTCGTGATCTACATGGCGGCTTGGCTGGCTGCCAAGCAAAGCAAAATTCGCCAACTGACCTACGGGCTGCTGCCCTTTGCGCTGTTGGTGGGTGCCGTGGCAGGCTTAATCATCTTAGAGCCTGATCTCTCGACGGCAGCGCTCATTTTGCTGACGGCAACCATCATGTTCTTCCTTGCCGGCGCGGACTGGGTGCAGCTTGGCATCACCTTTGGCGCGTTCATCATCATGGGCTTGATCGCGGTCAGCCAGTTTGACTATGCCCGTGCGCGTGTAGAGAACTTTCTGGACCTGCTGCGCGATCCGTTGCTGGCAAGCGATCAGGCACAGAACGCCATCATCGGCTTTCTGAATGGCGGCTTAACGGGCGTTGGCTTGGGCGAGAGCCGTCAGAAGTTCGAGAATCTCTCTGCACCGCACACGGATGCTATTTTTGCCATTTTGGGTGAAGAACTGGGCTTGATCGGCTGCGCCTTCGTGATCGGCTTGTTCGTGCTGCTGATGATGCGCGGCTTCCGCATTGCACGCAACGCGCCGGATACCTTTGGGGCGCTCTTGGCGGCGGGCATCACCATCTCGATTGTGGCAGAGGCGATGTTCAACATCGCGGTGATGGCATCCGTTATTCCTTTCACGGGCGTGCCACTGCCGTTCATCAGCTTCGGCGGTTCGTCGTTGGTCAGCGGTTTGGCAGCGGTCGGCATTTTGCTGAGCGTCTCACGGGTGACGGCACGGCGCTCTGTGCCAACGCGTAAAGTGAACGAGACGCTCTCCTTACCGGGAATGCGCGGCTCAATCACACGGGTGCGGCAGCGCTTTGAACAGTAACGCAATCTTTATCTCGGCAGGTGGCACGGGCGGTGGCATTTATCCCGCGCTTAGCGTGGCAGAGGCGCTGCGCGAGGCTGCGCCAAGTGCCGCGCTACACTTCATCGGTAGCGCGGCAGGCATTGAAAACACGCTGGTGGCGCGCGAAGGTTGGGCGGGCTATCATGCCGTGCAAAGTGGCGCGCTGCATGGCGTTGGGCGGCTGCGGCAGATCGGCAGCCTTGCCAAAATCCTGATCGGGACGTGGCAGGCGTGGCGCTTGGCGGCAAAATACCGTCCACGTGCGCTCTTTCTAACGGGCGGCTGGGCAACTTTTCCAGCGGCGCTTGGCTGTTGGCTGCGCGGCGTGCCGATCATCGCCTATGTGCCAGATATTGAGCCGGCACTTGGCGTGAAGGTGATCAGCCATTTTGCGCGCTTGGTGCTAACGCCTGTGCCTGAATCGGCGGGCTATTTTCGGCGCGGCGTGCCAGTGGAAGCAGTCGGTTATCCGCTGCGGCGTGCGTTGCTCAGCGCGGATCGGGCGCGGGCTGTGGCGCACTTCAGGCTTGATCCAAAGCGGCAAACGCTCTTGGTCTTTGGCGGCAGCTTAGGCGCACGCAGCCTGAACACAGCGCTTGCCGCCATCCTGCCTGCTTTGTTGGCGGAAGGCGTTCAGGTGCTGCACATCAGCGGCAAAACGGATTGGGAGACGGTGCAGGCGCGCCGCGCCGCGCTCAGTGAGGCACAGCAAGCGCAGTACCATGCCTTCCCATACCTGTATGAGGATATGGGACTTGCCTTCGCCGCTGCCGATTTGGTGGTCTGCCGTGCGGGCGCCAGCATACTCGGCGAACTGCCGCATTTTGGCTTGCCTGCTGTGCTGGTGCCATATCCGCACGCATGGCGCTACCAAAAGGTGAATGCCGATTGGTTGGTGGCGCGTGGCGCGGCAGTGCGCCTTGCGGATGAGCGCCTTTCTGACGCCTTGCTGCCAACGTTGCGCGCCTTGCTAGGCGATGCAGCGCGTTTGGCAGCCATGCGTGCGGCAGCACGGGCAGCGGCGGTGCCAAACGCAGCCGCTGCAATTGCAGCGCGCCTATTAGAAGTGGCGAAAGTTACCCATAACGGTTACCCTGATCGGCATGAATGAGAGCATTTCAGAGAGGCGTGAGACATGGTTCAACTGGCAACCATCTTGTGGACATTGATCGTCCTCTTTGCGATTGTGGGCGCCATGCGCGGCTGGACGCGAGAGCTGATCTCAGTGGCGGGCATTATCTTGGCGCTGTTTGCGACCTGGCAGTTCGACGCAGTGTTGATACAACCACTCACACGCGGCGCAACGCCTGAACAAATCTTCTTCCTGTATACAGGCATTTTGGTGGTCATCACCTTTTTTGCCTACCAAACGCCAACCAACCTAATCTCGCGTCGGCAGCAGGCAGCGGTAGATCGGCGGCAAGGCTTGCAGGAACGCTTGCTTGGCTTTGTGCTGGGCGGTGTGAATGGCTATCTGATCTTCGGCACGATCTGGTACTACCTTGATCGGACAGGCTACCCGTTCGCGCCGTTCATCTTTGCGCCCTCGCCTGATTCGGCAAGCGCGGCAATGGTGCAATCGCTGCCGCTGATCTTCCTTGTGCAGGGCAACCTACTCACTATCTTAGTGGTGGTCTTGTTCTTGTTTGTGCTAATCGCAGTCGTTTAACCTTCTAGGCTTTCAACTGAAAGTGTTCCATATGGAACTGCAAACGCTCGTCACGCTCGCTGTTTTGGTCATAGCCATTGGCTTATTCATCTGGGATCGGCTCGGTGTAGATGTCATCGCGCTGTTGGTGTTAATCACACTGCTGGCAGCAGGCATCATCACTGAAGGTGAAGCCTTAGCGGGCTTTTCAAACAAAACGGTGATCAGCATTGGCGCGCTGTTCATTGTGGGGGGTGCCGTTTTTCAGACCGGCTTGGCAGATGTGATTGCCAACCGCATTTTGAAGGTAGCTGGCACCAGTTATACGCGCCTTTTGATTGTGCTGATGTTTGCCGTGGCGCTCATGTCCGCCTTCATCAGTTCAACGGGTGTGGTGGCGCTGCTGCTGCCTTCCATCATGAGCCTTGCCACCAAAACGCGGCTGCCACCTTCACGGCTGCTCATCCCACTGAGCATCAGCGCGCTGCTGGGCGGCGCCAGCACCTTGATCGGCACGCCGCCAAACCTGCTGGCAGCCGAAAAGCTACGCTTAGGCGGCTACGAAACGTTCAGCTTCTTCAGCTTCACGCCGATCAGCATTGCGATTTTGCTTGCCAGCGTGTTGTTTGTGACAACCTTTGGCAAGCGCCTGCTGCCAGAGCGTCAGGCTGTGCAGAAAGTGCAGCCCGTCACCACGCCCGCCGAACTTTTTACCCTTTACCGCCTGCCGGAAAGCCTCTACCGCTTGCGTGTGGATGCACAGTCGCCCTTGATCGGCAAGACCTTGCCAGAGAGCAACCTGCGCGAGCAATTTGAACTAAGCGTGCTGAGTATTATCCACGCCAACGGCAAGCGAACAGGCAACGTGGCAGTTGGCAGGCGCGCCGAGCCGCTACGCCCAAACACGCACATTCAAGCTGAAGACATCCTGATTGTGCAGGGCAATGTGGACGCCGTCAGCCAAGCGGCTGCCTATTGGCGCTTGGCAATCATGGCGAATGAGCCTGTTGTTGAGCAGGATGTGATCACGAATGAAGTCGGCATTGCCGAGGTGATGCTGCGTCCGCGTTCGGCAGCCCTCGATAAAACGCTGACCGATCTCAATTTTGGGCGAACGCACCGCCTGACCGTGCTGGATATTCGGCGTCCGGGCAGTGACGGCGCGCTTGACCTGAAAAATACGCCGCTGCGCTTTGGCGATATGTTGTTGGTGCAAGGGCAGTGGAAGGATATTTTTGAGCTGAAGCAGCAGCAGCGCCGCGATTACATCGTGATGGGAGAGCCAGAAGCTGCCGAATTTGGCGCCTTTCAGCGCGTTGAGCGTGCGCCAATCGTGCTGATTGTGCTGGCGCTTATGATCATCGCTATCATGATCAATCCCGATCTGCTGACGCTTGCCAGCCTTTCGGCAGCCATTGCCGTTGTGCTGACGGGCTGCATCTCGATGGATGAGGCCTATGAGGCGATTGACTGGAAGACGCTGATCTTGATCGCCGGGATGCTGCCACTCAGCACGGCGTTGGTCAAGGTTGGCGTCGTGGATTCGGTGGCGACCAGCCTACGCACAGCACTAGGCGGCATGGGCATCTATGCGGTGATTGCGGGCTTGTTCGTCCTCACGGCAATCTTCACACAGGTGCTTTCGAACACCGTCACGACGGTGCTGATCGTGCCGATTGCCATTGTTGCCGCACGCGATCTGGGCGTGGCGCCGCAAGCGTTTGTGATGGCAGTTGCCATTGCCGCCTCCATGGCCTTTGGCACGCCGATTGCCTCACCGGTCAACACGCTGGTGATGTCGCCGGGCAACTATAAATTCAGTGATTATGCGCGTATCGGCTTGCCGCTGATCGTGATCAGTATGGTGATCACGCTCGCCCTACTGCCACTCTTGTTCCCACTCTGATGAGCGTTGGGCAAGCGTAGCCTTCGGGCGGCGCAGGCTGTGCTACAATTAACGGAAGGTTTCTGAGTGAGGTTGTAGTGCAGTGCGGATGCTGTATCGCTTATGGGTGGCTTTTCTGCCGTTGCAACTGCTGATGATCATTGGTGCAGTGGGCATGACGGTTGGTGTGATGGCAGCCTTAGTGGTGCTGCTGCTGCGCGGCGGCATTCCAACGGCTGCCTCTGACCTCCCGTCCCAAGAGGCGGCGTTGCAAGCGCGCCTCATGCGGGATCGAATCGCACCTGTGTTCACGCCCGAAGTGCAGTTCTGGTCGCCGTGGATCATGAAGTGGTCGCGTGAGTATGGTGTTGATCCCGATATTCTGGCGACGGTCATCCAGATCGAGAGCTGCGGGCATTACCTCGTGAGTTCGCCAGCCGGCGCGCAAGGCTTGTTTCAGGTGATGCCCTTTCACTTTGCCGAAGGCGAAAACATGCTAGACCCTGAGACGAACGCCAAGCGTGGCATTGCTTACCTGATCGGCGGTTTGCAGCGCGCCGATGGGCATATCGGCTTGGCGATGGCAGGCTACAACGGCGGCTGGGGCGTGATTCCGCGTGGCTGGGGGCGCTGGGTGACCGAGACGCGCAATTACTACCGCTGGGGATCGCTCATCTACATGGATGCCCTTGCCGGCAAGACCACCCAACAAAGCGAGGCACTCCAAAGCTGGCTGAATGCGGGCGGCGTTAATTTGTGTCGGCAAGCGGCACAAGTGCTTGCGCCGCTGCAAAGCACGCCCACCGCACCCTGATCCTAACGGGCGTGCCAGATCGCCACACCCTCAGACACTTCAGCGGCGGCTTTGCCATCGCGCACCAACAGATCAAGGTGCCCCAACACTTCCGAGATAGCAAGGAACATCTCTGGCTCGCGCAGGCGCGGAAACATAGCGCGCACCAACGCATAGAGCGTGCGCGGCTGCTCCGCGCACAAGGCGCGCAGCTTTTCGGCGCGCTGGCTGTGCATGGCAAGCCGTGCTTCCACCAACTGCGGCACGTGCGTCACTGGCTCACCGTGTCCGGGATAGGCGATCCGAACCTCCAAGTGGGCAATGCGCTGCAACTCGCGCAGATAGTCCAGCAGGCGCTGTGGACGTGGCGCGTTGGGCTGTTCGGGTGGCTCTAGAAGCGGATTAGAGCTAATAGCGCCCAGCAAGTGATCACTAGAGAGCAAAATGCGCGTTTCAGACTGGTAAAAGCACAGCAGATCGCCGGCGTGTCCCGGCGTGTGGTAGACTTGCCACTGCCGACTGAGTAAGTCGAGCGTATCGCCTTCCGCCAGCTCGTCATCCACAGCTACTGGCTGGGCAAAACTGCCTAAATAGGCAGAGACGCGCTGAATGCCCTCGATAACAGGCTCAGGCACACCGCCTTCACGGTAGAGCAGCATCAGGTAGGCATCGAAAGCGCGTCGCGTTGCCTCAGGCTGCTCCAGCCACGCTACAGTTTGCCGATGTGTCAGGACTTGCGCGTCTGATTCCGCTACAATCTCCGCGGCTAAGCCGATGTGATCAGTGTGGTGGTGCGTCAAGATGAGGCGCTCAATATCGCGGAAGGCAACGCCACAGGCTGCCAAGCCTTCTTTTAGGGCAGCGCGTGCTGCCTCCGTGCGGACTCCGCAGTCAATCAAGGTCAGCGGCGAGGCATCGCTGCCGAGCGCCAGATAGGCGAACACATCACCGACCGGGAAGGGCGTTGGCAGGCTGATTGCGTATAAGCCGCGCAGCACAGTTTCATGGCAATGTGGCGTAATTTCAGTGAGCATCAGTTTCGGTGCTGTGGCTATCAGACTCGGTCACCGTCTCTGTGCTAGAGTCGCTTGGTTGGCTGCGAACCATGATCGTCCATTCGCCCTTTTGCACTGCCTCATCTTTTTGGTTCAGCACCTTCACCTCCAGCGTGACGATGCCGCCGCCAGCAGCAGCCATTGGGCGGCGCTTGCTCACGCTCGCCTCCACACGGATGGTATCGCCGATGTAGACGGGTGCGCGCAGCTTCATCTCAAAGCCAAGAAAGGCGATCACAGTGCCTTCTAGCACACCAAGCTGATACGCCAAGCCGGTGGCAACCGAGAAGACCAGCGCACCATGCGCGATGCGCGCTCCGAACTGCGTGCCTTCCGCGTAGACGGAATCGGTGTGCATGGGGTTAAAATCGCCGCTGAAGCCGGCAAACGCCACCAAATCGGACTCGGTGATGGTGCGTCCGCGGGTGCGGATGGGCAAGCCTTCGACGAATTCCTCGAACCACAAGCCTTGCCCATAGCGGTGAATGATTTGGGTCATTGGTGCTGCGTCCTCAACTTATGCTTGTGCATCTGCCAAGCGCTGCGCGTACTGCTGCTTATAGAACTCGAGGTATTCGCCCGTCTTGATCTTGCGCCACCACCATTCGTTGCGCTGATACCAGCGCACGGTTTGGGCAAGCTGTGCCTCAAAATCGTCGTTGCGCTGCCAGCCAAGCGCCCTGATCTTGCTGCAATCCACCGCATAACGCCGATCATGACCGGGACGATCTGCCACGTGGCGGATGAGCGTTTCAGGCTTGCCGAGCAGTTGCAACAGGCGGTGCGTCACATCAATATTGTGCTGTTCGTTCTCGCCGCCCACGTTGTAAACCTCGCCGTTGGCGCCCCTGTGCAGCACAAGGTCAATGGCACGGGCGTGATCATCCACGTACAGCCAATCGCGCACCTGCTTGCCATCGCCATAAACGGGCAGTGGGCGGTCATCAATTGCCTCTGTGATGAATAACGGCATCATCTTCTCAGGATATTGGTAAGGTCCGTAGGTGTTGCTGCCGCGTGTGATGGTTGTGTACATGCCGTGCGTCACGTGGTAGGCGCGCACCATCATCTCGCCGCCGGCTTTGGCGGCTGAGTAGGGATTGTTAGGCTGAAGGGTATCCGTCTCTTTGAAGGTGCCTTCTGCCCGCCAGCCATAGACTTCATCGGTGCTGACTTGGTGGAAGCGCGTGATGCCCAGTGCGCGTGCCTGTTCCAGCAGCACGTAGACGCCGATCACATCTGTATCAAGGAAGGCGTGCGAACTGAGGATGCTGCGGTCAACGTGCGACTCTGCCGCAAAGTTGACGATGGCATCTACCTGATAGTGTTCCAACACGCGCTTGACAGTCACCGCATCGGCAATATCGCCGCGCTCAAAGCGATAGTTCGGCGCATCGTGAACAGGCAGCAAGTTATCGGTGTTGCCGGCGTAGGTCAGCTTATCCAGCACGATGATGGTGTAGTGCGGATATTGCTCGACCATGTGGCGTACAAAGGCGCTGCCAATGAAGCCTGCGCCGCCTGTGACTAGAATATTTTTCATGTGTTTTTCACCTTCGTTTGGAAAAAGTTGGCACGCCGCTGCCCAAAGTATAGCAGAGCATATGCAGAGAACAAGAACAGCAGCGGATCGCTAGGCGCACGGTAGCGCGTGCAAGGTGTGGTTAGCACATAGAAAGCCGTCAGGATCAACAGCACAAACCCGATCAGCAAGACGTTTCGCCAAGCACGGCGCGTTTGCCACATTCCGATCAGCCCGAAGAGCAGCAAGCTGCCGAAATAAAGACGATGCACCCAGCGCCCGATCACGCTGAAGAGCGGCTCGGCATAGATATCACCTTCGGCGCTGAACCCATTGGCACGTATCTCTTCAGGGTCGGTCAAGGCACGGATACTGCCATCTGCCTCACGCACAAACGGAATTACACCATTGATCGGGTTGCGCGTTGGGAAGATGTCTGGCGTCCATTGCGCGTAGAACTTCCACAGCAGCAGGGCAGGAATTTGCTCAGGGTGCTGGCGCAAGTAATCACCCGCTAGGCGCGTTAAACGCTCGCCGTTTTCCACCAAGCGCTGCGCCAACGCGCCTGCTTCAGCCTGGACGTCTAGATGCTCAGGCATCCACAACAGCGGATAGCCCGCCTGAATGAACGGCACAGTATAGGGGCTGTTGCCGCCCCACAAAGCTACCCCCAGGTTGCCGCCAATTGGAATGAACCGATTGAATGTCTGGTAGGTCTGCCACAGCCATGGCGCCACCACCATAAAGCTGATCAATGCCGCCGGCACGAGGCGCACCGCGCTCTGCCAAACGCTCAGCCGAAACAGACACCACAGCGCGCCGCCAAACGCGATCAGCACCGCCGGCGGGCGCGTCAGCGCTAACAAGCCGATGGATACGCCGCACACACCAATGAGCGCCCATGTGCCGCCGTCAAGCTGCTCGCGCTCGCGCAGTGCGACGAAGCTGAGTGTCGTCAGGCTGATCAACATCGCCAAGAGCGAGGTGTAGCCAACGCTGAGCGTCTGGAAGATCAGGTAGGGATACAGGGCGACGCAAATGCCCGCCAATAGCCCAACGGCGGGCTTACCAAACAGACGCTTGCCAAGCTGAAAAACTGCCCAAACCGTCACCAGATCGAAAAGGAGATTCAGGCTGCCGACTGAAGCGGGTGTGCGCCCACCAATGGCATAGGCAACTGACAACAAGACGGGATACAGCACGCTGGAGCCTTCCACATCAATTTGTCCGCGTTCTAAGCCCAGCACGCCGCTTGCCAATAGGTTCTGAGCGCGCACATCATAGGCGCCTTCGCCATGCACCACATCGCCTTCAAAGGTGAACTGCTGCCCAAAGATAGCAAACACACCTAGCCGTGCCACAGCACAAAGCCCAAGCACAGCCAGCAGAGCATAGTGGTTTTTTAGGATAGTTAGCCGTTTGCTCATCTCAATGTTTATGAACGGTGCGCCCTGCAAGGGCGGCGCCCGCAAAAATCACCCACAGTGCCATTGTTGGGAAGAGATAGCGCGGGATAGCCGTCAGCAGGCTATGCAGCGCGTAGAAATAGAACAGCAAGCCATACAGCGGCAATGCCTGCCAAAACAGCCGCCAACGGAACATGCCGAACAGCACGCCCACCATGCCAAACAGCAGCCCACCGAAGTGGAACAGGTAGAGCGTGAGCTTGGGCAGAAAGGCATCGCCGCTTAGCACCCTGCCAAAGCCCGCCACGCTGCGATCCGTCGTCCACCACGTCAGGAACAGTTCCTTAAGGCTTTCGCCGCTGAAGAAGACGGTATTGTGCGGTTGCAGGCTTGCTTCCAGCAGGTTACTCAGGCGGCGTGCCGCATAGCCAAGCGGATCGCTGAGGATTGCTTCAAAGGCGAGCTGTGTGTAGATTTGATCGTTTTTGCCCTCATCTTCCACGCCGATGCCTGCCCGCTGATCAACGCATTCGGGCCCGCACCAGCCCTCATTCGTGCCAAGATAGAAATTGGCTGCCAAGCCCGCACCGCTGATCATAAACGTTCCCCAGCGCAGGTAGCCGTAGGCAGTCCATGAGAGGACGACCAGCCCATAGACGATCAGCAACGCCGCAATCAAGCGCAGCGCACGCCACCGATAGCACCAGACCAAGTGCGCGGCAAAGATGATTGGCACAGCCAGCGCAATAGCGCGGGTCAGGCTTGCCAAGCCAAGCAGCACACCAACCCACAGCACCTGCCTCGCCCTGATTGGCTTCCCGTGCTGCACATAATGCCCATGCAGCGCTAAGGCGCCAATCAGCAGCGGCAGGAATACGCTCTCCGTCAGCACTTGCCCTGCTTCAATGATAAAGATCGGGTTGAGTGCCACCAGCCAAGTCGCAATCAGCGCGGCGCGTTTGCCAACGTAAGCGCTTGCCGCGGCATAAAGCGCCCCGACTAGGGCAACGCTCCATAGCACGTTGAGCAGGCGCAAGGCGGTTAGGCTTGCCTCGCCAAAGATAACCTGCACCACACCGACATAGATCAAGTACAACGGCGGAATGTTGACCATCTGCGCCGCTCGCCCACGCACCAACTCTAGCCCATACTGCATCAGCCCAAGCGTATCCCCACCGCTGACGTTGGGTGGTGTAGCCAAGACAAAAATAAGGCGCAGGGTGAAGGCGATGGCAAGCACTAAAGGGATGCTGTGCCAAGCTAGGCTGAGGGATGTATGCGTTTTTTGGACGGGCAATGCGTGCATTCGTTCCGCCGTTAGCTAACACTAAATCGGCGGAAGTGTAGCGTGATTCAAGGGTATACGTCAAGGTGCGGTTACGGTGATTTCAGTATCCGTACCGCAGCCAAAAGGCGTGACAGTGACTGTTTGCCACAGCAGATTGCCCTCTATTCCTAGCCCTTTCCCTGCAAGCAGGGAAAGGGGATCAGCGCGTAGGTGAAGCCCTGCTCCGCAGACGGGGCAAGGGAACATCCACCGTTAAGGAGTCAGTCGGCGGAAGGCTCAGGCGTTCCAAGTGGCAAATCGGCGCCCTGCAAGGTGCGCTGTGCGCTTGGCTCTCCCGCGATGAAGGCTTCCGTCATGGCGTGTGCGTCATCATCAGGGTGCTGCATCGGCGGCGATTTCATGAAGTAGGCAGAGGGCGCTTCCAGCGTGCCGCGCAAGCCGCGATCCAAACCCAGCTTGGCGCAGCGCACCGCATCAATCACCACGCCGGCGCTGTTCGGGCTATCCCACACTTCCAGCTTAAGTTCTAAGGTCAGCGGCACATCGCCAAAGGTGCGCCCTTCAATGCGGATGTGCGCCCATTTGCGGTCGGTCAGCCACGGCACGTAGTCCGAAGGACCCACATGCACATTATCCTCACCCAGATCGTAGGGCAGTTGGCTGGTGACGGCGTTGGTCTTGCTGATCTTCTTGCTCTCCAGCCGTGCGCGCTCCAGCATGTTGTAGAAATCCATGTTGCCGCCAACGTTCAGCTGACTGGTGCGCTCGACGATCACACCGCGCTCACGGAAGAGGTTCACCAATTGGCGATGTACAATGGTGGCGCCAACTTGCGATTTGATGTCGTCGCCGATCAGGGGCAACCCGCGCTCGGCAAAGCGCTGCTGCCAGTCTGCCTCACGGGCGATGAAGACAGGAATGCAGTTGACGAAGGCGCAGCCTGCCTCAAGGGCGGCTTCAGCGTAGAAGCGCGTGGCTGCCTCACTGCCAACCGGCAGGTAGTTCACTACAACATCCGTCGCGGTTTCGCGCAGAAGACGCGCCACAGCCGCAGGTGACTCGGACGATTCTTCGATCTTATCTCTCAGGTAGATGCCTAGTCCGTCCAAGGTATGCCCGCGTGCCACGCGCACGCCAAGCGGCGGCACGTCGCTAAATTTAACGGTGTTGTTCTGCCCGCTAAAGATTGCCTGGCTCAGGTCTTTGCCAACCTTTTCAGCATCTACATCAAAGGCGGCGGAAAATTCAATGTCGCGGATGTGATAGCCGCCCAATACGATGTGCATCAAGCCGGGAATCAGGCTGTTGGCATCAGCATTTTGGTAGTATTGAATGCCCTGCACCAAAGAGGACGCGCAGTTACCCACACCCACGATGGCAACACGAACTTTGTTAGACACGGTTTAGAGACTCCTTTGCAGCATTCACGCGCAAGGCGCGGATGTCGTGCGTAACAGGTTGCATAGAGAACACACTTGGGCAGCGTGTTGAGGCGCGCTGTTTTTCAAGCAGAGCGTAGCGCCTGCCTAAAGGTGTATAGATGCACTAAGGTTCGCAAATTTTACCATACTTGGCAAGCCCTGTGCGTTATAAGAACATCGGAAAAATGGAGAAGGGCATCTTAAAAAAGTAACACGCGGCTGTGCTGTGCGTTTCTTGCAGCGGGCAACGTTATCAGGGCGTGGGCATACCAGAAGGTAGCCTACCCTAAATCCTGCTCCGTAAACAGGGCGGGACTTCACACACGCTGATTCCCTTTCCTCGCGTGCGGGGAAAGGGCTAGGGATAAGGGATTGTGTAGCGCCACCACGCCCATTTATCCGACCAACTGAGACCTTCTCGCCCATGCTGTGTATAATTTGCGATGTTGTTCGGTATACTAGCAGCTATCCTGTGGCTTAGAGTAAAAACTTCCTATGGCATTTCAGCCCTACACCACGTCCGAGTCCGAATCCGCTATGCAGCGCCGTTGGCTGGTGCCGCTGCTCGTTGTGATTATTTTTGCCGTCGGCGCCTATTTCCGTTTCGTTGGGCAGAATTGGGACGATTTCACCCACCTGCACCCTGATGAGCGCTTTCTGACCCAAGTGGCAGAAAATATCAACGGGCGGCTTAACCTGACCAACCCTGATCCCGCGGCGCGTGCTGAACAGTACGAACTCTGCCGTGCGCGCTACCCTGAACGGGATGGCATTGGCGACTTTTTCGATTCCCAATGCTCGAACTGGTATCCCAAAAACGTTGGGCATGGGCTGTATGTGTACGGCGAGCTGCCGCTATTCGTGGTGCGGATCACGGCGGAAGCGATGCAGACGGTGCATTACGAAATTGCCCGCCACACGCCCGAAACAGAAGATGACGTGATCGCGCTGGCGTGGACGAACTACAACGGCATTCACTTTGTTGGGCGCAGCGTCTCCGCCATTGCCGATCTGATTTCGCTGCTCTTGGTCTTTGTGCTAGGGCGGATGCTCTATAACCAATGGGTCGGTGTGCTGGCGATGGCGCTCTATGCGGCGGCGGTGCTGCCCATTCAGCTTTCGCACTTCTGGACGGCGGACGCCTTCACCAGCCTGCCGGTGCTGATCGCCTTCATTTTTGCGGCACGCTTCATGCGGCGTGGGCGCGCCTTGGATGCACTTGGCTTTGGCGTGGGCATGGGCATAGCAATTGCCAGCCGCATTAATGTGCTGCCGCTCTTTGGCGTCTTTGTGGTGGCGGCAATCGTCTACGCCATGCCTGCCCTTGGGCGTGGCATCGCTCGCGCCGAGCGCGGACACCTGCTGCAAAAGGCAGCCGTTGGCGTCTTTGTGGCGCTGATCACGATGTTGGTGGTCTTTCGGTTCACCAATCCGCACGCATTCACCGGCGGACCGGGCGTGCTGGGCATCTTTAACATTGTGCCGTATCAGCCCTTCCTTGCCGATGTTGGGCAGGCGCAATACCTGACCAGCGGCAAGGCAGATTTTCCGCCGAATCATCAGTGGGCAAGCCGCACGCCTTATGTATTCGCTGCGCAGAACATCATTTTGTGGGGCATGGGCGCACCGCTTGGCTTAGCAGCCTGGATCGGCTTGGTGTGGGCGCTCTGGCAGATTGTGCGCGCTAAGGTGGGCTGGACTCGGCACGTGCTAACGGCGGCGTGGATCGTTGCCTACTTCGCCTTTGTGGGGCGCCTGTGGGTGATGACCATGCGCTACTACATGCCGCTTTATCCATTCCTCACCCTGATGGCAGCCTGGGCGCTCTGGGAACTCTGGGCGCGGGCAAGGCACGCCCTGCGGGAGAATCCTGAAGGGGCGCGGCGCTTTGCCTACCGCATGAGCCTCGCCCTGCTGATCTTTGTGGTCGGCTTCACCTACCTGTGGGCGGGCGCCTTCACCAATATTTATCGGCGGCAACTGACTCGTGTAGAGGCATCGCACTGGGTCTATCGCAACGTGCCGTCGGCTGTTTCGGTCAATTTGCAGGCGGAAAATGGCGAGTCGTACCTGATCAACACATTCATCAGCACACCATCGGTCAACGCCAGCCTCAGCCGCTACACCGAAGGCGCACGCTTTGCCACACCGCTGCCACCGATCAACCAGCCCGCCACTGTAGATCGGCTGATCATCAACCGTCTGTACAGCGCGCCGAGCGACACCAACACCAAGACGTTTTGGGCGGCACTTGCCCTGGATGCCGCCGGCTTGCAAGTGCTTGCCATCAACAGCCTGAGCGATACCTTTAACGATGCAGAAGGCTTAGGCAGAACCTACACGCTCGTCTTTGATAAGGCAGTGGAACTAGCGCCGAACACGCCTTACTACCTGCTAACGTGGAGTGAAGGCGATCTGGCAGCCGTGCGCCTGAGCGCCGCTGAAAACGACTTTGTGCTTGCCGATAGCACGCTGAAGGTTGCGGCAAACTTACAGCTTTCCGCCTTCGATAACAACATTGCCTATGTTGGTGAGCAGGCGAGTACGCTGATCAGCAGCACGGCGGCGATGGCGAATTTCAATGCGCCACTGACAGGTACCATCAGCAGCATCACATTGGCACATGCGCTCAATCCGCTGAACGATGGGCGCGCCGTGACGCTGCGGGCTGCTATCCGCGATGGCGCAACGGGCGATATGCTCGGCGAGGGCATTTTGCGCGCCGAACTGGATAGTGTGCCATATTCGCCCTTTGGCAAGTCGGTGCGGATCGTGCTGGATGCGCCGATCAGCGTGACCGCCGATCAGCCGTTGCAGGTGCAGGTTAGCACGCTCAACGGCATGTTGGCACGCCTGACCGGCAGCGTGATCGCTACCGAGGGTCCTTGGGATGACCCTGTGCCGCACAAGGTCTGTGCCATGCCGCCTGATCTGCCGCTGCCGCAGCCGCCGGGCTTGTATACGCTGCCAACCTGCCGCGGCGTTGATCCGTGGGGGACGTATTATCGCGGTATTGAGCTATACATGGCGATGGAAGACGACACGCAAAAGCGCGATGTGCTGCAAAAAACGCTGGATGAAGCAGATTACATCACCATCAGCAGCAACCGCTTCTACGATACGCTCTCGCGCATTCCAACGCGCTTCCCAATGAGCATCGCCTTCTATGAGGCGCTCTTTAAGGGCGAACTCGGCTACGACCTGATCGCGGTCTTTAACAATTCTTTCGAGATTTTCGGCATTCCGATCTCAGATCAGCACCTGCCGTTCTATGATAGTCCCGCATGGCTGAACGAATTTGAGGCGGAAGAGGCATTCCACGTCTACGATCATCCCGCTGTGCTGATCTTCAAGAAAAATCCTGAGCGCTACGCGGCAGAGGGTGTGGCAGCCGTGCTAAACAGCGTGCCGCTGAACAGCAATGCCACCTTCCAAACCGAAGACCCAACCATCGTCAATGTGATTCGGTGGGGCGCCTACGAGGCAAGCCAAGCGCCAACCGCCTTCCTGATGCCTGACGAACTGCGCCAAACGCAAGAGACGGGCGGCACTTGGTCGGATTTGTTCAACCGCACGGCGGCAATCAACACTTCGCCGCTAGTCAGTGTGATTGGCTGGTGGCTGGCGATCATGGTCTTTGGGTGGGTGATCGCGCCGCTGCTCTTTGCCCTGCTGCCGGGCTTGCCCGACCGTGGCTATCCACTGGCGAAGATCGCAGGCATGTTGGTGATCGCGTGGTTGGCGTGGGCGGGCGGCACACTGCGCCTGCCGTTGTGGAGCAGCGGCGGCTTGCTGTTCCTGCTGATCGTTGTGGCGCTCATCAGTGCGCGGGTGGCATGGCTGCGCCGCGCCGAGTTTGGCGAATGGCTGCGCCTGAATTGGCGGCATCTGCTGATCGTGGAAGCGATCACAGCGGCGCTTTTTGTGGCGTTCGTCTTTGTGCGGCTGGGCAACCCTGATTTGTGGGCGCAGACTCTCGGTGGCGAAAAGCCGATGAACTTTGCCTATTTCAACGCCGTGCTGCGCTCTAGCGTCTTCCCTGCTTACGATCCGTGGTATGCCGGCGGCTACCTAAACTACTACTACTTCGGCTATGTGTTGGTGGGTGCGCCAACCAAACTGCTGGGCGTGATGCCAAGCATCGCCTACAACCTGATCGTGCCGACGCTCTTTGCCCTGACGGGCATTGGCGCCTTCTCGCTCGCCTTCAACCTGACCATCGCAAAGTGGCACTTCCCACGCAAGGAAGGCTCGGCAGAGCGCAGCGCACCACTGGCAGAGCGCGTGCGCCACGCCTTGCGGACGCCAAGCGGCGCGCCATACTTGGCAGGCACTTTGGCGCTGCTGCTGTGTATGGTGTTGGGCAACCTGGACACACCGCGTGTGTTCCTGACGGGCGTGCAGCGGGCGGGTGGCTGCACTGCCAGCAACGATCTCTATCTGTGGAAGGTCGATCAATTCATCGCACAGAACGGTAGGCAGCCCACACCAGAGGAATCGACTGAACTGCTGCTTGCCGCCAACAGCCCAAGCCTGATCGATCAGATTCTGTTCAACTTCGCTAACGTCGGGCGCACCGTCGAGTGCTTTGGGCGCGGCGTTGGGCAGCTTACGCAAGGTGCTATCCTGCCCATTGGCGCGGAACGCTGGTACTGGGGTCCGCGCAGCGTGGTGGGCGAACTGGAAGGCAACAGCAACGAGATCAACGAGTTCCCGTACTTCACCTTCGTCTTTGGCGACCTGCACGCGCACATGATCGCGCTGCCGATCACCTTCCTCGTGCTGACATGGCTAATGGGTGAGATGTTCGTCGGTGGCAGGCTGCGGCGCGCCACATGGGTCGTGATTATGGGTACGGCGTTAGGTGGCTTGAGCATCGGCATTTTGCGCGCCACCAACACTTGGGATTGGATCACCTATCTGATCTTAGGCATGGCGGGCTTACCGTTTGCTATTCTGCTGCGCCGTGATCGGCTGACGCGGGCAAACCTAACCGCGTGGATTGCACAGGTTGGCGGGCTGTTCATCGTGCAGATTATTGCTGCGCTGCCGTTCATGGCATTCCATGCCACATCCTACAGTTCGGTGAAGCCGTTCTTGGGCAACAAAACACCGATTTGGGCATTTTTCACGATGCATGGCGTGTTCTTGTTCGCCGCCATCTCGCTGATGGTTTGGCAGACATCGCGCCTGCTGCGGGCAGTTTACCTGCGCGATCTGTCGGGCAAATTCATCCAGACGGCGCTGATTGTAGGCGGCATCGGCATAGCGCTGTTGGTTGGGCTGTTCATGGCGGTCATGCCGCTACGCATCGCGCTCTTTGATCTGCCTATTCCGTTGGCACTGATCCTTGTGCCATTGATTGCGTGGGCGGTGGCGCTCTTTTTCGCGCCGCACCAAACGCGGGAATGGCAGATCATCTATGTGCTGATCGGTGCAGCGCTCGCTATTGCGCTGGGCGTCGAGATTGTGGTGCTGGACGGTGATATTGGGCGGCAGAACACCTTCTTTAAGTTCTACATGCAGGTCTGGATGATGCTGAGCGTGGCAAGCGGCGTCGGGCTGGCGTGGCTGCTCTATGCGGCGTGGCGCTGGCGTCCTGTGGTGCGGAATGTGTGGCTGTTCACGGCGGCACTCTTGCTCAGCATTGCGGCGCTCTTCCCGATCATGGCGACGCAGGGTAAGAATGCGATGCGGATGGCACCTGAAGCACCGCGCACCTTAGACGGCAACGCCTATATGGACTACGCCATCTACTATGAAGGCAGCCAAGCTGTGCCGCTGAAAAACGACTTGCTGATGATCCGCTGGCTGCAAGATAACGTCAAAGGCACGCCGACCATCGTTGAGGCACATCAGTATCCCTCTGAGTATAAGTACAACAGCCGTATAGCGATCAATACCGGCTTGCCGACCATTCTCGGTTGGCGTTTCCATCAGCAGCAGCAGCGCACGCTTGATCCGCTGCCGAACTTGGTGGTGCAGCGCCAAGCGAACGTGACTGCGCTCTACAACACGCTGGATATTGGCACGGCGTGGGAACTGCTGCGCTTCTACGACGTGCGCTACATCATCGTGGGCGAGCTGGAGCGGATCACCTACCGCGAAGGCGGCTTGGGCAAGTTCGAGGCGATGGTGGCGCAAGGGCTGCTGGAGGTCGTCTACGATCATGAGGGTGATAAGATATACCACGTGGTGAAGGGCGCGCAGTATACGCCGCGCTTGGTGGGAATGCGCTAAGGAGCAAGTTGACATGGTGAAAATTTACGAGGGGCTAGTGCTTATGGCTGAAGTTCCGCTTGAGCGCAGCGCTTATGCCTTTTCAATACGGCTTGCAACAAACACAATTCTTGAAGGCGCTGTGTATAGCTTTCAGAACAGCGATTGGCGTGTTCTGGTGAGCGATGGGTATCAGGCAAAAGGCTTTCCCACACGCGCTGATGCCCTTCGAGCGCTTGCCAAACACTATGGGTTGGGTAAATTCGCCGATGACAAGGCATAGCGTGCCTGTGCCAACCGTCAAGAGCCCACTGCGCTATCCCGGCGGCAAATCACGCGCCATTGCCAAAATTTTGGCACAAATGCCCGTTAATATGGCGGAATATCGTGAGCCGATGGTGGGCGGTGGATCGGTCTTTTTGGCAGTGAAAGCAGTCTTGGGCAATCGTGTAGCGCGCTATTGGATTAACGATCTCAACTATGACCTGTGTTGCTTTTGGCGTGCTGCACGGGATGAGAATACGCTGTTGGTTGAACGTCTGATTGCTTTGAAGCGTGCTTATGCTGATGGGCGTGCCTTGTGGGCATTCTTGAATATTCCCAACACGCTGCAAAGCGATTTAGAGCGTGCCATGCGTTTCTTCGCCTTGAATCGGATCACGTTTTCGGGTGTGGTCGATTCAGGCGGCTATTCCCAGCAGGCTTTTGAACGGCGCTTCACCGACTCGGCGATTGAGCGTGTGCGGAAACTTGCGCCCATGCTGGCGAATGTTCACATCACACATGCCGACTATCTGCCGATGCTGCAAGAAGGTGGCGAAAGTGTGTTCATTTTTCTCGACCCGCCCTATTGGCGTGCCACCTCTTCGCGGTTGTATGGCACAGATGGCGTGCTGCACACGACGTTTGACCATGCGCGCTTTGCCAACGCGTTACGCGAATGCCGCCACCGCTGGCTGATCACCTATGATGATTCGCCAATGGTGCGCCAACTGTTCAGCTTCGCGCAGATCACGGCGTGGCAACTGCAATATGGCATGAATAACGTTGGGCAAGCAACTGCTCAAAAGGGCAACGAATTGTTCATCAGGAACTACTAAAAGGCACACAGCATGTTCTTTGACTGGCTTCTTTCTGAAGGGTGGGCGCTGATCAGTTGGTGGTTAATCAGCCTAGCAGCAGGCTGGGCAGTGTTGCCACTCTGCCTGCGCTTGTTTCACGGGCTGCCTTCACGCGGCTATGCCCTAGCGCGTGCGTTCGGCATCCTGCTAATTGGCTACCTATTCTGGTTGCTGAACAATTTGGGCGTGCTGCGAAACACCAGCGGCGATACGCTCTTGGTGGCGCTGATCGTCTTGGCGCTGAGCCTGATCGCCTATTTCACGTGGCGCGAACGCATTCCCTGGCGCGCCTATCTGCGCCAAAACGCGCCGCTGATCATCAGCGTGGAAGTGCTGTTCGTCCTGCTGTTCGTCGGTTGGGCAATCGTGCGCGCCCTGCACCCTGACCTGACAGCCACCGAAAAGCCGATGGAGATGGCATTCCTAAGCGCGGTGCGGCGCAGCGCACAGTTTCCGCCACATGATCCGTGGTTCTCTGGCTATGCAATCAGCTACTATCACTTTGGCTACATCCTGATCGGCACAATTGCCAACCTAAGCGCCGTCAGCAACGGCATGGCGTTTAACTTAGGCATCGCGCTGCTCTTTGCGCTGACAGGCATCGGCGCCTTTGGCGTCGCCTACGATCTGGTTGCCTCTCGCGGCGCGCTGATGCGTATGCGCTTGGCAGCAGGCAGCTTGGCAGTTTTGCTGGCGATCATCATGGGCAACCTTGGCACTGCCCTTGTGGAGATTCCTTTCCAAACGCGAACGGCATCGCCTGAATACCTTAGTTGGATGAACCTTGAAGAACGTGATTCGTACACAGTTGGCTGTCTGCCAACCGAGAGTGCTGATCCGAGCAACTGGTGCTTCTGGTGGTGGTTCCGCTACAGCCGCATCGTGCGCGATCTAGATTTGAGCGGGCGTCCATTGGTCATTCAACCGATCACCGAGATGCCGATCTTCAGTTATGTACTGGCAGATATGCATCCGCACGTGCTTTCGATGCCCTTTGTGATGTTGGTGATAGCCCTCGCCTTTAACTTGGTGCTGGGCAAGCGGCGGCTCAAGGTGTGGGAACTGCTGCTCTACGGCATATGCGTGGGCGGCATGATCTTCCTGAATTCGTGGGATGCAATCTTTATCGGCTTCATCATTGGTGCGGAGGCGCTGCGGCGGCTGATCGCTAACGGCACGGGCGGCTATTTGCCGCGTGATTGGCGGGGCATAGCAGGCTTTGCAGGCGCAATAATCGGGCTGACGGCGGTGCTGTATCTGCCGTTCTTCATCGGTTTCCGTTCGCAGGCGGGCGGCATTTTGCCGAATCTGCTCTGGCAGACGCAGTTCCAGCAGTTCTTCTTACAGTTCGCACCGTTCCTAATCATCTTTGCCGTCTTCCTGTGGATGGAATGGCGGCGGGCAGGTGCAACGTTCAATGCGCGCTTTGCGGCTCAGGTGGTTGTTGGCGTGATGGCGCTGATCCTGATCGCCGTGATCGGGTTGGCGGTGGTGGCATGGGCGCGGGAGGATGTGCGCTATGCTGTCTTTCAGGCGTTGGATGAAAGCGGTGGCGTGTTGGGGACAGTGCCTGCCCTTTTGGCGCGGCGCTTACACGGCATCCTGACTCACACCGTCTTGTTCGGCATCATCGGTGTGGTGATTGCGCGCCTCTTTGCGCGTGAGCCACGCCGTGCCGATGGCACGCCAGAGGCAACGCGGCAGGTTATCAACTATGCGCCCGCCACAGGCTTTGCCCTGTTTCTGATCGGCGCCGGTGCGGTGCTGACCCTTGCGCCGGAATTCGTCTACCTGCGGGATGGCTTTGGCGTGCGGATCAACACGATCTTCAAGCTGTGGTATCAGGCGTGGCTGTTGTGGAGCATTGCGGCTGCCTATGCGCTGTTTGTGTATTTATATGAAGGTGTGCCGAGTGGGTTGCTCACGCAGTGGTATCGCCTGTGGCGGACGTGGCTAAGCACGGCGTTGTACGGTTTACGGGTGCTGCTCGGCAACCGCACACTGCGCAAACCGCAACCGATAAGCGTGTTGGCGCAGCTTTCAGTGGTCGCGCAGACGGGTATACTGCTATTGATGTTTGTTAGCATTGGGCTAGGCTTGGTCTATCCCGCCTATGCAGTTACTTCACGTGCGCTGGGCGAAAGCGGCAGGCTGCGCGGCAACACCCAAGATATGACGTTGGACGGCGGCTTGAGCATGGCACAAGGCAGAGATGACTATAACGCCATTCAGTGCCTAGCGCGCATCGCCACCTCTGATCGGGATGTGGTGGCAGAGGCGACCCGCGAACGGCTTGCCTACCGCGGCGACTACGGGCGTGTAAGCGCGCTCACAGGCATTCCGACGCTGCTCGGCTGGGATAACCATCAAGGGCAGTGGCGCGGCAACACCTTCCCACAGGTGAACACGCTCACCTACGTGGTGAACGGCGAAACACGCATCGAGACACGCGCACAGGCAATTGCCACGCTCTACAACAGCACGGATCCGGCTGAGGCACTGGGCGTCATTCAGCGCTACGGCATCACCTACATCTACGTGGGTGCTACAGAGCGCCGCGATTTTTCACCCGAAGGCTTGGCAAAGTTTGATGCCTTGCCGCCACTTTGCGAGTATGGCGACACACGCGTTTACAGCGCCGATTCATTCAAGGCACTGCTGGCAGCGCGTGCAAACTAACCCAATGGAGAGAAATAACGACGCGATGGACGCGCTAAACCTTGAACAAATGCCAACCACTGCTGAGTCACCGCCACATGCGGCAGCGGTAGCCGAAGTTGGCAGCTTTCAGATCAAACTCTCGCTAGAGGCGATTTGCTACATTGTGCTGGTGCTGTTTGCGGCAGTTATCCGCCTGCCCGAACTCGATGTGATTCCCTTGAAGGCGGCGGAAGCGACCGAAGCACTCGCCGCGCTGCACGCCGTGAGTCCAAACGCAGTGGGCGAGGCGCCGCTTTCAGTGCAACCGCTTGGTTTCAGCCTGAACACATTCTTGATGAGCATCGGTGGTATGCAAAACGCGGTGGCACGGGCTGGCACGCTGCTGGCAAGCATGGCGGTCATCTTCATGCCGCTTGCCTTTCGGCGGTGGTTGGGCGCTGCCTACACCGTGATCGGCATGGCGCTCCTGGCAGTTTCGCCTGCGCTGCTGGTTGCTTCTCGCAGCATGAGCGGCACAGTTTGGGCGCTTTTTATGGCGCTGCTGGCGGCATGGGCATTTGGCTGCTTTGCCGAGACGCGCCGTGAGCGCTACGCGCTGGTGGGTGCTGGCGCCTTAGCGCTCTTGGCGTTTGGCAGCACGCCAACGGGCTTCCTTGTGCTGCTCATGCTTGGGATAGGTGTGGGCTTTGCCCTGTGGACATGGGATGATCCTGAGAAGAAGGTACAGCAGGCAGCCCGTGAAGTGTTCAATGCCCTGCCACGCCTCAAGATGGGCATTGCCGCGGCACTCGCCTTAGTGGCAGGCAGCACCACATTGTTAACCATACCCGGCGGCATGGCGCACATCGGTGCAGCGCTGGAGGCGGGCTTGCGCGGCATTTTCGTCGGCACGCCCGACGCGCCCTTTGCCTTCCCGATCCTCACCTCATTGGTCTACGAGCCGCTGTTTTGGGTGTTTGGCTTGGCGGGTGCTTACTTTGTGCTGACGGCGAACCCTGAGCAGACGCCCTTTGCTGAACTGTTCATCGGGCGGGCGCTGATCGGCTGGTTGGTTGCAGCGGTTGCCTTTGGGCTGGTCTATGCAGGCAGCACAGCGGACAATGCGTTGTGGCTGACGCTGCCACTGGCGGGACTTTCTGTGTTTGCGGTGGCGCGTGCCTTTTCGCCCGTCCAAGACCGTTACTGGCAAGTGCCAATGTGGGCGCCTTACCTGCACGGCGTGATCCTCGTTGGCACGCTTCTCATTGCCGGCATCAACCTGATCTGGGTGGGGCGCGTGACGTTGGGCATGGCGCCAGAGCTGTTCCCGCCCTTCCAGCAGCAAGACCTGATGCGTGCGCTGATGGTGCTGTTAGCGTTGGCGCTCAGCGTAATCACGTTCTTCTTGGTGGGCAGCATTTGGGGCGCACGGGCAGCTTGGCACGGCACGGGCATCGGCTTGGTCTTTTTCTTGGGCATCTACAGCTTCAATGCCGGTTGGCAGGCTGCCGTCACCAAGTTTGACGATCCGCGTGAGCTGTGGCACCTTAATCCGAGTTCGCGCAACCTGAATTTGCTGGTCAGCACGCTGGAAACTGCCTCGCTGCGTGCTACGGGCAAGCCCAACACAGCCGAGATTGTGGTGGAACGCGCTGCCGTGCAGGATAATCCCGCGTTGGCTTGGACGCTGCAAAGGTTTCCCAACCACCGCTATGTAGACCTGCTCTCTAGCGCCGTCAGCGCGCCGATTGTGCTTGGCGTAGCAGAGTCGCCGCAGTTGGGCGCAGGCTACGTTGGGCAGCGGCTTGGCACACAGAGCAGTTGGTTCCTCAGCACCCTGCAATATTGGGACATCATCGGCTGGTTGTATGATCGGCAGGCGCGTTATGTGCCGCAGTTCAACAGGCATGTCATCATTTGGGTGCGGGCGGA
The DNA here is from genome assembly GCA_034436355.1 of Anaerolineae bacterium. Taxonomy (GTDB): domain Bacteria; phylum Chloroflexota; class Anaerolineae; order Aggregatilineales; family UBA2796; genus CP2-2F. The sequence continues at coordinate 82,739 of DAOTVQ010000044.1, forward strand.
TGTCTACGGGGTGGCGGAGTCGGGCGCTTTGCCGCGCTAAGCGCACTGCTGCGGCGTGTGGCTAATTGCCTGCCCGTGCCGAGAGTTGCAGGGAGAACTCGCCTTCGGTGATGCCTGTTTCGGCGTTGAAGCGCGAGACGACCAGCAGGTAGGTGCCATCACGCGGGATGCGGTAGCCGACAATGCGCGCCTCTTGCCCGCGCCTGCCCTCAGATTGGGTGGTCAGCGGCGCAAGGTCAAGCGTGAATAGGGCGAGCGTTGGGTCAAGGTTGCCGCGTGTGCGTGTCACTTCGGCGGTGATCACCTCGCCCGCCCGCGCCTGAAAGATGTAGTAGCGGCGCACAGTGGTGCGCGTCACCTGCCCGATCACGCGCTCGCCATAGCTCAGCAAGGCGGCGCGTTCAGGGGTCAGGCTCAGTTCTTCGGGCGGCACACGGCTGAGCAAAAGGCTGTAAGCGCCGCGTGTGTTGCCGCCTTCGCTGCCAAAGCGGGTTGCCACCAGCAGGTAGTTACCACTGCGCGGCACCCGCCACTCCACAATGGCGGCATCCAGCGTACCGCGTCGGTCGGGCGCTTCATCGTTGATGAGCAGCACGTTACCCTCTGCATCGGCAAGGATCAGCACCGAGTCCAGATCGCCGCTGATGCGCGTCATGCGGATTGTGATCAGGTCGCCGCGCAGGGCGGCAAAGGTATACAGGTGCTGCGGCTGTGCGTCGTTCAGGTCGCGCACTGCGCTCTCATCATAGCGCAGCAGGAAGGTTTCTTCTTCAAGGGTTGGGTCGCTTGCCACACCGACTCGCTCGAGGGTCAGGCTGTAGCGCCCTGCGGTGCTACCTTGCGCTTGCCCAAAGCGCGTTGCCACCAAGAAGTAGGTATCGGTGCGCGGCAGTGTGACGGCGCTCAGGGCGGCATCCAAGCCATCGCCGCCGTCATCATCACGAGCAATGAGCGCATTATCGCTATCCAGCAGCAGCAGGGCAGGGTCAAGGTTGCCATCCAAGCGGCGCATCAGCGCATCTATGATCTCGCCCTGCTGCCCTTGAAAGGCATACACAGTGCGGAACGCCTCATTGGTAAGTCGCCCTTCCACCGTCTGCCCATAAACAAGCGTATTGGCATCTTGCGCCGCACTAAGGCGTGGCAGCGCAAGGCAAGCGATCAGGCACAGCAGCAGGCTGTTTAGCAGTGTAACTTGATAGGTGCAGCGTGCCTTAGCCATTTCACCTTTAGAAGAACGTCGAAATTTCTAGATAGACATCGCGGATGTTGCCCACATCCCCTTGATAGAAGGCGCCGCGTCCGCGTTCGGCAATCGTCCGCAAGGGACGCAAGCCTGAATCGTTCAAGTCATAACCAATGGTGAAGATCGAAATATCGGCGGTGCTTTCAGCCGTCATGCCGAAGCGATCCATCAGGCTGGCAGCATCGCGGAAGCGCGTGCTGTTGGTATCTTCACCGTCGGTCATCACCACAAGGGCATTGATCGCATTGCGGCTGAGTGTACTCTGTTGGCGCTCAATGGCAAAGGCAATCGAGTCGAACAGGGCAGTGCCGCCGCCGGGAATTAGGCTCAGGATGTCGCGTTTCATGCGCTCACGGTTGGCGCCAACCTCCAGATTATCAAAGACGACGGTCTGCTGGTCGTTGAAGGCGATCAGGGTCAGACGGTCTTTATCGTCAAGCTGCTCCACAAAAGCAGCCGCACCAGCACGCGCATTTTCCATCCGTCCACGCTCGCGCATACTGCCCGAAACGTCGAAAATCATCGTCAGGTTGACGGGGCGTTTTTGCTGTCCCCACAGTTCCCGAATAGCGCGAATGGTGGCAGCACTTGGCACAGCGAGCGTGTTTTGCGGCTGAAGCGGGTCAACACCGTTTTCGGGTGTGAAGGGCGCCGTGAGGGTGATGCTCGGATCAGCAGGGCGGAAGCCGAACTCTAGGGCGCGGCGCTGCTGTGGTTCTGCCAGCAAGAACCTGCGGTAGATTTCGGCAGCTTCACGCAGTTCAGGCGTTATGTAGGGCATCTCGGGAATGCAGGCGGGATGATCGGTTTGGAAAGTGCCTTCTTTGGGATAGATCGCCACGACGGGAAACTCAAGACGGTTACGCTTCTGCGGATCGCTGTTGTTCTCGATCACCACATTCTCATACACAACGGCAGCGCTCAGGTAGGCAGTGCCGCGCTGACCCATCGCATTCCCGAAGAAGCCCGTGCTGCGCCCATAATGGGCGATGGCGCTCTCGATCTCGCGCATGAACTGGACTGTTTCGGGCTTGGTAACGTCTTCTGGAGTCAAGCCGCGCTGTTTGCCGGTTGCGGCGTAGGCAATTGCCACGATAGATTGCAAGCCGCTGTTGGAAAAATCGGGGTGTGTGTGCCCAAAGCGGAAACGTCCCCACTGTGGTTTGCCGTAATCCGCCCAGCCGTTCGGGCTGGTTGCCAAAGCGATCAGGTCTGCCCAGCCGATCTGTTGTTGCGGATAGCCAAGTGCTTCCGCCATCGGGCGCCACATCATGATCACAGTTGGGCTGATGACCAGATCGCGGCATTCGCCCTCATCCACCAATGGTTTGCCCGCCTTTTGAAGGTTGGCTTCATTCACCACGGGCAATGTCAGGCGGCTGGCAGGGCTCCACAAGGCAGGTTGCGTTCGCCCTTCTACAACATCCATGCCGCTCTCTACCGAGCCGAACGGCACCGGTTCAGCCACGATCAGCTTACCGCTTACCGTGCGTGTATTGCTGCTGTTAAAGGTTTGCGTCACCGCCTTCACCCAAGCATCTTTTTCGCTGCCATAGGTGAACAGGACGCGCACGGCATCCTGCGGTAGGGCGGTTGGTTGGTTGGCTGCCCCACCACTTTCGCCACCGCACGCCGAGATAACCAACGCGATCAAGGTCATGAGTAAGGTTGCACGGCGCAGCCCGAAACTGTTCTTTTGCATCGGAACGACCTCTCCTTGCCTAGTTTACGGCACGATTCCAAATAGTGAGCAGTTGCTTTAGCGTGTTACCATCAGGCTGCACAAGCGTTTGCCCGATGTTGTTGCTGATGCCTGCCTCGCGCAGGCGCGCCTCGTTAAAGGGCGAATCCGAGACGAAGAGCGGCACATCGGTGACGGCGGGGCGGTAACCATAGATGCGCGCCAACTCTTGAATCTCACGGCTGAGCAGGAAATCTTGGAACAGACGGGCTGCTTCGCGCTGCTGCGCTGTGATGCTCGGATGATCGATCAGGCACATGGGATGCTCAGAGTAGAGGTTGTATTTGGGATAGAAGACGCGCAAGGGCTGCCCATGCCGATCAATAGCGATCTGATAGTTTTCGATGGCAAGCGCCTCGTGCAGGATGACCATATCATAGGAGGCGGGACCTTGGCGCATCATGTTATCCATCAGAACGCCTGAACTGTTCAGCGGCTCAATCGAGATAGCGCGGGCGATGCGCCGTGCGTATTCAGCGTAGCCGGGATCGGTTAGTTCAGCAATGGTGACGGCAGCTGTGCGGTCAAGGTAGGCATGGGTCAGAGCCATCAGGAACATGAAGCCGCCGTTGGACTCGTTCGGGTTGGTGTAGCCGATCTTAAGCAAGCCCTAGTTCGGATCGCCGCCAATAGCGCTCCAGCGCCCGCCGTTTGCCTCGCTCAGCGCGTCTTCGATGTTTTCAAAGGTTACGCCGCCGCGATCTTTATAATGTGCTTCAAAGACTTTGGCGCGGTCTTCCCACAGGATGAATGACAAAGGCGACAGCACCAGGTCTTTGCAAGCGGTGGCAAATTCGCGCCCTTGATCAGCATTCAGCATGGCAACCTGAATGCGCCCACCCGGGCTCCACAATGTGGGTAGCGGTCGGTTACGCCAATAAGCAGCGCTGGACTCGGTGACAGCGCTCAAGGCACGGTAGGCTTCCATCGAACCTTCGCCGATCAGCTCGACATCAATATTGGGATGCTGTGTCTCAAAACGAGCGGTGGCGTCTTCCAACCAGCGGCGCTTTTCTGTGCCATAACTTACCACAATTTTGATGGTGTTTGCCAAAAGGGCGTTGCGGGCTGCCATGGTGGCGGTCGCGTCGCGCTGCGCCTGCACTTCGGGTGAGACAGGCTGGTTATTGATAGCGATGATACCCACAATAACCACCGCCACACCTAGAATTGCCAGAAATAGGATACGTGAACGCGGCATAATCGCTTTCCTTTTGCAGATGCCTTTACCTCAGCCTTGTACAAAGCCTTCACTTTTCTACATTTCTAATTGTAGCGCATTTTGCATGAAAGGCTTGTTAAGAAACATCTTTGTCCAGCTATTTCCTGAAAAATTGGGTGTTTTTAGAACTTAATTCGCCTTTGCCAAAGCTACCGTTATCATCATTTGCTAATCTTCAAATGATTGACTAACCTTGTAAAAAGATATAACATGGTCGCAATTAGCATTTGACAATCTCAAAACTAGAAGCTGTTTCAAAATTGGAGTAGGGGTGTAGCGTCCATGCCTGTGGAGCGCAGAGGCAGTGATTTCGAGAGGGCTTCCTGCTCACATTCGTTTTTGAAATGAGTTCTAGAAAGAATTTTTCTTGCGAGGCACTCTAAATTTTACGCAAGGAGACAAATCTTATGGGCAAGCGCAGCACTACACAAGCAAAACCTATGCCAGAGGCTTACACCTCAGAGGAGCAGGGTATGGGCGAGTACGCAGAACGGTCGGCACGTCCTGCCCTTGATCTGGACTCTGACCTTGTCCAATTCTATTTCCGTGATATTCGCCCACTATCCTCGCCTTTGATTGTGGACGTTGAGCGCAGCTTGGCGCGGGATGTTCAGCTTGGTCGCCAAGCGCGTCAGCAGTTGCGGCGTGGTGGCGAACTTTCCGCAGAGGAGCGCGAAACCCTTGAGATCATGGTCGAAGTAGGTGACCGCGCCCGCCAAGAGCTGATCATGGCGAATACGCGCCTCGTGGTGAGCATCGCCAAAACGTATCAAGGGCGTGGACTCTCACTGGCAGACCTGATCCAAGAGGGCAATCTAGGGCTGATGAAGGCGGTAGATCGCTTTGACCCAGAGCGCGGCGTGCGCCTTAGCACCTATGCCACATGGTGGATTCGCCAAACGATTGCGCGTGCCGCCGGCGATAGCGGACGCACCATTCGCCTGCCCATTAATCAGGGGCAACGCTGGGGCAGGCTGCGCCGCACTTTTGAGGAGCTTTCGCAGCAGCTTGGGCGCGAGCCTAGCCATGAAGAACTGGCAGCCGCTGCCGATCTGACCGTTGAACAGGTGCAAGCAACTTTGGTGGCTGCCCGTGAACCCATGCAGATTGACGAATTGGCAGGTGATGAGGAAGACCGCCCGCGTGAGGACTTGCTGGCGGATACTGAGAGCGAACTTCCCGAACAGGCAACCAGCCGCCAACTGCTCGCTGAGGCGATTGAGCGTCTGCTGAACATGCTGCCACAGCGCGAAGCGGAAATCCTGCGGCTGCGCTACGGCTTTGATGACGGCGAAAACCACAGCATGGCGCAAATTGGCGAAATCATGGGCTATAGCCGTGAGCGCATTCGCCAATTGCAGCATGAGGCACTCCACAAGCTGCGGATGCTTGACCGCAACTTACAGCTTGCTGAATACTTGGACTAAGCGCGAACCTGCGGACGCAGTGTCCGTCTGAATCTCTCCCCTTTCGGTCGCACCCTTGCCCACACGGTGAGGGTGCGGCTGTTTACAGCAGTGCAGAGCATTTCCCAAACACCTTTCTAGCATTCTGAACAAATGCCTTTGCGTCATTTGAAAGAATGCACAGCACCGTCTAAAATAGTCTGCTAAGCCGAAAGTGCAGCTTGCCAATTCCTTGTGGCTGCCAATAGCTTTTTATGGAGATACAGAAAATATGAAACGCTTTGTAGGGATTACCCTCGTCGTAATGCTGGCTTTCACCGCCATTCAGTTTGGTGTGGAAGCACGTCCCGGTCGCGCTGCCGGCCCCAAAATCTGCCTTGTGACCGACGTTGGTGAGGTGGACGACCGCAGCTTTAACCAAAGCGCCTGGGAAGGCGCCGTTGCCGCTGCCCGCGCCTTAGACGGCGAAGATCAGTACATCGAGACGCAGAACGCCACCGACTACGCTAACAACATCCAGGCGTTAGTAGAGGATGGCTGCAACGTCATCGTGACCGTTGGTTTCGCACTTGGTGAGGCAACCATCAAGGCAGCCGAGCTGTATCCGGATGTCTACTTCATCGGTGTTGACCAATTCCAGCCAACCGAAGTCAAGAATGTTGCCGGCTTGATCTTCCCAGAGGCGAAGGCAGGCTTCTTGGCAGGCGTTTTGGCTGCCCGCATGAGCAAGAGCGGCACGATTGCCGCTGTGCTTGGCACGGATCAGGTGCCGCCCGTCGTCGCCTTTAAGGAAGGGTACGAGGCAGGCGCACGCTATGCCAACCCTGATATTCGCCTGATCTCAACCTACCACCCCGGTGGCTTGGATAAGGCATTCACCGACCCAGAGTGGGGCGCCCAAACTGCCAAGCAAGCCTTCGATCAGGGCGCAGATGTGATCTTCGGTGCTGGCGGCAAGACCGGTAACGGCGCGTTGGAAGAAGTTGCCAAGCTGACCACCCCTGAAAAGCCCGTCTTCTGCATCGGTGTGGATACCGACCAGTGGGAGACCGTTCCCGCCGCGCACCCCTGCCTGATCAGCAGCGCGATGAAGCTGATCACCAAGGGCGTGATTGACATCACCGCTGCTTGGGCAGCCGGCGAGCCGCCTTCCGGTAACTTCATTGGCGATGTTGGCTTGGCGCCCTTCCATGACTTTGAAGACATTGTGCCAGACGAAGTGAAGGAAGAGCTGGAGCTGATCGCTGAATTGCTGCTAGCAGGCAAGCTCGATCCGCTGACGGGTGAGATGATCGAAGAATAAGAACGGTTAATGCACCATTCTTGAAAATGTGGCGCGGTCGGTGTTACACTGACCGCGCTTTGTTTTGCCAGAATGAAAGAGCAGGTCTATGCGCGCAGCACAACGCTTATTTGGTCTACTTTTAGCAGTCAGCCTGATCCTGCTGGGTGCGGCGGGCGCAGCGCTTGCCCAAGACTCCGTGACGGTCACAGTTACCACGCGCCTAAAGCTGCGCGGCGGCCCGGGCACCAATTTCCCTGAGTTGGCAGTGCTGGACGCAGGCACAACGCTGCCCGCCTTTGCCCGCAGCCAAGATTCGGCATGGCTGCGCGTGCGCTACAGCGGCACTGCCGGCTGGCTTTCGGTGAACTTCCTCAGCATTGAGGGCAATTGGCGCGCTTTGCCCGTCCACAGCGCCACCGACCCCATTCCCGGCGGCGAAGGCGCTGCCGACCTGCCGCCCGCCACGCCACAGCCTAAAAATGGCGATATTGTGAGCATGGCGCTCTACGCGCAAACCAACGCCACCAACTACTACCGCATCACCTATATGAGCGACGGGCTGCGGATCAACGCCTTCATGACCGAACCGCGCCGTGAAGGAACATTCCCCGCGCTTATCTATAATCGTGGTGGCAACCGCAATGTAGGCGCACTGAAAGGCTTTGAGTTCATCCCCTTCGCTGAAGCGGGCTTTGTCGTGATCGCCTCGCAGTATCGCGGCGGTGGCGGCAGCGAAGGCGCTGATCAGCTTGGCGGCGCCGATGTCAACGATATTTTGAACATCATCCCGCTTTTGCAGAGCCGCCCGAATGTGGATATGAACCGTATCGCCATGTTTGGCAGTTCACGCGGCGCGCTGATGACCTATATCGCGCTGCGGAAACTCGGCGGCACGATCAAAGTGGCTGCCACCACCAGCGGCTTGGCAGACCTGTTCATGTGGGCGAAAGAGCGCCCCGATCTGGAAGGTGGCGCCTATCTTGAGCTGGTCGGCGCGAACACGCGCAGCAATCCCGCCGCCTTCCGAGAGCGCAGCGCCACCTATTGGGCGGGCGAGATCAGGACGCCGCTGCTGCTCATTCACGGCGATGCTGATAGCGACGTTTCTGTTGAGCAATCGCGTGCGCTCTATAATCGGCTGCGCGCCGCCGGGCGGACGGTGCAGCTTATGATCATCGCCGGCGGCACGCACGGCTTGTTCAGCTTTGATGAGGGCATTCCAAGCGCGCTCTCGTGGTTTGCGCGCTACTTGCAGCGCAGCGGCGAAAATTTCGACTACAACTTTCTGAAGCCCGCCATTGATGAGGCAAATCCGATTGTGCGCGCCGCGCTCGGCTTTTAGGGCATAAGTGCGGGCTAATCTTCCTGATTAGGTGTTCGTGCTGCCTTGCAACGCAGCGCTGTGGCTACAATGGCGGCTGTAAGACACCAATCAGGAGGTGAAAAATTGCCCATTTATGAATACGTTTGCCCAACCTGCCACAAGGCGTTCGAGAAGCGTGTGAGCGCTGCACAGGCGGATAAGGTTGTTTGCCCACAGTGCGGCGAACAAAAAACAAAGCGGAAACTTTCAAAGATCACGGTGCAGCACGCCGAAAGCAGCAGCAGCGCCGTCAGCGATGCCTTCCCTACATGCAGCACAGGGCTGTGTGGCTTGCCGCGCACCAATTAACGCAGACGTTTAGCTAATCCATTCGCGGTTGGCGGAATCCCAGTTGCGGTGCAGATAGGCGCGCTTGCACTCAATGCAGATGCGCGCACTATCCACATCGCGGCTGGTGCGCCACCGCCAACGCACCACACCGCTGTGATGCCGACAAAAGGGACGATAGCAGACCGGGCAGTAGTCGCCTTCGGCAAGTCCGCTCTCGCCGTAGCGCGCTTTTTCATCAGGATTGCTTTCACAAATGTGGCAGTAAGGGACGGGCATGCGTACTCTCGGATGATCCTACAGGCTGTGGCAAAAGCGCCTTGCCCATTATAAAAGAGACTGCATCCGAATTGTAGATCGCTACGGACTTTACCACAGGCTTTTCTTGCCCGCTCACTTGACTTTCTGCTCGATTCGCGCTATCCTGATAGAACGTTCGTTCCACAATTGTGAGTGACTGCGAGAAAGCAACCCGTGCCAAGAGAACCTAAACAACCTAAAGAAAAACCTGCCGCGCCGTCGGCGGATACCCAAGAGTCTAGCCCACGCGATCAGGCGATTGAGAAGACCCTGCAAGAGCTGACCAAACGCTTTGGCGAAGGCACCATCATGCGCTTGGGCGATGCTCAACATCTGCGCGTGAACATCGTGCCGACTGGCTCGCTGGCTGTGGATTTAGCGCTGGGCATTGGCGGCTTGCCACGCGGGCGCATCACCGAGATTTACGGACCAGAAAGCAGCGGCAAGACCACGCTCTGCCTGCACACCATCGCAGAGGCGCAGGCACGCGGGGGCATTTGCGCCTTTGTGGACATGGAACATGCCCTTGATCCCGTTTATGCAGAGCGCATCGGCGTGGATGTGGGCAATCTGTACATCGCACAGCCCGATACGGCAGAGCAGGCGCTGGAGATCACAGAGGCGTTGGTGCGTTCTGGTGCGCTGGATGTGGTCGTGCTGGATAGTGTGGCAGCACTCGTGCCAAAAAATGAGATCGAGGGCGAGATGGGCGACTCATTTGTTGGGTTGCAGGCGCGCTTGATGAGTCAGGCACTCCGTAAATTGGTGGGTGCCATCAAGAATACCGATACTGCCATGATCTTCACCAACCAACTTCGTGAGAAAATCGGTATTCTTTTTGGATCCCCAGAAACAACAACAGGTGGGCGTGCTTTGAAGTTCTATGCCAGCGTGCGCCTTGATATTCGCAAAATTCAGGCGATCAAGCAGGGCGAAGAAGTGGTTGGCAACCGCACCCGTGTTAAGGTGACCAAAAACAAGGTGGCGCCGCCTTTCCGCCAAGCCGAGTTCGACATTATGTACAACGAAGGCATCAGCAAATCGGGCGATATTCTCGATTTGGGCGTGAGCATGGGCATTATTGATAAGCGCGGCGCCTTCTTCCGCTTTAAGGACGGGATGTTAGGGCAAGGGCGCGAAAATGCCAAGCAGTATCTGCGCGAAAATCCCGCAGTTGCTTATGAGATCGAGATGCTCATCCGCGAGAACAGCGCGGCACTGCCTGCCAGCCTGATCAGCAGCGCCACGGATGAGGCAGCGCCCGCCGCCCTAGACGAATAACCTTCACAAAGGCAGATCACTCTCGCCGGATTCCTCTCGCATTAGAAGGCTCGCCGCCAACAAGCTGAAAAAAGCAATGGCGGCGAGGATCAAACTCACCCAAAGAGCGGCGTTCAGATCGCGCTCGAAAATGCCGTAGATCAACAGCGGCATGGTCTGCGTGCGCCCACTAAGGCTGCCCGCAAAGAGGATCGTCGCGCCAAACTCGCCCAGTGCGCGAGTCCAGCATAGGGTAGCGCCCGCGCCCAACCCACGCATGGCAAGCGGCAACGTAATGCGACGGAACAACGTCAGGCTATCAGCACCATCCACTCGCGCTGCCGCCTCCAACTCACGCGGCACACCCTGAAAGCCGATCATCGCCGCACGGATGTAAAACGGCGCCGCCACAAAGGTTTGTGCAATGATCACTGCGGCAGTCGTAAAGGGCAGGCTGATGCCTAGCTCTGAGAGGACGCCACCCAGCGCGCCGCGCCTGCCAAAAGTGATCAGCAGTGCCAAACCTGCTACCGAAGGCGGCATGATGATCGGCATTTGGAGCAGGATCAGCAAGGCGCGGCGTAAGGCGAAGCGCCGCCGTGCCAATAGGTAGGCAAGCGGCGTGCCAAAGAACAACGTTAGCCCAAGCGTGATAGCTGTGGTGAACAGACTGAGCAGCACAGCGTTTTGAACTGCCTCTGCTGAGGCGCCTTCCCAGCCACGGCTACTAATGCCGCGTCCTGCCAAAACCAGCAGCGGCAAGGCAAACAAGCACAGTGCCGCAGCACTTGCTAACCACGACGCAATATCCCCTATGGGCAAGTAGCGGCGCATCGTTGGGCTAACGTTTGGGGGTAGCGCTTGGCTCAGCCGTCGCGGCAGGCTCTGGATCAGGTGGTGGCAAGAAGTTCCACTTTGCCATGATGGCTTGTCCTTCCTCGCTTAGCACGAACGCCACGAATGCACGGGCAAGTTCTGGCTCAGCGGCGTTTTTAAGGGCAGCGATTGGAAAGGTAGCAAAGGTGTTCACTTCGTCAGGAATCTCGATGGTTGCTACCGCCTCTGCCACTTCAAGTGAAACATCCGATGGGTAAAGGATGGTCGCATCTCCTTCGCCTAGCGCGATCTTGGCGATCACTTGCCGCACATTCTGTTCTTCTGAAACGAGGTTTGCCAACACAGCCTGACGGTAGCGCTCGCCATAGGCGGGCAGTGCCGCCAATTTTTCAAGGGTCGTTTCGGCATACTCGCGGGCGGGCGAGCTGGGAATGGGCAAGATCAGCTTGACATTTGGCTTGGCAAGGTCTCGCAAAGTCTCGATTTGAGCAGGGTTATCTTTTGGTACAATAATCACAAGCCGATTGCTGGCAAATACTTCTAAAGGCTCAGCCGTCAAGGATTCTTCAACCAACAAGGTCATTTGGCGCATATTGGCGCTGGCGAATACGTCAGCAGGCGCACCTTCAACAATCTGTGTGGCAAGGATGGCAGAGTTGTTAAAGTTCAGCACGACGCGCACGCCGTCATTCGCAGCCTCAAACTGGCGCGCAATCTCGGTGAATGCTTCACGCAGTGTGGCAGCCGCAAAAACAGTTACCTCACGCGGTGTTTGTGCGGCTGCACTGAAAGGCATAAGCAATGTGAGTAGGACTAGGAGCAGGCGCACCCCGAACTGCTGTATCTGGTGAGTTTGCACGATAATGTCATGTCCTTCAATTTAGTGAGCGTTTGCACTTGATTTTTAGCCTGTATTGCATAGAATTACAAGTATAGACAAGCAGCGCGCACCCGCTCATAAGATGCACCAAGCGCCTAATATTGAGTTTATTCTATCGCCACATCGAAGGCGATTTTATTTTCTTGGATGCCATAATCCGTAAAACAGCAGCATTCGCACCAACACTTTGCACAACCCTAACGGCGTCTTCTTTTAAAGTGAAGGGCTAAGCACTTAATATGCTTTTGCAGCAAACTAAAGGAGTCTTATCATGTCCGATCAACCGCAATATTTGACGGCAGAAGGCTTGCGCGAACTTGAAGAAAAACTTGCCTATCTGCGGAATGTACGGCGCCCTGCCGTGGCGGAACGTTTGCATCAGGCTCTTTCGGAAGGTGGCGAGCTAACCGAAAACGCCGAATATGATGATGCGAAGAACGAGCAATCGTTCCTCGAAGGTGAGATACTGCGCCTTGAGAACATCCTCAGCAACGCGCAGATCATCGAGGAAAACGAAGATGCACCGCAAGGCGTTGTCAAACTGGGTAATCGCGTCACCATCCAAGAAAAAGGCAAGCGCACTCAGGAAACGTTCCAGATCGTTGGTCAGGCAGAGGCAAATCCGCGTGAGGGCAAAATCTCCAACGAAAGTCCGCTTGGGAAGGCGCTCATCGGGCGCAAACTTGGCGATAAAGTGACCGTCAAAGCACCTGACGGTGATATTGTCTACACCATTAAGGCGATCAACAAATAGCCTAGCCCAACTGCGCTCCCAAAAGTGCAGCATGTCCATTCAGAAAGGCGCGGATTGGCTGCGCGGCTTTGCCTGCAAGCTGCACTTTTTGTGGCAGGTAAAGCCCGTTGCCTGTGCCAACCGCGATAGCATCTCCCAGCGCGATTACCTTGCCAACGGCAGCACTGCCGCTTTGCACTGTCAGCGAATCAGGTGCCGCATCGGGCAAAATCTTGAGCAGTTGCCCCTCCCAATAGGTATAGGCAACTGGGTAAGGATAATAGGCGCGCACCTGGCGGGCAATCTCGGTGGCGGGTGCTGCCCAATTGATCTGCCCATCTTCTTTTTTGAGCATGGGTGCATAGGTGTGCAGGCTGTCATCTTGCGGCTGTGGCGTCAGGCTGCCGCTTAGATAATCCCGCAGCGTCTCGATCAGCAGGTCGCCGCCAAGTGCCGCCAACTTATCGTGCAACGTTTGCCCTGTCTCGTTCGGCGCGATGGGAATAGCCCGTGCGCGCAGTATGGCGCCAGTATCTAGCCCAGCATCCATCTGCATAATGGTAATGCCCGTCTCGGAGTCGCCGGCGCGGATGGCTGCCTGAATTGGCGCCGCACCACGCCAACGCGGCAGCAGCGAAGCGTGAACATTGATGCAGCCATAGGTCGGCAAATCTAGCACGTTTTGGCGCAGAATCTGCCCGAAGGCAGCCACCACAATCAGATCGGGCGCATATGCCTGAAGCTGCTCGAAAATGCCCGCCTCACGCAGTTTTTGCGGTTGGAGAATCGGCACACCGTGCGCGGCTGCCACCTGCTTGACGGGCGATGCCTGCAATTTCTGCCCACGCCCTGAAGGGCGATCCGGCTGCGTGACGACGCACACCACCTCGAAATCAGGCGCATTTAGCAAGGCGTGCAGCGGCGGAACGGCAAAATCCGGTGTTCCCATGAAGATGACGCGCTGTGGCAAGATGGGCTAACCTTTCCTTGGGTAGAGTCCTGCGATGATGAACAAACCAACGATGATCATGATGCTGACCAGCAGGAACGCTTGCACACCCGACCAATTGAGGCTGTTGGCGATGAAAATGCCAACCACGCCTACTACAACCACGACGATATTCAATATGCGGCGTGGCACATGCCCAAAGGGGCGCTTAGGGTTCATCAGGTCATCCTTTCTAGCGTCTATCGGTCTGGCTGAGTATAGCCTAAAGGCGGGCGCTCTGCACACGCCCACCTTCGGCACACAAACTGCCTGTCGCTGCCTGCCCTGAACGCGCTATAATTCCCATTTGCGAACACACCTTATCTTCTACACACGGAGTTTTCCCAATGCAGACCGATCTACGCGGACGCGATATGATCACCGAGCAGGAATGGACAATGGACGAGCTAGAGACCGTCTTTGATGTGGCGTGGGATTTGAAGCGCCGCCGCGCCCTTGGCGATCCGCACCCGCTGCTGCGTGATAAAGTGCTGGCGATGCTCTTTTTCTTCACCAGTACGCGCACCCGCACCAGCTTTGAGGCAGGCATGGCGCAGCTCGGCGGACATGCCATGTTTATTGATAGCGAGACGACCCAAATCTCGCATGGCGATACCGCCAAAGAGATTGGCGAGATCGTCGGGCGCTATTCAGATGGCATCGCCATCCGCCAGTGCGATTGGAACTTTGGCAACCAATACATCCGCGAAGTGGCGAAATACAGCCGCGTGCCTGTGCTGAACATGCAGTGCGATGTCTATCATCCCTTCCAAATCCTTGCGGATGCTATGACGCTGATGGAGCAGTTCGGGCGCAACCTGAAAGGGCGTAAAATCGCCGTCAGTTGGGCATATGCCGCCAGCTATCAGAAGCCGATCAGCGTGCCGCAAAGCCTGATCCTGCTCATGACGCGCTTGGGCATGAATGTAGCGTTGGCTCATCCGCCCGAATACAAGCTGATGCCCGATATTGTGCAGCAGGCGCAGGATAACGCCCGCAAGAGTGGCGGCAGCCTCGAAATTACCCACGATATGGATGAGGCATTCAAAGATGCTGATGCCGTCTATCCAAAGTCGTGGGGCGCCCTGCTGACCACCACCGATAACGCCGAGTCGGCACGCATTGGCGCGCAGTACACCAGTTGGATTTGCGACTCGCGGCGGATGGCGCTTGCCAAAGAACATGCCGTCTACATGCACTGCCTGCCCGCAGATCGCGGCTTGGAAGTGACCGACGAAGTGATTGACGGCCCGCAGAGTGTCGTCTACGATGAGGCGGAAAACCGCCTGCACGTGCAGAAGGCAGTCATGGCGCTCACCATGCGTGGCTAACAGGCAGCGCAGCACGCCTACAGGGCAGTGTATCTGTAGGCGTGTGCTTAAACCACACCGTATCGGAGATTGCCTATGTTGACCTGTGAAGCAATTGCCGACCTGCGCCGCGAACGGACGCAGCGCGAAGGCACTTATGGCTTTGTGCCAACCATGGGCTATTTGCATGATGGGCATTTGGCATTGGTGCGGCGTGCCGTTGCCGAAAATGATCAGGTGGTCGTCTCGATTTTCGTCAACCCAACGCAGTTCGGGCAGAACGAAGACTTTGGCGGCTACCCGCGTGATCTGGAGCGCGATCTGGGCTTGCTGCGCGCCTTCCCAAACCTCGTTGTCTTCACGCCAACCGTTGAGGAAGTTTATCCGCACGGCTTCCAAAGCTATGTGCAGGTTGAGGAAGTTTCGCAAGGGCTGGAAGGTGAACGCCGTCCCGGACATTTTCGCGGTGTGGCGACGGTGGTTGCGAAGCTATTCAACATCGTGCAGCCGCAGCGCGCCTACTTCGGGCAGAAAGATGCACAGCAGTTGGCAGTCATCCGCCAAATGGTGCGTGATCTCGCCTTTCCCGTCGAGGTCATCGGCGTGCCAACCGTCCGCGCTCAAGATGGACTTGCCCTCAGCTCGCGCAACAGCTACCTGACGCCTGCCGAACGTGCTGCTGCGCCCATCCTCTACCGTGCGCTGTGCGCCGCCCGTGATCGCTATGCAGACGGCGAACGCGACGCCGAGTCGCTGCGCGCTGCCATGCACGCCGTGCTTGCAGCCGAGCCGCTGGCAGCGGTGGATTACGTCAGTGCCGCTGATGCCGAGACTCTGCGCGAGTGTGAAGGCACGGTCAGCGGCGCGCTGCTGCTCTCGATGGCAGTTCGGATTGGGCGCGCCCGCCTGATTGACAATCTTGTTGTCGGGTTGGGTTGAGAAGGCTGCGCCTCTGGTGCGGCGCTGTGGTGAAATTCGGCGGCGCGTGTTAAAACATGCAGCATCGCGCACAGCATGGGAAGGCTAATCATGCAAACACCTTCACTTTTTGGCGAACCTGCCATTGCTACCGATTTTCAGGCAGAGGCGTTAATCACGCTGCATGTGGGCGATGCCAATACATTTGTGGCAGAACTGCCCGATCAATCGGTTGATCTGATTGTGACCTCGCCACCTTACAATTTGGGCAAAGCCTATGAAAAGCGTGTTTCAATCACAGAATATCTGGAAGCACAGACGCCGATTATCGCTGATCTAGTGCGCGTCTTGCGAGAAACAGGCAGCCTATGCTGGCAAGTGGGCAACTATGTGGAAGATGGCGAGATTTTCCCACTAGATATTTTCTACTACACCTTATTCAAGCAGCATGGTTTGAAGCTGCGAAACCGCATCATTTGGCATTTTCGGCATGGGCTGCACAACACAAAGCGCTTTTCAGGGCGCTATGAAACATTGTTATGGTTCACCAAAAGTGATCACTATACCTTTAACCTTGATGCTGTGCGTGTTGCCTCCAAATATCCCGGCAAGCGTCACTACAAAGGCAAAAAGATAGGCAAGCCATCAGGCAATCCGAAGGGCAAAAATCCTTCCGATGTTTGGGAAATTATCCTAGATGACTGGGAAAGCGCCTTTTGGGATATTCCAAATGTAAAATCGAATCATCCTGAGAAAACAATCCATCCCTGCCAGTTCCCTGTGGAATTGGTTGAACGTTGTGTGTTGGCGCTTACCCAACCTGATCAGGTTGTCTTCGATCCGTATGCTGGGGTCGGATCATCGCTCTTAGCCGCCATCAAGCATGAACGGCGTGCCATCGGTTGCGAACAAGACCCAACCTATGCCCAGATTGCGCGGCAACGAATTGCGGCTTACTACAGCGGCAGCCTGCGCTTACGTCCACTTGGCAAACCGATCCATGAACCAAGTGGGCGCGAAAAAGTTGCCCAAACGCCCGCCGAATGGCAAGATGCGGGATAACTGATTTATTTTCAGTGTGCGGCAACGAGCATTTTTGAGAGGGCTTCTCTCTCAAAAATCTACACTACGCTTTTCCTATAAGAAAGCGTGAAAAACAGCAGTAGAAATGCTATGCAGAAAAAGGAACCTTCACAGCACTATGGAATACATCCTCTTGTTCGCGGCGGCATTCATCGGCGGTGCGCTGAACTCGGTTGCCGGCGGCGGCAGTTTCATCTCGTTCCCGGCACTGGTCAGTGTGGGTGTGCCATCCATCAATGCGAATGCCACCAACACCATGGCGTTGTGGCCCGGCTCGCTTGCCAGTGTGGGCGCCTACCGCGTCGAACTCGCCCGCCAAAACCGTCTGATGGTCATCTTTCTCTCGGTGACTAGCCTAATAGGTGGCTTAGCAGGTGCAGAGATTCTGCTCAACACACCGCAAGCCACCTTTGACCGTCTGCTGCCGTGGCTGATGCTCTTTGCCGTTGGCATTTTTGCGATAGGTGGCAACCTGACCAAAGCCCTGCGCGAACGCTTTAGCAAGCAGCTTGCCGCTGGCGGCATTGTGGTGATCCTGATTGTGGCGGTGCTGCAATTCCTCATCGCAGTCTATGGCGGCTTTTTTGGCGGCGGCATTGGCATTTTGATGTTAGCGGCACTGGCACTGGCAGGCATGACCAATATCCACACCATGAACGGCTTGAAAGTGCTGCTGGCAACGCTCATCAACGGCGTGGCAGTGGTGCGCTTTGTGATCGCCGGCACGATCTTCTGGCAGTATGCCGTGCTGATGATCATCGGCGCGATTTTAGGCGGCTACGGCGGCGCAGCCTACGCACAGCGGCTCGATCCGAAAGTGGTGCGCCGCTTTGTAATCGTGGTCGGCGTGGCAATGACAATCTACTTCTTTATCCGTGAATACACACGCTAGAACAGGGAGAATCCCAGATGCACTTGATCCTTGCCCGTCATGGGCAGTCCTTCGCCAATGTGGACTCGGCGCGCTTCGGACACGGCGACTCGCCGCTGACGCCACTCGGCGAGCAGCAGGCACACAAACTTGGTTTATGGCTGCGCGCCCATCAACCCGACATTGATCTGATCGCCGCCAGCCCACTAAAGCGCGCTCAGCTGACCGCCGAGATCATCAATCAATACCTGCACCTGCCCATGAAAATCTATGAGGGCTTGGCAGAGATGGAGCGCTTCGATCTGCCCTACCTTGATCGGCGTGAGCATCCTTTCCGACGTGAGACGCATTACAGCCTGCCCGATGAAGATGGTTACATGGAAGGTTACAAGGCGCGTGTGATCGAAGTGTTGGAGGAACTGACCGCCGATCTTGCCCGCCCCAAACCGTTGCTGATTGTTTCGCACGGCGGCACCAGCGCTACTATCATTCGGCACATCTTGGAGCGACACGATTTGTTCATCCGCACGCACAACACTGCCTTCCACTCGCTGAAGTGGGAAGATGGACGCTGGCATGTGTTGGGTATGAACCTTGCGCCGCACCTTCCCTATGAAATGCTGAGTTAGAAAACGCACCCAGCGCCCATAAGTTTGATACCCTGCCACAGAATGCCTTGTGCAGGGCGTGAATGTGATCATCCCGCGCAAATCCTCGTAACGGGCAACTTTTCATCAACGCTTAATAAAACACGCTGAGGAGCTTGGTTGTCAGCAGCATCACAATGCAGCGGCAGGTGCGTTTAGTAAAATATACAAGGTGCGGTGCGGCATGTGGTGCAAGCACCACCAAAGATGTTACAATCATCCATTAATTTTGAATTGAGCGCAGAAGCGCACGAGGCGCTATGAATGATCGTTTCATTGGCAAAACACTAGGGCAATATGAGATCGTAGCGCAGCTTGGGCATGGCGGCATGGCGGATGTTTACCGTGCGCGGCAGACGACCATGAACCGCGAAGTTGCGATGAAGGTGCTGAGCAACACGCTCACCCGCGATCAGAAATTTGTTGATCGCTTCACCCGTGAGGTGCAGACCATCGCACGCCTTGAGCATAGCAACATTGTGCCTGTCTACGAACACGCCCATACGGCGGATGGCATTACGTACCTGACCATGCGCTATCTGAAAGGCGGCACCCTTGCCGATCTGATCAAAGAGCGCGGCGCACTGCCGCTGACTTTGGTAGACAGCCTGCTGCAACAACTTGCCTCTGCGTTGGATTATGCTCATCAGAACGGTGTGATTCACCGCGACATTAAGCCAAGCAACGTGCTGCTGGATGAGCAGCAAAACGCCTACCTTGCCGATTTTGGCTTGGCGCGCACTGGCGAGAAGGATTTTGCCCAAACGTTGACTGAAGCAGGCGTGATGATCGGCACGCCGATCTACATCGCGCCGGAGGTGATTCAAGAAGACGTTGCCGATGAACGCTCTGACCTCTACAGCTTAGGCGTTGTGCTTTACGAAATGGTGACGGGCAGACCACCCTTCACCGGCGATTCGGTCTTTGCCATTATGCAGGCACACCTGAACCGCCAGCCGCCGCGCCCTAGCACGCTGCGCGTTGATCTTTCGTCAGGTGTGGAGCGCGTGCTGCTGAAGGCGATTCACAAAAATCCCGCCCACCGCTACCAGAGTGCGCTTGAAATGGCGGACGATCTGCGCCGCGCTGTGCAGAGCTACGTCCCGACGTTGCCCGCCGCCGCGAACATGCAAACACTCCTCACTAGGACGGGCGCTTTTGCGCGCAGCCGTCCGCGCCTGTTTGGGCTAGGCGTGCTGCTGGCGATCCTCTTGGTCTTTGGCTTGTTCACGCTGCCGCGCCTGAATCAGGCAAGCGACACAGAAATACCTGCTGCCCAACTGACAGCCGCTGCCAACGATAGCACACCAACCACACTTTTTACGCCAACACCTATGCCCTACGCTGATGAGGCAGATCGTCCCGATCTTGGGCGTGTGGAGAGCGTTCAAAATACACCGAATGAGATGCGCCTTGCCGTCGAACGGCTGCGCGGCAGTTTCATCGGCATTATGCCCTGCTCCCTCAAAACGGATTATCACTCCAGCCTTGCTAGCGCGGCGCGCACTCGCGCCAGTGAGCTAGGCATCAACGCTGAAGTGGAAGACTCGGAAGAAAACCAATTCCGCCAGCCCGCCATCATTCGCAGCTTCATCGCACGCGGTGCAAAAGCGATCATCATCTGCCCACTGAACTACGACTCGATTGAGCCAGCCGTGCGCGCTGCCCAAGAAGCCGGCATTGTCACAGTCGTCATTGGCGATACGACCTATGGTAAATACAGCACCTCGTTCAACCTGACTAACGAGGATATGGGCAGGGTCACGGCGGAATACACAGCAAACCTGATCAATACGGAGTTTGGTGGCAAGGCACAGGTTGCCATCTTGGATTATCCAAACGTGAGCGACGTGGTGAAGCGTGCTAATGCGATGGAAAAAACGCTGCGCGCCCTTGCACCAAACGCGGCAATTCTAGGGCGCTGGACGGGTGGCACCATTCAGGAGGGTGAGGCAAGTATGCAGAAAATCCTTGAGGAACACCCTGATGTTAACGTGATTCTCAGCATTAACGATGCCGGCGCCTTAGGGGCGGTTGGCGTGCTGGAAAAGGCAGGCAAACCGCCGAATGAAGTTCACATTGTGAGTGTGGATGCCGAGAGTGAGGTGCGCCGCCTGATGATTGCGGGGAAGTATTTCCGCGCCTCGCTGGATAGCGATCCGCTTGGCGTTGGGCGGCTCTCGGTAGATGCGATTGTGAGCATCGTCAGTGGCAAGGTGGTGCCGCGCAAAATTGAGCTGGATGGTGTTATGATCACCCGTGAGATGTTGCAAGCAACACCCACGCCGTGAGCAAGCGGCGTGTGTATGCTACAATCTTCCCGTAACCCATTTAGCAAATTTGGAGATCACAAGATGCTCGCACGCACGTTTATTCGCCTGTGTGCTGTGGCGCTGTTGGTAGCGCTGCTTGCCACTGCTGGCACACTGCCATTCACCGCACAAGCGCAGCCCGCCCAAACTGCTGAAGCAACCGCTGAACCGACGGTGGATGCTACAGAAACTGAAAGCCCGCCCAACATGCAGGCGACCAAATATCCGCCCTGCCCACCCACCAGTGAGGATGAACCGCTGCCAGCAACGGCAGAAGCTACCGCTGAGGCAACCGCCGCCGCCACACAAGATGCCAGCGTTGAGTTTGCGCCCGCCTATCTGGGCATTGCTGGTGAGGATGTAGCAGACTGTGGCAGCCGCATTATTGAAGTGGTGAGTGGCTCGCCAGCGGATCGGGCGGGCTTGCAACTTGGCGATGTGATCGTGGCTGCGGATGGCGCCCCACGCCGCAACCTGACCGCGCTGCGGAACTACATCCTGACGCGCTCAGCGGGCGAAACTGTGGTGTTCGTCCTTAAGCGCGATGCAGCAGAGTTGGAGATCGCAGTGGTGTTAGGTGTGCGCCCGCGTGTGACGCCACCAACCGTTGCGCCTGAAGCCTCAGAGCCAACGGCTGAAGCCACACAGGGCAACTAATCAGGCGTTGTTTAGGGTGGGACGGCAAAACGCCGTCCCATGTGTGTTTAGGGCAAGTTTTCCGTGCTTGTCACAACGTCGTAGAAGACGGGCAGCGGCAAGGTCGGTGTGCTGCTGTAGACCACCGTCCGTTGCAAGCGTGCCTTTGCGCGTGCCAATTGATCAGGAGTGTTGGCGTGTAGCGTAAAGAGAGGTTCACCGACGGTGACAGCATCACTCACCTTCTTATGCACCAAGACGCCTACAGCGTGATCAATCGGCTCGCCCTTGCGTTCGCGCCCTGCGCCCAGCTCTACGGCAGCCATGCCAACATCCAGCGCGTTAAGCTGCTCGATATAGCCTGCACGCGGCGCACGCAGCACTTCCACAAGCTGCGCCTTTGGCAGCAGAGTTGGGTCGTCCACTTGGCGCACGTCGCCGCCGTGTGCCGCAACCATTTCGCGGAATTTGGCAAAGGCGCTGCCGTTGCGCAGCGTTTCGGCTGCTTCTGCCATATATTCTGAAAGGGCATAATCGGGCGCGCTGCCGTTTGTGTGGCGCGCCAAAAGCAGCATCTGCGCCGCAACGGCAAGGCAGTGTTCGCGCAGATCGTTCGGGGCGCGGTCGTGCAGGCATTCAATCGCCTCGATCACCTCAAGGGCATTCCCAACCGCGGCGCCAAGCGGCTGATTCATGTCCGAGAGCAAGGCAACCGTGCGCCTGCCAACCCCCTGACCAATCTCAACCATCAGGTGCGCCAATTGTTTCGCCTGCTCAATATTAGTCATGAAGGCGCCCAAGCCAACCTTCACATCCAGCACGATTGCATCGGCGCCGGCAGCAATTTTCTTGCTCATGATGCTGCTGGCGATCAGCGGGAGGCTGCTGACCGTGGCAGTCACGTCGCGCAGGGCGTAGAGTTTGCCATCGGCAGGGGCAAGGTTGCCGCTTTGCCCACACAGCACAATGCCATGCTCACGCGCCATCTGCTTAAATTCTGAAACGCTCAGTTCCACGCGGTAGCCGCTGATCGACTCCAATTTGTCCAATGTGCCGCCGGTAAAGCCAAGCCCACGCCCACTCATCTTGGCAACAGGCACGCCACAAGCTGCCACTATAGGCAGCACAATCAGCGTTGTTTTATCGCCCACGCCGCCGCTAGAGTGTTTATCCACGCTGACGGGCAGGGCATCCTTCAGGTCGAGAATATCGCCACTACGCGCCATCGCCATTGTGAGATCAACCGTTTCGCGGCGGCTCATCCCGCGCAGATAAACCGCCATCAGCCATGCTGCGGCTTGGTAATCAGTTACTTGCCCTTCCGTGTATGCGCGAATGAAGAAGGCAATTTCCTCAGGGGTCAGTTCTTCGCCATCGCGCTTGCGCGCTATGATGTCTACGGCACGCATACTCAATACTCCTACGTCACCGCCAATGAATGCTATCAGTGTAGCGGTGAGTGCGGCAATTGAGCAAATCGGTGGGGTGCAGGGGCGGGATTGCTCCCGCCCACAGGTGTGCAGGCTTATCGCTTAGCGCGGATACCACCACGCTGGTTCAAAGGCATCCTGTGCAAGCTGCTGAAGATCAGAGCCATCGGCGCGCACGGCACACAAGTAGCGCCCTTGTGCGGTGTGGCGCTCAAACGCCAGCCAGTTATCATGCCCCCACGTGGGATGATGATCGTTGCCATTCGGATCGCTCAGGCGGCGCAGGTTACTCCCATCGGCATCCATCAGCATAATCACCCAGCGGTTCTCAGCGCTGAGGTAATGTTCAAAGGCGATGGTTGTACCGTCGGCGCTCCAGGTGGGCGCATGGTTAAAGCGCCCCGTCGTGGTCAGTTGCTGAACCCGCTGCGGGCAATCTTGCGTCTGGATACAGCTCATATCCAGCTTGAAGATATGCTTGTTGCCCTCCACAACGCCTACGAAGACGATCTCGCGCCCATTAGGATGCCAATCTACTTGTAGGGCAGGGAAGGGCAGCGGCAAGCTGAACTCGACTTGGCTCTCAAACTCTTGGAAGTAGAAGCCGTCGTCGTTGGGCATTTTCACATCGAACGCCAACATGCCACCTGAAGGATGCCAGGCCGGGTAGTTGGCAACCAACCCTTCACGGCTGGTCTGCACAAGGTTACCCGTCTCCAGATCGAACACAGTAATGCGCGAAACGCCAGAGGCGATCTGCTGCCCACTTGGATGCCACGACGGGAAGGCGGTGCGCCCGCCCTCAGCGATGGCGGTTACGCTGCCATCCTCAAGGTTGAGGATGTGCAGCACCGAATTGTTGGTAAAGGCAATTTTGCCGCTGAGCATAGCTTATCTCCCTGTGGTCAGCCCAAAGTAGCGCGAGGCAACATCTAGCACTTCTGGGCTGTGGTAGCTGTGGTGGTTCATATCGAAATTCCAGCCACTGGTTTGCAGGCTAATGCGCTGCATGCCGTCGTAGCTGTTGCGCGTGCCGCCTAATGCCGTATCCGTGCCGGTCCACCAGAATTCACGAGCGCTGGTGCCTGTCGTGGCGTGCGCCCACAAGGCACGGTCTTGTGTGTTATAGGTCGCCGCCATGTTACCCATCTGCGGACCGTTGACCACATCGTAGAAGCGCCCTTCAGGTATGGCGCCAATCGAGGTGCCGAACCAGCCGCGCTCACCGCGCTGGAAGTCACTCTGGTTCACAGCCGGCTGCACGGCAAGGTAGTTATCAATGCGAGCATTCGGGTTGGCTGCCAAGCCTTCCAACACAAAGCGGTTGCCCAAGCTGTGCGCCACAACGTTCACTTGGCTTTCTGGGTGGAACTGGCGGAACTGTTCGAGGGCATTACCAAAGCGCGGACCAATCTCGGCTGCATTGGCGTTTGCCTGATAATAATTGCCGGGTGAAACAGAGGTGGTGCCGGCGTCCCACGTCACACCAATGATGATCGGCGGCTTGCCATTGCCCTGCCCACTGTCATACAGCGCGGATTAATCCCGCGAGGCTTGCGCAAACCCCTGATCCACACCACCTTCGCCACCAAGCTGCTCACGGAAGCCATGCACCATGAAGATCACAGGGCGCCCTTCGGGGTTCAGGTTCTGCATAAATTCGGTCATGTTGAAGTTCGGGTCGCGGAAATTGAGCAGGTAGGCTGGCACAGTGTTCCCTTCGGTGCCGGGCAGTGGCTGATAGCGCGGATCAGGATTGCCGCCGCCCGCTTCGTCACCCCCACCGACGCCGCTGTTGCCACCCGAACCACCCTCGCCACCATCGCCGCCGCCCATAAAGAGCGCACCTGCCTCACGTTCAGCCTGCTCTAGTGCGGTTGCAATCCGCTGTGTGGCGCTAGAAGCATCGGCAAGGGCA
Source organism: Anaerolineae bacterium (assembly GCA_034436355.1). Classification (GTDB taxonomy): domain Bacteria; phylum Chloroflexota; class Anaerolineae; order Aggregatilineales; family UBA2796; genus CP2-2F. Next base: position 107,413 of record DAOTVQ010000044.1, read on the forward strand.
GCCCCAAGCCGCTGCATAGCGGGCGAGACGATGTCTTCCATCTCACGGTAGAAGTTCTGCGCGCCCTTACCAAGCCAGCCGCCACCTTGCAACGCGGAAAGGCAGTTTTGAATAGTCTGAAACATTTGGCGTGTGGCATCGCTCTGGCGCGAGAAATCATTGCTGATCTGGCGCATGTCATCATAATTGCATTGAATAATATTGCCTGCCATCGATTGCTCTCCTAAGCGAGATTAGTCATAACCGTACAAGAGCGCATTCAGCACGTGGACAATGCAGCACGCTAAAGGCGTGCTATAGATGCAGCGATGTGGTTGGAAAAGCGACTTTATGCCAAAATATTACTGATCAACAGCCAATTTCGGCAAGGTGAATTTGTTAGAAAATGCAAACACTTGACAGTCAATTGCTCATGGTGCGGGTTAAAGCTGATATAACAGATTCATTGTTTTGAGCAAGCATGTTACAAGGCTGTAATAGGTAAGTGGTAAATGTAGCGTGTGGCGCGCTATACTTGCTAAGGTTTTTTGAGCATCCTACAACACATAAGAGGATTTTCTCTGTGGAACGCACTTTGATCATCGTGAAGCCGGATGGTGTGCAGCGTGGCTTGGTGGGTGAGATTATCCGCCGCTTTGAGCAGCGTGGTTTGCGGATCGTTGGCATGAAGTTTATGCAGGTCAGCCGTGCTTTGGCAGAGCAGCACTACGCCATTCACCGCGAAAAGCCCTTCTTCGGCGGCTTGGTGGATTACATTACCTCTAGCCCGGTAGTGGTGATGGCGCTGGAAGGCACGAATGCTGTGCTGAATGCGCGCAACACCATTGGCGCAACACGCCCACACGAGGCCGCCTCAGGCAGCATTCGCGGCGATTTCGCCTTAGAGATCGGGCGTAACCTCGTTCACGGCTCGGATAGCGTGGAGAACGGCATCGCCGAGATCGCGCTCTGGTTTAAGCCCGAAGAATTGGTGGCATGGCAGCGCCAAACCGACCGCTGGATTTTTGAATAGGCCAGCGCCCCTTACTGCATCCGCAGCAGCACCTGACCTTCGCGCCACAGGCTCTCAAGGTCGTAGTAGGCGCGTGCCGTTGGCGAGAATAAGTGGACGATCACATCGCCATAATCCATCAATATCCAGCCGCTTTCGCCGCGCCCTTCAATGCGTAAGGGCGCCGTTTGGTGTTTCTGCTTCAATTCATCGCGCACGTATTCGGCAATCGCGTTGAGTTGGCGGTCGCTGTTGGCACTGGCAATCACGAAAAAGTCGGTGATCACGCTCACCATCCGCAAATCCATCAGGGTGATGTCTTCGCCCTTGCGGTCAGCGATCAAATCTACGATTATGCGAGCAATCTCAACTGTTTCCAGGGTCATTCCTCCTGCTTTCATTGGCTCATTTTAACACACACTTTACGTGCCAAACAGGGTCTTTACAGGATTTTTGCGGTATGATCAGGGCGAAATGGGCGCACAAGTGGGGTCTTGATGGGTTACATTGAACGTAATTTGATCGCAGGCGAGCGCGTGATCTACAAGACGCGCACGCATTGGTGGCTGTGGGCGTCGTCCCTACTGGGGACGGCACTCTTAGTCATAGGGCTTCAGCCTGCTATCCCTTTGATAATAGATTTAAGCAGGCGTTATCTTCCTAACTTCAACGTAAGGGCGGAGACTGCTACCTACTTCACCTATGGTGTGCTGTTTCTGGCAGCGGTGGGTGGCATAACCACGCTTGCCCAATTGCTGCAATGGCTGACCGATGAGATTGGCGTGACGACGCTCCGCATCATCAGCAAGCGCGGCTGGATCGTACGCCATGTAACGGAAGTCTCCCTGACCAAGTTTGAGGCGTGCGAGCTTTCAGAGAGCCTGCTTGGGCGTTTGCTCGGCTACAAGACGCTGATCGTGACTGGCACCGGCGGCACATCGCACCGCTTCACAATGGTGCGCCATGCGCGCACCTTGCGCGATCATATTTTGGCACAGGCAGCCAATGGGCAGGCTGCCGCTGGCACAGCGCCGCCGAACCGCCGCGCCGCACCCTCGCCAAGCGTGCTAGACGATGTCTTTGCCCGAACGGCGCCGATTGATCAAGTGAAGCGTGCCGCGCAGTTGGTTCAAAGCGGTGATCGGCAGATGGCGGCTGAGCTGGTAAAGCAACTGGCAGCACACTACCCTGAAGACGCCGATGTGTGGTATTTGGTCGGCTTGCTGCAAGCAGATCGGGCAAAGCAACGCGATGCCTATCAAAAGGCGTTGGCGCTTAACCCAAACCACCGCTTAGCGCAGACTGCTTTGCAACGTCTAGATCGCTAGGCGCACTAGGGATGCTCTTTGATCTCGCCGGTGGCAACGTAAATAGCGCGCTCGCAGATGTTGGTGGCGCGGTCGCCAACGCGCTCTAGGTTATGCGAGACCCATAGCAAAAAGGTGGCACGCTCAATGACGTGCGGCGTCTCCGTCATCAAGTCAATCAGTTCGCGGAAGGCGCGCTCTTGAAGCTGACCAATCTCCACATCGCGCTGAATAATCGCCTCAGCAAGGCGCACATCGCGGGTGACGAAAGACTGGACAGCGCCGCGCACCATCTCGCGCCCGATGACCGCCATCTGCGGAATATCCACCAAAGGGCGCGGCGGCGGTGCATCCACCATGCGCTGGGCAAGCCGTGCAACGCCGGCGGCGTGGTCGCCAATGCGCTCTAGGTTGGTGGCAACGCTGACCGTGCCAACCAACTGGCGCAAATCCGTGGCGCTTGGGTGCTGCATCGCCAGCAGGCGGTAGCATTGTTCTTCAATCTCATAGCGCAAGCGGTTCAATTGCTGGTCATTTGCACTGACTTGGGCGGCAAGCGTAGCGTTGCGTTCCACCAATGCACGCATAGCAAGCATCAAGGCTTGATCAACCATGCTTGCTAAACGCAGCACGTTGTCGCTTAGCTCGATTAGGCTGCGTTCCAAAACAGGGCGCATTGGCATTGTTAAGAGTCCGTATAAGATTTTCACAGACCTGACGCAATGGGTGCATTTGCACCGCAAGGGTGATCTTATCACTGAATGGCTGCTAAAACAACAACGTTTCTGCCGAACTGAGGGTGTTTCACTATCCTTTCACGAGTCGCTTAGCCTACGCTTGCCACCTTCGGTGGCTTGCCTGTGCTACAATCAGGCACAGTGTTAATCGTAGCAAACCGAGACCATGCGCCCGTACTATCGCTTTAACTTCCGCCCGATTTGGCTGAGCCTGCTTGGACTGGGCTTGCTTGTGAGCCTGATCGTCAGTGGGACGGTCTATGCAGCGCGCAGCAGCGCCGCCGCGTTCGCCTGCCTACGCATCGCAGGCGATCAGCCCGCCAAAGATTGGTTGCTTGACCTGCGGACAGGCGTGCTGACCACTGATGCGCGCCCACTCACCGATCCGTTTCGCTATGCACCGCAAAATGCGTGGACTTCACCTGATGGGCGCTATTACGCCTACACACTGCCCGACCGCAGCTTGACGCGCCGCTTCACGCTCTACATTCAGCCCAACAGCGGCACGGTTGATCCGCAAACGGCGCAGCAAATCGTCAGTGATTCGGTCATCAACGCTGTGGCGTGGTCGCCCGATGGCAGGCGCGTGCTGTACCTCTACCGTGATGCCAACAATCTACCGTACCTTGGGCTTGCCAATGCCGATGGCACGCAAAGCAACGTAACGCGCCTGAACACGCCACGCGCTAATGAGATCGCCTTCTTTGGTTGGAGCGCCGATAGCGCTTACTTTGCCGTTGGCACGACAGAGGCATTTGGGCGCGTGCTAACCTATTACGAGGCAAATACGCTGCGCCCGAAGACCTTTCCGATCTTCTCTATCTTGCCCTATGTGGAAAACGCAGTGTGGGCGGAAAGCGGGCAGCGGCACGCCTACCTACGCACGGATCAGGTTGGGCGCACACGCTTGGTGATTGCCCTGCTCGATTCGCCCGTCTATGGTGGGGAAGAACTCAACCTTGAGATGCCCTTTCTGCGGAATGCGCGCCTGTTTTGGTCGCCGGATGGCAACTATATTGCCTTGCGCTATAACGATCAAAACCTGAATTGGCAGTTGCTGGTCTATGCAGTCGAGCCGCGCAGTTTTCAGCCGCGCCAGATCGCGCAGTTCACACAGGGCAGCCGTTTGTTATTCCCTGCCAGCGCCGCTTGGAGCGCCGATAGCAGCACGCTTGCCTACTTCCGCGAACGGCGCGGCGGGCGCGACCTGATCGCCTTTCGCCCTGCTACCGACGAGACGGAAGTGCTAGTTGAGCGCGTGCTGCTGGCGCAGCAAAACGACTTTCTGTGGGCAATTGAGAACAGCACCCGTCCAACACGCCGTGTGGCAGTGCCGTTCACCAATGAGCGCGGCGAGATCGGCGTAGACCTGATGAACTTGGATGGCACGGATCGCGTGCCGATTGTGCGTGGCGCCACAGAGATCGAGAATGTGCTGTGGTCGCCCGATGGCACGTTGGTGCTTGTGAAGTGGCAGCAGCGCGAGTTTTTTCAGGTGGCGCACTTCATCACATGGGCAGGCACTGATGGCGGCAATCAGCGCACGATCAACGCTGAAGAATTTGCCCTTGAGCAGGTGATGTGGCTGCGCGAAGGCGGGCAGTTCAGCGGCAAGATCGCCTATACCTACACAGCGTTAACGCGCTACGGCGTCGAGATTCTTGATCTGAACAGCGGCGTGCGGCGCACTTTGGCGCGCAACCTGAACAAAGCACAATCACTCACGCAGGATATAAACAGCGGCGTACTCCAATATTGGTGGCTGGCTGCCGACGGCGGCGGTGTAGATGGTTTCACGCTGACGGGTGAACGCCTCTACCGCTACCGCTCGCCGAGTGGCAGCATTGAGACACCGCAGTTTTCCCGCGCACCAAACGGTGAACGCGCTGCGATGTATGTACGCACCAATAGAGGTTGGGCGTTGCAGGTTGTGGCGGAAGGTGAGGCAGGTGCAGGGCGTGTGATCGCAACGAGCAGGCAGCCCTTGCCGCCGTTGTGGTCGGCAGATAGCACGCGCTTTGCCGTGTTCGTCGGCATGGATGGCTCAGGCGCTTTTGGTCTCTTTGGCGTAGAGGCTTACAGTGCAGATGGTGATTTGCTACACACCTATGCGAATGTGCCGCTGCGCTTTGGCAGCGAGGCACTCTGGACGCGCTGTGAGTGAGGAAAGATTGATGCAAAAATGGTTATTTCGGCTGCGCGGCGTCTTTTTCGTGGCGGGCTTGGCAGCGGCGCTAACGCTAAGTGCCTTCACCAGTGTTGGCATGGTGCGCGGCAGGCAAGATTACGGCTGTCTGACCTTCAACGGCTATATCTTCGACCTAGCGAATGGGATCGCGCTGCCCCACACTTACAGCCCACCTTCAAACCTACCTCAGGACGATCTCTCGCCGAATGGTCGCTATCGGTTGGTGCGGCACTATGATGAGCAAGGCGCCCTTCGGCTGGAACTGTTAACCCAAGACGGCAGCGCACCGCCGCGTCTGTTGCAAGCAGGTATGCATGGCTGGGTGCGGACGTTTTGGTCGCCCGATAGCCGCTGGCTTGCCATCCTTTGGCAGATGAGCAGCGGTGAGATGTACCTAAGTGTGGCAGATATACACAACGAACGGGTTATCACACATCCTGAAAATGCCTATCAGGATGTGGGCTGGTCGCCCGATAGCCAATATCTGTGGGCGCGGACAAGCGTTAACCTCTTCCTTTGGTCAGCAGAGTCAGGCATGTTGAAGGAATCTTCGCTGCCCTCAGCCCCTTATGCAAGTGTTCCCGTCTTCAACCATGCAGGCAATCAGCTTGCTTATCTGCTCAGCCACGATAGCCAAACCTTCGAGGCGATCATTGCTACACCACACGGCGTGCTGCGCCAATTGCCAACTGAGTATGTTACTTGGGAGCAGAGTCCCTTGCTGTGGTCACCCAATGATCGCCATATTGCCTACACCTTTGAGCGGTTCCCGCGTGAGCAAATCATGGTCATTGCTGCTGATGGCGGGGTGCATTCGGTGGCATTGGTGGCACGGCGCGGCGATTCCCTCTCACGGGCGCTGTTTTACTGGTCGGCGGATGGCGAGTCCATCTTCTATCTGCAAGATGAGGGTGAAAGTCCGTTAACGTGGCATTGGGTTGGCTACCACATTGCAACGCGGCAGCATAGCCCTGTTGTGACGAACCTTGCCATGCGCCCGTATTTCTCGCCGCGCAACAATGGGCAGATGATCTTGGTATGGCGGAACGCAAGCGGCAAACGAAACGCTGCGCTGATGCGCTTCGACGGCAGCGAACGCACACTGCTCTTTGAAAATGCCGACGATGTGGGCAATCCGTACTGGTCGCCCGACGGGAAATTTGCCGCGTTTGTGTGGGGAACAGGCGAGGGTGCAGCACGCCATACGCGCCTGCTGTGGGTAAACGCTGAGACGGGCGCCGTCCAAACACTGAGTGATGGGCTGTGGGATGCGCGTGATTTGCGTTGGCTTGGCAGCAGCGAAGGGTTGTTCTTTGTGGCAGAACGCGGCGGCACAGATGGCAAACCAACCTACCATGCGGAGTATCTATCACCTAGCACGGGCGCGCACCATGTGCTGGCGGCTGATAAGGAATCGTTTGGCACAGTGCTGTGGCAAGGCAGCGATCTGCAATTTTGGTGGCGCAACGGCAACAGGCTGGGTGTGGAGCGCTACGCGCCGAATGGCGAGGTGATCTTCCGCTACGCAGTTGAGGATGATGGCAGCACGCCTATCCACAGCAATATCAACTTTCAGGAGAACGGCGGCGCCCTTGTGATGGGCGTTTATCCGCAGGTTTTCCCTGCACCAAACGCGGACTATGCAGCGTTGAAAGTTGGCAAACTGGGGGATGAGACGCTCTACCTAACTCGGCAAGATGGCACATGGCAAGCCATACGGGATGGGCTAAGCGGCTTGGGCGATCCGTTGTGGTCGGTGGATGGTGCGCGGGTGGCGTTTACGCAATCGGTGAGCCGTGCAGCGGCAACTTTGGAAATCGTCAACGCCAACGGTGCGCTCATTCGGCGTGTGGAAGGCTTTGGCGGTATATTTTTTAGGTTGAAGTGGACGCGCTGTGGGTACTCCGAATGATCCGATTTCACACGCCTGCTGCCCTCCTGATCGCCCTGCTGACGCCGCTTCTGCTGGTGCTGCTTGGTGTGCGCCTGTTGATGAGCGAGCCATACCTTGCCCTTGCCTATCGCCTGCCCAACTTTCCCGCCGACCCGTATGGCTTCACGCTTGAAGATCGGCTGCGCTATGCGCCTTACGCCGTGCAATTTCTGGTGTATGGTGCACCGCCCGCCTTCCTTGCCGATCTAACTTTTCCCGATGGTGCGCCTTTGTTCAATGCCCGTGAAGTCGCGCATATGGTGGATGTGCAGCAAGTGACGGGTGTGGCGCTGCTGGCGTTTGCCCTGCTGAGCGTGTTGGCTGTGGTGATAGTGATCCTTCTGTTGCGAAGCGACTCCGGGCGTGCGGCATTGCGGCGCGGCTTGCGCGGTGGTGCGCTGCTGACGTGGGCATTGCTGGCGGCGTTGGTGGTATACATCTTCCTCGATTGGGATCACTTCTTTGATTCCTTTCACGATCTGTTCTTTGCTGAAGGCACTTGGCGCTTCCTAATGTCTGATACGCTGATACGGCTGTTCCCGATCCGCTTCTGGCAAGATGCCGCGCTGATCTTGGGTGGCTTCTGCACGCTTGGCGGGCTGCTGCTCTATGTTGCTGCTTGGCGCTGGACTCGGCACAGCCTGAAGCGCTAGGCTGCCCTACCCAAACGGGTAGGTGCCTTCCGCTACGAAGGTAGGATGCTCAACCTAGCCAACCTGCCGTATGATTGCGGCACGTTTAACAAGCATTCAGGAGCATGAGACAATGCCCGACGTTCTACAAAACCTTTCAGAAGAAATGGCAGCCCTCACCGAACAAATCGGCGGTAGCGTGGTGCGCGTTGAAGCGCGGCGGCGCTTGCCCGCCAGCGGCGTTGTGTGGGAAAAAGGTGTGATCGTCACCTCCAACCACGTCGTGGAGCGCGATGAGGACATTCAGATCGGCTTGCCGAATGGCAGCACGGTCAGCGCAACCTTGATCGGGCGCGATCCGTCCAGCGATGTGGCAGTGCTACGCGCTGAGGCTGATCTGCCTGCGCCAAACTGGGCAGAGCCAGAGACAATCCGCGTTGGACATTTGGTGTTGGCGCTGGGGCGTCCCAGTGAGCGCATCATGGCGACGCTAGGCGTGGTTTCTGCTATCGAGAAGGGCGACAAACTGCCTGCCGGAATGCAGATCGATCACTTTCTGCAAACCGATGTGGTAATGTATCCCGGCTTTTCCGGCGGCGCGCTGCTCAGTGCAGGCGGGCGTGTGTTGGGCATCAACACCAGCGCCATGCGCGGCATCAGCCTGACCATTCCAACCAGCACCCTGCGCCGCGTGGTCGAGACGCTGCTTGCACACGGCAAGATTCAGCGTGGCTACTTGGGTGTGGGCGCACAGGCAGCCAAGCTCTCGCCCGCAGTTGCCCAAAAGGCAGGGCAAGATCACGGCTTGCTCGTCGTCTCGGTTGAGCCAGAGAGTCCAGCAGAGCAGGGCGGCTTGTTCATGGGCGATGTACTGCTCACCTTTGAAAGCACACCGCTGCACAGCCCTGAAGATTTGATCCGTGCGCTGCGCGGCGACTATGTGGGCAAAGTCGCTGCGCTCAGGATCGTGCGCGGCGGCGAAGTTCACACGCTGAGCGTGACCATTGGCGAGCGCCCTGCGCGCTAGAAGGCGAACCGCGATGAGCATTTTTGAACAACTCAATGATCGGTTGGGCAGCCTTGCCACTGAAGCGCGCCGCAGCCTCGTGCGCGTGAGCAGCGGGCGCGGCTGGCAGCAGGGCAGCGGCTCTGGCACCATCTGGCACAGCGACGGGCTAATCATCACCAACGCGCATGTGATCGGGCGTGGTGGGCTGCGCGTGGTGCTGCACGATGGGCGCGAATTGGCAGCGCGAGTCATCGCTGCTGATGAGCGGCTTGATCTGGCAGCCTTACAGGTAGAGGTTACTGATCTGCCAACCGTGCAGCTTGGCAACTCCAAGCAACTGCACGCCGGCGCGTGGGTCTTTGCAATGGGCTTTCCCTATGGTGTGGAAGGCGGCTCAACAGGCGGTGTGGTGATCGGCAGCGGCGCTGACCTGCCCGAAATGCCCACCAACGGGCGTGAGTGGATCGCGCTCAGCCTGCACTTGCGACCGGGACATTCGGGCGGAATGCTGCTCAATGCCGATGGGAAGCTGGTCGGTGTGAACACACTGATCACCGGTCCTGATGTCGGCTTTGCCATCCCAACGCATGTTGTGAAGCGCTTCTTGAAGGATCGGATCGGTGTGATCGAAGCGCCAAGCGCCGCACCCACTCAGCGCGAGTCGGTTGTCATCCTCTAGGCGAAATCTGTCTAAGTCCCGCCCTGCTTACAAGGCGGGACTTGCCTTCAGTGCCTTAGGCGGTTGATTTACCACACACCGCCCGCTGGCACATTGCTCTTACCACCACTACCCTATCAACTTGTTAGCTGTGCGGCGCACGCCAAACACAACAAATTGACACTATGCCGTTCTCTTTCTACAATCAACGTTTGGGCATACGGATCGGATTGTAGGCAGCGGAAAGGCGACGCGCAATGGCGACGCAAGACTACCTCGATTTTGAGTTGAACATTGAAGCGCTTCCGAACGAGCAGTTGCGCGTGACGTTGGCTGGCTCCCCGGTTGGCTCGGTGACGATGGACGTGCCGAACCCGATCACGACGGCGGATGCCGAACGCATCCTCAGCGTGTTGGATGGCAGCACGCGCCTTTCACGCGGTGAAGCTGCCCGTGCTGCCCGCACTTTTGGCGAAAAGCTCTTTGGCGCTGTTTTCACAGGGCAGATTTATGCCGCCTATCTCACCAGCCGTTCGCAAGCAGGCGAACGCGGCTTACGCATTCGCCTGAATTTAGACAAAGCAGAGGCACTTCACGACCTGCCTTGGGAACTCTTGCGCGATCCGTCTGGTGATTATCTCGTGCTCTCGCGCCAGACGCCCATCATCCGCTACCCGCGCCTGATCAACATCCGCCCAGTGGTCGAAGTCAGCCTGCCGCTGCGCGTCCTCGTCTTGATTAGCAGCCCAAAGGATCAGGAAACGCTCAATGTGGAGGCGGAATGGCAAGGCTTGCTGGATGCCACCGCCGATCTGCGGCAGCGCGGCTTGCTAGAGCTAGAGCGCGTAGACGATGCACAGTTGATCACGCTCCAACGCAAGCTGCGCGGCGGCGTCAGCTACCAAGTCTTTCACTACATCGGTCACGCTGCCTTTGATGAGCGCAGCGCTGTCGGGATGCTTGCTTTTGAAGCACCACGCACCGAACTCACCCAGCCCGTCAGTGGTGAGGCGCTTGCCCGCGAATTGGTGGAAGAAAACAGCATTCGCCTTGTGGTGCTGAATGCCTGCCAAGGCGCCCGCCAAGATCGCAACGATCCGTTTTCCGGCATTGCCTCCAGCATTGTGGCGCGTGGTGTTCCCGCAGTGGTAGCGATGCAGTTCGCCATCACCGATGATGCATCGCGCATTTTTGCCCACGAGTTCTACCGCGCCCTCTCGGAGGGCTATTCTATCGAGGCGGCGATGGCAGAGGCACGCCGTGCCATCAGCAGCAGCCTGAATAACCTTGAGTGGGCAACGCCGGTGCTGTTCTTACGCGCCCAAAGCGGCGTGCTGTTCCCCAAGCGGCGGACCTACACCGAACGCCCTTCCTACGGCGGCTTGCGCGAAACACTCCTGCGCCCGCGTGCGTTGTTGGCAATGGCTGCCGCCGTGTTTGTACTGGCTGCCATGCTCAGCTTGCTGCTCAATGTGCTGAGCAGCACACCCACACCAACCCAAGTTGCCCAGAACACACCCACGCCGAATATTGCCACCTTCACGCCCACGCCGGACGCGCCACGCGATATTGACCTTGTGATCACCCGTGTGCGCTTCTTGCCGCCCAACCCTGCGCCCGGTCAGGCGGTGACGGTTGCCATTGAGCTACAGAACAATGGCACCAGTGATTCCGGCGCTTTTACGTGGGTGTGGTTCGATACCAACGCCGAAACAAGCGATGCCACGCCCGCCCTGCAAGGCGAAGTTGCCAACCTGGGCCCGCGTGCCAAGACGACGGTCATCGGCACTTATCGCTTTGGCTGGTGGGGAACCTACCTGACCACTGCTTGGGTAAACCCTGATAACCGTGCGCCGGAATCGAACATCTTCAACAATTTTGTGCCGCGCACACTGACCACCAATACGGAGCCGTTCGCGGTGGACTTTGCACGCCTGCCCGATGACTCCTTGCTAGAAGCAGGCGCCCTTAACGGTGATGAGTTTGTGAAGTGGGCGTTCACGCTGCGCGCTGATACAACCGGCGTTGCGGAATGTGCGGCGGCGATCCTGCTGCTAACGCTTGCCGATGACCTGAATCAGGTCACTGTCGGTTTGCCCGATTCACCGCTGCGCTGTGCCAATTTGCCCATCCTCTTTGAGCTGAGCCAGCCGCCCGAACAGCCGCGCCTCGTCAGCGCCAGCCTAGAGTTTTTGCCAACCACCGCCGGCGACTACACCCTGGAGGTGCGCGCCGCCGACAACAGCGTGCAGCGCAGCGAGGTGCTGCGTGTGGAAGTGGGCGAGGTTGGCGTGCCGCAAACGCTCAGCATCCCGTTGAATGGTGCGGCACGCCTTGCCTTGCGCGCCCCCGACGGCGGACGCACCATCATTCGCCGCCTGACGCGCACCATCGAGCAGCCACAGCCCTAAGGGAAGGAACGCTATTGTGAGCCAGCCGCCCACCTACCTTGATATTCGCCCGTTGGCGCGCCCGATCAATGCAGTCATCAGCGTCCCCGGCTCTAAGAGCATCACTAACCGCGCCTTAGTCTTGGCTGCCCTTGCCGAGGGCGAAACGGTGTTGGAAAACGCGCTCTTTAGCGAGGACTCGCACTGGTGCAGCCAATGCTTAGGGCAAATGGGCATCCCCATTGCGGCAGATAAGGCGGCGGCGCGCTTTGTGGTGCAGGGCAAGGGCGGTGCTTTTCCTGCCGCGCACGCCGATTTGTTCGTGGGCAACAGCGGCACGACGGCGCGCTTTCTAGTGGCGGCGGCAGCACTGGGCGGCGGCACTTACCGCTTTGACGGCGTCCCGCGTATGCGCCAGCGCCCGATTGGTGCGCTCTTGGCGGCGCTGCGGCAGCTTGGCGCACACTTCAGCTTTGAGGGCGCGCCAGAGGCGTTCCCGCTCAATGTGCATGGCGTTGGGCTGAATGGCGGCGCTGCCACTTTAGAGGCAACCAACAGCAGCCAATACGTCTCGGCGCTGTTGCAGGCTGCGCCCTACGCCCGCCGCGATGTGCTGCTGACGCTCACTGGCGAGGTGGTCAGCGAACCCTATATTGAGATGACTGTGCGCGTGATGGCACAGTTTGGCGTGCAGGTTGAAGTACAAGATCAGCGCACCTATCACGTGCAGGCAGGGCAGCGCTATCAGGCGCAGCACTATGTGATCGAGCCAGATGCCAGCAACGCCACCTATTTCTTTGCCGCCGCCGCCCTGATCGGCGGCAGGGTGCGCGTGCCGCACCTCTCAGCCAACTCGCTGCAAGGTGACGCGCACTTTGTAGACGTGCTGGAGCAGATGGGCTGCCAAGTGGTGTGCGGCACAGATTACCTCGAAGTGCATGGCACAGGGCAGTTGCACGGCGTGGATGTTGACCTCAACGCCATGTCCGATACAGCGCAGACGTTGGCAGCCATCGCGCCCTTTGCCCGCACGCCTACCCATATCCGCAATATTGAGCATATCCGCCACAAAGAGACGGATCGGATCGCCGCCATTGTCACCGAATTGCGTAAATTAGGCGCGCAGGTCGAAGAATCGGCTGATTCGGTCACCATTTACCCATCCACTTTGCAGCCCGCCGCCATAGATACCTACGACGATCACCGCATGGCAATGGCGTTCGCCGTCACGGGCTTGGCGCTGGACGGCGTGCGGATCAACAATCCCGCCTGCACTGCCAAAACCTTTCCCGATTACTTCACCCGCTTCGAGGCGCTCTACCAATGAATCGGCTCTTTGAGACGCTGCGCGGCTTTGTGAACCGCCCACGCAACGAAGCGGCTCAACCTGTTGCACTGGATGGCTTTGAGTCGCGCCTTGCGGCGCTCTACCACTACGCCGAACATGCCGCCGCTTACGAGGGCGACCTTGAGAAGCACCTGACCGAATCGCAGGCGAATATGGATCGCTTAGAGGCTGCCGTTGCCGCCATGCTGGATAATGGACGCGACCGCGATGCCTTTGAGTATCTGCGGCTGGCAGCACGCTTGCGCCCGCAGCGTGATCTGCTGGACAGCGAACTGCGCGCCTTCCGCGCTGTGGCAGCCGAATTGCAGCGGCGCGTGGCACTCCTCATTGATAACCACGAGGCAGCCCGCCAAATTGCGAGCGACATCGCGGCGAACCCACAGGCAGCCCGCAAATTAGAGCGTGCGCTCAACCAGTTGATGCGCTATTTCGTCATGCTGGATCGGGTGGCAAAGCAGCGCCGCCACGACCTGCCTGAGCGCTTGGCGGCGCTCATGACACGGGTGATTGATGATCGCCAGCTTGATTTGGAGCTGGCAAACTACGTCTTACAACGCCGCCGCGTCTTGAAGGCGGGCAGTTCTGATCAACCAACGGAGGACTAGGCTATGTCGCGTGTGTTTCTTCGCCTGTTCGTGCTAGGGATCGTCCTCATGGCGCTTGCCGCTTGCCGTGAACGTCCGCCCATTCCAACCGTCGCCGTGCTGCCAAGCCCAACCATCACGCCCACCTTTACCGATACGCCGACGCCGACTTACACGCCAACGCCAACACCGACCCTGACGCCGACCGATACGCTGACGCCGACGCCGAGCATCACTGCCACGCCCACCTTCACGCCAACGTTCACCCCCACACCGACTGCTACCAGCACGGCAACGGCAACGCTCACCTTCACGCCGAGCAATACGCCAACGTTCACGCGCACCTTTACGCGCACACCGACCAGCACCGCAACGGCGACGCATACTGCCACCTTCACACCAACTTTTACGCCAACCTTCACCCTGACGCCGACCAATACGCGCACGCCAACGCCGGCGCCGCCGACCATTATTGCCTTCACCACCAGCGCGCTGAGCGTGACGCAAGGCGCAACCGTCGCCGTGACGTGGGAAGCAGAAGGCGATACGATTATCTTGGAGAGCCTTGATGGGCGCGGACAAACCATCACGCGGCAAGAGGTCATCCGTGCTGGTGAGCAGCTTTTCACCGCTGAGGAACGTTTAGGGACTGCCGTCACCTTCCGCCTGATTGTAGAGCGTGGCGGGCAGCGCGTTCAGCGTGCCATCGCGGTGGAGATCACCTGCCGCATCGCGTGGTTCTTCCGCCCACCACCGCAGAACAACGCTTGTGCCAGCCAGCCTGCCCAATTCAGCGCGATGGTCTTTCAACAGTTTGAGCGCGGCGCAGCCTTCTACCTGCCTGCCACCAATCGTGTCTACATCCTTTCCTCAGATTTTCGGGTAGGCGCTTTCAACAATGCTTGGGTGGAAGGTGTGCCGTTGCCCGCGCCTATTGCACCAGCACCGCCCGGACGTTTCGTGCCAACCGCGCAAATTGGCTTTGTGTGGGTCAGCTTCACCTGGTTTGATACGCGCCCGCTGCAAAACTTGCTTGGGTATGCCATCGCGCCGGCGCAGCCTTACAGCGGCACCTTCCAAGTGGGTGCGGCGTCCGATGAACTGTTCATCTCTGCCAGCGACGGCACGGTTTACTACCTGAAGCTCTCTGGCACAGGGCAGTGGCAGCAAGTTGGCAGGGCGAACTAGCCCTGTGCTAGGCATTGGGCAGCGGCTGCGCGGCAGCCTTGAGGTGGTGCTGCGCGGTTGCCTGCTGCTGATCGCTTTCTTGGGCGCGTGGTGGCTGCGCCCAAGCTACCCTGATCTGCTGCGTCCGCCGCCCGAACCCTACTTTCTCGGCTTCCTGATCACTGTGCCGCTTGCGCTTGCACTGCTTTGCTGGCTGCTGCTTGGGCTGCGCGGCTTAGGCGCTGCCCTGCGCGATGGACGCCGCTGGTGGCTGCTGTTTTGGCTGCTGCTGGCAGGTTGGGTGCTGCTCTCGCCAACGTGGGCAAAATATGGGCAGGTAGCGGGTAACAGTGCGGCACAGTTTGCAGCAGTGGCTGCCTTTGGCTTTTTGGCTGCCTGCACGCCGATCTCGGGACGGGCAGTCATCGGCGCGTTGGCAGCGGGCGCGCTGGTACAGGGCGTCGTGATCATCGCGCAGATGGGCGTGCAAGATGATCTGGGCTTGCGCGGGCTTGGCGAACTGAACTTATATCCTGAACGGGAAGGCTTGAGCGTGCTGAACGCGGAGTCGCTGCGCCTGCTGCGTCCGTATGGCTTGAGCGTACATCCGAACGTGGTTGGCGGCTATATAGCGCTGGGCGTGCTGGGCATGGCGGCGTGGCTCTTTATGCCGTGCAGCCGCTGGCGTTGGGTGGTGCGCGCGCTCACCTTCGGGATCAGCCTGTGGGCGTTGTGCCTCACCTTCAGCCGTTCGGCGTGGCTGGCGTGCCTGCTGGCGCTTGCCGCCTTCAGCCTGTGGACGGGACGCCGTGCGCTGTGGCGTGTTGAGGTTGCGCGCCGTGCCTTGGCAGCCGCCGCGCTCAGCCTGTGCATCTTTGCCCTGTTCGGGATGGGCTACGCGCCGTTTTTGTTGGCGCGGGCAGGCGTCGGCGCGGAATCAGTTGAGCAGATCAGCGTGGCACAGCGCGCTATCTTCATAGGCTTTGCCCGCCAACTGATCGAGCGCTATCCAGTGGCAGGCGTTGGCATTGGCACTTTCGCATGGGAGGCACGCGATCTGTTGGTACGCAGCCAATATCGCGGCTTGCTGCGCGCCGAGAACGTCCACAGCGTGCCGCTGCTCATCCTCAGCGAGTTGGGTATCGTCGGCTTTGCGCTGTGGAGCGCGGCATTTGCGGCATGGCTGCGCGCCGCATGGCTGAAGGCACGCCGTGCCGAATCCGCGGCGCTGGCGGCGGGCGCGTTGGCGCTGCTGTGTGTTGGCGTGGTGGATTTTTACCCAATCGGCATTTTCTCGGTGCAGTGCGTGTGGTTAGTGTGTATGGGTGCGGCTGTGGCGGAAGGCAGTTAGGCGCTCGCATTGCCAACACAAGGTAAAATTTCCCGCTGTAGGCTGCTCTATGCCTACAAATCGCATACACAGACCGATCCCAAAAGGATGTTTTCCCAAATGCGCCTAACAACTGATGAAGCCATTCGCCAGCTTTTGCAAGAAACGCAGACCGTTGCCGTAGTCGGCTGGTCGCCCAAGCCTGATCGCCCTTCGCACGACGTAGCAGCCTACATGCACAAGCACGGCTACAGCATCTATCCCGTGAACCCAACTGTGCAATCCTCAGCCGATCAGCCCGTCTTTGCCACCCTTGCCGACATTCAAGTGCCGATTGATGTGGTGGATGTGTTCCGCCGCGCTGAGGACGTGCCAGAGGTGGTGGAAGCCGCGATTGCCATCGGCGCCAAAGCGATCTGGCTTCAGCTCGGTATCATCAATGAGGAAGCGGCACAGCGCGCTAGCGATGCCGGCTTAAAAGTGGTGATGGATCGCTGCATGAAGGTGGATATTCAACGGCTGCTGCCAGAGGGCAAGGCGTAGCCGCTCAAGGCAGGCGCCACACACATCATACGCTGCCTCTGGAGTGCGCTCCAAAAGTGCTGGGTAAAAATTCTGCCAATGCACACAACCTGCAACGGGCGGGTTGTGTGTGTGGGCAGATAGCGCTATACTCTCGTACGGCGTCAGCACCTAGCAGAAAAGCACGTGAGCTGCATTTGTGAAGAAGTTTGGCAACTACGAAGCCGTTGAGCGCCTTGGGCGCGGCGGCATGGCAGAAGTTTATAAGGCTTATCAGCCCGCCCTTGATCGCTATGTGGCAATCAAGGTGCTGCACTCATTCCTTGCAGATGATCAAGAATTTGCCGAACGTTTCGGGCGTGAAGCGCGCAATGTGGCACGCCTGCGCCACAACAATATTGTGCAGGTCTACGACTTTGCCGAAGCACCTGACGAAGACGCACCCGGCGATAAGCACCATTTCATGGTGATGGAACTGATCGAGGGGCCCACCCTCAAAGATTACATGGTGCGCCCGAATGGCGAATTTATGCCCATTGATGAGGTTGTCCGCATTATGCGGCAAGCGCTGGAGGCGCTGGTCTACGCCCACGCGCAAGGCATGATTCACCGCGACCTGAAGCCCGCTAACCTGATGATTGACCGCGGCGGGCGCGTCGTCCTCACTGATTTTGGCATCGCCAAGATTCTTTCGGGCAACACAATGACGCTCAGCGGCGGCATGGTTGGCACGCCCGCCTTTATGTCGCCTGAACATGGGCTGGGTGAAAACAGCGACGAACGCTCTGATATTTATTCGATGGGCGTCATCCTCTACCAAATGCTGACCGGTAGGCTGCCCTACGATGGCGATACGCCTGTGGCGATCATCCTCAAACACGTCCGCGATCCGCTGCCGCCACCGACCCTATTCAACCCAAACATTCCGCCCGCCCTAGAGCAGATTGTGCTAAAGGCGATGGCGAAAGACCCTGACGAGCGGTATCCAAGCGCTTCCGCCATGCTGGAAGACCTGAACGCCTTTGCCGGACAGCCCTACATGCTGCCTGTCCGCACTGAAGATACACCCTTGCGAACGCCCGTCAGCGATACGATCAAACTTGCCAATACCACTGCCACAGCGCCACCGAACCGTTCTCTGCTTGGCATTGGCGCCCTGCTCATTGCGGCGATTTTGGTCATCTTTGGCGCCTTCAGCCTTGCCACTGGTGAGGTGCCACTCTTGGGCATTGCGCTGCGCCCCAGCGAGACGCCAACGCTCACCCAGACGCCGACGCCTAGCCCAACCTTCACCCTGACGGTGACGCCTTCACCGACGCCGACCAATACAGCCAGCCCGACGCGCACGCTGACGCCAACCCAAACGCCTAGCCCAACGGCGACTCAAACCGCCTCGGCAACGCCAACCAACACACCCACCTTCACACTGACGCCGACCAATACGCCAAGCAGCACCGCCACGCCGACCGAGACGCCTTCGGCAACACCCACCAACACACCCACACTGACCTATACACCTACCTTCACGGTGACACCGACTCCCACACCGACCGAGACGCCTTCGCCGAC
>DAOTVQ010000045.1:0-68819 GCA_034436355.1 Anaerolineae bacterium
TGTGAACATGACGGTTGAGCTGATTGTGCCAGTCGCGCTTGAAAAAGGCTCGAAGTTCGCCATCCGCGAAGGCGGTCTGACCGTTGGCGCGGGCATCATCACCGAAGTCCTAGACTAGGGTAGTTAAGTGACGCACCGCACAGGGCAGCCTTCGTGTTGCCCTGTGTTTGCCAAAAGAGGAAGTGCATGGCAAAGCATAAAATTCGCATTCGACTTAAGGGCTATGATCACCGCGTGATCGATCAATCGGCGAAACGTATTGTGGAAACAGCAGAACGCACCGGCGCCCGTGTGGTCGGTCCCGTGCCGCTGCCAACGCGCATTGAGCGCTTCACTGTGCGGCGCTCGCCGTTTATTGACAAAGAGTCGCAAGAACATTTTGAGATCAGGACGCACAAAAGATTGATTGACGTTCTTGATCCAGATAGCAAGACCATTGACTCGCTGACACGGCTCGATCTGCCCGCCGGTGTGGATATCGAGATCAAAATCTAGCGCACGCGCATTATAGCCTTTAGGTATAACGGGATACCTCTGGGTATTTCGGAGGGTCGGATGAAGGGTATCATCGGAAGAAAACTCGGCATGACGCAGTTGATTGCAGCGGACGGCAAGGTAACGCCGGTCACTGTGATTCAAGCAGGGCCATGCTTTGTAACATCGGTTCGGACGGCTGACCGCGACGGCTATACGGCGGTGCAGGTTGGCTTTGAAGAAGTGGCGCCCGAAAAACTGACAGGCGGCGAACGTGGACATTTGCTGACGCGCAACTTGCCAACGCTGCGCTATCTGCGCGAATTCCGTGTGCGCCAAGTGGACGTGGAAGAAGGGCAGCGCCTGACCGTCGCAATGTTTGGCACGGGCGACCGCGTGGATGTGGTTGGCACAAGCAAAGGGCGTGGCTTTGCCGGCACCATTAAGCGGCACGGCTTTCACCGTCAAGCAACGACGCACGGCGCCTCGGATCGCACCCGCGCACCGGGCGGCAGCAGCTCTGGTACAACGCCCGGTCGTGTGAAGAAGGGTACGCGCCGCGCAGGGCGGATGGGCAACGACCGCGTCACCACACAAAACCTGGAAGTGATGGTGGTTGACCCGGAGCGCAATCTGCTTGCGGTAAAAGGCTCGGTGCCGGGTGCGGCAGGCGGTCTAGTCATCGTCAAAGAGTCCGTCAAAGGGCGCTAGACCAAGCGGAGAATAAGCTAATGAAGGTTCCTGTTCTAGATATGCAGGGCAAACAGGTTGGCAACATAGACCTGCCTGCTGAAGTGTTTGAATACAAGATCAACGTCGGCTTGATGCACCAGTACGTGGTGATGCAGAACGCAAACGCACGGCTTGGCACGCACAAGGCAAAGCGGCGGGGCGAGATCAACCGCACCAAGGCGAAGTGGTACCGCCAAAAGGGCACCGGGCGCGCACGGCACGGCAGCCGCAACGCACCGATCTTTGTGGGTGGTGGGCGCGCACACGGACCGCTGCCGCACAAATATACCAAAGATATGCCCAAGAAGATGCGCCATGCCGCAATCAAGAGTGCGCTTTCGGCACTGGCACGTGATGGGCAATTGGTGTTAGTGAAAGACCTCAGCCTGAGCGAACCCAAGGCAAAGCTGATGTCTGCCATCCTCAAGGCATTGGTGGGCGATCAGAGTGCCTTGCTGCTGCTGCCAGAGCGCAGCGAGAGCATCGAACGCGCCGCACGCAACCTAGAGCGCGTGCAGTATCTGCACACGCCGTACATGAACGTGCGTGATCTGCTGCGCCATGATCGTGTGATCATTCCGCTTGCCTCGCTGGATGTCATCAAGCACATTCTGTTGGGTGCGCCAGTGGCTGCGGAGGAATAACCATGCATTTGTATGAAATCATTAAGCGCCCAATCATCACCGAAGGCTCGACGATTCTTGCCTCAGAGCAAAATCAGTTCACCTTTGAAGTAGACCTGCGCGCCAACAAGATTCAGATCAAAGAGGCGGTAGAGGTTATCTTCAACGTCGATGTGGTGAAAGTGGCAACCATTATCATGCCCATGAAGCGTGGGCGGCGTGGGCGCAAAGAATATGCGCGCACACCGGCTTGGAAGAAAGCAATCGTCACGCTGCCAGAAGGGCAGACTATCGGGTTATTCAACGTTTAAGTGTCAGGCTTTGCGCGTCAGCTACCCTAATGATGCGCTTTCAATCGCACGCACGCAGAGGGTGGCAGTTCCTCTGCTGGTGAGGGAAAGACAGAATGCCAGTCAAAATCTATAAGCCCACCTCGCCCGGACGGCGCGGCATGACGGGCTACAGCTTTGAAGAAATTACAAGGGCAACGCCTGAAAAGTCCTTGCTGCGTGAAAAGCGCGGTAAATCTGGGCGCAACAATCAGGGGCGCGTCACGGTGCGCCATCGCGGTGGTGGGCATAAGCGCCAATACCGCGTGATTGATTTCAAACGCGATAAGTTCGATATTCCGGCGCGGGTTGCCTCGATTGAATATGACCCGAACCGCACAGCACGCATTGCGCTGCTCATTTATGCGGATGGCGAGAAGCGCTATATTATCGCGCCGCTCACCGTCAAAGTGGGCGATGTGCTGATGAACGGTCCGAAGGCGCCGCTGCGGGATGGCAACACGCTGCCTTTGAGCATGATCCCGGTTGGCACGATGATTCACAACATCGAGCTAGAGCGCGGGCGTGGCGGGCAGTTAGTGCGCTCAGCAGGCACGTCCGCGCAATTGATTGGGCGTGAGGACAAATACGCGCAGATTCGCTTGCCCAGCGGTGAACTTCGCAAAGTGCGCGAAGAATGCCTTGCCACGATGGGGCAAGTGGGCAACCTTGAGCATACCAATATCAAGCTGGGCAAGGCAGGGCGCAAGCGCTGGATGGGCTGGCGCCCGACGGTGCGCGGCTCAGCCATGGATCCGGATAGCCATCCGCATGGGGGTGGTGAAGGCCGTTCACCGATTGGTATGCCAGGTCCGAAAACGCCTTGGGGCAAGCCTGCGCTCGGTTACAAAACGCGCCGTAACAAGCGCACCGATAAGTTCATTATTCGCCGCAGTGCGGATAAACGCCGCTAAGCAGCGCCGATAAGGGTAGAGGTTTAGAACGCATATGTCACGGTCACTTAAAAAAGGACCTTTCGTTGAGCCGAAGCTGCTCAAGAAGATTGATGAGATGAATCGGCGCAACGAGAAGCGTGTTATCAAGACGTGGAGCCGCGCCTCGACAATCTTCCCGCAGATGGTCGGACACACAATCGCTGTGCATGATGGTCGCCGCCACGTGCCAATTTACATCACCGAGAACATGGTCGGGCATAAGCTGGGCGAATTTGCGCCTACCCGCACCTTTCGCGGTCACATCATCGAAAAGAAAGTTAAGAAGGGAGGCTGATCGCTATGCCCGAAGTATTCGCTCAGGCACGCAGCCTGCCGATCAGCCCTCAAAAAATCCGCCTTGTCTGTGATCAGGTGCGCGGCAGAGATGTTGATCAGGCATTGGTGCTGCTGCAATACATGCCGCAAAAAGGCGCTGATTTGATCCGTAAGTTGGTGGCAAGCGCCATTGCCAACGCCGAGAACAACTTCGAGTTGAATCGGACGGATTTGTATATCAAGACCATTTACGCCAATGAGTCGTTCAAGCTCAAGCGCGTGAAGGCAGGCGCGCGCGGGCGCTATAAGCCGCGTGTGCGGCGCTATGCCCATGTCACGGTTATCCTAGACGAGCGGGAGGAATAGTATGGGGCGTAAAGTACACCCGGTTGGCTTCCGCCTGAAGATCAACCGTACCTGGGAAGGGCGTTGGTATGCCGAAGGTGAGCGCTACCGCGATATGCTGCATGAGGATTTTCGCATTCGCCAATGGCTAAAGAAGCATGTGCCGAATGCTGGCATCTCTCGCGTGGATATTGCGCGCTATCCCGCCCAAGTGGTGGTGAACATTCACACTGCACGCCCTGGCATCATCATCGGGCGCAAGGGCGATAAGGTTAAGGAAGTGCGCGTAGACTTGGAGAACCTGACCGGTAAGAAGGTGAAGGTGGAAGTCACGGAGATCAGCAAGCCCGATCTCGATCCGACCCTGGTTGCCGAGAACATCGCGCAGCAGTTGGAACGCCGCATCGGGCATAGCCGTGCCATGAAGCGCGCCATTCAGCAGGCGATGCGGCAAGGCGCACAGGGCATCAAGATCATGGTCAATGGGCGCTTGGTGGGCGCTGATATGGCACGCCGTGAGTGGCAGAGCGAAGGGCGCGTGCCACGCAGCACGCTGCGCTCGTACCTTGACTATGGCACCGCCGAAGCCCTGACCACCTATGGGCGTATCGGGATCAAGGTCTGGATTTACACCGGCGAAAAATTGCTGGAAGATTTGCCTGAACCGTCAGAAGCGCCTGCTAACTAAGCCTATGGGCGCGGCTGCATAAGGATTTAGAGGACGAGAACTATGTTGATGCCAAAGCGGGTGAAATACCGCAAACAAATGCGTGGGCGCATGAAAGGGCAGGCAACGCGCGGCGCTGAAGTCCACTTTGGCGACTTCGGCTTGCAAGCGCTAGAGCCCGCCTGGATTACGCAGCGCCAGATTGAGTCAGCTCGCCGCGCCATCGTGCGTTATATCAAGCGGCGTGGGCGGCTGTGGATTCGTATCTTTCCCGATAAGCCGGTGACGGCAAAACCCGCCGAGACGCGCATGGGCAAGGGTAAGGGTGCCGTGGATCATTGGGTGTGCGTCGTGAAGCCGGGGCGCATCCTGTTCGAGATGGCAGGCATTGAAGAAAGCGTTGCCCGCGAGGCACTGCGCCTAGCAGGCTTCAAAATGCCCATCAAGACCAAGTTCGTGAAGCGCACCGACCCGATCAGCGGTCAGGAGGTGAGTGCCTCATGAAAGCCTTTGAACTGCGTGGATTGGACACCAACGATTTGTTGGAGCGCCTTGAGAAGGCGCGTGAGGAACTCTTTCGCCTGCGCCTGAGCTGGAGCGCTGGCTCGTTAGAAGACCCTAATCAGGTGCGCTTCAAGCGCCACGAGATCGCACGCCTCATGACGATTTTGCGTGAACGGGAGATCGCTGCCGAATTGGTGCGCGAGGAGGAACAGAACAATGCCGAATAATCGCCGCCGTTTGATCGGGCGCATCTCCAGCGCCAAGATGGATAAGACTATCGTTGTTAAGGTGGATGTTGCTAAGCGGCATCCAGTCTATGACAAAGTGCTGCACGAAACGCGCAAATACTACGCCCACGATGAAGCCAATCAGGCGCAGGAAGGCGATCTGGTGCAGATTGTCGAGAGCCGCCCAACTAGCCGCCTGAAGCGCTGGGCGCTTGAAAGCATTTTGGAAAAACGTGATGCGGCAAACATGACGATCACCGTCGCAGATGCCGTTGAAGCTGGGAGCAACGAAGCGCCATGATTCAACAAGAAACACGCTTAAAGGTTGCCGATAACACTGGCGCCCGCGAGCTGCTCGTCATCCGTGTGATGGGCGGCAGCAAGCGCCGCTATGGCAGCGTGGGTGATGTGGTGATTGCCACCGTGAAGCAGGCAACGCCACAGGGCATGGTTAAGAAAAGCGACATCGTGCGGGCGGTCATTGTGCGCGTTACAAAGGCATATCGCCGCGATGATGGTTCGTATATCCGTTTCGATGATAATGCGGCAGTCATCTTAGAGCCAGAGGGCGAAAATCCGCGTGGCACACGCGTTTTCGGTCCGGTGGCGCGCGAAATTCGCGCCAAAGGCTTTACCAAGATCGCTGCCCTAGCGCCCGAAACACTTTAAGGGCAAGAAGGGGCATGGTGCCATGCAGAGGATTAAGAAGGGCGATACGGTTGAAGTGATCGCCGGCAAGGATATTGGGCAGCGTGGTGAGGTGCTCTCGGTGCTGCCCAAAGTCAACCGCGTCGTCGTCGAAAAGGTGAACATCGTGAAGAAGCACCAAAAGCAGCAGCAGACTCGCTCCGGGGTGCGGCAAGGAATCGTTCAGTTTGAGGCACCGATTGACCTCTCGAACGTGATGTTGGTCTGCAAGGCGTGTGATCAGCGCACCCGTGTAGGCTTCCGCGTGGATGAGGAAGGCAAGAAAGTGCGCGTCTGCAAAAAATGCGGACAGGATGTTGACTAATGCGACTGAAGCAATATTACCGTGAGACGGTTGTGCCGGAAATGATGAAAGAGTTCCGCTATAGCAATGTGATGCAAGTGCCGCGCATTGTGAAGGTGGTTCTCAATATCGGTGTGGGCGAGGCAATAGACAACGCCAAAGCGCTGGATGGCGCCGTGGAAGACCTGCTCAAGATCACTGGGCAGAAGCCTGTCATCACCCATGCCAAGAAGGCTGTGGCAGCCTTCAAACTGCGTGAAGGGCGCGCCATTGGTGTGAAGGTGACGCTGCGGAACGAACGGATGTGGTCGCTGCTGGATCGCTTGATCAATGTGGCGCTGCCACGCACGCGTGACTTTCGCGGCATCAGCGGCAACGCCTTTGATGGGCGTGGTAACTATACGCTGGGCTTGCGCGAACAGTTGATCTTCCCTGAAATTGAATACGATAAGATCGACAAAGTGCGCGGCATGGAAATCTCGATTGTGACGACGGCGCAAACTGATGAAGAGGGTCGCCGCCTGCTAAAATTGCTCGGTATGCCGTTCCGCGATAACTAGGGAGCATAGAGGATGGCGAAACGTTCCATGACGGCGCGTGAAGGGCGCCGCAAGTATAAGGTGCAGGTGCGGAATCGCTGCCAATTTATTGACCCCAATTCGGGCAAGATTTGCGGGCGTCCGCGTGGTTATATTCGTCGCTTCGGTCTGTGCCGTATCCACTTCCGTGAACTTGCCCTGCAAGGCAAAATTCCCGGCGTGGTGAAGTCGAGCTGGTAAGCGGCAGAGGGAGTTCCTATGATTTCCGATCCCATTGCCGATATGTTCACGCGCATTCGGAATGCGCTGCAAGTCGGTGAGCCGAGTGTGGCAATGCCTGCTTCCAAGCTAAAAACAGCCATCGCTGAGATTTTGCTGCGGCAGGGCTACATTGAAGGCTATCAGGTGAGCGACGGCAGCAAGCCCGAACTCACCATCGCGTTGAAATATTACGGGCAGCGCCGCCAGCGCCGTCCGGTCATCACGCACATTGCGCGGGTCAGCCGTCCTAGCCGCCGCGTCTACGCCGGCAAGGGTGAAATCCCTTGGGTGTTAAGCGGCATGGGCATCGCCATCCTCAGCACGCCAAAAGGTGTGATGACCGGTGATGAGGCGCGCCGCCGTGGGCTTGGCGGCGAGGTTATCGGCGTGGTGTGGTAGTTCCACGCCCGCCGCACGGAGGAAACAGACACAATGTCACGTATCGGTAAGCAGCCCGTCACTATTCCTGCTAAGGTAGAGGTGACTTTGGGTGATGACAATCACCTAACAATGAAGGGCCCCAAGGGGCAACTTGCCCTACGGGTGCATCCCACCATCACGATTACAAAAGAAGACGGCAAGCTCCTCGTTGAGCGCCCAGACGATCAGCGCCAATCGCGGGCGCTGCATGGGCTAACGCGCGCGCTGCTGCACAATATGGTGACGGGCGTTAGCACGGGCTTCCGCCGCACCTTACAACTGGATGGCACCGGCTACCGCGTCGAGATGAAGGGCAAAAATCTTGTCGTTTATGTGGGCTATTCGCACCCCATTGAAATAACACCGCCTGAAGGCATCAGCTTTTCGGTGGAAGATCGCGGGGTGGTCTTTCATGTGGATGGCATTGATAAACAGGTGGTGGGGCAAGTGGCAGCCAATATTCGCGCCTTGCGCCCCCCGGAGCCATACCACGGCAAGGGCATTCGCTATAAAGATGAAGTGATCCGTCGTAAGGCGGGCAAAGCGGGTAAGGGTAAGTAAGAGCGATGGATAAAGCCAAAGAAAAGCGTGAAGCACGCCTCCGCCGCCATAGCCGTGTGCGCCTGAAGGTGAAAGGCACGCCTGAGCGTCCGCGTTTGGTCGTCTACCGCAGCGTTGAGCATATTTATGCCCAAGTCATTGATGATGTGGCAGGGCATACGCTCGTCTCTGCCTCCACCATTGATGGCGAGGTGCGGAAGTTAGTTGTGGGCAAGAAAAAGACCGAAGAAGCGCAGATTGTTGGGCAAGTGGTGGCACAGCGCGCCAAAAATGCAGGCATTCAGAAAGTTGTTTTTGATCGCGGCGGCAATCAATACCAAGGGCGCATTAAAGCCCTCGCTGATGCAGCACGTGAAGCAGGGCTGGAGTTCTAAATGACGAACAGAAGCGAACGAAACGAACGTGCGCCACGCCCAGAGCGCGGCGGCGACCGTGGTGAGCGCGGCGACCGCCGCCAACGCCGTGAGCGCCGTGAGCGCGAAGAAGAGCGCGAAGAACTTGATGAGCGCGTCGTAGACATTAGCCGCGTTGCCAAAGTGGTGAAAGGCGGGCGCCGCTTCGCCTTCCGCACGGTGGTGATTGTCGGCGATAACAAAGGGCGCGTTGGCTTGGGCGTGGGCAAGTCCCGCGGCGTGCCAGATTCAATCCGTAAAGGTACCGATCAGGCACGCAAGCGCATGATCAACGTTGAATTGGCAGGTACCACCATTCCCCATCAGGTTGTAGCACGCTATGCCGGCGCGGTCGTCATGCTGCGCCCTGCCTCGCCCGGCACGGGCGTGATCGCCGGTGGCGGCGTGCGCGCCGTGCTGGAAGCCGTTGGCGTGCGCGATATCCTCAGCAAGTCTCAGGGCAGCAATAACCTGCTCAATGTGGCGCTCGCAACCCTAGAAGCCTTAAAACAGCTCAAGAGCGTTGAGGAAATTGCCCGCACCCGCGGCATGACGACCGACGAAGTAAAGCCGTTCTGGCTGCGTAGGCGCACGGAGTAACCGCCATGAGCGAGACACAAAGCGTAAAGAAACTGCGCGTAACGTTGGTGAAAAGCCCTATCGGCGCTCAGGAACGCCACAAGCTGACCGTAAAAGCGCTTGGGCTGAAGCGGATGCACATGACCATTGAGCATCCCGACAATCCATCGGTGCGCGGCATGATTACACAGGTGGCTCACCTGTTGAAGGTTGAGGAAGTGCAAGCATGAAACTGCATGATCTGAAGCCCGATAAGGGCGCCCACAAGCGCAAGCGCCGCGTCGGGCGCGGCATTTCTGCTGGGCAAGGCAAGACGGCAGGGCGCGGTCAGAAAGGGCAAGCCGCCCGCACCGGTGGCGTGAAAGCACCCTACTTTGAAGGCGGTCAGTTGCCGTTGGTGCGCCGTTTGCCCTTCAAGCGCGGCTTTACCAACTTGTTCAAGATTTACTATCAAGAGGTGAACCTTGAGGCAATCGCCAAAGCCTTCCCCAAAGGTGGCTTGGTGACGCCCAGCAAGTTGCTAGAGGTCGGCTTAATTGATAATCTTGAGCAACCGGTTGTCATTTTGGGCATGGGCGAGCTAACCGCCAAAACCGATGTTAAGGCACACCGCTTCTCCAAAAGCGCCCGTGCCAAGATCGAGGCGGCAGGCGGCACAGCCAGCGAGATGAAGCTGCTGCTGCGCGGCGCACACGCCACGATCAAGCTGCTGCCCAAAGATCGCCGCCCGAAATATGAAGAATAAAAGCAGGCACGGTTCGCCGTGCCTTGCTTAACCCTTAGCTATTCTGATTAGAGGACGATTCCATGCAGTTGTTAGAAGCAGTTCGCAATGCCATTCGGCTGCCCGATCTACGCAATAAAATCCTGTTCACCATCTTCATCCTGATGGTCTATCAGTTTGCCACGCATATCCCGGTGCCGGGTGTGAACCGCGAGGCGCTGCGCGGCTTGCTGGATGAAGGCGCGGGCGCGGGCTTTATTCAGGTGCTCAACCTGCTCTCTGGTGGCGCGGTGACGAACTTCAGCGTGCTGGCGAACGGCGTGTATCCCTACATCACCGCCCAGATCATCCTGCAACTGCTCACCGGCGTCATTCCGCGCCTAGAGCAAATCTCTAAAGAGCCGGGTGGTCGTGAGAAGATCAATCAGTACACCTACTACTTGGCGATCCCAATGGCGCTGCTGCAATCGGTCGGGCAGATCAACATCATGCAGAGTTTCACCAACACGCCGATTATTCCCGGCTATAGTGTGAACTTCTTGCTGACCGTGCAGGTGCTAACCACCATGACGGCTGGCACCATGTTTGCGATCTGGCTGGGCAATCTGATCACCGATGAAGGCATCGGCAACGGCATCTCGATGATCATCTTCGGCGGCATCGTGGCGCAAGCGCCGCGCAGCTTGGGCATCTTGCTGGGTGATGAGGAGTGGTGGCTGTTCAATATCATCGCCTTCGTGCTGCTCACCGTCGTCACCGTGATTGCCATCGTGATCATTCAGGAGGGCGCACGGCGCATCCCAGTGCAGTATGGCAAGCGCGTGCGCGGGCAGAAACAATACGGCGGCGGCTCAACGCACATTCCGCTCAAGGTGAACGCCGTCGGCATGATCCCGCTGATCTTCGCTCAGGCAATCGTCACCTTCCCAGCAGTGATCGGCGGCATTTTCTTCAGCGGCACGCCCTTTGGCGATTGGCTGCGCGATACGTTCGGCACGCGCAGCGGCTTCTGGTACTGGTTCTTTGAATTCCTACTGGTGGTCGGCTTCACTTACTTCTACACCGATGTGATGATCCAACAGCAGAACCTTGCCGAAAACTTGCAGCGGCAGGGCGGCTTCATCCCCGGCATTCGCCCCGGCAAGCGCACGCAAGATTACATCACCAAAGTGACGCGCCGCATCACCTTCGCCGGCGCTATGTTCTTGGGCATTGCCGCCGTCACACCCGGCTTGATGATCATCGTGGACTACATCCTGACGGGGCGCACTGACGTAACACGCGGCAGCAACCCTGCCCTTGTCATCGGCTCTGCCGGCTTGATCATCGTGGTGGGCGTTGTGGTAGATACCATGCGCCAGCTTGAATCACAACTGGTCATGCGTAACTACGAAGGCTTCATGCGCTAAGGCGCCTACCGCATGGCTACTTATATTGTTTTGATGGGAATGCAGGGCGCGGGCAAAGGCACACAGGCGGCTATCCTCTCACAAAGGCTCAGCCTGCCACACATCACGACGGGTGGGCTGTTCCGCGCTATGGACGGGCAGGATTCCGATCTTGCCCGTGAAATTCAGGCGATCATGGCACGTGGCGACCTTGTGCCAGATGCCACCACTATCGAAGTGGTGCGCCAACGCCTGACCAAGCCCGATGCTGCCAACGGCGCTATCTTTGATGGTTTTCCGCGCACGCTGCCACAAGCAGAGGCGCTTGATCACCTGCTGACGGAACTTGGCAGCCGTGTTGCCCTTGTGCCGTTGCTCACGCTGGATCGCCAAGAGGCGATTGCACGCATTTCGGCGCGTTGGGAATGCACACTCGATCCAACGCACGTCTATAACCTGAACACGAACCCGCCGAAGGTAGCAGGCATTTGCGATATTGATGGCGCGCCGCTGCGCCAACGCCCTGACGATACGCCAGAGGCAGCCGCCAAACGCATTGATACCTTTTTCGAGAAAACCGCGCCACTGCTCGATTACTATCGG
Source organism: Anaerolineae bacterium (assembly GCA_034436355.1). Classification (GTDB taxonomy): domain Bacteria; phylum Chloroflexota; class Anaerolineae; order Aggregatilineales; family UBA2796; genus CP2-2F. Next base: position 11,571 of record DAOTVQ010000045.1, read on the forward strand.
GCGCGTGGGCTAGTGCATGAGGTGAACGCTGCACAGCCGATTGAGGTCGTTTCGGCGGCGCTCTTTGACCTGATTGAGGGTAATACACACGCATGATTCGGTTGAAAACGGCAGAGGAATTGTTGATCATGCGTGCAGCAGGACGCATCGTGGCAGCCGCGCACGCCGAGGCGCGTGCTATCGTCAAGCCCGGCGTTACCACAGCCCAGATCAACGACGTAGTTGAGCGCACCATCCGCAAGCATGGCGCCATTCCAACCTTCATCGGCTATCCGCCCGGCGGTGAGCATCCCTTCCCTGCCGCAACCACAGTGTCCATCAACAGTGAGTTGGTGCATGGCATTCCTAGCCCGCACCGCGTGCTAGAGGAAGGCGACATCGTCAGCATAGATTGCGCCGCCACCTATAAAGGCTTTGTGGCAGATGGCGGCTTCACAATGGGCGTCGGCAAAATTTCGGCGCAAGCACAGCGCCTGATCGAGATCGGCGAGGAAGCGCTGCGCGTTGGCATTCAAGCCTCTGTGGTAGGCAACGAAACACGCGATGTTGCCATGGCAATTCAGGCGTATGCCGAAAAGCAAGGGTGCAGCGTGATTCGGGAATATACCGGGCATGGGGTTGGGCGCGCCATGCACGAAGAACCACAAATGCCGAATTGGTGGCCTCGCGGGCGCAAGCAGCGCGCTTGGCGCAGCTACCCGCTGCAACCCGGCATGACCTTTGCCCTAGAGCCGATGATCAGCTTGGGCAGCCCGCAAACACAGGTGCTGGATGATCACTGGACGGTGATTATGGCAGATGGCGCACTGTGCACGTGGGCGGAACACACTGTCGCGGTGACGGATGGCGAGCCGCTGATCTTGACTCTGCCCTAAGCGCGCCACATGTGAGAAAATGGCACCTATCAGTTCAGTTAAGAACACTCAGTAAGCAGGAGTTGGTATGGCACGTATTGAAGGCGTAGACCTGCCGCGTGAAAAGCGCGTCGAGATCGCCCTAACCTATATTTATGGCATTGGCAGACCGCGCAGCAAGGAAATTTTGGAAGCGACCAAAGTGGATCCGAACAAGCGCGTGCGCGATCTGACCGAAGCAGAAGTGACGCTGCTGCGTGATGCGGTCAGCAATTACCGCGTCGAAGGCGAGCTGCGCCGTGAAGTGCAGCTGAACATCAAACGCCTGATCGAGATCGGCAGCTATCGCGGGCTGCGCCACCGCCGCAGCTTGCCCGTGCGCGGGCAGCGCACCAAAACCAACGCACGCACCAAGCGCGGTCCGAAAAAGACGGTGGCAGGGCGTGGGCGTCGGCGTGGTGCAAAGAAGAAGTAATCGGCTGGGCGCGTTGGGTTCAACGGCGCGCCATTGGCAAATCATGCCTATACAAGGCGCATTGGTTCTGCTATAATAACCTATTGCACAGGCGCTATGCCTGCAACTAGATGGAGTAGAGACGGATGGGAAAATCAGGCGGCGCAGCGCCCCGTCGCGGTGGGCGGCGCGCCACAGTTAAGAAGGTAAAGCGCAATATTCCCTATGGGCAAGCGCACATCCACGCGACGTTCAACAACACGATTGTCTCGATGACCGATCAGCAGGGCAACGTGATCTGCTGGGCAAGTGCTGGCACCTCAGGCTTTAAGGGCAGCCGCAAAAGCACGCCCTACGCTGCACGGATGGCAGCACAACAGGCAAGCGATGCCGCCAAAGAGCAGGGCATGCAGGAAGTGGACGTCTTCGTGAAGGGCCCGGGACCCGGCCGTGAGTCGGCAATCCGTGCCATTCAGGCAAGCGGCTTGCGCGTGCGTTCCATCGCCGATGTAACGCCCGTGCCGCACAATGGCGTGCGCCCACCCAAGAAGCGCCGCGTCTAAGCAGCGCCTTAGCGTTTTTCACAAGCATGTTTCGTTTCGCACACAGTTAGGTGTAAACACACGGCGCATAAGCGCCCTTTGTGTGGAGGAAGCCAAGAGGATATGGCTAGATATATCGGTCCTGTTTGTAAGTTGTGTCGCCGTGAGGGCGAAAAATTATTCTTGAAGGGCGCACGCTGCATGTCGCCCAAGTGCGCTGTGGAAAAACGTGGCTATCCGCCCGGTCAGCACGGCAAGGAAGCCTCTTTCCGCCGCGGACGCACCTCAGACTATAACGCGCAACTGCGCGAGAAGCAGAAGGCGCGCCGCATTTATGGCGTGCTGGAGCGCCAATTCCGCCGCTATTTCGCGGAAGCCTCGCGCCGTCTCGGGCCCACAGGCAGCAACCTGCTGGTGCTGCTGGAAACGCGCCTTGATAATGTGATTTATCGGCTTGGGTTGGCGGATTCACGCGCCCATGCCCGCCAGCTGGTCAGTCATGCTCACTTTGATGTGAACGGCGTACCCACCAATATTGCATCCTATGGCTTGCGGGCGGGTGATCAGATCACGCTGCACGGCAGCAGCCGCAACCTGCGCTACTTCCGCGAAATTCGCGCCTATATGGAGCAGCGCCCATCTGCACCAGACTGGCTCTCGCTGGATTTTGGCGGCGATGGCACCTTAACTGCCACCGTGAAGCGTATGCCAGATCGCGGCGAGATTAACTTGCCGTTGAACGAACAATTGATCGTTGAGTACTACTCGCGTTAAGCCGTAGCCAATTCAGTTGGGCGATCCGCTAACGGATCGCCCTGCTAGGAGGAACTGTGACCACTAATCCGCTGGTGCTGCCCAAAATCGAAAGCGATGCCAGTTCGCGCAACTATGGGCGTTTCATCATCAGCCCGTTAGAAAGCGGCTACGGAGTCACGCTAGGGAATGCGCTGCGCCGTGTGCTGCTCTCATCTTTGCCGGGTGCGGCTGTCACCTCGATCAGCTTGTCGGGCGTCTCGCACGAGTTTTCCGCCGTGCCGCACGTCCGTGAGGATATGATGCAGATCATCCTCAATGTAAAGCAGCTTCGCGTGCGCTTGGTAGATACGCAGACAGCACGCTTGCGCCTTGAAGTGCGCGGCGAAGGCACCGTCACGGGCTCAGATATTGTCTGCCCGCCTGAGGTTGAGATCATTAATCCCGATCTCTACCTGTTCACGGTCGATTCTGAGAACGCGCAACTTGAGATGGAGATTCACGTCACGAGCGGGCGCGGCTATAGCCCGGCGGAAGAACGCGGACGGCTGCCCATTGGTGAACTGCCGGTGGATGCCATCTTCAGCCCGATCAAGCGCGTCCACTTTGATGTGGATCGGGCGCGTGTTGGGCAGCGCACCAACTATGATAAACTCATCTTAGAAATCTGGACGGACGGCACCATCCGCCCGGGCGAGGCGATGAGCCAAGCCGCACACATCCTGATGAACCACTTGGCAATTGTGGCAGGCGTGGATGTTGACCGTGTGGCAGTTGTTAGCAACGAGGCTGAAAAGGTGAGCGATAGCAAGCCTTGGGACGAGGAGAAGTTCAACACGCCAATTGAGGTGCTAGACCTAAGCGTGCGCGTTTTCAACTCGCTGAAGCGCACAGGCATCACCACCGTGGGCGAAGTGTTGGAGATGTTGGATCGCGGCACCGATGCCATGCTGGCAATCCGCAACTTTGGCGAAAAATCGTTGGATGAGCTGGTGCAGCGGCTGCGGGAAAAGCAATTTATCTCGCCCGAACACCAGATCAATATTCCATCAAACAGTGAATCGTCGGCGCAGTAAGCGCATACGGAGGGACTTATGCGACACCGCATTGCCGGTAAGCAGCTCGGACGCAATGTCGGTCAGCGGAATGCGCTGCGCCGTACCTTGCTGACGCAGTTGTTTCAACACGAACGGATCAAGACCACTCGCGCTAAGGCACAGGCAATCCGTGCTGAGGCAGAGCGCATGATCACCAAAGCCAAGCGTGGCTTGGCACATCCCGACCCTGCCTATGGCATCTTTGTGCGCCGCCTGTTGGTTGGGCGCTTGGATAGCAAGGCTGTGGTCAAGAAGCTCTTTGATGAAATCGCCCCGCGCTACGCGGAGCGCCCGGGTGGCTATACCCGCGTCTACCGCTTGGGGATGCGCAAGGGCGACGCGGCAGAGATGGTCATCTTGGAGTTGGTAGACCGCCCAACTGAGGCGAAGGGCGATAGCAACGCACGGCGTGGCTTGCTAGGGCGTTTGCGCGGCAACCGTCCTGCACGCCCAAAGGCAGAGGGCGGCAACTAGCCGCATAACGGCTGCGTGGCGCGCTACCGTGCTGTGATTGCCTACGAGGGCAGTGCCTATCATGGCTTTCAGCGCTTGCGCGGGTCAGCCACTGCGCCAACGGTGCAAGGCACCCTAGAGTCAGCCCTTGAAAGGTTGATAGGGCAGCCAGTGGCAATTATGGCGGCGGGGCGCACGGATAGCGGTGTTCATGCCAGCGGGCAAGTCATCGCTTTTGATTTGGTGTGGCGGCACGGCGAAACGGCGCTGCAAAATGCCTTGAACGCGCTGTTGCCCACCGAGATTGCGGTGCTGCACCTTGCCCTTGCAGCGGATGATTTTCATCCGCGCTATCAGGCGGCGCGGCGCACCTATGAGTATCGTGCTTATTTTGCGGTGGTGCGCCAGCCCTTGTTAGCGCACACACATTGGCGCATCGCGCCACCCTGCGACCTAGCGCTGATGAACAGCGCCGCCGCCCTGCTGATTGGGCAGCACGATTTCGCCAGTTTTGGCACACCGCCACTGGGCGAACGCGGCACGACGCAGCGCACAGTCTTTGCGGCGGCTTGGCAGGCACTGCCCGATCAGTTTGGCGTGCCATGCGCGGTGTTCCGCATCACGGCGGATGCCTTCCTCTACCGCATGGTGCGCGCCATTGTGGGCAGCTTGGCAGCCGTTGGGCAAGGCAAACTGAGCCCTGCCGCCTTTGAGGCAGCCTTCCGTGCAGCGGATCGCTCAGCCATTCGGCAGTTAGCGCCGCCGCACGGCTTAACCTTAACGGAAGTAACTTTTAGAGAAACGAACGCAGACAGCAAGCGGGAAAACGCCCGCTGGAGTGCAGAAGATGAGATACAAGACCTACACACCTACCCTTGAGAGCGCCGCAGGCGAGCGCAAATGGTATGTGGTGGATGCGACAGATGCGATCTTGGGGCGTTTGGCGGCTCGCATTGCTGCGGTGCTGCGCGGTAAGCACAAGACCACTTTCGCGCCGCACATTGATAGTGGCGATTACGTGATCGTCATCAACGCCGATAAAGTGCGTGTGACCGAAGATCGCCTTGACACTAAATTTTACTACCGCCATTCGCAATTTCCGGGCGGCTTTCGGCAAACGCCTCTGCGCCAGATGCTTGCCAAACACCCAGAGCGCGTTATTGAAATTGCGGTGAAGGGCATGCTGCCGCATAACCGTTTAGGTCGCCAAATGGCAAAGAAACTGAAAGTGTATGCCGGCAGCGCGCACCCACACGGCGCGCAACTGCCGCAGGTTCTGGATATTTCTGAGGTGAAGAAGGCATGAGCGGCAGACAATACGTAGAAGGCATTGGGCGGCGCAAGGAAGCCAGCGCCCGCGTCCGCCTCTATCCCGGCGGCACTGGTGAGGTCATCATCAACGATAAGCAGGGCGGCGAATATCTGCCGCGCATGGGCGATTTGGAGGCTGCCTTGATGCCACTGCGCCTCTGTGGCATGGAGGGCAGCCTCGATATGACCGTCAAGGTGCAGGGCGGCGGCATCACCGGGCAAACCGGCGCCATCCAGCTTGGCGTGGCGCGTGCCATCCTCAAGATTGACCCCGAAAAACGCTCGACGCTGCGGCAGGCAGGCTTCCTCACCCGCGATCCGCGTGCGAAGGAACGTAAGAAGCCCGGTCTGCGCCGCGCACGCAAGGCACCTACCTACACCAAACGCTAAAGCCACGCACGGCTTTTTCAAAACGGCTCATTAGCTGTCTGGGCAGTTGATGAGCCGTTTTTTTGTGCCAATTGACGCGGTTAAATCTCGCCGCGCACACCGTTTGGAACGCAACCCTGATCGCTGCTCCCGTCTTGCAGAGCAAAGGCGAGGGATAGAGGGTGCCTAGGTCATTCCCACAAAATTCACCCCATCTTTGCTTAAGCGCACATTGAGCATACGCCGAATTAGTGCTATGATCCACTTCAAGAAAGAGTGTGTTGCTGTGATGCTGCCTTTGGCAGTTTACGCACAGCTATGGCTGAAATTAAGGTTTTTTTTGAAATGTACATCGGTGATGTTCTTGGCAGGCGTGCGCTCTACAGCCCTGAAGCGCTTGCCGTTGTGGATAGCGGCAAAACGCCGCACTTGACACTAACCTACCGTGAATTGAATGGGCGCGCCAACCGCTTGGCGAATTGGCTGCGCGCTCAGGGCATTGGTAAGGGCGCAGTGGTTGGCATCTTGGCGCGGGATGGCGTTGAATACCTAGACGCTTTCTTTGCCTGTGGCAAGCTCGGCGCTATTTTGGCACTCTACAATTGGCGGGCGCACCCGCGTGAACTGCTTGGCGTCGTTGAGAATACGCAGCCGCAAGCGCTCATCTTCAGCGGTGAATTTGGCGAGGCAGCGCGTTTTCTTAAGCAAAACGGCACCCGCCTGCACCACCTGCTGCATATTGAAGGCGGCGGCGTGCTAGGCAGCACGCACTTTGACCACGCCCTGAACAACGCGCCTGATTCGCCCGTCCACACCGACTCGGTTGAGGCGGAAGACATCGCCTGCCTGATCTTCACCGGCGGCACAACCGGTTTGCCCAAAGCTGCCCAGATCAGCCACCGCATGATCGCATGGAACACGCTCAACACCATCATTCACGATTTGCAGCACGGCGATGTCACCGTGAACGTCTTTCCGATGTTCCACACCGGCGGCTTGTTGGTCTATACAACACCCCTGCTCATCTTGGGCGGCACAGTGGTGCTAACGCGCCAATTCGATGCAGCGCAAGTCCTTGATCTGATTCAGCAATACCGCGCTACCGTCTTTGCGGGCGTGCCAACCATGTATCAACTGCTGACCGCGGCGCCGAATTGGGCAAGTGCCGATCTCAGCAGGCTGCGCTTTTGCACCAGCGGCGGCGCCCCGCTGCCCGTCCCGCTGGTGGAGCAGTTTCAGCGCGAGAAGGGCGTGCGCTTTAAGCAGGGCTTCGGCATGACTGAGTTCGGACCCGGCATTTTTGCCCTTGCGCCTGAGGATGCCATCCGCAAGGCGGGTAGCATCGGCAGACCGAACTTCTTCATTGATGCGCGCATTGTGGATGAGAACAACCAGCCCGTGCCAGTCGGTGAGGTTGGCGAACTGGTGCTAAAGGGGCAATCGGCGCTTTCAGGCTACTTCAACAATCCTGAAGCGAGCGCGGCAGCCTTCGATGAGCAAGGCTGGTTCCATACAGGCGATCTGGCGCGCCACGACGAGGCGTGGTATTTTTACATCGTAGACCGCAAGAAGGATATGTTCATCAGCGGCGGCGAGAACGTCTACCCTGCTGAGATTGAGCAAGCGCTCTACAAACATCCTGCCGTGCAGCAGTGCGCCGTGATCGGCGTGCCTGATCCCAAGTGGGGCGAAGTGGGCAAGGCGTGCGTTGTGCTGAAGGCTGACCAAACTGCCACGCCCGAAGAATTGATCGCGCACCTGAGCAACCACTTGGCACGCTATAAAGTGCCAAAGAGCATTGAGATCATGCCCGCGCTGCCGATCTCAGCCGCCGGCAAGATTCTGAAGCGTGAACTGCGCGCCTTGTTTGTGCCAGATTCCTAACCCTTATCAAGGATCAGTTAAACATGCCTAAAGTTGAAATCGGTGCGCGTGCCAGCCGCACAAAACAAATCACAGATGCTGATATACGCGCTTTTGCCGCTGCCAGCGGCGATACCAACTCGGTTCACCTTGATGAGGACTATGCCAAGACGACGCGCTTTGGCAGGCGGATTGCACACGGAATGCTGACCGCCAGCCTGATCAGTGCCGTGCTTGGCAACGATCTGCCCGGTATCGGGACGATCTATCTCAGCCAGACAGTCAACTTCAAGGCGCCTGTCTACCTTGATGATACAATCACCGCCACGGTCGAAGTGACTGCCTTCCGCGAAGACAAGCGGATCGCCACGCTTCGCACCACCTGCACCAACCAAGATGGTGTACTTGTGGTGGAAGGCGAGGCAACTGTCATCGCGCCCAAAGAGGTGTGATCACCGCGCGGCGCCAAGGTGCATACTACGGCTTGGCGCCGTACATTGCTAAACGAGTTAGACTCATTCAAGGTAAGTTTAGATAAAACCATGCGTATTTTAATCGTTGAGGACAATGCCACCTTCCGCGAGACGGTGCGCGAACTGCTGCGCGATCTTGGCTACAAAGTGCGCGGCGCACGCAGCTATAACAAGACGGTCAAGCGCCTGACGCGCCACAAATTTGATCTGGTGCTGAGCGATATGGATATTGGCGATGGCAGCGGCTTTGACGTGCTGGAACTTGCCCGCCAAACACGCCCTGAAGCGCCTATCGTTCTGATGAGTGGTGATGCCGATCCTACAACGGTTGCGGCTGCCTTAGAGTCAGGCGCAGCGCAGTTTCTGCCCAAACCCTTTGGGCTGAAAGAACTGATGCAGACCATCGAAGCAGCCCTGAATGAAGCAGCGCCAACCTCTGAACCCGATACGCCCGAATAGGCTATTCAAGGGCAGTTCAAGCCCGCTTTGAATTCCTCAAAGGTGCGTGCATAGAAATTGCCGCCACCGCCGCAGCGTGTGTTAAAGAAGAAGTAATCATGGGCAATGGGATCGAGGGCGGCGGCAATCGCGCTGACAGCAGGGCTGGAGATCGGCGTAGGCGGCAGCCCACGGAAACGGTTGGTATTATACGGGTTGGAGAGGTTGAAGTTAATCCGCCCTGCCGGGTACCACCACTGACCGGCACTGCCAAGCGCATACATCATGGTCACCGATGATGCAATGGCGCGGTTATCCGCCATGCGGTTGTGAAAGACGCCGGCGATCATGCGCTGTTCGTTGGCATCCCAGCTTTCGCGCTGCACAATGCTGGCAAAGTTCAGCGCTTGCCAGAACGTCCAGCCGCGTGCGGCTGCCATGCCTTCATAAGCCTCTGGCACGTTGGCGGCAAAGGCAGCCAGCAGCATATCGCGGAACTGGGTGGCAGTCATGTTTGGCTCGATGGTATAGCTGCCGGGATACATATACCCTTCAAGGCTTTTATCGGCGGGCTTGCTACGCAGGAACCAATAGTCCGGTGTGCGTGCTGTAGCGCTAGTTGCCGTCAGGAAATCGCGCCCGCGAAAGCCAACCGGCAGCTTATCCAGCCGTTCGGCAATCTGTTCAAGGCGCGAGCCTGCCCGAATGGTGATTTGGCATGGGCAGTTGGAAGGGCGCGTAAGCGCATCCACATCACCGCTCAGATCGTCTAGTTTGGGCGCCTTTTCACCCGCGCCGCGTGGCAGAAACAGCACTTGTCCCACTTGCAATAAATCACTGGTGAGGCAGTTTGCCTGCCGCAAGGTCTGCACATCCACTGCGCCATCAGCACCCAACACAAAGCCAAAGAGCGTATCGCCCGACTGCACGCTGTAGGCAACCCAACCGTTGGGCGGCGCGCAGGTGGCTGTGGCAGCACCCTCAGCAATGGCGGCAGCCGTAGGCGGAACAGTGGCGGTATTTGCCACTTCTGGGTATGGTGTGGTGGTCACGATGATGTAATGCAGTGTGGGGCTTGGTTGGATGGTAGCAGTCGGTGTGTGGGTAGGCGGTGGTGGTGGAGTCTCGGTCGGTGCGCTCACCAACGGGATCGGTGTCGGCGTGCCGCGCAAAGCGACGGCTGTTAGGCGCGCAAGGGTAGGTGTTGGCGCGCCGCTGCCCTCTAGGGTCAGGTCGCGCAGCACTGCCACACCGATCCCTAGCCAAAGCAGGCTACCCAACACGCTGATCAGCGCCGCCACTCGCCCAAATCGCCGCATGATGCGCCCCTCAGCCTAGCTTGTAGCCGATCTGACGAAGCAAGCCTTTGCGCCAGTTAATGCCTTCATCGTCCTCAATGCCTTTGCTCTTGAAGCCGTCAATCACGCCCATGATGCCGCGCCCTTGTTCGGTTTCCGCCACGATGACTTGGGTTGGGTTGGCAGTGGCGCAGAAAATGCGGGCAACTTCTGGCACCTGCTTCAAGTTGTTCAAGATGTTGATCGGGTAAAAGCCCTGCCCTAGAAACACGATGAAGCTGTGTCCGCAGGCAAGCGTGATGGCATTGTGTTGGGCAAGGGCGATCATCTCGTCGTCCGTGCCGCTCCAACGGACGAGGCAGGCGCCGGATGCCTCACAAAATGCCAAGCCAAAGCGAATGCTTGGCACCGTGTTGACCAGCGTTTCGTGAATATCCTCAACCGTCTTGATGAAATGGCTCTGCCCAAGCACAAAGTTGATCGTCTCAGGCTTTTCGATGCTCACTACCGAGATTTTAAGTTCCATTGGCGCGCTGCTCCTTCTTTTGGGCGCTGATCATACTGAGTTCGATGGCGAAAGGCAAACGGCACCACTGACACAGTTGACAAAGCGGCTGCGCCGTGCTTACAATGTGCGTACCTGCAAATGCCTACGCACGCACACCCACCTAATAAAGCACGGAAATTATGCGCCTTTCGCCTGTTTTGCTCACGACCGCCGCCTTGCTGGCTGCACTCGCCGTCCTTGTGGCAGGCAGTGCGCTGCTGCAACCCAACCGCCCACTGCTAACAAATGCAGCCCTGAGCCTGACGCGCATCACGCCTAATGCCGACGGCATAGAGGACGTGACCGAAATTCGCTACAGCCTCAGCCGTAATGCGCGGTTGAGCATCACCTTTACCAACACTGCCACTGGCGCCCGCTTTGCCTTCCGCCAAGCTGAGCCACGCGCCGCAGGGGAATACCGCGTGTTATTCAGCGGTGTGGTGAACGGCTTCACGCTGCCTGATGAGCAGATCGGTGGCAGCGTGGAGCGCCGCCTAATGCCCGACGGCGACTATACGTGGGAAATCCGCGCCGAGGATGCTCAGAGTGGCGAAGTCATGTCTCAAAGTGGCACGCTCAGCCTTGCCGATGGCACCGCCGCCTTGCCTGATATTCAGAGCTTTGAAGTGTCGCCGCCAGTGTTCACGCCCAACCAAGATGGCTATGATGATCGGGTGCGCTTGAACCTCTACCTTGCTGCGCCGGCACGCCTGACGGTCTATCTTGAAAATGCTGAGGGCGTGCGCTATTACATCGCAGAGCGCTTTGAAGGGCGGCAGCCCGATGAAGGCGGCGCACGCACCTTTGATTACGATGGCGGTGTGGATAACAACAACACGCCGCCGCCCAATGGCGATTACCTGCTGGTGGCGCTGGCAGAAGATCGGGTTGGGCAGCGCGTGCGCCGTGAGAGTCGCCTCACCATTCAGGAGAGCGGCTTGCCCAACGCCGAGATCGTGGCACAGAGCAGCGGACGCACCGTGACATGGTCAACCGCGCCCTACAGTGATTCTTTCTACACCGATGCGGCGAACGAGGGCGAAAAAGTGCCACCACCACTTGGTGTGCAATCCACCATGGCGCAGATTACGCTGCCACAAGGCGATCTGCTCATTTTCCGCCTAACTGTGCTGAATTACGGCACAACGCCGATCCGCACCATCGGACCTTGGCAAGGCACTGTCTATCAGTATGACCAGACCGACGCCGCAATGACCGCGCCCGAAAACCGAGAGGCGATCAGCGGCGCTTGGCGAGTCGGTGTGCAGTGCGAGCGCTCGGAGTCATCCTACCCGTGGCGGTGGGCGCTTGGCACGCAAGAAGAGCTGACCCGCGTGGAGCGCGACGGCGAGGTGCTGTGGTATGTGCAGCCTAATCAGCAGGTTACGGTGTGGGGCGCCGTGCGGATGACGCGCTTGATCCCAACCCGTAACCCGCAAAAGTGCTTTGCCGCCCTCATTCACGAGGATGTGGCGATCCCACCGCGCCAGAACCGCGTGGGCGAGATTGATGTGCGCCTAACACCGCAGTAGGGTGCCTTAATCGTAGGCGGTGATCTCAGGCACGATGACCGCTTTGCCATCGCGCTGCACATAGCGCCCAGCGATCAGGGTTGGGTCGTGCTGAAAGATGAGCAGCGCGCCCGTCTCCAGCGCCCAACGCTGCCACATCCGCTTCGATTCAAGGGTGATCAGCGGCTCAACGTCATAGGCAGTCATCCAGCCCAAGCGCTCAAAGTGAATGCTGTAGGACGCCAAATCGGTGACGAAAAGCGCCTGCTGCCCGTCGCTCTCTAGGCGGATGACCATCATGCCCGGTGTGTGTCCACGTGCGATGATGCCATGAATGCCCTGCGTGATCTCGGTATCGCCATCCAAAAGGCGCATCTGTCCCGATTCGACCAAGGGCTGAAAGTTCACGTCGTAGTAGGTGGCGCGGGTGCGCTCGTTTGGCTTCATGGCATCCTCGTATTCGCGGCGCTGCACCACATATTGCGCGTTGGGAAAGGTAGGCAGCACGCCCGTGAAATCGGGCTTGAAAACGGTGTTGCCCGCGCAGTGATCGGCGTGCAGGTGCGTGTTGATGACCAGATCAACAGCCTCCGGCTGCACGCCGTGCCGCGCAAGGCTGGCTACCAGCCCTTCGTTTTCTTTGACCACCAAGCGCCAATTGGCACGTGCTTTGTCGTTCAGCTTATTGCCCAAACCTGTATCCACCACAATTGTTTTGCCGTTGGCGCGCACCAAAAGGCAGGTCATGGGCATGGGGACGAGGTTATCGGCGTCGGGCTTCACAAAGTGCTGAAAGAGCGCTCGCGGCACTAACCCAAAGACGCCGCCGGCATCTACATGCGTTGTGCCGTCGTTCAAAAAGGCAATCTGCATCTCGCCAAGTGTAATCATCAGGTCTTTTCCAAACAGTTGGGTAAGTGCGGTGGGCGGGCAAGCCGCCCGCCCAGTTCGGTTAGCGCTTATCGCGTGGTGTTTCCTCGGGCTTAGGTTTGCCCTTAGGCGACGTGCCTTCGCGCAGATTGGCGTGCTTGGCGGGCGAACCGCGCAGGGCTGCCTCTACACGACGGTAGGTTTTCATGGCGCGCGCACGCCAAAAGGCGCCGATGTATTGCAGCTCGCGCCGCCCTTGACTCAGGCGGTAAGCTAAGCCTTTAGGCGCCTTTTCCTGCATGGATTGCCACTGGAGTGCGGCAGTTGCCCACGTTAAGCCGCCGCCAAAGCCAACGACCACCACATTATCGTTCGGCTTGAGGCGCCCTTCGCGCTCTGCCTCGTAGAGTGCAATCGGAATAGAGGCGGCTGAGGTGTTGCCGTAGCGATGCACGTTGCTATAGAAAAGCGCCTCGCTCACGTTCAGGTTGCGTGCGGCAGCGCTCAGAATGCGCTGATTTGCCTGATGCGGCACGATCAGATCGACATCGGCAAGCGAGAGATTCGCTTTCTCCAGCACGTCGCGCACGCTCTCGGTGATGATATGCACGGCAAAGCGGAACACTTCGCGCCCGTCCATGTGCAGTTTGTGCATTTGGCGTCCTTCTGCCAGCGTTGCCGTGCCAACCGTTGGAATACCGAGCAGGTCCGCGCCCGAACCATCTGAGCCCAGCACTGCCTCCATAAAACCACCCGCTTGATCGCTGCCTTCCAGCAGCACCGCGCCGGCGCCATCGCCAAACAGCACACACGTCGAGCGATCATTCCAATCCAGCACCCGCGAATTGACCTCGCTGCCGATCACCAACGCCGTGTTGATGCTGCCGCTGCGGATGGCTTGCGCCGCCATATTCAGCCCATAGACGAAGCCTGAGCAGGCAGCACTCAGATCGAAAGCACCCGCCCGCGTGGCACCCAGCAAGTTTTGTATCTTGCTGGCGCTGCTTGGGTAAATATCTTCTGGTGTAGAGGTTGCCACAATGATCATGTCAATATCATTGGGCAGCACATCGGCACGGTTGAGCGCAGCGCGTGCCGCCTCAAAGCCCATCTGCGTCACCGAGTCGCGCTCGCTGGCAAAGCGGCGCTCTTGAATGCCCGTCCGCGTGCGAATCCAGTCGTCGGTGGTGTCTACAACGGCTTCTAGATCAACGTTGGTCACCACGCGATCAGGCACGCGCATCCCCCAGCCCGTCAGGTGCGCGTAGCGCAAATGGCGCGGCTGCCAAAGGTGCGGCGGGTGTGGGCGTCCATCGCGCTCTGGCAGACGTGCGCCGTTGCCGTTCAGGCTTCCATCATTGGCTACCATTGGCGGAATACTTCCCAAAGATCAGCACAGCGTTATGCCCGCCGAACCCGAACGAATTGCTCATCACATGCCGAATGGTGTGTGCCACGCCCTGATTAGGTGTGTAGTCAAGGTCGCATTCGGGATCGGGTGTGTGCAGGTTGATGGTGGGCGGCACAAAATCGTGCAGGGTGCTAAGCACACTAAAGACTGCTTCCACGCTGCCCGCCGCACCCAGCATATGCCCTGTGGCGCCCTTTACAGAGCTAATCTTGATGTTGTAGGCGTGTTCGCCAAAGACAGCTTTCAGGGCGCGTGTCTCGGCGGAATCGTTCAGTGGCGTGCTGGTGCCGTGCGCGTTGATGTAGTCTATATCGTGAATGGTCAAGCCGGCGTTGCGGAGTGCCTTCCGCATGGCGACCTGGGCGCCGCCGCCGTCTGCCATGGGCGCGGTGATGTGATAGGCGTCATCTGTGTTGGCGTAACCTAAAATTTCAGCGAGGATGGTTGCGCCACGCGCCTGTGCGTGTTCCAGCGCCTCTAAGATCAGGATTGCCGCGCCTTCGGCGATGACAAAGCCATCCCGATCTTTATCAAAAGGACGCGAGGCAGTCGCAGGATCATCATTGCGGGTGGAGAGCGCGCCCATGTTGGCAAAACTTGCCACCGAAAGCGGCACAACGGCTGCTTCCGCGCTGCCGCTGATCATAACGTCTGCTGCGCCGCGTCGGATCATCTCGGTGGCTTCGCCAATGGCATTATTGCCTGTGGCACATGCCGTGGAAATAGACATATTCGGACCGCGGAAGTTGTATTCGATTGCCACGCGCCCCACTGGGCTATCGGTTAGCATCATCGGCACCAGCAGCGGGCTGACGAATTTCAGCCCTTTTTCCGTGCCAACACGCGCACCGTCCAGCAGTGTTTCAATGCCGCCCACGCCTGAGCCGATCAAACAACCGACCTCGTAAGGGTCTTCGGCTGCCATATCCAGTTTGGCAGCCTCTAACGCCTGCATGGTGGCAGCCATTGCCAACTGCGTCACGCGATCCATGCGGCGCGCCTCTTTGTTGCCAAAGAGCGCACGCGGATCAAAATCGCGCACTTCGCCGGCAATTCGCACAGGCAGCGGCTGCGCGTCAAAGCGCTGAATGGTCTGAATGCCGCAGACGCCTGCCACGAGGTTTTGCCACGCGGTCTCGACCGTATTACCAATTGGGCAGAGGATGCCCATGCCCGTGACGACCACACGCCGTCTTTCCATAGCTTTTTATCGCTCCATCGTTCGTGGTTGAGGGAATGTCTGCTGTTTTGTTATTGACTGCGTGCGGCGCTCATTGCTTACTGCGTTAAGCGCACACCCATAAGAAAAAACGCCGAAAGGCGCATTTCGTTACGCATACGCCCAGCCTGTGTAACGACCGCTTGCGAACGGGCGAATTGCACACAGCCATCCTTAGCTTGAGCGCTGCCCTAAGGCAATTGGTCTAAGCGCAGCGTCTATAGTATAATGCTGCGTTATGAACGGAATACAAACGCAGTTCACACACATCAGCCGCAGCATGGCACACACTGAACAGATCGGCGCACGGCTGGGCAAACTCTTGCAGCAAGGCGATGTGCTGTGCCTGAGCGGCGAGCTGGGCGCGGGCAAAACTGCTTTTGCGCGCGGCGTTGTGGCGGGCTGGGGCGCTCTGGCGCCTGCCACTAGCCCAACCTTTGTGCTGATTCACGAACATCAGCGCGCCAGCGACGCGGCACGCCTTCAGCACATTGATGCCTACCGCCTAGAGCGCCTTGAAGATGCTGCACTGCTTGGCTTGGAAGATATTTTCGCTAACGGCAGTGTTGTGATCATTGAATGGGCAGAGCGCGTTGAACAATTGCTGCCGGCTGATCATGTGTGGATTGATTTTGACTTTGTGGCAGACGACGAACAGGCACGCCAGCTCACCTTTCGCGCACACGGTGCGCGCAGTGCCGATCTACTAGCGGCATTCCGCGCTCAGGAAGGCTGAATCAGACCCAATGCTGCTCGCCATAGATACCGCCACACGCGCCCTGAGCCTTGCCCTGCATGATGGCAGCGATGTGTACGCCGAATACACCTGGCAGACTGAAAGCCGCCATACCGTCGAACTCGTGCCAGCCATTCATAGCGTGCTGCGCCAAGTGCGCCTGACTCCGCAAGACCTAACGCACCTTGCCGTTGCCCAAGGGCCCGGCTCGTTCAATGGGTTGCGCGTTGGTTTCAGCGTAGCGCAGAGTTTCGCCTTTTCGCTGAATGTGCCGTTGATTGCCGTGCCAACGCTCGATATTACGGCGGCAGCACAGCCACCACTGGCTGAAGACCTGATCGCCTTTGCCCAAGCAGGGCGCGGACGCCTCTGCGCGGCTGCCTACCGCTGGCAGGCGGATCAGGGCTGGCACGTGCAGGGCGAAACACGCATAGACTCGCCCGCTGCGCTCTTTGCCGCCTTCAGTGTGCCGCACACGCCAACGCGCCTCGCCGGTGAGGTAGACACCACAGTGCGCGAGGCAGTTCATCAACTTAACACACGGGCAGACCGCCAACTGCACCTAACGGCGCCTGCTTTTGCGTTGCGGCGGGCAACCTTCCTAGCCGAACTGGCGTGGGCGCGCTTCCGCGCTGGCGAAAGTGGCGATCCGCTGCGCGCCGTGCCATTCTACTTGCATCAGCCGGGTGTGCCGCACCCCTAGCCACACTTCAAAGGCGTTTTGAGCATGTATACGCTGCGCTATATGACCCTACGGGATATTCCGCCAGTGCAGGAAATTGATCAGATTGCCTTTCAGACGCCATGGTCTATCAATTCCTACATTTTCGAGATTAACGACAACCAAAGCGCACACATGGTTGTGTTGGAGACGAAGGACGAAACGCCAACCATCGTGGGCTACGGCGGCATGTGGCTCATCGAGGGTGAGGCGCACATCAGCACCATTGC
The DNA here is from genome assembly GCA_034436355.1 of Anaerolineae bacterium. GTDB lineage: Bacteria > Chloroflexota > Anaerolineae > Aggregatilineales > UBA2796 > CP2-2F. The sequence continues at coordinate 28,721 of DAOTVQ010000045.1, forward strand.
CACCCATCCCGATTGGCGCGGGCGCGGGCTTGGCGAGGTGCTGTTAGCGGGCATGGTGTTGCGCGGAATAAGCCTGAACGCCACCTACAGCGTCTTGGAGGTGCGCGTGAGCAACGTTGCCGCCATCAACCTCTATCGCAAATACGAGTATCAGATCGTCAGCGTGCGGAAAGGCTACTACCGCGACAATAACGAGGATGCCTATCTGATGCACCTTGCGCCGCTGGATGACGCCTATCAGGCACGCTTTGAGGCGCGCTGGCAAACCTTACAAGCGCGGGTTGCCTTTGCCAACCTGCTGATGCAAGGGCGACCGGGCAGCCGTGCGCCGATTGTTTAGAAAAGGAGTCCTATCCCATGACCGAACCGTTGAGCCTTGAGCAGCGCCATGCCGCGCTAGAGGCAATTGCTGCACAGGTGCGTACCTGTGATAAGTGCGCGCTGCACGCTGCCGGACGCACTAATGCCGTCCCCGGTGCGGGTGATTATGCCGCTGAGATCATGTTTATTGGCGAAGGTCCCGGCTTCAACGAAGATCGGCAGGGCTTGCCCTTCGTTGGGCAATCGGGCAAATTGCTAGAAGAACTGCTGACCTTGATCGGGCTGACTCGCGCTCAGGTGTTCATTACCAATGTGGTAAAGTGCCGCCCACCTGAAAACCGCGATCCGCAGCCGGATGAGGTCTCCACCTGCACACAGGCGTATCTCTACCGCCAAATTGAGCTGATTGCACCTAAAGTCATCGTGACCTTAGGGCGCTTCAGCATGGGCTTGTTCTTCCCAAACGCCAAAATCACCCAAATTCATGGGCAGGCAAAGTGGCAAGATGGGCGCGCTTACCTGCCGCTTTACCATCCGGCGGCGGTGCTGCGAAACATGGCGACGCTCAAGCCGCAAATGGAGGCGGATTTCAGGAAGATTCCGCAGTTGGTGGCAGCGTGGGATGCTCAACAGTCAGCCCCGACGACGAGTGCGCCCGCCGCGCCTGCCGCACCTGAGCCGCCCGAACAATTGACGCTTTTTTAGAGAAGCCGTGTGAGGGCGGAATGGTACCGCCCTCAAGTGCTATTCTAGCCCTATTCGTCCTCATCCATATCGCTAAGCAAGTCTTCCAGCGCTTCTGGATCGGGATCGCTCGCTAAACGATTCGGCGGCGCCTGGACGTGTTGCTCCCACAACTGCTCGGTGATGGCTTTGGGTGAAGCGCGCACGCCATACTCAGCAAAGTAGCCACACACGCGCTCCACATCACGCGCCAACAGGCGATAGGCAGCGCGGTTGGTGCGGCATTCCGTCACTTGTGGGAAGTCAATCAGGGTGATATCACCTTCCCAATACAGGATGTTGTAGGCGGACAGATCGCCGTGTACCATGCCGTGTTGCAGCATAAGCGTGATGTTTCGCAGCACTTCCTCAAAAAGCGGCTGCGCTTCATCCTCTGCCAGCCCAACCTCATGCAAGGTTGGTGCGGGAAGGCGCTCATCACCGATGTAGGTCATCAGGATGCCATTTTCGCCCGCCGCATACGGACGCGGCACAGCAGCACCAGCCTGCCAAAGCGCATCCAACATTTTGAACTCGTGCATCAGCCAAGAAGTGTGCGCCACCTGTGCGCCGAACTTGGTCTTTTTGTTCAGGGCGCGAATGCTGCGATCATCGCGCACCTCTTTACCTTCCAGACTCAGCACGGTGCGCCCTTCGCGGTAAAGCCTATCGTTCCGCAGGTTACGGAACATGCGCGGACGGTAGATTTTTGCCGCCAGCAGGCTTGTGCCAAGCGTTGGGTGCGCCGTGCAACAGTAGACGCTTGCTTCTTTGCCGCCTTTGACCTTTGCCAGCACATCGGTGATGAGCGATTGCTCAAAGAATGGGCGCAATGAATCGGTTAGCCAGATTTCCTCCTGACTATCTTTGAGTGGCTTGTAGGTCGTCTGCAAACCGCCTTCCAGACCGATGCGGCTGTCCACGATCTCACTGATGATCTGCTGCTCAGTCTTTTTCGGCTTGTGATGCGGCTTGGGTGTGCGGTGGCGTTGGCGCGCACCTTCCAGCTTGAACTTACGGGCATAAAACGCGGTGTTGTCCGCGTCGTCGTCGAACGAATCGTAATCAAAACGGCTCAAGGTCTTGTCCCCTTGTTGCACAGCAGGTTATTCGGTTGATAGCGTGATTTGAGATGCTACGCACGCGAGCAGGCATCAGCCGCCGCCGTGCGCCGATAGAACGTGCAGGTATTTAGGGGTACGCCTGAGTGGACAGGATGCGCGGTGAGCGCGTGGTGCGATCAGCCGTTTGGTGTGTGGTGGGCAGGCATACCCAATCCCGCAAGGGCTTGCAGGGTTTTCACAGTTGCCATAACGGATATGCCTCACTTTCGTGCAAAATACGGTACAAGACTTAGTGTAGCATCACTTTTTAAGTTTGTCTAGAGGTCAGGACGGATCGAAGCTGGTTAGGGAGGCACCTTGATTCGTCAACACACGAAAAAATGCTACACCTCACGCTTTGGGTGAGCGTGAGGTGCAGCACACAAGCCTCAGTTAATTATGAAGGCATTCAGGATGGGCAGCAGCACATTTTCGTAAAGGGCTTCAGCATCGGCGGGCGTGCCTTGCACAATCACGATGTAGACAGTGCCAGCTTGGGCAGTGCCAGCAATATAAGCGCGTAAGCCGTCTGCCTCAGCCTCATAGAGCAGCCACTCAAGGCGATCCGTCTTAAGGGTAGCCTTTGGCTCAGCGGGCAGCAGCGCACCTAAAGCAGCCCGCAACAGGGCATCCACACTCTCGCCCGGCGCAGATTGAATCAGCACGGCGGATGTGCCATCCACATAGGTGCCCGGTTGTGGATTCTGCCAACCTTTGGGCGCCAGTGCGCTGAAGTTCCGAAGGGTGACAGGTTCGAGTTCAATGCTGTTAGCGGGCTGCGGAAAACGCAAGCCCATCGTTGCGATACAGGCAGCATCGGGAGCTTGTGACGGATCGTTGAGGAATGCCCGCGCCATCTGAACAGGGCAGCTGCCGCCCAGCAGCGCACCATGCCCAACACCGGGATACTCCACGTAGAAGGCGTTGGTGAGCGACTGGGCGACCGTCTGGGCAAAGGCGGGCGGCGTGATGGGGTCTAGATCGCCGTTGATGACGAACGCAGGAATATCGCTCACCACTGGATCATCTACCTCATCAGGCAGTTGTGGCACATCCCACACCCTGCACACCGAAAGCACGCTGCTTGGCGAATTGCTCAGAAACTCGCCAACGCTCTGCGGCACGCCCTCACGTTGGATATCGGTCACACTGAAATCGCTATCCTCAGCGCAAATCACCGAAAAGTACATACCATAGCTCACCGAGAAATCGAGGAGCAGCAGCGAGCCAATGCCTTCTGCCCAGCTATGATCACCGTTCGCACTTGCCGTCAGGTAGCTTGGAATGCTGGGCAGCAGCGCCGTCTGATAGAGCATTCCATGCAGCAGGCGCACCAACAAACTGCCCGTCAACCGCGTGGGATATTGCCTGCCATCAGCCTTGTTGATCAGGGTAATGCGTGCAGGCTCAGCGTTTAGGGCATCCACCGTCCTAAGGAAGGTTGCTTCGAGATCAGGGTTGGCGGCGTTACAGTTGGCATCGGCGGCACAAGCAGCAAATAAGCGCTGCATGGCACGCCAACCATTCAATGGAATTTCGGGCAAGAAGTTTGTTTGGCGCGGCACATTCGCGTCAAGGATCACGCTGCGTAAGCCGCGTGGCGCGGTTGCCATCAGGTGCTGCCCTAGCAGCGTGCCATACGAAACACCGTAGAAGTTGTAACGCTCATAGCCGAGCGCATCCAACACCACATAGGGAATATCGGCTGCATTTTCGTAACTATTGAAGGCGGCAAGGGCGATGCCGTCTGCTTCGTAGTCTGCTTTGCAGGCAGCGAACGCGGCTTTCGTTTGCTGAAGGTTTGTCTCGGCATCCCAATCAGCGTCAAGGCTTGACAACACAAGCGCATTGAATGCCTCACAGGCAAGGTAGGATTGTGTGTTCAGCGTGCCGCGCTGCTCCAGCAGGATGATCTCACGGTCTTGGCGCAATTCACCCAGCGGCGTGATAGCCAGCAGCGTGCCGAACGTCTCAATGCCTGAACCGCCGGGACCGCCTTGCAGCATCACCAGCGGATCGGGGGCAGGTGTTGGGTTGGTGGCAGGAATTTTCGCCACAGCCAGCTTAATGCGCTCGCCTTCGGGCTGTGCATGGAACTTCGGGACACTCACATAGCTGCATTCCGCCTCAGGGAAATATTGCGCCAGCGGCGCGAAACAATCGGCGGGCTCTATGGTGATGCTAGGCTGCGCGTGTGCAGGTGATGGCGGTAGGTTTACCCACGGCAGGCAGCACACTGCCAGCAACACAAGGATGACGAGGCGGTTCGACTTAAGCATTTTCATTCAGAAGACTCCTGCTCAGGATTCGGATGTTTCGGGGTCGGGTGCTTGGCTTGGGTGCGAAAGCACCATTAGGCGGCGTTTACGCCCTGCCTGCGGCGGGCGCGACTCTAGGGCGTCTAGCATTTGGCGTAAGGTGCGCTTCAGTTCGGCGAATTCTTCATCGGTGGCGAAAAAGGCGTGATCGTGAAAGATGACATTCGGGAAATCCGGTGGTGTGGTGGTTGTGATGTAATCGGCAAGGTCGTTGGTAGCCACATTGGCATAGATGCATACGAACTCAGCCAATTGTGGCACGCTGGCAGTGTTCACGTCAGTTTCGGTAATCTGCATCGCTTCGTCGTTGGTGGTGTAGATTTTCTCCTCAATACCGTTGACGGTGTGTGTTTCTGCCACCACGATCACGTTGCCTTCTAGCAGCAGCCGCAGATGACGGTAGAGCGATGGTTTTGGCACATCTTTCAGCACGGCGTGCAACTGTGCAGTAGAGAGCTTGGCACGGTGCAATGCCTGACAGATTCGCATACGGATCGGATGGTTGATCAGGTTCAAGCGCTTAAGGCTCATAGTCATTCTCGATAACGTTATCATATATGATAATAAATCAATGCCGTTGATTTGTCAAGCTACTTTTGGTTAGCACACGCTTTGATCTGTGGCGCGCCTGTGAATAGCGTATAATTAGGGCTGTGCCGCTTGCCAACAGGATTTTACCTATGTCTTTTCGCCGTGTTGCGCCCGTTTACCGCCGCGATGTGCCGTGGGTGGCTGGGCTTGCCCTCGTGGTGGGCATCCTGAGTGCAATCCTGATTGATCAGCCCGGCTATACGGATGCGTTCTATTACTACAATGCCGCGCAGCGCATGGCAAACGGGCTTGGTATGACCGATGCCGCCGTGTGGACGTACATTGGTGCGCCTGCGGGCTTGCCGATTCCAAGCCACCTCTATTGGCAGCCGCTGCCATCTTTTGTGGCGGTGGGCGGCATGAGCCTCTTTGGTGTGCATTTTGGTGGCGCGCAGATTGCCTTTCTGCTGCTATATGTTAGCCTTGCAGTGATCGGCTATGTGCTGGGTGCGCTCTTGGGCAAATCGCGGCGGGTGGCGTGGCTGGCAGCGCTGTTGGTCATTTTCAGCGGCTACTACTTTCCCTATTGGTTCACCACAGCCAGCATTGCGCCTTTTGGTGTGTTTGGCGCGCTGTGCTTGCTGAGCATGGGCATCGGGCGCAAGACGGAAGCATGGCTGTGGTTTGCGTTAAGTGGCGTCTGTGCGGCGTTGGCGCACCTCACCCGTGCCGATGGCTTGCTGCTGCTGATCATCTTACCCGCTGTGGCAGTGTGGCGCGCTCCGCTTGGTGTTGGGCTGCGGGCGGTGCTGGCAGGTGTGCTTGCCTATGCTGCCGTCATGCTGCCGTGGTGGCTGCGAATGCTGGCTGTGAGCGGCGCACCGTTGCCTGCTGGCGGCATCGAGACGGCATTCATGCGGAGCTACGATGAGATTGTCAATTATCCTGCTGGCGTCAGTCTGGCGCACTTTTTAAGCTGGGGCGTGGAAAACATCATCGGATCGCGGCTGTGGGCATTGGGCGTGAACCTGATGCGCTTCATCGGTGAACAGGGCTTGATCGCGCTCACACCGCTGATGCTGTTTGGCGCGTGGCGCAAACGGCGCGATCCGATCCTGAGCGGCTTTTTGCTCTATGCACCGCTGCTTTTCATCCTGATGACGTTTGTCTTCACCTTTCCCGGCGCACGCGGCGGCTTATTCCACAGCGGCGCGGCACTTATGCCGTTTTGGGCAGCCCTTGGCGCCGTTGGCTTGCACGATTTGATTATGGCAGTGACGGCGCGGCGGCGCAGGTGGAATGCGAATCAGGCGAAGGTGGTTTTTGGCAGCGCGCTGATCGCATGGGCAGTTTTGCTGAGTGTGGTTATGCTCTGGAACAAACGGCTGGAGTGGAACACCAGCGGTGCATTTTACGAGGCACTTGGGTTGCCGCAAGAGGCAATTGTGATGATCAATGATCCATCGGCACTTTACTATTTCACAGGCAATATGGGTGTGGTGGTACCGAACGCGCCGCCAAGCAGCATCAGCGATTTGGCAGCGCGCTACGGCGTGACGCACGTCGTGCTGGATCACAACTATCCGCCACCGATGGAAGCATTGTGGCGGCGGCAGGCTGTGCCTTTCTTCCTTGATCATCTCTACTACAATGGCAAGCTGCGTATTTACCGCGTCCGCACGCAAGGGGAGAGCCGTGAGGTTAACTGATCTGCGCCGCCGCGATGCGCTCTTTGGTGTTTTGGCGCTGATCAGCACGCTTGCCTATCTGTTTGCCGCGCAAAATGCAGGTGGTAGCGGCTTTCCGCTGGATGATGCATGGATTCACCAGACCTATGGGCGGAATTTGGCACAGAGCGGCACCTGGTCGTTTGTGGCAGGTGTGCCAAGCGGCGGCTCGACAGCGCCACTTTATACACTGCTGTTGGCGGTGGGCTATGTGCTGAACGTGCCGCATTTATGGTGGGCGGCACTGCTCGGCACGGCGGCACTGGCACTGACAGGTATGTTCGGGGCGCGCTTGGCAGAACGGCTCTTTGTGGGCGTGCGCGGCGTTGGCTGGTGGACGGGCGCGGCGCTGTGCCTGACGTGGCACTTGATCTGGGGTGCAGTCGCCGGCATGGAGACTGCCCTTTTTGCCGCCTTGATCCTAATTGCCTGTGAGATTGCCGCCCGCCAACTGGACGAATCACGCCGTGCGCGGGAACGCATGGCAGGTGGCGCGGCGTTGGGCGCAGTCTGTGCAGCGCTCATCGCGGCGCGCCCAGAAGGTGCCTTGTTGGCTGCCATGCTTGGTGGTGCGCTCTTGATCAGGTTGGCGGCGGATCGGCGTGCAGTGCTGGCATGGATGATCGGTGTGCTAGTCGTTGGCAGTTTGTGCATTGCGCCGTACTTGCTGCTCAACCTGAGCCTGAACGGTGCGCCGCTGCCCAACACCTTCAATGCCAAGCAAGCGCAGTACGCACCGCTGCTGGCGCGTGGTTTTCTTGCCAACTTTGGCGCAATGCTCTTGCCCTTAGCAGCGGGTGCGCAATTCGGGCTGCTTGTGGGCGCCTCTTTTGGGCTGCCTTGGCTGCTGCGGCAGCACCAGCGCGGCGCATGGGCGTTTGTGTCTGTGCCGCTGGCGTGGTCATTCGCCCTGATCGCGCTCTACGCGCTGCGCCTGCCTGCCAGCTATCAGCATGGGCGCTATGTCATTCCCGCACTGCCAACCTTCATCGTGATCGGTGTGGGCGGCACACTGCTGCTGTGTCAGGCGCTCACGGCGCGGCGGCGTGGGATGCTTGCACGTATGCTAGGGCGCGGTCTGGCGCTGCTGGCGCTGCTGCTGTTCGCTGCCTTCTGGCTGATCGGCGCGACGGTCTTTGCCGCAGATGTCCAATTGATTAACTCGGAAATGGTGGCGGCGGCGCTATGGCTGCGCGAGAACGTACCGCCTGATGAACTGCTTGCCGTGCATGATATTGGCGCGGTCGGCTTTTTTGCCAACCGTCCCATCCTTGATGTTGCCGGTTTGGTCAACCCTGAGGTAGTGCCATTGTTCTACCGTCCCGCTGAGATGTTTGTCCTGATGCGCGAGCGCGACGTGCGTTGGCTGATGGTGCTGCCTGACCAGTGGGCGTGGCTGTGGCAAGGGCAGGCGGAAACCTTTGGGCGGTATTTCTGCCGTGTTTATAATACCGAGGGCTTGATGGGCGGCACGACGATCTACCACTTTACGGCAAGTGGCGATTGCCCATTTTAACGCACGCTAACCTGATAGACAACCAAAGCAAAGAGGCGAAACACACCATGCCAGAGACACACGGCGGCTTGGCTGCCATCACCGAGACCTTCAGGCGCGCCAAAGCTGAAGGGCGCGCTACCTTCATGCCTTTTTTCACAGTCGGCTACCCTGACTTGCCGACCTCGATCAATGTAATGCAAGCGCTGGCAGAAACAGGCGCCGATGCCCTTGAGATCGGGATGCCGTTCAGCGATCCACTTGCTGATGGACCCACCATTCAGCACGCCTCGCAAATCGCGCTGGAGAACGGCACGCGCATCAGCGATTGCGTGGCAACCGTGCGGACGCTGCGCGAGCGCGGTGTGACGATTCCGCTGGTGATGATGGGCTATTTGAATCCGCTGCTTGCTTATGGACTGGAGCGTTTCGTCGCCGATGCAGCTGCTGCTGGCGCCAGCGGCTTCATCGTGCCGGATTTGCCCACCGAAGAAGCGGATGAGTTCAACGCGCTGTGCGCCGCGCACGGACTTGGCTTCACGCCGCTGCTGGCGCCTAACAGCACGCCCGAACGCATTGCCGAAGTGGTGAAGGCAGCACGCGGCTTCGTCTATCTGGTCTCGGTGACGGGCGTGACCGGCGCACGCGATTCGCTGCCGCCTGACCTGACCGCATACATTGAGCGCGTTCGGGCAGCCACAGACCTGCCCCTAGCCGTTGGGTTCGGGATTAGCAAGCCAAGCCAAGCGCGCCAAGTGGCGGCACACGCCGATGGCGTCATCGTGGCAAGTGCGCTCATCCGCCTGATGGAACACGCCGGCATGGAGGCAGTGCGCGATTTGGCGGCAAGCTTGCGGGCTGCCTGTGTGGTACAATAGCCGCGCAGAACACAAGCAAACTTAGGATGGTTTTTTATGGCTGAGCGAAAAATACGGGTGTTGGTTGCTAAGCCGGGCTTGGACGGGCATGATCGCGGCGCGAAAGTGGTAGCGCGTGCCTTGCGCGATGCCGGCATGGAGGTGATCTATACGGGCTTGCGCCAAACGCCAGAGATGATCGTGGAGGCGGCGCTGCAAGAAGACGTAGATGTGATCGGCTTGAGCATCCTGAGCGGCGCACACATGGCGCTGGTGCCACGCATCCTAGAGCTGATGCAAGCGCATGATCTGAGCGATGTCAAGCTGATTTTGGGCGGCATCGTGCCAGATGATGACATTGCTGCCTTGCAGCAGATGGGCGTCAGCGGCATTTTCGGTCCCGGCAGTGATACGCAAGAGATCGTCGCGCATATTCGCAAGGTCGTGCCGCTTGAGTGAGACAGCTACGTTACCGCCGATTGTGGCGGCTATCCGCGAGAGTCGGCGGGCGTTAGCGCGCCTGCTGACGCGCATCGAGAACAATGCCGCCGCCGCCGAACTTGCCGCACTCTATCCCTTTGGCGGCAAGGCACACCTAATCGGCGTGACCGGCGCACCCGGCACCGGCAAAAGCAGCCTCGTCAACAGCATGGCGAAGGCATACCGCGCCGAAGGCAAGACGGTCAGCATCCTTGCCGTTGACCCGACCAGCCCATTCAGCGGCGGCGCCGTGCTGGGCGACCGTATCCGTATGCGCGACCTGCACGGCGATGCGGGCGTGTTCATCCGCAGCATGGCAACACGCGGCAACTTGGGCGGCATTGCGCGCACCACCACCGATATGATCCGTGCGCTGGATGCCGCCGCCTTTGATGTGATCCTGATTGAGACCGTCGGCGCGGGACAGAGCGAGGTCGAGATTGCCTCTGCCGCGCACACCACGCTGGTAGTAGAAGCACCGGGCTTGGGCGATGATGTGCAGGCGATCAAGGCGGGCATCCTTGAAATTGCCGATATTTTGGTGGTGAACAAGGCGGATAATCCCGGTGTGGAAAGCACGCTGCGCGCCCTACGCGCCATGCTTGATCTTGGTCACCGCGCCGAGCGCATTATGCATCACGGGCAGCTACTGAGCGTGCCAGCCGCCGCCGTCGTTGGTGAGGATGAGGCATGGCAAACGCCCATCGTGCAGACGGTGGCAACCAACGGCACAGGCATTAGCGATCTGCTGGCAAAGATCGCCGAACATCACGCCTATCTGCGCCAGAGCGGTGTGCTGAAGCTGCGCGAGCGCGCCAGCTTGAACGCTGAGATCAGCGAACGGCTGCGCGATCTGCTGTTGGCACGCCTGATCGAGCGTGTGGGTGTGGCACGCCTGCAAGCGCTGATCGAGCGCGCCGTCGCCCGTGAGATCGATCCGAGCAGCGCGGCGGCGCTCTTGCTGGCGGAAGGGCTTCAGGAGCAGGAGTCGTGAGCCAACCTTTCCTCAGCGCGGTGTGGCGCACCTGGATCGACTCACGCGCCTACCGCCTGCTGCCACTGGTTGCGATTCTTTTGGCGGCGACGCTGCGCCTGCACGCCCTAGACGCGCAATCGCTCTGGAATGATGAAGGCAACACGCTGCGCCTGATCCAGCGTGATTTGCCGAATCTGCTGAGCGCTGCCAACCGTGATATTCATCCGCCGCTCTATTATGTGCTGCTAAAAGCGTGGGCAGCCTTCACGGGCGAGAGTGAGTTTGCCCTGCGCGCATTCTCTGCCCTGATCGGCGTGCTGAGCGCTGCCTGTGCCTATGCGCTTGGCGCCGCGCTCTTTGCGCGTGGCGTCGGGATGCTTGCCGCCTTCCTGACTGCTGCCAACACTTTCAGCCTCTACTACAGCCAAGAGGCGCGCATGTACGCGCTTTTGGCGCTCTTTGCCGCTGCCGCTTTGCTGTGTTTCGTCCGCTGGCTAGATACACGCCGCCTGCCGCCGCTGATCGGCTTAGCGCTGCTCAACGCGGCGGGACTCTACACACACTATGCCTATCCGTTGGTGATGTTGGCGCAAGGTGTGCTGTTTGTGCTGTGGTTGGCTGCCCGCCGCGAATGGCGCATCTTTGGCAGCTATGTTGCTGCCAACCTGCTGACGGTTGCGCTCTTTTTGCCACAGTTGCCAACGGCGCTTGATCAGGTTAGCGGCTGGCAGCAGGCAAGCCGTGATACGTTACAGTTGGTGGATCAAATCGGCTTGATCGGCGGTTGGCTGTTGTATGGCAGCACCTTTCCGCGCCTGAATGAAGGGCTAATCGTCCTGACGCTGATGAGTATGCTGATCGGCGCCGCCGTCTGGGATTGGGTGCGGCGTCCGCAGCGTGCAGCACCGCTGTGGTGGCGGCGGGCTGTGCCAACGTTCTGGCTGCTGATCGGCGTGGGCGGTTTTCTCGCCCTCGATCTGTACCGTTTGGAAAACCTGAAGTTCTTACTGCCTATGCAGATCGCGGCGGCACTGCTGATTGCGCGTGGCGTCTGGCTGTTGTGGGAAGTTGGCTCGGCAAACATCATCGCCTGGCAAGAGGCACTGCCGCGCCTGATCGCACTGCTGATCGGCTATGGGCTGATCAGCACAGCCAGTCAGGGCATTCACAACCTGTATCACGACGCAACCTATGCGCGCAGCAATTATCGCGGTTTGGCGGCGTATATTGCGCGTGAGGCACAGCCGAAGGACGCCATCATCCTGAGCGCGCCCAATCAGGCAGAGGTGTTCACCTACTACTATACAGGTGATATGCCGATCTATGGCATCCCCGAAGGCTTGGGCGGCGATGATAGGGCAACGCAAAGGCAAACTGAGGCGGTTATCGCGGCACATCGGCGCATTTTCGCTGTCTTCTGGGGTGAGCGCGAACGCGATCCACGCGGTGTGGTAACGCAAGTGCTGACCGAACGCGCCTACGAGGTGGATACGACGTGGTTTGGCGATGTGCGCCTTGTGCGCTATGCAGTGATCGGTGACCCCGACGTGCCGCGCCCGATCAATGCACGCTTTGGCGAGTCGATCACCTTGCTCAGTGCAGCCTTCAGCGCGGAGCGCCTCACGGCGGGCGATGTGCTTGGCGTGGCGCTCACATGGCAAACTGATCAGCCGCTAAGCGTCCGCTACCGCGTCTCGGTGCAGCTTCTAGATGCATTCGGGCGTTTGGTGGCGCAGCGCGATGCCGAGCCGAACAATAACCTATCACTCACCACTTCATGGCTGCCAAAGCTGCCCGTGCGCGATACGCACGGCGTGATCATCGCGCCCAGTGTGCCGCGTGGCGAGTATCAAATCGTGGTGGTGCTGTATGGGCTGGAGGATGGCATCCGTCTGCCCGTGGATGGTGGCGACGCACTAACCATCGGCAGCGTCGTGGTGGAATAGGCGCGCTAATCCGTGGCGAGCGCGGCGGCTTGCTCAGGTGCATCTGTGCTTGCCGTGCCTTCCTGAACCTTTGGCGGTGGCTTCCGAAAGACGATAGCGATGCTGAGCGCAGTTAGGATGAGCAAGGCTGCCACAAGGCTAAAGATCAGGTCAAAGCCGAAATCGCGCTGAAGCACACCGCTTAGGCTGCTGGAGGCAAACCACCCCATGCTCCACAGCACCGAACCAACCGCGCTGCTCAGGTTATGGATGCGCTTTGGCACGTACTCCAAGCGCAGCGGCTCGTAAAGCGGCACCAACAAATTCCGCACGGAGGCAGCGATCATGAACATCAGGGCGCCAAAGAGAACCGCTTGTGAGAAGCCAAGTGCCACATACGCCACCGCCGCCAAACTCATCGAGATGAGCAGCGCACGGATACGCCCAAAGCGCCGTTCCCACCACGGCGTTGTAGCACCCACGATGCCCATCATCAGCCAGCCGCTGCTTAAAATCGCGCCGACTTGCTCATCGGGCAGCATAAAGCGCGTGCGGAAGAACAGGTTATAGAAGGGAAAGGTCAAGCCTGCCGTCAAGCCAAAGAGCATTGAGGGAATCGAGAGCAGGATGATCTCGCGCCACGGTACAAAAGTGGGTGGCGCATTCACCTCGCTGATGACGGTTGGTGCGGCGTGGGTTGGCGCACGGTCGGGCAGGCGCAGCACGGGCAGCACGCTGGCAAGGCTGATCAGGGCGCTGATGAACAAGGCGGCGCCGTAGGCAAACGGCGTTTGGGCATCTGCCACGCCTTCAAGGGCGGCGCCTTGCGGCATTCCAACGGTTTCGATGATCAGGCGCGGCAAAAAGCCGCCGATGAAGCTGCCAAAAGAGGTAGCGGTCAGCGTGGTGATCTGGTAGTAGCCGAAGGCGTGCGATTGATGCTCCCGCGAGACGAGCGCGATCATCAGCGGACCCGCCGCGATGAAGGCAGCGCCAAACGAGATGCCGAACAGCACGCGGCTAAAGATGAGGATCGGCAGGCTCGGCATGACCAACATCGGCAAATAGCTAAGGGCAGAGCCGACCATTGAATAGATGATCACGCGCCGCGCACCGATGCGATCTGCCAAAATGCCGATGGGAATGCCGGTGAAAATGCCACCCACCCGCGAAATGCCCTGCAAAAAGCCGATCACGTCTGAGTCATAGCCCAAGCTGACAAAATAGAAGTTCAGCACCACATCCGTAATGCCGAACAAGCCAATGTGAAAAATAGCGCTGTGCAGCAGGAACAGCACCAACGGGCGACTCAGCCCTTGCAGCTTGAACATGCGGACTCCATGCCTAAAGTGTTTAATCAGCTAACGGTTGTGATCAGCGGGTTGGGCAGCGTAGTGGCTCTGCACCTGACTCCACAAAATGGCGACTGCCTGCTGCACCTGTGGATGAGCAGGATCAACAGCACGGGCGCGGTCTACGTAGCTCCATGCCTCTAAGGGTGTGGTGGCAAGGTAGGCAAGGTTCAGCCACGCGCCAATGTGAGTCGGGTTGGCAGTTGCCACCTTCATAAAGTACCAGCGCGCCTCTTCATATCTGCCGCCCACCACCGCGCCCACTCCTAGATTGTAGGCGGTCAGTTGGTCGCGCAGGGTATCGGGCAAGCGGCGGCGCAGCAGCACCCACAGCGGCAGCAGCAGCACAAGGTTGCCCAAAGCGCCCACCAGCACGCCCGCGAAGAATCCGCTGGCAGGTTTGCGCCCTTTTGCCCAATAGACAAGCGGTGTAATCAGCGCACCGATCAGCGCGCCGCTCCCCGAAAATAAGCCTAAAATCGTTGGCGTATCCAAGCTGAAAGCCCTTTCAAAGGCAATTATAGCGTGCTATGTGCGAAAAGCGCAGTGGAAAACCCCAAAGGCGCAACCCCTATCCCTAGCCCTTTCCCCGCAGGCGAGGAAAGGGAATCAGAGGTGATCTTCAAAGTCCCGCCCTGTCTACGGGGCGGGATTTAGGGTAGGGTAAAGCCTTCAGTAAAGCATAGCCGCCCAGCGCGCTTGACTTCTGCCCTGAAACATGGGACACTTACCGAACACTTGTCTTAGCCCAAACTGCGTGAGGTGGCTGTGAGCGAGACCTTTCAAAACAGGCTGTTTTGCGGTGATAACTTAGAGATTTTGCGCGAGTACCTCCCGAATGCCAGCGTGGACTTGATCTACCTTGATCCGCCCTTCAACAGCAACCGCAATTACAATGTGCTGTTCCGTGATGAGAGCGGCATCGAGGCAGACGCGCAGATCACCGCCTTTGAGGACACTTGGCACTGGGATCGGAATGCGCGCAACACCTACGAGAGCCTGCTGACCGAAACGCCCGACCGCATCTCGCGCATGATTGAGGCACTGCGTGCCATCATCGGCGCCAACCAGATGATGGCATACCTTGTGATGATGACGGCGCGCCTGCTGGAACTGCACCGCGTGCTAAAGCCGACGGGCAGCTTGTATCTGCATTGTGATGCCACTGCCAGCCATTATCTTAGGATAGTTCTGGATACTATCTTCGGCGTCAAAAATTTTCGTGGGCAGATCATCTGGAAACGTACAACAGGGCGTAGCCACACCAATAAACCAATGAAGCGCTGGGGCGAAATGACAGATTTTATCCTGCACTATGCGCGTAGTGAAGCTGCTCCTTTGCAGCCCGTCTATAGAAAGAATGACCCGAACTACATTGAGAAGTTTTTCAGGCACATAGATGACAATGGGCGGCGCTACCGCATTGACAACTTAGCCAGCCCATCAAAACGCCCAAATCTGATGTATGACTATAAAGGCTATAAGCCACCTGAGAATGGTTGGGCTATCTCTAAAGCCGTAATGGAAAAATGGGATAAGGAAGGGCGTCTGCACTTCCCGAAATCCAAAAGCGGGCGTATTCAACGCAAACGTTATCTTGATGAACTTTCTGGTGAAGTCGTTCAAAACCTTTGGGATGACATTCCACCTGTTGGCGCGCACGCCGCAGAACGCACAGGCTATCCAACACAGAAGCCGATTGCGCTTCTGGAACGGATTATCGCTGCCAGCAGCCAACCCGGCGATCTCGTCCTTGATCCGTTCTGCGGCTGCGGCACAGCCATCGTTGCCGCACAGCAGCTTGGCAGGCGCTGGATCGGCATAGACATCACGCACCTTGCCATTGCCATGAACCGTTTCCGCCTCTATGATCGCTTTGGCGACGACGTGCAGTACGAAGTGGTGCGCGTGCCAAAAGACCTGCCCACTGCCCGCGAACTGGCAAAGGCAGACCGCTATCAATTCCAGTGGTGGGCGCTTTCCTTGATCAAGGCACGCCCTGCCGGCGGCGAGATTGACAACAAGAAGGGCAAAAAAGGTGCGGATAGCGGCATAGATGGCACCCTTGTTTTTATGGATGATGCCGATGAGAAGGCAAAGCGTGTTGTGGTGCAGGTGAAAAGCGGCGCGGTGAAGGTAGGCGATATACGCGATCTGAAAGGCGTGCTAGAGCGCGAGAAAGCCACCCTTGCTATCTTCATCACGCTAGAGCCGCCCACGGCACCCATGCGCCAAGAGGCGCTTGAAGCAGGCAGCTACTACTCGGTGGGCATGAACAAGCGCTATCCGCGCCTGCAAATCCTGACCATTGAAGAACTGCTGGAAGGCAAAACGCCCGAACTGCCGCCAAGCAACATCACCTTTAAGCGAGATCGGCGTGCGCCCATCAACGGTGATCAACAACCGTTGGTCTGAGTGTCTGCCCATTTCGCGCTATAATCAGCCCATTGTCCAAAATTTTTTCAATGGAGCTTTGACCAATGCGTGATGCAACCATTCAGCGCGAAAAACTCGATCAGGCTGTCGAGATTCTGCGCGAACAAGACGTAGATTGCTGGCTGACCTTTGTCCGCGAGACCGAACACAACGCCGATCCCGCCCTGCGCCTAATCTCGGATAGCAACGTGACGTGGCACACCGCCCTGATCGTGACCCAAAAAGGTGAGCGCATCGTGATCGTTGGGCGCTATGAGGCGGAAAACTTCAAGCGCATGGGCTGTTGGGATGAGGTGATCAGCTATGATCAGAGCATTCAGCCCGCACTCGTCAGCGTGATGGATCGCCTGTCGCCGCGCCAAATTGCCCTGAATTACTCGGAGAGCGATACGGCAGCCGACGGACTTTCGCACGGCATGTACCTCTCGCTGCAACGCTATTTGCAGGGCAAGCCCTACGAACTGATCTCGGCAGAGCGCGTGTTGAATCCGCTGCGCGGACGCAAGACGCCTACCGAGGTTGAGCGCATTCGCGCCGCCGTGCGCCTGACGGAACAGATCATTGAGGCGATCACTGCCACGCTCAAAGTCGGCATGACTGAACGCCAAATCGCGGATTTCATCCACGCCGAAATGCGGCGGCACGGTGTGGTGCCGTCTTGGGATGCCGGACACTGCCCAACGGTCACCTGCGGCGCGGAATCGCCGGTTGGTCACGTTTCGCCGTCCGATCAGTACGCGGTGAAGGCGGGCGAATTGGTGCGGATTGATATGGGCGTCATCTTGAATGAGTACATCTCAGATATGCAGCGCGTGTGGTATATCCAGCCGCAGGGCGAGTCGGAAATTCCCGCGCCTGTGCGCCACGCCTTCGATTCGGTGCGCGCCGCCATTGAGGCAGCCGCCGCCGCCCTTAAGCCGGGCGTTGAAGGCTGGACGGTGGACGAAGCAGCCCGCCAGACCATTGTTGGGCGCGGCTACCCTGAATATCAGCACGCGGTTGGGCATGGCATCGGGCGCACCGTGCATGATGGCGCGACGCTGCTCGGTCCGCGTTGGGAGCGCTACGGCAACACGCCCTATGGCATTGTGGAGGCGGGCAACTGCTTCACGTTGGAGCTAGGCGTACAAGTGCCGAACTATGGCTTGGTCAGCCTTGAAGAAGATGTGCTGGTGACGGCGAACGGCTTAGAATGGCTGGGCGCCCCACAGACCGATCTGATTGTGGTGAAGGCGTAGCGCAGCTAGGGCGCACTGGGCGGCGCGGCGGTTGGCTGGGGATAGACCTGCTCCACAATCTGCCCGCGTGCGCCCAAAATGCCTAAATCTGCACCGTTGATGACGACGCGCACGCCAGCAGCATTGCCGGCGCGCAGCCCAATTTGTGCGCCGCGATACTGTAGGACGGTCTGCGGGGCGGGCATCCCTTCAAAGACGACGGCGTTATCCACCGTCACGCGCAGCCAGGTGCGCGCCGTAATGGTGATTTGAATGGCGATCTCGCCGCTGGCAGCAGCTTCGGCGGCGGCAAGGTTCGGGTTGGGTAAGGGCGTTGGGCTAGGCGAGAGCGTCGGCGTGGTAGTTTGATCGGTTTGGGTGGGCAGTTCGGTTGGCACAGGGCTTAAAATAGCGCTCAGGGTGCTGCCGTTCCCTTCGCTGGAACTTGCCAAGCCTGCACCAATGATGATTGCCGAACTGATGACGCCGAGTATCAGCAGAAAAAGCATCATGCCGACGAAGGAACGGCGCTTGGGAACTGCCTCTACCATTGGGCTGTAGACGGGCATATTCTGTGAGGTGCGGCGTGGGTCGCTCGGTAGGCTTTGTGGCGCACGTCGCACGCCGCGGCGGCGCCCGCCGCTGAGGGCATCTTCCCAGCGGGCAACCCACTCATCGGGGTCAAGGTGCAGGTGACGGGCATAGCTGCGCAAAAAGCCACGCGCCTGCACAGGCGAGGGCAAGGCAGCCGCGTTGCCTTGCTCTATCGCCTCAATAAACTTGGCACGGACTTTAATCGCCTGTTCAATTTCGGGCAGGGTGAGGTCGCGCCGTTCACGAATGGCGCGCAGTTCACTGCCCAAGGCTTGCAGCTCGGCAGTGTTCACCGCAGTGGCTTACTGCTCAATTTCTTCGATGGCGGCAAGTTCAGCAGCTTGGGCAGCAGCAGCGCGGTCTGCTTCGCGGGCAGCCAGAAACGCCTGCACTTCTTCTTCACGCACCACGATGACCTGCACCACAGGCGAAATTTCGCCCATGCGGATCGGCACTTCATAACGCCCGAGCTCACGGATAGGGCGCTCGCTGATGCGGCGACGGTTGATATCCACGCCGGTTTGCTTCAGGATGGCATCTTTGATCATCTGGCTGGTGATCGAGCCGTAGAGTTTGTTGTTGCTGCCCGCCTTCATGCCGAAGACGATCTCGGTGCCGTCAATTTTGGCAGAAGCCTCACGAATGCGCTCATTGATCTGGCTGCGGTTCGCTTCTGCCTGTGTGCGGAGCGATTCCATCTTAGCGAGGTTCGCTTTGGTGGCAGGGATCGCCATTTTGCGTGGGATCAGCCAATTGCGGGCGAAGCCATCGGCAACGTCCACCACATCACCCGCCACGCCGTGCTTATAGATATACTCGGTGAGAATAACCTTCATGGGTACCTTCCAAACGCGGGCGCGCTATCTTGAGAAACGTGCGAACGCGCTGCATTGACAAACAAGATTAGCTTTCTACAATAATACAGAAGGTTGGACAAGTCTTCAAGAGTGAACTGCCTTGCCGAAGGGCAGGCGCTTACGTTTTTGAAGGCATGGCGTGATGCCTTTGCCGCTTATCAGTTTGAACAAAACAGCCCCTTGAGAAACCCTATGCCCACACCCATTCGCCCATTGCAGCGCATTGCCAAGCGCCTGCCTGTTGCACTCTTTGGCATTCTGTTCGCCTTCTTTGTGTTAGAGATCGCTCTCCGCCTGCTGTATGGCGTGCTGCCAAGCGGGCTGCAAATCGCGCTGCGCTTTGTCCATCTAACACCCTTTGGCGAGGCGCGCCTTGCGCCGCTGCCACTCTGGCAAGAGGACGCTGCCTACCAGATGATCGTGACGCCCGACGTGCGGCATGTGGAGCAAGTAGGCAGCCTGAGCGTGCGCTTTCGGGTAGATAGTTACGCTTGGTGGGGTGGGCGCGTTGGCTTCCGCACGCCGCCGCCTGAAAATGGCGTGGTTGAGGCTGCCGCGCTCGGTGACTCACACACCTTCTGCTTCACTGATGCTGATCAGTGCTGGGTAAATCTGCTTGGGGCGCAGCTTGGCGTGAACATTGCTAACTTAGGGCAGCCTGTCACAGGCGCTGAAAGCCATGCGCGCCGCTATTTCGACTTTGTGGCAAAGCCCGAACTTGGGCTAGTGCAGCCAAAGTTGGTCTTGTGGCAGTTCTTTGGCAACGACTACAACGACGACTATGGCTTAGCGCTGCTGAACGGCACCGCCCAGACTCCGCCTAACCCAGCGGCTGCCACCGCCAGTGACTCGCCGCTGGCAGCATGGCTGCGCCAATATTCGGCAACCTTTGCCCTGTTGGAAGCCCTTGGGCGCGCCAATGATCCACAGAACCTGCGCTTTGTCGATCCTTACCGCGTTATTGCAGGGCAAATTGATATTGCCTTTGGGCGTCCCTACCTGCGCGAGGCGTTCGACATGGCTGAGGCGCGCAACCTTGAAGGTGAACAGCTTTCGCAGGCAGCCATCAGGCGAACGCGGCAGTTGGTGGAGGCAAACGGCGGGCGGTTTGTGGTGATCCTTGTGCCGACTAAAGAAGAAACCTACCGCCACCTGACTGCGCCTTATCTGGGGGATGCATACCTTGAGCAGTTGGCAGCACCGCGTTTGCGTTTGTTGGCATTCTGCGCGGCGGAAAAGCTGACTTGCCTTGACCTCACCGCAGACTTTACGGCGCGCGCACTGCAAGGGCAACTGCTCTTCTTCCGTGATGACATTCACCTGAATGCCGAAGGCAACCGCGCCCTTGCCGAAAGTGTGGGCAGCTTCTTGGCAGGCAATCCATAGCCGCAGCACAGATAGCGTGTTTTTATTGCCTAGCCACGCCTAAGGATCGGTGGCAGCCGGCAGATAGATGGTGAAGGTGGTCTGGTGAGGGACGCTCTCCACATGAATTTGCCCTCCGTGCGCCTCGATAATGCTGTGGCTGATCGCCAGCCCTAAGCCCGTGCCGCTTAGCTTGGTGGTGAAAAACGGATCGAAGATGTGCGCGATCAGATCGGGCGGGATGCCAACGCCGCTATCGCGCACCAAGAGTTCAAGGCAGGGCGCCTTTTCACACTGGCGGTCCGCAGTGGCGATCAGCAGTGTGCCGCCGTTGGGCATAGCATCCATCGCGTTCACCACAAGGTTCAGCGGCACTTGCCTGATCTGATCAGCATTGCCATGCGCCAACTGCCGCGCTTCAAGGCGGAGGGTGACGCTCACATGGGCATGTTCAAGCTGTTTGCCTGCCAGCACCATCACCTCATGGATCAGATCGTTCAGGGAGAGCGGTGCAAAAGCAGTTTGGGCAGGGCGCGCAAAATCGAGCAGGCGGCTGACAATGCGCTTGATGCGCTGCACATCGTGCGTGGCAAACTCGATCAGCTGACGGTCAATTGGGCGCGTCTGATCAATGTCTTCAAGGGTTAGCTCAAGGTTGGTGAGCAACGGTTGCAGCGGATTGTTGATCTCGTGGGCGATGCCGGCTGCGAGGGTGCCAAGCGCGGCAAGTTTATCGGCGCGCAAGAGCTGCTGCTGTGCCTTTTGAAGTGCTTCTGTGCGCGTTTGCACCATCGCCTCTAGGTTGTGGGCATAGGCTTGTAAGTCGCTGTAGAGCTGTGCGTTGCGGATGGCAAGCGAGGCTTGCGCGGCAACTGCCTCTAGCAGGCGCAGATCATACTTGGAGAACTGGCTGGTCTGTTGGCTGGCAACCGCCAAGGCGCCAAAGACGCGCCCTTGATAAGCAAGCGACACGGCAATGCCCGCCCGAATCTGATCAATGGCAAACGCAGCGCTCAGCTCTGGCGGGAGTGTTTGCGTGTCTTCTATAAGGATGGGCTGCCCATACGTCACAATATAGCGCGGCAGCCAGACCACCAAAAGCGGCAGCACACGCTCAAGGCTGCCGCCGCGCGCCAGCCAAAAATTAGGCGTGTTGGCATCATCCAGCAATAAGAGGATGGCGGACGAGCCTTTGAGGTGATCGAGCAGGGCGTCCAGCAGATATTCTGCCAGTTCGGGCAGCGCCAAAGCACGCACCAACTGCGCGCCAATGCGGGAGAGGATGGCAAGCTGTGCATTGCGGCGCTGCAAAGTGTCCTCAAGGCGGCGCGCCCTGATTTTGCTGCGGGCGCGGGCGATCAACTCACTGGTGTTGAAGGGCTTCAGGATGTAATCATCAGCGCCTAAGCCAAACCCGTGCGCCACATCTATCGAGTCGCGGGCGGCTGCTGTCACCACGATGATCGGAATGCGATCAGTCAGGGAATCTTCACGCAGCAGGCGCACTGCCTCAAAGCCATCCATGATGGGCATCTGGATATCCATCAGCACAAGGTCAGGCAGCAAGGCACGGGCTTTTTGAAGGGCGTCCTCGCCATTTTCGGCTTCCTCCACGCGAAAGTCCTCCCGCTCCAAAAGGCGGCGCAAGAGCATACGCGCTTGTGGGTTGTCGTCCGTGATCAGGACGAGGGGTGGGAGTTTACCATCAGATGAGTCTAGGTCGATCATGGGCAGTCTTCCTATGTCTCGCTAAGCGGATAGGTGACTTCAAAATTGTAGCGCGCTTTGCTGCTTTTGTGTGTTTGGCGCGTGCTGTGGTAGAATGGCACTAGTGAGAAAGTGTGTAGTAAGGGCTGGAGGCAAAGGTGGCTATAACCCAAGATGCCAACAGAGTAGAGGATGACTCCGAAAGCGGCTTGACGATTGATTCGGTGCATGGGCATCAGGTCACGCAGCATTGGATCATCATGCGGCAGTCAAACGTATGGCGTCCGCCGACGGATGTCTTTGAATTGGCGGATCGGTTGGTGGTGATGGTGGAAATTGGCGGGATGCGCGATGGTGAGTTCAACGTCTCGCTGCAAGAGCGCCGCCTTATAATCAGCGGCATTCGGCGGCGTGCCGTGCGCGACCGTATGGCGTTCCACCAAATGGAAGTGCGCTATGGCGAGTTTCGCACCGCTGTCAGCCTGCCTTGGCACGTAGACCGCAATCGCGTCACCGCAACCTACAAGGATGGCTTTTTGCGCGTTGAACTGCCACGTGCAGCCAGCCAAAAAGTGCATATCGTCAATGTTGATGTAGATGGCGCACAAGGATCGGACGAGTAGCCCACATGCCTCCCAGTAAACGGCTCAAGCGCCCTGCCCAAAGTGCAGCGCAGCCGATCACCGTTAAGAACGAAGAACAAGACGTCACCCTTAGCCCAGAAGGCGGACAGCCAAGCGCCGAGAACAGTGTGCAAGTGCCACCTGAACTGCCTATTCTGCCGCTGCGCGGGCTGATTGTCTATCCGCAGACAGCCATGCCGTTGAACATTGGGCAGAAACGCTCGGTGCGCCTAGTGGATGATGTGGTCAGTGGTGACCGCCTGATCGGGCTGATCGCTTCGCGCAACCCTGAGCTAGAAACGCCTGAACCGGACGACATCTACAAGGTTGGGACGATGGCGGCTGTGCTGCGGTTGTTCCGTGCGCCGGATGGCACCATCCGCCTGTTGGTGCAAGGCTTGGCGCGCATCCGCGTGGATGAATATACGCAGCACGAGCCATTCTTGCGGGCGCGTGTCACGCACATCCCTGAAGTGGTGGAGACGACCAACGAAGTCGAGGCGCTCAAGCGCACAGTCATTGACCAGTTCAGCAAACTGGCAGAACTCGTGCCAAGCATCCCAAGCGATCTGATCAATTCGGCGCTCAACACCAACGATCCGCTTCAGTTGGTGTATGCTATCGCCACCTATATTCGCCTCAGCCTCGATAACTATCAACGCATTCTAGAGCTGGATAGCGTGCTGGAAAAGCTGCACTTGCTCATGCAAATTTTGAGCAAAGAGATTGAAGTGCTGGAGATCAGCCGCAAGATTCAGAGTCAGGCGCAGTCTGAAATTGAGCGTATGCAGCGGGACTACTACCTGCGCGAGCAGTTGAAAGCCATTCGGCGCGAGCTTGGTGAAGATGACGAACAGCTTGCCGAAGTAGAGCAGTTCCGCGAGCGCATTGAGGCGGCTAATATGCCTGAAGAGGCACTCCGCGAGGCACAGCGTGAGCTAGAACGCATGGCGCGCTTGCCAGCAGCTTCCGCCGAATATGGCGTCATCCGCACCTACCTCGATTGGATGACCAGCCTGCCTTGGGCAAAACGGACTGAGGACAACTTGAACATCCGCCATGCGCGCCAAGTGCTGGAGGCAGATCACTACGGCTTGGAAGACATCAAAGAGCGCATCCTAGAGTTTCTGGCGGTGCGCCGCCTGCGCGCTGAGCGCTATGGAAATGCCCACCCAACCAGCACGGATACAACACGCCGTGATCGGCAAGGGGCGATTCTGTGTTTTGTCGGACCGCCCGGCGTTGGTAAGACCTCGCTCGGCGCCTCGATTGCGCGGGCGATGGAGCGCAAGTTCACACGCATGAGCTTAGGGGGCGTGCGTGATGAGGCAGAAATACGCGGGTTTCGCCGCACCTACATCGGCGCGATGCCCGGACGTATGATCCAAACCCTGCGCCGCGTCGAGACGCGCAATCCGGTCATCATGCTGGATGAGATTGATAAGCTAGGGCGCGATTTTCGCGGCGATCCATCGGCGGCACTTTTGGAAGTGCTTGACCCAGAGCAAAATCACGAATTTCGGGATCACTACCTTGATGTGCCGTTCGATCTCTCGGAAGTGCTGTTCATCACCACTGCCAACGAGCTAGAGCCGATTCCCGGTCCGCTGCGCGACCGTATGGAGATCATCGCGCTCTCAGGCTATACAGAGCAGGAAAAGATACAGATCGCCACGCGCTACCTTGTGCCGCGCCAAATCCGTGAGAATGGGCTGCGCCCAAACGAGGTGCAATTCACCACAGAGGCACTCCAAACCTTAGTGCGCGACTACACCCGTGAGGCGGGCGTCCGCGGCTTAGAGCGCGCTATCGGCAGTGTGGCGCGCAAAGTGGTGACGCGCATCGCCGAAGGCGACGTCAAGCGCGTCCGTGTGACGCCGACTGCCGTGCGGAAGGCGTTGGGCAAGCCGCGCTTTGGCTATGGCGAAGAACTGACCACACGCACTGAACTGCCCGGCGTTGCCACCGGACTTTCGGTAACTGCCTTCGGTGGTGATGTGCTGTTTGTGGAAGCAACGCACATGCCGGGCAGCAAAGGCTTTCAATATACCGGGCAGCTTGGCGAGGTGATGCAAGAAAGCGCACGCGCAGCGTTTAGTTACCTACGGGCGCACGTCACTGATCTGGGCGTGCCTGAGGATTACTTTGAAAAGCACGATATTCATCTGCACGTGCCAGCCGGCGCTGTGCCGAAAGACGGCCCTTCCGCCGGCGTGACGATGGTCACAGCCCTTGCCTCGCTGCTGACGGGGCGCACCGTGAAGCACAACGTTGCCATGACGGGTGAGATCACGCTGCGCGGCAAAGTGCTGCCCGTGGGCGGCGTGAAAGATAAGGTGCTGGCTGCACACCGCTTCGGTGTGGATACCGTTATTTTGCCAAAGCGCAACGAACCCGACCTTGATGATCTGCCGAACGATGTGCGCGCTGCGCTCACCTTTGTGCTGGTGGACGATGTCAATGAAGTGCTGCACACAGCACTTTCACCCAAACGCGAATAGCCAACGGCGCGCCGATCTGGGTGAGGCGCGCCAATGAGCAGAAGTGTAGCAGACCCGTAAAGGATAGTTGCCGTGCCAAAAGTCATGATTGTTGATGATGATCGGACGACAGTAATGCTTTTGCAAACATTGCTCGACCTAGATGGCTTTCAGGTCATCTTGGCGGCGCGTGGCAGCGAAGCACTCGACATTGCGCGCAGAGAAACGCCTGACGCTTTTCTCATAGATTATCACTTGTCTGGCAACATGCACGGCACAGATGTGGTTGAGCAGTTGCGCGCTGAAGCCACCTTCCAACAGACGCCCATCATCATGACTTCAGGCATGAACGTTGAAGACGCAGCCTTGCGCGCAGGCGCCAACCGTTTTCTGATCAAACCCTTCGATCCTGCCGAACTGCCAAGCCTATTGAATGAGTTGCTCAGCTCGGTTTGATCGGCGTTTTCACCCTGTGAACACCCTCATACCGTATTTTGGGAATGTTTAGTGTATGACCAACAAATCAATCAAGCGTAACGGCAAAATGCAGTGGTATCGCGTTGACCTGCATATTCACACGCCTGCCTCTGCCGATTACCAAGAGCCGAATGCGACTTATCTTGATATTTTGCGCCGTGCCGAAATGCGCGGCTTGGATATTATTGCGTTCACTGATCACAACACAGTTGCCGGCTATGGCGCCATGTACGAGGAGATCAAAACGCTGGAACTGCTGGCAGAGCGCGAGCGCGCTACGCCTGAAGAACGCCGCCGCCTTGCCGAGTACCGCCGCCTGCTCGATAAAATTTTGGTGCTGCCCGGCTTCGAGTTCACTGCCACCTTTGGCTTTCACGTTCTAGGGCTGTTTTCGCCCGCCTTGCGCGTCCGCCAAATTGAGCATATCTTGCTCAGCCTGCATGTGCCTGCCCAGTCCCTAGATGATGGCTTGACGAACGTTGGCGCTTCATCCGACGTGCTGACCGCCTACCGCATGATCAACGAGGCAGGCGGCATCGCCATCGCCGCGCACGCCAACTCAACGCACGGCGTTGCCATGCGCGGCTTTGAGTTCGGCGGGCAGACGCGTATCGCCTACACCCAAGACCCTTACCTGCACTGCCTTGAAGTGACCGACCTTGATCGGCGCGGACGCGGCACCACTGCCCGCTTTTTCAATGGCACCAAGCCTGAATATCCCCGCCGTATGCGCTGCATTCAAGGCTCGGACGCGCACCGCATCACCAAAGACCCGCGCAACGAGAAAAATCTTGGGATTGGTGACCGCATCACCGAAGTGCTGCTGCCGGAACGCTCTTTCGAGGCACTCCGCGAGATGTTCACCAGCAACGACTTTGCCCGTTCGCGCCCTTACTTCGGCGGGCAGGAAGTTTACGACTATGTGCAAATGGCACGCGAAGCAGGACCGAGCATTGTGCAGTCCTTCCATGAGAGCATGGCACGGCAGGGCGGCAAGCTCTACGCTGTAATCGCAGATGTGTGCGCCTTTGCCAACACCAACGGCGGCACAGTCTACATCGGCGTCTCGGCAGATATGACCACCATTCCAGTCGGCGTCAACAACATTGGCGAGAGCATCGAGGCACTGCGCACAGAAATTGCGCGCAGCATCAATCCGCCCATTGAGGTGGAAATTGATGCACAAGAAATGTCCGATAAATCGGTCATCCGCATACAGGTGCCACGCGGCAACGATTCGCCCTACGCCATTGATGATAACAAAATCTATGTGCGCGATGAGGCAGAGACCAGCCTTGCCGTCCGCGATGAGATTGTGCGCCTTGTGCTGAAGAAAATACAGCGCAGCGCACCTGCCCTTGAAGCGCCTAAAAAGACGACCGCCACGCTGCGTCCAGTCACGGTGCTGCCTGTTGCCGAAAGCCTGCCGCTGCCGCTCGCCAAAGCCGATCCAAGCGTCGAAGGCGTGCCGAGCAGTGCTGCTGTGCTGAGCGAGCCAGCCGCCGAACCTGCTAAGCGCACACGGCGCAGCCGCGCACCCTTGAAGCCACCCACTGGCACACCCACCCGCGATGACTCGGCGTTGGCAGGCGCACCGCGCACCGGTGTGGAGATCATCGGCACCGAGACGCGCAAAGGTGAGCAGTACCACATCATGCGCGATCTGCGGAATGGCAGCATCGTGAAGAACGTCACGCGCACCTCAGCACGCCGCCTGTGGCACTATGCCATTATGCAGCACGAGACCAATCCGGTCGATCTCAATTTGGTGCAGTGGGTTGGGAACGTGGGTTTGTGGAAGCGCTACAAGCGCGGTGGCGTCATCCGCTACGATTTGGTGCTGACCGAAGGCGGGCATACGCGCACCTTCTACGGCGTCACTGAGGATGGAATGCAGGGCGCTTGGGCGCAGTTCGTCAGCGATGAAGAACCGACCATCATCGAGGACGCCAACGACGATTAAGAAAGGCTGCGGGCGGAACAAGTTCCGCCCGCATGTATAACGCGATCTTTCGCAGGGGTCGGGTCTGCCCGATCTGTGAACCTGCGCGCAAAACAGCGTATATTCTATTCATTTTCCCATTTGTTATCTTCACTAACCTAACACACAGAACCGCACTTTTGTGTTGCATTTAGAGGGGTTCAATGTCCCAAAACCTACCTTCACCGTACTCTGATGAAACGCCAGCTGCTTACGCCGCACGGCTTGGAGAATGGTACATTGCAAAGTACGGCACGAAAAAGGCTTTGGGACAATATTTTACACCGCGCTCTGTGGCATCTTTTATGGCAAGTCTCTTGCTCCCTTCACAAGGATACAAGCGCGTTTTAGACCCTTGTGCAGGAACAGGTATTTTGGCTTGTTCTGTATGTGAAATATTATCCGAAGATATTGACTTGGTTGTCTACGAAGTTGACTCTGATTTAGCCATTTATTTAGAAGCCAGTCTGCAATACTTAAAAATGTGGATGCAAGCACGCCAGCGTGTGTTGCGATTTGAAATTATACGCGGCGACTTCATTATGGCACAGGCTTGGGCGTTGCAATGGAGTAGCACAAATATTTTTGATATTGTGATCATCAATCCCCCTTACTTCAAACTTGCCAAAGCCGATATGCGGGCAAAAGCTACCGCTGTTATTATTCATGGTCAACCCAACATCTATGCCATTTTTATGGCGCTTAGCGCAGCCCTTCTCAAGGAAAACGGTCAATTAGTCTGCCTTACGCCACGGAGTTACGCCTCAGGGCAATATTTCAAACAATTTCGACAATTCTTCTTCGGAAAGGTGTCGCCTAAGGCTGTGCATTTATTTGAGTCACGGCGTGACCTTTTCAATAATGTTTTACAAGAGTCGATTATATTGCTGGCAGAGCGTACCCATCACAACTCGCTTGTGCGTGTTTCAACAAGTACCAGCGCAACCGATTTGAGTGAATGTGTTATCCAACGTTTGCCCTTGTCAGAGGTTTTGAAAGATAACATTCTCCATCTAGCCACCTCAGAAGAGCAAGCAACTACTCTAGCGCGTGTACGAGGGTGGTCAGCACGCCTGCACGATTACGGACTGCGCGTCTCAACAGGTCCTGTGGTAGCTTTTCGTGCCACACACTTCGTCACCGCTACAGGCAATGTCCCTGAGACACATGTGCCGTTATTATGGATGCAGAATGTTCGTCCAATGCGCGTACTATGGACGCTACCACATGAAGGGCAATATATACTCCGCCAAGGTGCAGAGAAACTCCTCATCCCTAATCAGAACTATGTACTGATACGGCGCTTCACCGCCAAAGAAGAACGGCAGCGTTTAGTTGCTGCTGCTTACTTAGCTCATCTTGAAACACCGCTAATTGGGCTTGAAAATCACCTCAATTATATTCATCGCCCAGGTGATTATTTAAGTGTTGAAGAAGCACAAGGCTTTGCAGCACTGCTAAACAGCCAATTGATGAATGATTATTTCCGAACCTTCAACGGTAACACCCAAGTGAGTGCTACGGAACTTATGGCTTTACCGCTTCCACCCTTAGATGCTATTCGGGAAATGGGCAGGCGAGTGCTTGAAGGTATCGTTGACTGTGATGCTTTAGTTGCAGATGTGTTGAATGTCTATGTCTAAGCTGCAAGAGGCACAAGCTATCTACAGAACATGATAAGTTACCTGATATAATCTTAAGGCGTTTGCCAACCGAGAAAGGTGTGTTATGACCCTAACTGCCATTCCACGCGCCAAGAGCCACCCACTCTTGGGTAATTTCCGCGAGTTTCGGACCAACCCACTGGCATTCTTCACTGATCTTGCCCGCCAACACGGCAAAATCGCGCAGTTCAAACTTGGTCCACAGACGTTCTACATCGTGTATGATCCCGATATGATCCGCGAGATTCTCGTGACCAATCACGCCGTGATGCACCGTGTAGAGCGCATTGCAGGCATTTTGAAAAAGACGATGGGTGATAGCCTGCTAACCACCGATGGCGAATGGTGGCGCAAACAGCGTAAGCTGATCCAACCCGCCTTTCACCACCAACAAATTGCCAGCTATGCCCAGATCATGGTGAATGAGGCACTTCAGATTACTGCCTTGTGGCAAGATGGCGCCGTGCGCGATCTTGAAAAAGATATGGATCGCATGACGCTGGCAATTGTGACCGGCGCTTTATTCCATGATGACGGCGCCAGCAAAGCACACCTGATCGCGGAAGGCATTCGGCAACTTCAGGAATTTGGCACACAGCAAATGGCAGCCATCATCCAGCTGCCCGAATGGATACAAACACCGCTGCGGCGCAAGCAAAAAAGCGGCTCTGCCGTGCTGCGTGAGGCAATTTTGCAAGTTATTCGGGCGCGGCGCACCTCTGGTGAAAACAAGGCAGATTTACTCTCAATGCTCATCAATGCCAAAGACGAGGAAAGTGGACAAGGCATGGATGATGAGACGATCTGCAATGAAGTGCTAACGCTCTATTTGGCGGGCTACGATACAACTGCCCTCACCCTCACCTTCACCTGGTACGAGTTAGCACGCCACCCTGAAATTGAGGCGAAATTCCACGCCGAACTTGCACAGGTGCTAGGCGAACGTCTGCCAACGCTTGCCGATCTGCGCAGTTTGGAATACACCACGTTCATCTTCAAAGAAACGCTGCGGATGTACCCACCGACGTGGTTCAATGCACGCCAAGCCACGCAAGCCGTGCAGATTGGTGGCTACCGCTTCCAAAAAGGCGATGTGTTGTTCATGAGTCCGTATGTCACGCACCGCGATCCGCGTTGGTGGCAAGCCGCAGAGACTTACCTGCCCGAACGGTTCGCCAACGATGCTGAGGCGACCTGGCACAAGTTCCAATACATGCCCTTTGGTGGTGGCAATCATATTTGCATTGGCAACCAATTCGCCATGATGGAAGGCGTGTTGGCGTTGGCAACCATTGGGCAAAAGTACCGCTTTGCGCTCACCGAACCTGATCAGAAGGTCACCTTAGAGCCGCAAATCACGATGGGTCCGAAAGGCGGGCTGCCGCTGCGGATCATCAAGCGCGGCTAGAAAACAGTGAGGCGACTCATACCGTGAATCGCCTCACTGCCTAGCCATGCAGTTAGATAGCCAATGATCAGTCAGCCATAGCCAAGTGCGCCGAGCATGGCTGGTGCATCTTGCCCACCTTCGTATTGCAGCAGTGCCGCACCGTCGGCATCTTCATCAAGGATCAACTCGCCACCTTCGGGCAGCAGGCAGTGATGCGCGCCGTGCCGTCCGCCAAGCGTTTCCTGATAGGCGCCGCACTCAAAGAAGCCGATCACCAAGCCGTCCGTATTGGCAGGCAGCAGCAGCGGCTCAGCGTTCATGCTGCGCGTCGGATACACATCATCATGATCGCAGGTTAAGCCGGCAAGGCGCGCCTGCACAAAGGCGCCCTCCCAATTATTGGCAGGCAGCACGGTGAACGGCTCACCCAATGCCCACGCATCCGGGAAGTTGCTCATGATGCTGCCATCTATCATGTAGTATGGCACGCCATCGGCGCCCATGCGCGTCTTGACCACCTTAAAGAGCTTCATGGCGTGATCTTGCACCATGTAGCGCCCTGTCTCAAAGATCAGGTCAGGCGCTGGCACGCCTTCCTCAGCGCAGACCGCCATGATCGTGCCGAGCGTTTGGCGCATCCACGCCTCAAAGTGCATCCCGCTGTAGCGCGCTGGCAAGCCGCCGCCAAAGTTGAAGCGGTGCAGCGTTGGCGCCTGCCGATAGAGCGCCGCATAGCCGCGCAAGCTGTGGATGAGCGCCGTCTGATAGCTTAGCCCGCGCCCTGCCGAAACGGTCTGCATGGCATGGTAGGTCGTCAGGCGCAGATGCTCAGTGGCGGCAAGCCGTTCGGCGGCATAGCGCATTTCCTCTGCACCCAAGCCAAACCGATTAGGCTGATCAGAGAGCGTGCGCGCCCGCAAGCCAACCTCAAAGGGCTGCCCTGCTGCGGCGAACACTTCCAGTTCTTCCAGATCGTCAAAGATCGGCAGCACGTTCTCAAAGCCCTCGCCGTGCAAGCGCAGCAGCGCATTGGCGTAGCGCGGAATCTTAAAGCCGTTTGCCAAGATCGGGCGGCTGTGATCCAGCCAGCCATTGGCGGCGGCGTGGCGCAGCACGTCTACATCAAAGGCGGAGGAACACTCGTAGGCGGCGCCCGCCGCTAACAGTGTTTTGACAACTGGCGCAGCAGGGTTCGCCTTGCTGGCGTAGGCGATCAACGCCTCACGTGGGTAGCCAAGCTGTGCCTTCGCAGCGGCAAAGGTAGCCTTTAGGTAGGCGTAGTTCTCGCGCAGGGCGCTCAGGCGGCGCACATACAGCGGCGTCGCAGGGCGCTCAAGGCGTCCGTTGGCAAAGACGGGACGGTTGACCAACGCCATGACATCAACGCCGCGATAAAACAGGCGTCCATCGGCAATCTCATAGCCTGCGGGCAGTGCAGGCGCCGCGGTAAATGGCAGCGGAAGCGTCTCTAAGCGTGTGCGTGGAAGCGCGCTCATTCTCCTCTTTTCTTAGACCTCGTGTCTTGTGTGTGCAGCGGCACAGCCTAACGTGCCGCATCGCCAACGAATAGGCAAACAAAAGCCGCCACGTCTTACGCGGCGGCGGCACACAAACAGAGGCAGCCCAAGCGCGCTAGGCGTGGTGGAAAGCCAGCTTCACCGTGCGCGGTGCGCTAACGGCGTGCTGCAAAGGGATGGTCAGGGCAGACCGTTTTACATGGGCAAGCATAAAGCCCGTTCAACTAGCCAACGATGATGTTATGCATTATAGAACATGCGGCGCGGCTGTCAATCCGTCCAGCGGGCATGTTGCAAGAATGTTGCTTTTTGTTGTGGATTTTTCAGGCGTTTAGCGGCTGCTGATGAGCCTTCCCGCACGCTTAAAGATTGATAAGCGGCGTGTGTGTCATAAACTTATGACACCTGTTCGCTTGCGCGCAGCGCACCCCTTGAGAGCAAGATCACCGCGCTTAGGATCAGCACGCCGCCAAGCACGCGCAGTTCGGTGAGCGCCTGCCCCAACAGCAGTGCCGCCAGTAATAGGCTTACCACTGGCTCCAGCGTCGAGAGCAGCGCCGCCAAAAGACCAAGCGCAATGCCAAGTGGCTGCC
This sequence comes from Anaerolineae bacterium, assembly GCA_034436355.1. Lineage (GTDB taxonomy): Bacteria > Chloroflexota > Anaerolineae > Aggregatilineales > UBA2796 > CP2-2F. The sequence goes on from DAOTVQ010000045.1 coordinate 61,430, forward strand.
CATCTTGTTTGCCGCCAACAGAAAGTTTGCATTGTTGTTTCCCCAGCCTGTGAGCGCCCAGATGGACGCACCGCTTAAAAAATGAATGGGTCGGACTCGTCCGACCCTTGCGACAATGCACGTTTTACCCCTATCCCTAGCCCTTTCCCACACGCGAGGACAGGGAATCAGCGGTAAGCTGAAAAGTCCCGCCCTGTCTACAGGGCGGGATTTAGAGTGGGGTGAATTTTACTGCCCTCAGGTCATTGTGCGTAAAGGCAGCCGCCTTATTCGCCCTGCCCGCGGGTGAAGCCTTCCACACCGTCAAAGGTGTAGAGATGCTCAGTCTTGATGAAATCGTAGCCAGCGGCTGCCACGCGCCCAAGCAGGCTCACTACCTGCTGGTGCGTGATCGGCTGCCCTTGCACAGTGGACATAAAGCGGCAGCGCCAGTGATCCACACAGAAAGTCTCTGGCAAGCCATCCGGATAGACCTTCTGCCCGCGATTGCTGATCATGGTCAGTTGCAGCCCTGCATCGCCCAACGCCTTGATCGCCTCACCGAGCTTGTTCGGGTCACGCTCTGTCCAGTGGAGGAAGACATCCACGCCGATCAGCTCTTTCTTGGCAGGCGGACGGCTCAAATTCACCTCAGCAGCTTTGGTCATGGCGCTGGCGGCGGAATAGGTGGCTGCCTTCAACTGCTGCGGCTTCTGCCCCAAGTGCTTCACCACCCATTCGGCAAATTCGCGGGTGCCAACCTTTTCACGGCTGACGCCTTCCTTGAAAATGTCGTAGGTGTGGTAGCCGTTCTCAATGGTTGCCAGCCATGCATTATGGACTGCCTCTGCCACGTCAGGCTGCCCAATATGCACCATCATCATCACGCCGCCCAGCAGCAAGCCCGAAGGATTGGCGAGATTCTGACCGGCACGGCGCGGCGCAGAGCCGTGAATCGCCTCGAACATGGCAGCATGGGTGCCGATGTTGGCGGAGCCTGCCAAGCCAACCGACCCGGCGATCTGCGCCGCCACATCGGAGAGGATATCGCCGTAGAGGTTGGGCAGCACGATCACATCGAACGCCTCAGGCGTATCCGCCATTTTTGCCGCGCCAATGTCCACAATCCAATGCTCTTTTTCCAGATCGGGATATTCCTCGCCGATCTCATCAAAGACCTTGTGGAACAAGCCGTCGGTCATCTTCATGATGTTGTCTTTGGTGAAGGCTGTCACCTTCTTGCGCCCGTTTTGGCGGGCATAATCGAAGGCGTAGCGCACGATTTTCTCGCAGCCGGGGCGCGTGATCAGCTTCAGACATTGGTAGACTTCGTCGCTTTGGCGGTGTTCAATGCCGGCGTAGAGGTCTTCCTCATTCTCGCGCACGATGACCAAATCCATGCCCGGATGCTTGGTGCGGATGAACGGATTGTAGGCGACGGACGGGCGCACATTGGCATACAAGCCCAGCGTCTTACGCGCCGTCACGTTCAGCGATTTGAAGCCGCCGCCTTGCGGTGTGGTGATCGGCGCTTTATAGAACACGCGGGTGCGGCGTAGCGATTCCCACGCGCTCGGCTCGATGCCGGCAGGGTTGCCACGCAAATAGACCTGCTCGCCAATCTCGATGGTCTCAATCTCAATACGTGCGCCCGCCTCTTTCAAGATGAAAAGACAGGCTTCCATAATTTCGGGACCGATGCCGTCGCCATGCGCGACTGTAATCGGAACGGTTTGGGACATGCGTTTGTAATACCTTTCTGAGGGCGTGCAAAACAACACGCCTGCTGTGGATATTTTTGACTGCCGCAGATTCTAGCCTATGCGTGCCAACTCAACAACAATCGGAGACGATTCCGCCCATGTGTGGTATGGTTGAAGGCATTCCGTTCGTTTATGAGGATGTTGCCCATGCGCCGCCTGTTCCTGATCGGGTGCGCCCTGCTCTGTGTGTTGCACGCCATGCCGATCACTGCCCAAAGCGATCTTGCTGCTGAGACGCTTGCCACCTTACGCGCTGCCGAACTGCCCCTTCGGAATCGCTTTACGCTTGCCCGTTGGTATCTTGGCGTCAGCGAACTGCCCGCCCGCCGCGTGGCGCCTGTCCGCTACCGCGTTGGCGATACCAAGCCGTTTGAAACCTATAATCTGGATACCAATACGCGCTTCAGCTTCACGGCGCGCCTTGCCCTCACCAGCCAACACGCCCACTGGTGGTTTGAGGAAGGCTTCACGCCCAACCTAGCCGCCTTGCGCCGCAGCGCCGAACGCTTTGATCAGGTCATCTACCCGACGGTGCGCGCCCACTTTGGCACTGAGGAGTCGCCCGGCGTGGATGCCGATCCGCGCTTGTACATCGTCCATGCCCACAATCTGGGCAGCAGCGTTGCCGCCTATTTCAGCAGCACCGATCACTATCCACGCGCCATTGTGCCAGACAGCAACGAGCATCAGATGTTCTGGGTAAACTTGGACACAATGGAAATTGGCACATCAGGTTATGAAGGCACCCTTGCCCACGAATTCCAACACATGATCCATTACGCCAACGACTCTAATGAATCGCTGTGGCTAAATGAAGGCATGTCCGAGTTGGCTGCCGATCTAAGCGGCTATCGCGCCGATAGCGTAGGCTTTGCCCGTGCTTTTCTCGACCGCCCGCAAACGCAGCTTAACACGTGGTCAGCCCTGACGGATTCCGCGCCACACTACGGCGCTGCCTATCTGTTCATGCGCTGCTTTTTGCACCGTTTCGGCGCACAGGCAGTTTCCGCGCTTGCCGCCAACCCAACCAACGATCTGGAGAGCCTTACCGAAACCTTTCAGGCACTTCAGCTTACAGGCGCGGACGGCGCGCCGCTGACTGCTGAGCTTTTCTTTGCCGATTGGGTGGCGGAGAACGCGCTGAACACAGGCTGCCCAACGCCGCTTAGCCAAGCACCGCGCAGCCAAGCCATCGAGATGGGCGAGAATCTGCTGAGCCTGCCACAATTCGGCACTTACTACTTCCGTATGCCGCCCAACGGAAGCTACACCTTGACTGCTCAGAGCGAGCCAACCGTGAAGGTACTGCCAACGAATGCCTACAGCGGCAGCTACCTGTGGTGGAGCAATCGCGGTGATAACAGCCACACGCGCCTGACTCGCGCCTTTGATCTGCGCGGCGTCCAGCGCGCAACGCTCACCTTTCGGCTGTGGCACGCCATTGAGGAAGATTGGGATTATGCCTACCTGAGCGTTTCGGAAGATGGTGGCGACACCTGGCAGGCTATCGAGACTTCGGAGAGCCGTGCCAGCGGCGGCAACAACAATCCGTATGGTGTGGCATTCACGGGCAACAGCGGCGGCGGCGATCTGCCTGAATGGGTGGCAGTCAGCGCCGATCTGAGCGCCTATGCAGGCAAAGCGATTCTGCTGCGCTTTGACTACATCATGGACGACGCCATCAACCTTGAAGGCATGGCGCTGGACGACATCGCGCTGCCAGAGATCGGCTACTTTCACGACGCCGAAAGCGGCACAGATGGCTGGCAAGCAGAAGGCTTCGTGCGGATTGCCAACAGATTGCCAGCGCGCACGTTGGTGCAGGTTTTGGCGGAGGGTGAAGGGATCGAACGGCACATCTTGGATCGGGATGCGCCGCTCAGCCTAACGGTGCAAGGCGGCACTGTGATCGCCTTCAGCGGCTTGGCAGAATTCACCACAGAACTAAGCCTGATCACATACAGTGTGCAGCCGCGCTAAAGTCCATCCGCCTGATAGGTGGCATCTTCAAGGTAAATCGGGTTGCTCAGAATCCAAGCACGCGGTTTGCCTTTGAAGGTGCGCCACACCTCCACGCGGTAGGCGCCGCCTTGCTGCGCGGTATAGGTCAGATTTTCGCGGTTGTCTGCTTCTGCCACCACCTTGCCATGCCGAATGATCTTGATGTGGCTGCGCTCGCCTGCCAACGCCTGTAAAGTGACTCCACCGCCGACCTTCAGGCTATCGCCCATGATGGCGCTGCCATACTGCCCGTTGGCAGAAAAGCGGAATTGCCGCGTGCTGCCCAGCAGATCGTAGCCGATGTAGGCGTGACCGTGCCGCAGCGCCTTGTAGATGAGCGCCTTATCGTGCTGCCATTCGCCCTTGAACGGCTGCGCGCTAAGGATATGCGTGTTGACGCAGCTAAACAAAAAGTCGTAGGGAAAGACGGTGTGCTTGAAGAGACCGATCTGAAAGACCGTGCCATGGGCATCTGAGTTGCCAATGCCAACTACACGCCGTCCCATGCTCAGCAGGTCATCCCACTTGGCAAGCGTCAGCGGATTCGGCGCGCTGATCACGTCTTCTGGGCGGAAGATAGCACGCACGCCTTGCAGCAGGCTGCCCTCGTTAATGACCTGCTTCAGGCTGGACATATAATTCCATATCTCCAAGCCGCTGAAGCCGCGCACTTGCCAATCTTCCCATGGGATAGCTGGCTCATGCACGCGCTCTAAGGGCGTATCGTGCGGGTGTGCCAAAAAGCAGATGCCGCCAGCAGCATTCACCGCGTTGATCAACGCCTGTGGGTCGGCAGCGCAGGCGGCTAGCTCGCGTTCTGCGCCGTAGACGAGCAGATGATTGACCTGTGGCTGGCGGGTGCGGTCGTGAATCTCTTCGCCGCTCAGCAGCAGCACATGGCGGCGTTCTGCGCCCTCGCCGCTGCTGTAGTAGCCTTCTACGCCCTGCACCAGCACGTTGTGATCGGTCACGATGATGAAATCCAAGCCCGCCGAGAGCGCCGCTTGTGCGATCTCGGCGTGGTATGCTTCACCATCCGAATAGGGCGTGTGCATGTGCAGGTTGCCGCTATATTCGTAGAACAGGCTCACAAGTTGATCCTCATCTCGCCGTCGGTTCGTTTAGTTGCCCCAGTCGGTGGCGATGATCACATCTTCCTCCGTTCGGGTGATCTGATAAATCTCACCCGACTCGATCACCACCACGTAGAGTTCCCACTTGTTGCCGCGCTTGGCAGAGAAGATGATATGCTCACCGTTGGGCGACCACAACGGGCGCGCACACTCGCCGAAATCTTCCACCAACGCCCGCCGATTGCTGCCATCGGCATTGATCACGAACAGATCAACGCGCCCGCTATTCGCCGCACCTGCCGCAAAGGCGATCTGCTTGCCATCCGGCGACCATGACGGCGCCGATTCGAGCAGATCACTACCATCCTCAGTCAGCGCCACTTCCGGCGCAAACTCTTCGTTGACTGGCACAACGTACAGGTCGGTGGCACGCCCGCCAATATCGGTGCGGTCAGAGACGAAGGCGATCTGCTGCCCATCAGGCGAGATCGCCGCCCAAGTGTTCACACCGCTCTCACGCGCCGTCACGCGCTGCACTTGCAGCGGCTCTAAGGTCGGTGTCAGGGTCGGTGCAAGGGTTGGCGCAAGGGTGGCGTCGCTGCCTTCGGGTGTAGGTGTGGGCAGCGGCGTTTCGGTTGGGATGGGTGTGGGCGGCTCATTGCTGACAAGGCGCAGCGGCAGATAGTACACATCCGAGGTGCCGTCATTCTCACCTGCAATATTGCGGGCGATGAACGCCACACCTTCCCCGTTACGGGCAACCGAGAGCATTGCCTGATCAGCTAAGGGCGGCTGGTTGCGCCAAAAGGCACTGAGTTCCTGCGGCTGCGAACCGTTTAGATTGGCAATGCGGAATAAGAGCTGTTGGCGTGCGCCAGTCACCAAACGTGCATAGATGAAGCGTCTGCCATCTGGCACAAAGCGCCCATAGTCGCCGCGTTCGCGCTCTGTCAGCGGCGTTTGGGCACCTGTGGCAAGGTCGTACAGGAACATTGGTAAGTAGCCATCACGGGTCAGCGGCGTGCCATACTGCACGATCAAGCGCCCTTCCAGCGTGAAGGGCAGCGCGGGCAGCGCCGTAGGTGCGAACCCGCCTTGTGGTGTGGGCGGCGGCGAGGGCGTCCAGGTGGGCGGCAGTTGGCGGGCGATGCGCGTCAGGTCGGCGGCAGCCGTTTGGGTAATAAGTGCTGATGCAGCGGCAGCTGTGGCTGTCTGAAGGCGCTCATCAGGCGTTTCGGTGGCAAGCACGGCAAACGTTGGCGTTGGTTGATCAGCACTGCTGCCACCGCCAAAAATGATCAGCACCAATGCCAGCAGCACGACCACCACACCACCCACAATGGCAATCGTGCGGATGATAGTCTTTTGATTCTGGGCGTCCTCAGACGTGTTGAAGGGCGAGGTGAAGGCGCCAAAGCTGATCTGCTCCAGCATCTGCTTGGCTTTTTCGTTATCAGGGTTGATCACAACGACGTTGCCCAAGCAAACGCGGCGTTCCTCAATGGACTCCGCGACTGAGGCAAGCCAGAACCAGCCCTTTTCATTGTATTGATCGAGTGCCACAACTTCGCGCAGTTTGGTGCGCGCCGTCTCTTTATCGCCCGCACGGGCGGCTGCCATACCTTCGCGCAGCAGTTGTTCGACTTTGGGATCAGAGGATGGTGTAGTCACGCGGTAGACGCTCCTTTCACGGGCTTAAGGTCGCACTTTGGGTGAATAGGTATTTTCCGGGAAGTTGGTGATTTGTTCAACGTTACGCCCATCCGTCGTCATGCTGAAGATGTTGAACACGCCGCCGTTGCGCGTAGAGCTAAAGAAGATGTAGCGTCCATCAGGCGACCACGACGGATCGCGGTTTTCGGCGCTGCCATCGCCAAAGGTGATCGGGCGCTTATCGCTGCCATCGGCGCGCATCAAGAGGATGCGCGAGCCGCGCCCTTGCACAGAGACATAGGCGATCTGGCTGCCATCGGGCGACCAAACCGGCGAAAAATTCTGCCCGCCGCTGGTCAGTTGGATGGTTGCCTCGCGCCCTTCTTTGGTCAGGTCGCGCACGAAGATTTGCAACGAGCCACCTCTGCCGGTTGGGTCAGCCGCATAAGCGATCTTTGTGCCGTCCGGTGACCACGAGGGATCAGTTTCGATGCCGCGCCCGTCTGTAATGCGCTGCACGGCTGGCTCGCCAAAGCGATAGATGAACAGATCATCAATCTGCACGTCATCAGAGCTAAAGGCGATTGACGTGCCATCGGGCGACCATGCCACAGCGCGGGCGCGTGTGTTGGGCATCTCAAGCGCCATTTGCGCGTTGCTGCCATCGGCGTTTGCCGTAAAAATCTGCTCTCTGCCATCCACAAGGGCAGTGTAGGCAATTTTCGTGCCGTCCGACGACCATGCGGGGAAGGTAAACGGCTCGCCGGGTGGCGTCAGGCGGCGTTCGCCTGTGCCATCGGCGCGGCTGCTAAAGAGGGCGGGCAAACCATCCACTTCGCGCAGGTAGAGCAGCGTGTAGGCGCTCAGCGGCGGCAAAGTGGGCAGTGGTGTGGCGGTTGGCGGCGGGGTGGGCGTTAGGGT
>DAOTVQ010000046.1:0-86244 GCA_034436355.1 Anaerolineae bacterium
CGCCATTGCCGCCGGGTGTGCGCCCAAGTGCAACGCCGGGCGGCACAGGTGGCAGCGGCGGTGGCGCCTCTGGTGGATCGTCGGGCGGTGGTAGCGGCGGCGATGACGACGACGACGGCGGCGATGACGACGACGACGACGGCGATGACGACGACGACGACGGCAATGATGTAAGCTTCTAAAAAACACAGAGGGTAGGTTTTTGAACCTACCCTCTGTTTAGCTGTTGAAGTTGCTAGGCTGCACCTAGTCTAGCGGGCGACCAACGCCACCGTGCCGGGATTGAAGATTGTGGTGCAAGTGAAGCGCGGACGCGCATTGCTTAATGTGGTGTTCGGGAAGAATTGGCGTGGCGCACCCTTCACCGATGCGAACAGGATACTGCCCCTGCCGCGTAGGCACAGGCTTAAGCCTTCGGCAAAATCGCCTTTGAAAGATGCACCGCGATAGAACACAAACACATCCGCCGCACGGATATAGGGAATATCAATCACAGAACGATTGCCGACGTTCGGTGGCGGCAGCAGGCGGGCAAAGGCATCGCCTTCACGCACCACCAACTGACCACCTTCTGGCACAAGGATTTTGACTTTGGTGGCAACCACAACCTCAGGGTCACCGTTGGCATCTATATTGCCGCCGGTGCCGCTTGGTCCAGTAGCCTCAGGCACATACTGTGCGCTGACGGAGTTAACGTTCAGCACGTTGAAGGCAAGTGCAACCACCGCAACAAGCAGCATCATTGCAATTGCGAAGGCGAGCGTTTTGTGAGAAACCTTTAGCATCATCAGTCCTTTCAAGCTAAATTGGGGTATCCCTAATCCTAGCATCATTTCAAAGGGCGAGTCAAGCACCATAGGCTTAACGCGCCCTTCCCGATACCTTAGCTGAGGGGGCGACACTAAAATTCACCCCACCCTAAATCCCGCCCCGTAGACAGGGCGGGACTTTGCAGATCACCTCTGATTCCCTTTCCTCGCGTGCGGGGAAAGGGCTAGGGATAGGGGTAAATCTGATTTGCCGAAAAGTTACTGTCGCCCCCTCAGCGATACCTTAGTTCATGGCAACGCCGCGCTGGGCAAAGGTTACCTGCACGCTGAGGCGCTGATTACCGCGCAGCACCATCAGCGTGACGGTATCGCCTGGTGCGTAAGGTAGCAGGCGCAGCGGCAGCGTGCGCTTGGCGTCCACCACATCGCCATTCACGGCAAGGATAATGTCGCCGACGCGCAAGCCGGCAACCTCCGCCGGGCTGTTTTCATAGACTTCGAGGATCAGCGCGCCATCCGTAACGCGCAAGCCGCGTGCGCGTGCCACCTGTGGCGTAATCGCCTCGTAAAGCACGCCAAGCTGCACACGCATTCCCGGTACAGGCGTGAAGGCGTCTGTGGCTGCGGGAGGCGCTGGTTGCCCAGATGGCGGCGTAGCAGTCGGCGTGATCGGGCTGCCTATAGCGCGCAGAGTCACTGTGCGCATATTACCATCCCGCAGCAGCCGCACACTGATAACCTCGCGGGTGGGCGAATTGAGCAGGCTCACGAGGCGCGAGAGTGTGTTGGGTGCATAAACGATGGTGTCTACTTGGAGGATCAGATCACCAACGCGCAGGTCAATTTGGCTGGCGGGCAGGTCTATCCGTGTTACGCGCAAGCCATCAGGCAGTGTTTCGGCTTGGAAGCCATAGCGGTTGAAGGTATACCTTACCCGCGGAAGATCCGGCGGCTGGGTAAAGCGTGCGGTAGGTGTGCTTGCTGCGCCAATAGCAGGCACACGGATGGTGAGCCTTCTACCACCACGCTGCACAACCAACTGCACAACGGTGATGCTCGGTGTGTTGAGCAGAGTCACAATGCGCGAGATGTTCTCAGGTGAATAGCGGATGTTATCCACTTGTGTGATCAAGTCACCCACGCGGATCAGTGTGGCAGCCGGTACAGTCAGCTCTACACGGCTAACGCGCAAACCATTGGGCAGCGTCTCTGCCTCAAAGCCATAGCGCGGGAAATTTAGCCGCACGCGCACCATATCAATTGTAGCTGTGATGCGTGGTGCGGGCGTGTTGGTTGGCTGAACAGGCAGCGGTGTTGGCGAAATGTTGCGCGGCGTGGCAGTTGGTCGGATCAGAGTCAATGTGATGACCTGCATCTGCCCATCCCGCCGTATGTTGAGCGTGATTTGATCGCCGGCACGCCGTTCAGCCAGCAGCGCCACCAACTCATCGGCGTTGGCAACCGCCCGCCGATTGACGGCTGTAATCACATCGCCAACGCGCAAGCCCGCCCGTATGCCCGGCGCGTTGGGTGCCAACGAGACGATCAAGGCGCCGCCCTCTGGCGCATCTTGCACGCCAATGCCAATCACGCCGCGTTCGCCGCCGCGTGTAACTGCCACAGTTGGCGTAACAGTCAATGTTGGTGTGCGGCTTGGTAAGGCTGTGCGGGTCGGAGTCAATGTGCGAGTCGGTAAAGGTGTGCGGGTGCGTGTGGGTGCTTGGGTGGTTGGCTGCAACGTCTGCGTGGACGTTCGTGTTGGCGATTGGGCAAGTGTTTGCCTCCCACTAAAACTGATGATCACACTCAGCAAGGCGCAGAGCGCTGCTATGCTGAAAATTGCCTGTTTTCGCATAAATTCCCTTTTCACTGAGCCACCAACACACCGATTGTAACCCAGATTTGCTCATTCCCGCGATTCACCCTACAATACGCCAAAACGCTTAAGAATTGCTAAGTATTTTTGTATGCCTGACCAACACCCAATCCTCTTTGCAGCTGTGAACAGCGCAGCCATTCGCCAAGCCCTCAACGCGCTCCCCGATTTTGATGTGCGCCTGCACGCCTTGCCGCACAACGCAGAGGGCAGTGCAGTCGTGGCGCTCATTGCCGATCTACACCCTAGCCTGATCATTGTTGAGTTGGACGGCGCGGCGGCATGGCTTTCCCAAACGCGCTCTGATCCTGCCACAAGGCGCTTGCCAACGCTTGCCATTGGTGAAGGTGAGGCGGCAATCGCACGCGCTGCGGCGGTCAATATTCCGCTGTATGCACCGACAAAGTTCAGCCAAGACGCTGTTGCGATCATCCGCCTACATGCGCGAACAGCCACCCGTAACACTGCCCTCGCTGAACAGTGTGCCGAGCCGCTGCCGCCGTTAGCCCTGCGCGGCTTGCAAGAGTTCAATCGCGGTGAATATTACGAATGCCACGAGACGCTTGAAGAAGCATGGATGGCAGAAACACGCCCAATCCGCGATTTGTATCGCGTCATTCTGCAAGTGAGCGTTGCCTACTATCAGATTTTGCGCGGCAATTACAATGGCGCGCACAAGATGTTTTTGCGGGCTGTGCAGTGGTTTGCGCCGCTGCCTGATCAGTGCATGGGCGTTGATATTGCCGCGCTGCGGGCAGATGTGGCTGCGGTGCGGATACACCTACAGGCGCTCGGTGCTGCCAACATCGCCAACTTTGACCGCACGCTGCTAAAGCCGATCCGCTATGCAGACGAGGCAGCCTTATGAGCCGCTTCATCGGCAAAATTGCCCTTGTCACAGGCAGTGGGCGTGGCATCGGGCGTGCTATTGCACTGCGCCTTGCCAAAGAAGGCGCCGATGTGATCGTGAACTATTTTCGCAACCGCGAAAGCGCCGAAGAAACTGCCGCCGCCATTAGCGCATTGGGCAGGCGCGCACAGCTCATTAAGGCGAACGTTGCCGAAGAGGCTGACCTTGAACGGCTCTTTGAGGCGGCGCGTGCTTTCGGCGGCTTGGATATCCTGGTCAACAACGCGGCGTCGGGCTATAACCGTCCCGTCTTGGAGCAGCGCGCCAAAGGTTGGGATTGGACGCTGAACATCAATGCGCGGGCGGCGCTCTTTGCTTCTCAGCACGCGGCGGCACTCATGCAAGAGCGCGGCGGCGGTAGCATTGTGAACATCAGCAGCATTGGCGCGCAGCGTGTGGTCTCTGAATATGTGCTGGTTGGCGTTTCAAAGGCGGCGCTGGAGGCACTGACGCGCTACCTGGCTGTGGAGTTCGCACCTTTGAACATCACCGTAAATGCGGTCAGCGGCGGCTTTGTAGAGACGGACGCGCTGAAGCATTTCAGCGTTACACAATCTATTTTGGCTGATCCGACAGCGTTTGTGAAAGAGCGCGTGCCAGCAGGACGCATGGTGAGCGTGGATGACATTGCGGCGGCGGTTACCTTCCTATGCAGCGCCGATGCCGCCATGATACGCGGTCAGGTGTTGGTCGTGGATGGTGGCTTCACACTGACTGCCTGAGCAAGGCGTATTTTGCGCCGCTGCCATTTTAGGAGCAGCATCAGGCGCAGGTGCCGCCAGCCATCGCGCCACGGGCGCAAATGCGGCGGGCGGCTGCGTCCATCCGGCGCGTAGGTAATTGGCACTTCGGCAAGCGGCAAGGTGTTTAGGGCTGCTTGGGCGATCATTTCAGTGGCAAACTCCATGCCTTCTGCGTGCAAAGGCAAGTTGAGCAGCGCGGCGCGCTCAAAGGCACGCATTCCACAGTGATAGTCGCTCAGGCGCGTGCCAAACAACCGATTGGCAAGCCATGTGAGCAGCGGGTTGCCCAAATAGCGGTGCAGCGGCGGCATGGCACGCGGCAGAATCTTGCCCTTGAAGCGTGTGCCGATCACCAACGGGTAGCCCTCGTGCAGTTTTGCCCAAAACGGCTTCAGGCAGCTTAGATCATAGCTGCCGTCCGAGTCGGCGATGATCACATAGCGCCCGCGTGCGGCGTGAATGCCTGCTTGTAAGGCTCTGCCATAGCCGCGCTGCGCCACATACACAAGGCGTGCGCCGTGCTGTTCGGCAAGGCTTGGCGAGCCGTCAAAGCTGCCATTATCCGCCACAACCACCTCACCAGAAACACCCAGCGCGGCAAGCCCTGCCCACGCCGCCACAACACAAGCGGCAAGCGTTTCTGCCTCGTTCAGGCAGGGCAGCACCACAGAGAGTTCAAGGGCGTGTTCGGTGAGCAGTGAGTCAGTTGGCATAGCCGTTCAGTGCGTCTTTGGCGCATGTGCGTTCAGCCAAAAGCGCCGATGCAGGCTCAGCCGCAGCCGCCAAGCCAGCGGCAGCTTATCGGCATAGCGCCCAAGCAGGCGCCCGCTGATGCGCGCTGCCTCGTGAAAGGGCAATCTGAGCAACCACTGCCAATGCCTGCCGCGCACCAAGTAGGCAACTTCTTGGGCGATGAAGCGCGCCGCACGCTGTGCGTTGCCGCGAAAGGTATCCTCTGTGATGCCGCGCAGTGAGTAAGCGCTATCGAAGTTACGCCGAAAAAGCGTTTTAAGGTCATAGTGATGTGAGTGCAGCACAGCCGCCTCAGCGTGATAGAGGGTATGGTAGCCCGCCGTGAGCAGCGCTTTGGCAAACGCCTGATCTTCACTCATGATCAGCGTTTCGTCAAAAGGATGCTCAAGGCAGACTGTGCGGCGTGCCGCACTGCACACATTGGAGAAAAAAAGGCGCTCTAGGCTCAGGCGTTCGCCGTGCTGCCATGTGTAGCGCGTGCTATGCGGCGGGTAAAGAGTCTGGATGAAGAATGCTTCTAGCGGCGTGGCGTCTGGGCATGGCACTTGCCGTGCATAGAGTGCGCCAAGCTGTAGATCGGCAAGTGGTGCGGTGAGCGTGTGCAGCCAGTCCGTGCCGAGCGGCTGTGCATCTTGGCTGAGGAAAACGCATAGCTCATGCTGTGCGTGCCGCACACCAAGATTGCGTGCATAGCCGTGCGAAAACTGCGCCTGCGTGATCGGGATGAGGCGTGCGCCATAGGTTGCCAGCAGGTGCGGCGTTTCATCAGTGGAGGCAGAATCTACCGCGATGATCTCAATTGGCGCGGCATATTGCTGGCTGCGAATGGCGTGTAAAGTCTCAGGCAGCCAACGCGCACCCTGATAGGTGGGCATAATGATCGAAACGCTCGCAGACATGCGCTTTCCCCGCACCTCACTTTACGGTAATACTACCCGAAGTGGTGGCGAATTCAATGTGCTTTGGTTAATCTCGTGGTGATAGCCGCGCAGGGTCTAGCCTACCCTCACTTTCATCAGGTCTGCACGCCACTCCCCGTTGACATCCGACGCCGAATCGGGCATAGTTGTGCGGTTGTGTTCAACAATCCTAGTCAACTCAGTATAGGAATACTATGCAAAATCAAGACCTCAGTCAACCGCGCACCCCACGTCAATTTCTGCGCCTGTTCCTAAGCGGCTTTGCAATGGGCGCCGCTGATGTGGTGCCGGGCGTTTCGGGCGGCACAATGGCGTTCATCTTGGGCGTGTATGGCACACTCCTAAACGCCATTAAATCGTTCAACCTAACGGCAATTCGTTTGCTGTTCAGCCGTAAAATTGGCGAACTTTTGCAGCACGTCTCGTTTTTCTTCCTGCTGGCACTTGGGGCGGGCATCGCCACGGCTATCCTTGCCTTAGCCAATGTGCTGGGCAACGCCCTCGAACAACAGCCGACGTTGGTTTATGCCTTTTTCGGCGGCTTGGTGGTGGCTTCGATTATCACAGTTTCGCTGATGCTGCGCTGGAACGCCACAACCTTAATTACGATGGCAGTTGGTGCTGTGTTCGCTTTTTGGCTGGTGGCACTGCCAGAACTGAGTGACGCCGATCACTCACTGCCCGTACTGTTTTTTAGCGGTGCGGTTGCCATTTGCGCCATGATTCTGCCGGGCATTTCAGGCTCATTCATCCTCCTGATTCTGGGGCAGTATAAATTCGTGCTGGATGCCGTTCGTTCGCTAGACGTTGTGAGTGTGGCAGCGGTTGGGCTTGGGGCAGTCGTTGGCATTCTGGCGTTCTCGCGGGTGCTAAGCTGGCTGTTGAAGCATTACTACAACGTGACGGTGGCGGCATTGGTCGGCTTCATGATCGGGTCACTGCGGCGCATCTGGCTGGAGGCAGAAGCGGGCTTAAGCAAGTTTACACAAGTTGGCGCAGGCGAGATCGCGCTGATCATCGGTTTGTTTGTGGTTGGCTTTGTGCTGGTCAGCGCGATTGATCACTTACAATCGGGGCGCAATCCGCTCTTTGCGCTCTTTCGGCGTGGCACACGTGAGAAAGTCGCTTAGTCTATGTATAGCGCAGGCGAGATTGTGTGCATCTCGCCCGCAGCATACTTATGCTAGACCAAGACTTGCACATCATCGCCTTCAAGGCGCACCTCAAAACGCTGCACATCTTGTGTGGCGGGCATGGAAAGCACCTTGCCCGTCGTGATGTCGAAGCGGGCGCCATGCCGTGGACACTCGATCTGCACGCCATCCAGCTCACCTTCGGCAAGTGGACCGTCATCGTGCGTGCAGACATCTTCAATGGCGTAATAAGTGCCACCAACGTTGAAGATGGCAATGTAGCGCCCTTTGATTTCCACAACGGTGCGCTCGCCGGATTTAAGATCAGCCACCTTCGCCACCGTGATGTAGTCTGACATTTACGCGAATCCTTTCCGTGACGATTCAACTACTCGTGATGGTGCTGATCTTAGCGCCTCATGCCATTCAAGACAACCACAGGCGAAGCAAAGCAGGCGAAGGATCGCCCCGCCTGCTTTAAGGTACGGTTTGCCTAATCCGCGGCGCCTTCTTGCTGTTTCTTACGGCGCTCGATCAGGCGTGCGGCAATTCGCCCCAATTTTTGATGATGCTTGATCAGTTTCAACTGTGATTCACGCGCACGGGCAAGCGTCGGCTCAAGCTGATCAATGCCCCAGTAGCGCCATAGCGTATCAATCACCTGTGTGTAATATTCAGCAGGACCGTAGTTCGCCTTTGCCGCCAACAGCTCAGAGCGCTCTTGATAGTTGGGCATTCCGCTGCCGGGCATCTCAAATTTCATAATGACCTCTGCCAGCGGGTAGACGTAGTTCGGTTCAACCTCAAGGTGATATTTGACGGCATCGCGGTAGAATGCCATGTGTAGCGTTTCGTCTTTTGCTAGGCGGCGCAGCGCACGCGAAAGGCGTGGGTCTTCTGCCTCGGCAATATCCGCCACGCGCAGATAGAAAGTTTGGGTTGCCAGCTCTTGAATGGCAGTGTAGGCAATCGCGCCAAAGTGCGAATCAATGGTGCTTGCCCAACCTTGCCGAATCACGCTCTTACGCATGGCAGCCCGCCGTTTGGCATCCCCATTACCGCCGAGCAACAGGTAGGTCTCCAACAGCAAGGCGTGTTGATCTTCTTCGGAAGTCCACGTATGCAGAAATTCCGTCATCACGCTCAGCGAGCCGCGAAAAGCAGCGTACAAATGTGTGGTGAACCATGGCAGATTCACCTCAGTCAGCAGTGCTGTCTCCACAGCGGTATAGACCACGGGCGAAAGCTGTGGGATGCTCTCGGGGTTTGCCTTCAGTTCGTCCAATGGTAAATATTCGCTGTATGCCCAATCAATGCGCTTAGCCCGTTCGTGGTGCGCGTCGTACAGACCGCGCAGTTTTGGCTCTAAGGATGGGATTAAATGTGCAAGCGACATGCTGTGTGTGCCTCTACTTCTATCAGACTTAACTTATGTGCTTAGGCGCGCACGCCGCCAAACGACTTTGCGCTCCCTAGATTGTAGCATTTTTCACAGGGAAGGGCGAAGCACACACTTTAACTTAATGTTTAAGCCTGTAGTTCAGCACTGCGCTTGAACTGCGTCTCGTAAAGCGCCGCGTACAAGCCGCCCTGTGCCAAAAGGTCGCTGTGTGTGCCACGTTCGACCACGCGCCCGCGATCCAGCACGAGGATTAGATCGGCTGCTAGAATGGTGCTGAGCCGATGCGCGATCACAAGGCTGGTGCGCCCCTGCATCACACGCTCCAAGGCTGCCTGAATAAGCGCCTCGGACTGAGAGTCCAGATGTGAGGTTGCCTCATCAAGCACGAGGATACGTGGGTTTTTTAAGATAACCCTTGCGATGGCGATTCGTTGCTTTTCGCCACCGCTCAGGCGATAGCCACGCTCTCCCACCAACGTCTGGTAGCCGTTCGGCAGTTGGCTAATGAAATCGTGGATGTTAGCAGCGCGTGCGGCTGCCTCGATCTCAGCGTCGGTTGCCTCAGGTTTGGCATAGAGCAGGTTGGTCTTGATCGTATCGTGAAAGAGGTAAGTCTCTTGCGTCACCATGCCAATGGCAGACGAGAGCGTGCCGAGCGTGAGGTCGCGCAAGTCGTGACCATCCAACAGGATGCGCCCTGCCGTCGGATCATACAAACGCGGCAGCAGGTAGGTGATGGTCGTCTTGCCGGCACCGCTGGGCCCGACTAAGGCTGCCAGCTTTCCTGCGGGAATGGTAAAGCTGACTTCCTCTAAGGCGACAGTGCGCGCTTGCGTGTGCGGTGTGCCGTTTGCTGCCGTTTGCTCACCACTAAACACGGCGCGCACGCTCTCCACACCGCCGCGATCCACGCTGCTGAGTAGTGTTTCCCCTTCGGCGTAGCTGAACGAGACATTTTCAAAGGTCACTTCGCCGCGAATTTCAGCAGGCGAAAGCGTAAGTGCATCGGGCTGTTCGGCAATCTCAATCGGCTGATCAATGATCTCAAAGACGCGCTCAAAACTGACCATTGAGGAAGCAAACTCGACCGGCGCGTTGGCAAGCGCTTGCAGCGGCGCGTAAATCTGCGTTAGGTACAAACCGAAGGCGACGATCAAGCCCGCGCTAAAGACGCCTTCCAACGCCAGATGCCCGCCGATCCAATAGGCGAGCGCCACACCTACCGCGCTGATCAAGCCCAAGCTGACGAACATCGTGCTGCCCGTCACTGCGCGCTGCACGCCAATATCGCGCACGCTTGCTGCCCGATCATTAAAGCGCGCCGATTCTTCGCCGCCGCGCCCAAAGAGCTTCACCAGCAGCGCACCGCTGATGTTGAGCGTCTCGCTAACCATAGCGTTCATCTGCGCGTTGAGTTCACTTTGCCGCTTGATCATATCCCGCAGTTGGCGCCCGATGCTGCGCGCCGGCAGTACAAAGAGCGGCACGACGATCAAGCCGAGCAATGTCAGACGCCACTCCAGCGCCAGCATCACGCCCAGCGTTGCCACAACGGTGATCAGGTTGGTGATGATGCTGACCACTGTGCTGTTGATGGCACTCTGTGCGCCGACCACATCATTGTTCAGGCGGCTCATTAGCTCGCCCGTCTTGGCGTTGGTGAAGAAGCGCAGCGACATCTTTTGCAGGTGTGCGTACAAATCGCTGCGTAAGGTGTAAATGACGCCTTCACCAATACTGGCTGTTAGCCAGCGCTGAAAGACTGCTATCGCGCCGCCCAGAATCGGCACTGCCACAATGCCTAGCGCTAACAGATTCAACAGAGCGCCATCCCGTTCGGGCAGCGCCACATCAATCAGTTGGCGAAAGAGCAGCGGCGTTGCCAGATTCAGCAGTGAACTGAACAGAATCGCCACCAGTACTAAGCCAATCTTACTGCGGTAAGGCTTGGCATAGCGCAGCACGCGCATGATCAGCGCACGGCTGACACGCGGCTTGTTCTGCGCGTCATACATTAGGTAGGAGAACCAACCACCACCATGAAACATCAGAACATCCCCTCACACACTGAACAAGTTGGGCAGAATCAGATCAATTCCGCCGCTGAGCCATTCGGTGAGTATAGCAAGGCTGCCGCCAAAGTGCGCCTATGCTTTTGGGTAGGCGTGTGGTGGGAAGGCGCGGCTAACAAGTAAGCCTAAGCCACCCAAGAACCTCAAGTGGCAAACGTCCCCGATTAACGCTATGATCAGCCCTAACTTTTACATAATCACAAAGGATTTTTATGTGATGGGCTATGATAGAGTATTGGTGACGCTTGACGGCTCAAAATTTGCCGAGATCGCGCTTGAACACGCTATTAAAATCGCCAGTGCTGGCGCAAACATTCACGTCCTTTCCGTCATGGCACAAGACACAATCAGCGAGATGGCGTCGTTGGTGAGTGCTGTTGCACAGCCGCCCGCCACAGAAGATCAAACGTGGCCCCCTATTCAAAAGCCCGATGATCCGCGTGCTGCACATGCCCGTGAAAGCTATCTGCGCCAAGTGAGCGATTGGTTGGCGCAAGCAGGCTTTGATGTGACGGTGGAAGTGCGCCCCGGCAGCGTGCTTGAGACCATTATCAGCGTGGCGCAAGATGGCTTCCAGATCATTGTGATGGCAACACACGGACGCAGCGGCATCGCCCGCGTGGCGCTTGGCAGCGTGGCGGAAGGCGTGCTGCATCGTTCGCCCTGCCCCGTCCTGATCATCCCTGCCCGCGCTGTGCCGCCGCAAGCCTAACCCTAGTCAATCCCGCCTAAGTGTGCTATCTTTTGCAATAGATTGTGACGTAATACACAAACAGAGCGCAGCAAGGAATATCGGATGACAAGCACAGCTAGTCCACGTGATCCAGCGGTGACAGCGCGCCTATTTCTGCGTATGGCGCTTGGTGCGGTTGCCACCACCTTCTTGATGATTGTGATCGGCGCAGTGACCCGCGTCACCGAGTCAGGCTATGGGTGCGGTCCGTATTGGCCCTCGTGCAACGGGCATATCATCCCTGAGTTTGAAGATATAACGGTGGTCATTGAATACGGACACCGCTTGTTTGCCCTGATCGTCGGCTTTTTCGCCATTGGCGTCAGCCTGATGGCGTGGCGCCACTATCGGGCGCAGCCTTTGTTGTTCACGCCCGCTATGCTTGGCGTTGGGCTGTTCTTTTTGCAGAGCGCTATTGGCGCGCTGACCGTTGTGATCTACACGCACGCCGCCCACTGGATCAGCGTGATGATTCATCTTGGCAACAGCATGTTCTTGCTGGCTGCGTTCATCGTGGTCTATGTGAATGGCAGGCGCGTGCTGCTGCCGTTGCCCGCACCGCGCACGCCACGCTTTTACATCCCGCCGCTGCAATTGGTGCTTGCCACCACACTCAGTTTTATGGTGGCGATGGTCGGCGCAGCAGTGGCGGGGCAAAACGCCACCAAAGCCTGTGTTGGCTACCCGCTGTGCAGCGGCGAGCTTTTTCCATTTTCACAGGGTGCGCCACAGATGGTGCATATGCTGCACCGCCTGATCGCGGGTGCGCTGGGCGCCTTGCTGATCATGATGCTGTGGCAAGCCCGTGCGGATGTTAGCCCTGTGCTGCGGCGCGCCTTGCAGAGCGCCTTTGCCATCTACCTTGCCCAAGCCGTGCTTGGTGCTTCAATCGTGTTAATTGATGATCGGGATTGGCTGGTCATCTCGCGCTCGCTGCACGTCTTTTTTGCAGCGGCGACGTGGGCAGCCATGATTGCTGCGAGTACATATGCATGGCTACAACGCTTGCCGAACGCCCTAACGACCCTAGCCCAACAACCATCGGACGTGGTACGCTCCGCGACTACGTCCAACTAGCTAAGCCGCGCATCGTCACCTTGCTGATCTTCACCACCGTCACGGCGATGGTGGTAGCAGCACAAGGTGCGCCGCTGGAACTTGTGACCCTTATTGCAACTGTCATTGGCGGCTCGTTGGCGGCGGCGGGCGCCAGCGCGCTTAACCAATACATAGACCGCGACATGGATAAGCAGATGTCGCGCACCAAAAACCGCCCGATTCCCGCCGGGCGCGTTGCGCCGATCTACGCCCTGATCTATGGCACGCTACTAGTGATCGCCTCTGTGCTGATCTTAGTCGCCTTCGTCAACCTGTTGGCGGCAGCCCTAGCGCTGATCGGCGCACTCTACTATGTGGTGCTGTATACAATCCTGCTCAAGCGCAACACGGTGCTGAACATCCTGATCGGCGGCGGCGCAGGTGCTATCCCGGTCTTGGTCGGTTGGGCAGCCGTCACAGGTACGTTGGAGGCGGGCGCTTTTGTGCTGTTTGCCATTGTCTTTTACTGGACTCCGCCCCACAGTTGGGCGTTGGCGCTCTTGGTGAATGCCGACTATGCGCGTGCCAACGTGCCGATGATGCCTGTTGCACGTGGCGTTGAGGCTGCCCGCGTTCAGATTTTGCTGTATTCGCTCCAGTTGGTGGCGCTTTCGCTGCTGCCTGTGCCGTTCCGCATTTCGGGCTTGTTCTACCTGATCGCAGCGCTGCTGCTGGGCGGCGGCATGATCTATGAGGCGGTGCGCCTGCTTAACGAACGGAATGGCGTTGCTGCTAAGCGTACTTATAAGTATTCAACGTTCTATTTGGCGCTGCTCTTTCTCGCCATGATCGTTGACCAAATCTTCAGATAGAGGCTTACAAATGTCCGAACAACCACCATCACAAGTGCCGCGCTTTTCACCTTTTATTACCCTCTTTGGCGCTGTGCTTATCATTGGCTTTGGCATCGCCTTTTTTGCCGTTTTGGGCAACGTGCCAAACCTGCAACGGCTCATGACGCCCGTCTTGGTGACGGCATCGCCACAGTTCACTGATAGCATCGAGGCGCAGGTTGCCGCTGCTGATCCGAGCAAAGGTGCAGCAGTCTTCGAAAAATATGCCTGTGCCGCCTGCCACCACGCTCAGGATGGTGTCGGGCCCGCCCTGACAGGCATGGGTGCGCGTGCCGCAACGCGCCGCCCAAACTATAGCGCTGCTGCCTACATCTACGAGTCGATCATCGAGCCGAACGCTTTCATCGTGCCAGACTACGCCAACATCATGGTTTCCAACTACAAGGCAAAAATCCCTGATGTAGAGCTATTCAACCTGATCGCATGGTTGCTGCGCCAGTAGCGCTACAGAACGTGCAGTAGCGCTTTGCCAAACTCGGCAGGCGCGCTGCGGGCAATCTGTAGGTCGGTAGCGGCGTGCCACGCCATGAACTGCCGCAAGGCAGCCGCCACCGCCGCGATCAGTGCCGCCTCAGGCTGAACGCCTTCCTCAAGATGCAGCGCCTTCAGGTGCAGCACGCCGCTTTTACGATCCAACTTAGGATCAAAGCGCCCGATTAGCCGTTCGCCGTGCAGAATCGACAAACTGAAATAGCCCCAGCGACGCTGCGGCTCGGGTTTGTACATCTCTATGCGCGGCTCAAAGTTCCAGAGGGCGAGCATCCGTTTGCCCGACCAGAACAGGTTATCGAAGGGGCTGAGAAAAGTTGTATGGGTGGCTGTCAGGGCGCTCTCCGCCGCCTGTTCAAGCAGAGGGCGATCTGCGTAGTGCAGCAAGTAGGTTGCCTGCGTGCCGTCTTGCTCTGCGATCTGGACGCTCTCCAAAACACCTTCCGCCATCAACGCCTTGAGGTAGGGCTTGCACTTGGTGTGCGTCATATAGAAATAATGGCTTGCCTGCTCAGGCTTGCAGATGCCCAACGCACGCACAGCGCGCACCAACAAATGCCGATGATATTCTTCTGGGCTTGGCTCGCTGCGGTCTACCCAGTCAGGCAGCACGCGCTCAGTCAGATCATAAACGCGCTGGAAACGCTCACGCCGATCAATCATCAGGATGCCCGCGTTATAAAGATGCTCTAAGGCGTGCTTGGCAGGCTTCCAATCCCACCAACCGCTGCGCTTTTCGCCCTTGTACTCAAAATCGGCGCTGCGTAAGCCGCCTTCGCGCCGAATGCGCTCTAACACATGATCAAGGGCTGCTTTGTGTTCAGGTTTGCCGATCCAATTTTGAAACCAACCACTGCCACCCTCACGGTAGAAGCGCATCCGCGCCAAACGGTAGCGGTACTCGCTGAGCGGGATGAAGCAAGCGGCTTTCAGCCAATACTCAAAAAGGCGGCGGTTGCGCGCCGCTGGCGCTGCGTTTGGATCGCCATAGGCAACCTGATCGAGCAATTCGGGCGGATAGTTGCCCAGCCTGCTCCACAGCGCCAGATATTGGCTGCGCTGCACCAATTGCAAGGTATCTATTTGCAAGCAGCCAATGCGCTCGATCATCGCGTAGAGCGAGTCGGCATCTGCGCTGCCGCTGAAGGGCGCAGCCAGCCCTTGCGCGTGCAGGGCAAGGCGCCGTGCCGCAGAGGTAGGGTAAACAATTTGTTTTGGGTGGTTCGGCATGGTGTACAATACTACCTGTTTGAATAATCGCGCACAGGTGTTCTAGTATAATGCTGATTGACACACATTGCCACTTCGACTTTGACGCCTTCGAGGCTGACCGCGCCGAACTTTGGGCAGCAGCGGCTGCGCAGGGCGTTACGCGGCTGATCAATCCCGCCATTGACCTTGAGACAGGCGCCCGTGCGCTGAAGTTGGCGGCGCAGTATGACGGCATTTACGCCACAGCAGGCTTTCACCCGAACAGCACGGCGAACTACACGCCAAGCCTGCTGGCAGAGATCGAGCGGCAGGCGGCGCAGCCAAAGATCGTTGCCATCGGCGAGATCGGCTTAGATTACCATTGGGATAAGAGTCCCAAGGCGCAGCAGTGGCACGCCTTTGAGGATCAGCTTGCCCTTGCCGCACGGCTAGGCTTGCCAGTGATCATTCACAACCGTGAGGCAAGCGAAGACGTGCTGAGCATCCTGAGCGCATGGCAGCCAAGCCTGCCACCTGCACAGCGCGAACGGATCGGCGTGCTGCATTCTTTCTCTGCGCCGCCAGAGATTGCCGAACGCGCCCTAGCGCTTGGCTTCTATCTCGGCTTCACCGGTCCGATCACCTACAAAAAGGCAGACGATCTGCGTGAGGTTGCGGCGCGTGTGCCGTTGGATCGCTTGCTGATCGAAACAGATGCGCCCTTTCTAACGCCACACCAACATCGCGGTGCGCGCAACACGCCCGCCTACGTGCGCTATGTGGCAGAGCGCTTGGCGCTGTTGCACAACGTCCCTTACGCGGAAATGGCACAGATCACAACGCGAAATGCCGAACGGCTTTTTAACCTGCCAACAGCCTGAGCAAGGATGCAATCATGCGCTGGGGACTTTTTTCGAGATGCTGACGGTGATGCTTGGCACATGGATTTTAGGCTTCCCAATCCTATGTGCGAGTATAAGCGCTCTGCGGCTTGGTGGCGGCGTTGAGTGGTTGGTAATGCTCACCTACCTCAGCATCCTTGCCACAGTCATTCCACTCACAAATCACGCACCTGATACAAGTCCGCATCCCTAAAGCCGCGCCCACGATAGTAACCGCGTGTGCCAACCGCCGAGATGACCGCCAGCCGCCGATAGCCTTCTGCTTGGGCAATTTTGGCGGCGCGTTCGATCAGGCGCGTGCCTAGCCCACTATGCTGCGCTTTGCCCGCCACTTCCTGACCAATGCCGAGCGCCTGCCCGTAAACATGCACTTCACGAATGATGGCAGCCTCGTGCAGGGTCTCGGTGAGCGGCGCGAGAGTGCGTTCGGGCAGGCTCAGCCGCAAAAAGCCCGCGATCTGCCGCCCTTCGGTGATAAATTGCAGGAAGATTTCGCGCCCGCTGCTGGTGGCATACGTAAGTTCGTCAAGGTGCAGTGCTTCGGGCGCAATTTGGCGTCCGCGCACTTCCCGCGCCCGAATATCACGGCTGCGCTCGCCGTTGGCGGCAAGGCGCGCTTCCACCAACTCACGTAGGTTGGTGAGTTTGTTGCCCACCACAATATCGGTGGAGGGAATATCGCGGATGATGCGCGTCAGGCGGCAGTATTCAGGCGTGGCGCGCAGACAATCCGCCAGCAGGTCAGTGAGTGCCTCAGTGCTGTAGGGCTGCCATTCACCACTGCGATATTTGCCCATCAGCTCTGCCGATTCAATCAGCGAACAGGGGTAAATCTTGAGTTCATCAGGGCAAAAATCAGGGTCGTTGAATAGCTGCTGATAATCTTCCTTATCGGAAGCAGGTGTTGCGCCGTATAAATTCGGCATCCAATGCGCGTGAATTTTGAAGCCTGCCTGCCGCAGCAGGCGTACAGCGCGCCGTGTGGCTGCCACAGTATGCCCACGTTTGTTCAGCCGCAGAATGGTGTCGTTCAGGCTTTGGAAACCGATCTGCACTTTGGTGCAGCCTAAGCGGCGGACGCGCAGCACTTCCGCCGCCGAGATGTGATCGGGGCGCGTCTCGATCACCAAGCCGACGCAGCGACAAGGTGACTCTTCGTTTTCGCGGTGCGCCGCTTCTAGTTCTGCCCACGTCGCATATTCAGTGATGGGCGTGCGTGGCAGCAAGCCTGCGCCCACCTGATCGGCTTGTTGGCGGCTGCGGCGCAGTTCGGACTCATAGAGGTGCGCCACCACCTGATTGTAGGTGCGCGCAAAGTGGCTGCCATCTACCGTCTCGGCGGGCGTGGCGGAGGCAGGCTGCGGCTTGAATTGAGCGAGCGTCTCTGCCTCTAGCAGGGCGCGCACCTCAGCCGTGTGATCTTCGCCACGCCCAAAGTCATGCAAGGCATCGAACAGGCGCTTAATAAACCAGATTTGGTAGCTTTCCGGATAAAACGACCACGTGCCACCCAACACAATCAGCTCAATCTTATCGGTTGGGTGACCCATATTGTGCAGCGCCCGCAGGCGCGTATAGGTCTGCAAGTAGGGATCGAAGGCGTTCAGCTCGGCGCGCTGTGCGCCCGGCTCGTCACGCAGATAGCTCTTGGGCATCCGCACATCGTTCGGGCAGAAAATGCACTCGCCGGGACACGGGAACGGCTTGGTCAGCACCGTGATAACCGTCACGCCGCTGATCGTCCGCATCGGCTTCAGGCGCAAGCGTTCCAGCACAGCAGGCTCAAAAGGCGGCAGATCGCCTGCTTCGGCAAAGGCACGGTAGGCAGCGATCAGCTCATCTTTGGCAAAGAAGCGGCGTCCATTGGGCGTCTCTTTCAGGTGTTGGCGCAGCAGGTGATTTAGATCGGTGCGGCTAAGCTGCGGTGAAGCGATAACGGCGCGCAGAATTGCCAGCAGCGGCGCACGGTGCAGGGTTAGGTCAAGCAGTGGGCGAAAAGGCGGCATGGTGGAAATACCAAATAGGGCGCGTTTGTGCGCCCTATTCTAGCAGATTTATCCGCGCCCTTCGAGGGTCTTGTTCAGCTTCTCCAACGTCTCGATCAGCTTTTGCTGCGTCTCCAGCATTGGATCGGGCTTGGGCGCTTCTTCGGCGGGCTTTTCTTCAGGCTTAGCGCTCAGGCGGTTCACGGCACGGATGAGCAGAAAGACGGCAAACGCCACGATCAGGAAATTGATGATCGTGTTCATGAACACGCCTATATTGATCGTGGCAGCGCCGGCATCTTGCGCCGCCTTGAGCGAGGCATAGCTTTTGCCGTCAAGGGCGATGAAGATGTTGGAAAAATCCACACCGCCGAGGATTTGCCCGATAGGTGGCATGATGATGTCGTTCACCAGTGAGGCGACAATTGCGCCGAAGGCAGCGCCCATGATGATGCCAACCGCCAGATCGATCACATTGCCGCGCTTGATGAACGTCACAAACTCTTTGATCATAGCTCGTCTCCTTCCCTAGCTTAGGGTAGCCTGCTGTGCAGGTGTGCGTGCTGAAAGCTGTGTGTGACGCAGCAGCCGCTCCCGCGATGCATCATAGAGCCATTTTTCGGCAAAGCGCCACGTCCAATAGCCGCCTTTGAAGCCGGGCTTGTTCATGCGTGCATCAGCGCCAAAGCCCAGCACATCTTGCATTGGCACGATGAAGGTATCTGCCACCGAATTCATGCCCAAACGGATCAAATCCCAGTGCGGCTCTTGCACCTCATGCCCAATGTATTCGCGCAGATGACGGCGCATCCCCTCGCTTGCCTCGCCAGTTTGCCACCAACCCAGCGTGGTGTTGTTATCGTGCGTGCCAGTGTAGACGACGCTGTTGCGCGGATACATATGCGGCAAGAAAGCGTTCACGCTGTACGGATCGTCGCCGAAGGCGAATTGCAACACCTTCATGCCGGGCAGATCGAAACGGTCGCGCAGGGCGGTGACTTCAGGCGTGATGATGCCCAAGTCCTCAGCGATAATCGGCAGCTTGCCGAGTGCTGCCTCGAACGCCTCAAAGAGTTTGGCGTCAGGGCCCTTCACCCAACGCCCATTTTTGGCGGTCTGCTCGTGGGCGGGAATTTCCCAGTACGCCTCAAAGCCTCTGAAGTGGTCAATACGGACGCGATCTACGGTCTCTAAAGTGGTGCGTAGGCGCGCAATC
Organism: Anaerolineae bacterium; assembly: GCA_034436355.1. Lineage (GTDB taxonomy): Bacteria > Chloroflexota > Anaerolineae > Aggregatilineales > UBA2796 > CP2-2F. The sequence continues at coordinate 19,048 of DAOTVQ010000046.1, forward strand.
CACCAAGCGTAGCCTTCTTCTTCCATCGCCTGCCAGTTGTAGTGCGGATTGCCCCAAAGCTGCCCATCCTCAGGGTTGAAGAAATCCGGCGGCACGCCTGCTACAACGGTAGATTGCCCTGTGTTTGGGTCGAGTTCAAACAGGTGCGGATTCGCCCAAACATCAGCGCTATCGTGGGAGACGAAGATCGGCAAATCGCCGATGAACTGCACACCCTTACCATTGGCGTAAGCCTTCAGCGCTGCCCACTGCGTGTAGAACAGCCATTGGCGGAACATATGGCTCTCGACCTGATCGCGGTACTGCTCACGCAGGGCAACACGGCGCGCTGGGCTGGGTTGGGCTGCCTCCCGCGACCATTTCACCCACTCTACGCCGCCATGCTGTGCCTTAAGCGTGGCGAACAGCGCAAAATCATAGAGCCACGCGCCATTGCGGGCGCACCAATCCTCAAAAGCAGCTTTGGTGGTGGCATCGGCGCGCTGCCGAAAGCGCGTAAAGGCAAGGTCGAGCTTTTGCTCGTGGTAAGGGATTACCTCACCAAAAGGGACGGTGTGTTCGGGAAAGTGCGGCACATCGGCAAGGTCATGTGCTTCCAGCCAGCCCGCTTCCACCAGCTTATCAAGGCTGATTAGGTTTGGGTTGCCAGCGAATGCCGAGAGCGTTTGATAGGGTGAATCGTAGATGATCGTCGGTCCCAGCGGCAAGATTTGCCACAGTGATTGCTCTGCCGAGACTAAATAATCTACAAAGCGGTAGGCGGATGCACCCAGATCGCCAATGCCATAGCGTCCGGGCAGAGAAGTTGGGTGTAGTAAAATGCCGCTGGCACGCTGAAAGCGCATACAGTAACTTGCTCCAGTTTTTTGTTAATTTTCTAACCGCCTTGATTATACCAAGCTAGGCGGTGCGTTGCATGGGCTTAGGGACGTTGGCTCAGCACAAGCTCGCGCAGCAATTCGAACTGCCCCATGTGGTAGGACTCGTGGCGCATATAGGTCATCACCAACTCGGCGCGTGGCAAGGTAAAACTGCCCTGCGTGATCACTTCAGCCGCCTGTTCAGGCGTTAGGCGGCGTATGCCCTCAAAAATGCGCGTCTGCGCCTGATCGAAGGCGGCGCGCAGCGCCTCAAAGCGCGGCAGATCGGGTGCATCAGCCGTAACAGGCTCGCTGCCAGCATCGAAGCGGGCTGCCTCAGGCATAATGGGCGGTTGACCAAGCGCTTGCAAGGTGAAATTGCGGTAGCAGATGATATGCCCCAGAATCCACAAGATGCAGTTGCCTGTGACGGGCGGCTGCACAAGCGCGTCGGTGTGGGTTAGCCCGTCAAGGTGGCGTTCCAAGTAGGCTGCATTACGGGTGAAGGCGTGGATGAGTCCTTCAGCGCTGATCATGGCAATACTTCCCTCAGAGTGTTTTAATTTAGGCGCAGCAGACTTTACCACGCAACCTGCCAAAGGGCGAAAGCAAGCGCACATGCCATTGCAGGCTGTTGAGGCGCGCCTGCTGCCCAAAAGTGTGACACAATCCGAACAGTGCGCTACAATACGTATATAGAATATCAGCAAAAGGCTTCAGGAACGAAACTGTGTCTGCTTTGAACCGCCGTGCGGCGCGTACCCTTGCCCTACAAGCCCTCTATGAGATGGATTGCACCGATCATCGCCTAGAGGATGTCATGCGTGAACGCCTTGAATCACTTGAAGGCAGCAGCGCCTTAGATGGCGAGATGCGACGGTTTGCCTATGATCTTGTAAATGGCGTTCGTGACTATCGTACGCATCTTGATAACTTAATCAGGCGGTTTGCACCAGAGTTCCCGCTAGACCAAATGGCAGTCATTGACCGCAACCTGTTACGCTTAGCCTTGTATGAATTTGCTGTAAGCGGCAGGACACCCATCAAGGTTGCCATTAACGAGGCGATTGATCTTGCCAAGACCTTCGGTGCAGAGAACACAGCGCGCTTCGTGAACGGCGTGTTGGGCGCGTTAGCGCTGCATGAGGCAGACTTGCGCGCCACACTAGGTAATAAGGCTGTATCCGCATGAATATTTTTGGTGTCGGTCCCGCTGAACTCATCCTGATCTTGATCCTGCTCTTTGTGGTGGCAGGCCCTAAGCGGATGATTCAATGGGCGTACTACCTTGGGCGTTATACGGCGCAATTTCGCCGCATGGTGGAAGAATCCTGGAGTCAGGTGCGTAAAGAGCTAGAAAGCGCACAAATTGACCTGCCCGAAGAACTGCCACGCCGCCGCGTCAACCTGATGCAAGAAGCAAATCGCGCCATTAATACGGAATTGAACCGTGCCATGCCGTCTGCTGGCTCAAAATATTCTGGCGGCACCGGCGGAAACAACGGCACGCAGCCCGCTACCAACGGCAGCGATGCGGCGGAGGCGGATCAACCGCCTGCCCCTGATCGTTCGGATGAACACAAACGGTATGATGCATGGCTACCCAAATAGCACCTAAACCACCGAACACCCCTGATGATCTGCTGCCCGAACCCGAGGACGAAGGCGGGCAGATGATGGGCTTCTTCGAGCATGTAGACGAACTGCGCCGCCGTCTGGTGCGTGTGGTGTTCGCCGTCGTGATCGGGATGCTTGCCTCGTTAGCCTTCACCAACGTCGTTATTGAATACATGAAAGAGGCTTACGGCGAACGGCTTGCCATCCTTGGTCCCGCCGATTCGGTGATCATCTTCTTCCGTGTGGCGTTCATGCTTGGCGTCATCTTGGCAATGCCCATCATCACCTACCACGTTTTTATGTTTGTGGCGCCCGGCTTAACGCGCAAAGAGCGTCGTTGGGTGTTCATGGCGCTGCCCGGCACCACCCTGCTGTTCCTGATCGGCTTGACGGTGACGTGGTTCATCCTGATCCCGATCTATATTAACTTCTTGAAGAACTTTCAGGCGGATATTTTCGTCATTCAGTGGACGGCAGATGAGTACATCACCTTTGTGACGACGGTGCTGCTCTGGCATGGCGTTGCCTTCGAGACACCGGTGATTTTCTATGCGCTAGGGCGGATGGGCATTGTGACGCCACGTGGCATGATCAAGTATTGGCGGCAGGCAATCGTCGGCACGGCGGTTATCTCCGCCATCATCACACCGACCGTTGATCCCGTCACCATGAGCATGATCATGGGTGTGCTGCTCAGCTTGTATGTGTTCAGCATCCTTATGGTGATGGTTGCTTTGCGCGTGAACCGCCGCCGCCTTGCCAAGCTGGATACAGCAATTTCGTAAGGGCAAGCTGCTTTGAGACTGCGCCTGTTCCTCAGCCTTGCCCTGCTAGTGGTGGGTGGTTGTGCCACACCGCAGCCACCTGCCACACCCATCATCCTCTTTGTGACGGCAACGCCTGAACCGATCACGCCCAACCCTGCACCGAACTTTTCGCCCACGCCCGTCATTGCGCCGCTGCTCAACCTAACCCTGACGCCGCGCCCTTCGGCAACAGCAACCGCTGTGCCGCTGCCAACTTTAGCGCCAACCCTCACACCTTCCTTCACCGCCACCTACACCGATACGCCCGAACCGACCTTTGCAGCGCGTGCCTGCTCACTGGCGCCGCAAGGTGGCTTTGCTGCCATCTATAACCGCCAGCCTGCCTTGCAGCAGGCGCTCGGCTGCGCGCAAAGCGCCGCCTTACCCGTCAGCAGCGCTGTGCAGGATTTTGAAAGCGGGCGGATGCTGTGGGTTTCTGCGCTGGCAGATGTGCCAGCCAGCACCATTTATGCCCTTTTTAATACAGGGCAATTTGTGCGCTATGCCGACACATGGGCAGAAGGCGTTGATCCGACAGTGCCAAGCGGCGCAGAAGGCGCACCCGCAGGGCGCACCGCGCCGATACGCGGTTTTGGCAAGGTGTGGGCGTTGAATCCTGCGGCGCGCAACGGTTTGGGCTGGGCATTGGGCGCAGAAAACGGCACCGGCGCGCAGATTCAGCGCTTTGAGCGCGGCGAGATGGTCTTTGTGGGCGCGCTGAACCAGACCTTCATCTTTTTGGCGCAGGGCGGCGTGTGGCGCGCCGACCCAACGCCGTTCTAGAGATTCCCTGCACAACACTATCCAATGCTGCCAATTTGTATAAACTGATCAGATTTTGTGACAGATTCTAGACGCTAAAAAAGAACGCCGAATCCCTCGTTAAAATAAAGGGTGGGTATACGCATTATGAGGAGTCATGCCCATGTTTATCAGAGGGTTCATCAGCCTGTGCCTTGTCGCGTTGCTGCTCAGCGTTCCCACGCCAACTCAGGCGGCGGGCGTCGTCACCAATTGCAGCAACCAAAGTGACCTACAGAGCAAACTCGTAGGCGGCGGCTTAGTCACCTTCAGCTGCGGCGCAAGCCCTGTCACCATTACGATCACCAGCACGCTGGAGATCACAGCCGCTAACACCACCATTGATGGCGGCGGCTTGATCACCCTGCAAGGCAGCAGCGGCGTGCGGATGATCCTGCACCGCACCCTGACCAACGTTGCCAGCACGCTGACCTTGCGCAACCTCACCATTCGGAATGCTTCCATCAGTGGAAGTGCCGCCGATGCCAACGGCGCAGCCATCCGCAGCGTGAACAACAGCTTTTCACCGCCGGATTATCCGCAAGTGCTGAATATTGAGAACGTCAGCTTTATAGATAACACTTCCAACCAGACAGGCTCTAGCGGCAACGGCTACGATTACGGCGGTGGCGCCATCTTCACGCAGGGTGGCTTCCTAAACGTGCGAAACAGCACCTTCACCAACAATCGTAGTTTGCGCGGCGCGGGTGGCGCCATTCACGGCTTGCGGAGCAGCATCAGCATCGAGAACAGCACCTTCACCAGCAATCAGGCAACGCCTTATAACAGCAGCAGCACCAGCAGCGGCTATGGCGGCGCACTCTATGTTGATGGCGCGCTCTCCAGCGGCAATGGCTACGTGCGGATCAACAACAGCACCTTCACCAACAACACAGCCGCCAATCAGGGCGGTTTCGCCTACGTGAATCTGTATACCGCACAGGGCGAGTCGCTGACCATCAACGGCAGCCGCTTTGTGGGCAATAGCGTTAGCGGCGGTGGTATGGGCTTGGGCGGCGCGTTGAGCGGCGGCGGCACGGGCAGCACAGGCTCTGCCTATGTGACGATCACCAACAGCCTGTTTCACAATAACACGGTGGCAGGCGGCAGCACAGGTGCCTCAGGCGGCGCGCTTGCCTTCGCACAGAAGGCAAATATCGTGATCGCCAACAGCACCTTCGTCGGCAACGAAGCACGCGGCGTCTGCTCCAACTGTTTTAACGCCAACGGCGGCGCCATCTACATCGTCAATAATCCTGTGCCATACATCATCACCAACATCACGGCGGTCAACAACTATGCCGGTTGGGTGGGCGGCGGCATCACTGCTTCTACCAGCGGCGTGCTGCGGAACAGCATCATTGCCAACAACACAGCCGATAACGGCGGCAACGGCTGGAACATCCAGCAGAACTGCGGGCAGCAGATTGCCAACGGCAGCCACAATTTGCAGTTCCCTGCCTTGAATCCGAGCGACTCGAATGATCGGCGCTGCACGGCAGGCATCACATTCGCTAATCCACTGGTCGGCACGCTGAGCGATAACGGCGGCGGCAGCCTGACTGTGCCACTGCTCAGCGGCAGCCCTGCCATCAACACGGCGGATAACAACACCTGCACTGCCGCGCCGATCAACAACCTTGATCAGCGCGGTATGCTGCGCCTGACGCCAAACAACACACTCTGCGATATTGGCGCCTTTGAGGCGAACGCAGTCACGGCTGGCGACACCATCGGCGTCTACCGCGTTACGGCAGCCTCGTTCTTTCTGCGGAATGCAAACCTAACCGGGATGCCTGATCTCTCGCTGCTCTTTGGCGGCTTAGCGGGCGATTTGCCCGTCGTGGGCGATTGGAACGGTGATGGCGTGGATACCATCGGCATTTACCGCAGCACAACGGGCGAATTTTTCCTGAAGGACTCCAATGCGGCAGGCGCGCCAATTGCCTATAGTTTCGTGCTAGGCAATCCGGGCGATGTGCCGATGGCAGGGGATTGGGATGGTGATGGGCGCGATGGCGTGGGCGTCTTCCGTCCGTCCAATGGGCTGATCTACATCAAAAGCACGCTGACGACGGGCTTTGCCGATTTCACCATGGTGTTGGGCAATCCAGGCGATGTGCCAGTAGCAGGCGATTGGGACGGCAACGGGAACGCCTCGCCGGGCGTCTTCCGTCCCTCGCTAGGGCAGTTCTTCCTCACCAATCAGGTCTGCAACTGCATCGTCTTTGCCGATTTCGATTTCACCTTTGGCGCAGGCACTGATCTGCCCTTCACGGGTGACTGGAATGGCAACGGCGCCAGCGGCGTGGGTGTATTTCGTCCGTCCACAGGGCAGCTTTTCTTGCGGAACGCGCTCTCCACAGGCGCGCCCGATATTACGTTGTTCTTCGGCGCAAGCGGCGACCGTCCAGTTGGCGGCAGATGGGCAATCCATCCCCTGGTCGGCGATCTAATGCCCGACTCAGCGGCGCTCGATCTGGCACCAACCTTTGTGCCGCGCCAGTAAGTGACTACAAAAAACCCTGCCCGTACCGCATTCAGGGTACGGGCAAGGTTAAGCAGACCCTCTGTGCCAGTTTGAGGAGGTGCTTGCTACAGTTCGCCTGTCTCGATGATCTGTTTGAGGTAGAGCGCGCTGCGCTTGAGGGTGCGTTTTTGCGTGGCGAAATCCACATGCACAATGCCAAAGCGCTTGGTGTAGCCCTCTGCCCACTCAAAGTTATCCAGAAGCGACCATACGAAAAAGCCTTTTAGCGGCACGCCCTGCGCTATTGCCTGTGCTGCCGCGCCCAGATAACATTTCAGGAAGGCGACGCGCTCTGGGTCTTCCAGCACCTCACCCGTCACCTGATCAGGCTCAGGGTAGGCGGCGCCGTTCTCAGTCACATAGATAGCGGGCGGCGCGTAGTCCCGATGGAGGCGCAGCAGCGCATCGCGCAGCCCTTGCGGATAGACTTCCCAGCCCATATGGGTAACTTGAGCATCAGCGGGCAACTCAGTCAGATAGTTCTCAGGGTCGTTTGGATCATGCCGAACGAGCCACCGCATATAGTAGTTGATGCCAACGAAATCGGCGGGTTGGGCGGCGATGCTCACCGCCTCTAGGTCGAGTCCGTCGAGCAGTCCACGAGCGGTGAGATGCGCTGCTATATCGGTTGGATAGCAGCCTTTGAAAACAGGATCAAGGAACCAACGGTTTTGCAAGCCATCCGCAATATGCGCCATCTGCACATCACGCGGATGGTTGGTGGCAGGCTCTTGTGGCACAACGTTCAGCGCGGTGCCAGCCAAGGCATTCGGCACTTCAGCGCGCAGCACTTGCATGGCACGTCCGTGAGCAAGGTGCGTGTGGTGTGCGGCACGGAAAGCTGCCTTTTTATCCTGCACGCCGGGCGCGTGAACGCCAAACATATAGCCTAAGAAGGCGGTACACCACGGCTCATTGAGCGTGATCCAGTGCTTGACGCGATCACCATATTGCTTGGCAACCAGCGTCGCATAATCCGCAAACCAGTTTGGCATAGCAGCGTTCGCCCAGCCGCCCTGATCCTCAAGCGCTTGCGGCAAATCCCAGTGGTAGAGCGTCACAAAAGGTGTGATGCCTGCTTCAAGCAGCTTATCAATCAGGCGGCTGTAGAAATCAATGCCCGCCTGATTGACAGCGCCCGTGCCGTTGGGTATCAGGCGCGCCCACGAGATTGAGAAACGGTAGGCGTGAACGCCCAGCGATTGCATAAGCGCCACATCTTCGGGATAGCGGTGATAGTGGTCGCACGCCACGTCGCCCGTATGCCCATGTTTCACCTTGTGGGGTGTGTGCGAAAAGCGCGTCCAGATGCACTCGCCGCGCCCTTCCTGCAACGCTGCGCCCTCAATCTGATAGCTGGCAGTGGCAGTTCCCCACACAAAGTCTTTTGGAAAGGTCATGAAAGCCTCATTTCGACATATTCTCTAAAAGCGCAGCGGACGGCAGCGCGGCTCAATCAGATAGAGCGTAGCGGAATAGGCGGGCAGCTCAAAGGTTTGCTCTGTCTCTGAGACGCGGATCGGCTCTGCCTTCAGCTCAGGATCAAGCCGCCAAGCGCCCATAACATGGCAACTGCCAATGCCTTCAACCTCTAAGCGTGCAGCGTGTGGCACATCATCAGGGTTAACGACCATGAGCGTGAGTTGCTGCTCTTCATCGAGTGCCGCCACAACTGTGAGCGCAGGATTTTCGCTCTCTGACTGCACAAGCTGCTTGCCCAGCCGTTTGTAGAGCGGGTAAACGTAAAAGGTTGGGCGCGCTTGATAGCGATCAAACAAGCCGTGCGGCCCATTTTCACCATAACTTGCCAGCAGCCAAAACGCCACCATATCCACGCGTTGGCGGATCAGGCGTGCCAGCACGTCTGCCCACCAAATGGCATTGAAATGCGAATCGGGCGAGGCAACGCCGCCAACGGGCTTGTTCCAGTGTGAATTGGCTTCCATCACAGCAACTGGTATCTCTCGCCCGGCGGATTCGCGCACCACTTGCCGCAAATCAGGGATGATGAATTCCCATTCGGCGGCAGCGGCACGCAGTTCGGCGATGGTGGTTGGCGAGGCATTCATGCTTTTAGGGAAGGGATAACGGTGAATAGACACCACCTCCACCAGATCGGCATTCGCCTTGAGGAACGTTCGCACCCAATCACGCAGCGGTGCGTGGTAGTCCTCTAGGCTGGGCGGATATTGGCTGATGTCCGGTCCGATGAACAGAATGGTTGGATCAACGGCGCGCATGGCAAGCGCAAAGGTGCGCCAGTCCTGAGCGTGTGTTTCGGCGTCGTAATCTGGGAACAGATTTGGCTCGTTGCCAATGCTCCAGTAGCGCACACCGTACTTTTGTTCAATGTTCACATAGCGCACCATCGCAGCGGCTCGTTCAGGTGTGCCGTCGCGCAGCCGCACCGAGATCGTTGGTTCGGCATTCATGCGCGCTGCAAACTTGATGTACGAGTCGAGATGGTTGGTGCTGAGATCGTTTTTATCGCCCCATTCGCCGCCGGGAAAACGGAAGAAGGTGATGCCGCTGCTGGCTGCCATATCCCACAGATCAACTGGCAGCAGCGCCCACGGACCGTAGTTTACGCCATAGACATATGGGCTAATTTCGCCCAGTGGCTCGTTGATGTTGACGCGGATGACGCCTTCACTGGCGCGACTTAGCGCGCTGTTGCTTGCCCCAAACAGGGCAAGCAGGCAGATCAACAGAAAGAGACGGCGCATGGTTACTTCTCCACACCAGTGATCACGACGCCGCGCATGAAGAAGCGCTGGGCGAGGATGAACAGGATCAACGGCAGCAGCATTGCCATGAGCGACGTTGCCTGCACCAGCTCTGGGCGCGGACCGTAGCGGAAGTTGAAAATCTGCACGCCGACCGAAATCGGTTGCAACTCAGGCTGACCTAACAGGTAAATCAGCGGACCGAAGTAATCATTCCACGACCAAACAAAGTGAAACAAGCCAACCGTGATGATGGCTGCCCAAGACTGCGGGATGATCACATTGGTCAGGATGCGGAACGGTCCGGCGCCGTCAATCATGGCTGCCTCGTCCAGTTCACGTGGCAGAGTCATGAAAAACTGGCGCAGCAAAAAGACGTTGTAGGCGTTGGCGAAGAAATGCGGCACGATCAACGGCAACCAAGTACCAGTCCAACCAATGGAGGCAAAAAAGGCGTAGGTTGGGATGAAGGTGACCTGACCGGGTAAGATAATTGTGCCGATCAAAATGATGAAAAGCCAGTTTTTGCCTGGGATCGGGAAGCGTGCGAAGGCGTAGGCAACTGAGATGCAGGAAAGCAGGGTGCCGATCATGCCGATGATGGCAATGGCGAGCGTGTTGCGGAACAGGCGCGGAAAGTCGATCATCCGCCAGGCATCAGCATAGTTTTCCCAACGCGGCTGGAAGGAAAAGACGGGCTGTAAAGCACGCCAATTGCCTTCCCACACAATCGGCTCACCATCGGGATTTTCCGGATCAATGAACACAACGCTGGTGCGGCGCTTGGTGAGCGCGGCCAATTGGCGCACTTCCCCATCAATCGGCACCTCAAGCAGTTCCAGGTTTTGCCCGTTGTATTCAAAGAGCGTTGGCTTCATGGGCAGCAAGGGCGAATCCTGATTGCCTGCCAAAGAGTCTTGATCGCGCAGCGAAATGCTCATCATGTTGCCAAAGGGCAGCAAATAAACGAACAGGATGCCCATCGTGAAGAGCGTGACCATAGCAATCGCCGCGAATTTACGAAGCTGAACGGCATAGTGCGGTGAAGTGTTCACCGCACGGGAAGGTGCGTAAGTCGCCATGTGACTATTCGCCTCCTGCGTAGTAGACCCAACGGCGTGAGGTGCTGAATAGGATGATGGTTAAGCCCAGCGCCATCAGGAAGATGAACCATGCCATCGTGGCGCCATAGCCCATATCTTGGAACAGGAACGCCGTTTTATAAAGGTGCATGTTGAAGAAATAGGCAGCACCATTCGGTCGCCCTGTGCCTTCTGTCAGCACGTATGGCACAATGAAGAATTGCAACAAGCCAATGGTGTTCAAGATCAGGTTGTAGAAGATGACGGGTGAAATCATCGGTAAGGTGATCTTGAAAAAGGCAGTGGTCGCGTTAGCACCATCCACCTTAGAAGCATCATAGAGTTCTTGTGGCACACCTTGCATGGTTGCCAACGTGATCAACACAGCGTTACCGATGCCCCAAAGGCTCATCAGCACCATCGCCGGTCCGATCCAAGTGGCATCTTGCAGCCAATTAGGTGGATTGATGCCGAAAGAGCGTAACAGGCGGTTCAGCCAGCCCGTTTGCCCATTCAGGAATGCCTGCCACACAAAAACGCCCGAAATGGCTGGCACCATGTAGGGAAGGTAAAACAGCAAGCGAAAAACAGGCTTGGCAATCAAAAACTTGGAATTAAGCAGGGCTGCCACCAAAATTGGCACACCAACTGCTACTGGCAGTGAAAGCAAGGCAAAGCCGATGGTTACGCTTAAGGCATTCATTGCCAGCGGGTCGGCAAAGAGCTTTTGCCAATTGGCAAAGCCGATGAATTGAATTTGATCAGGTTTGGAGAGGGTGAAATTGGTGAAGCTGAACACCAACGAAACGACAATCGGCACAAAAGTGAACACAAAGAAACCGATTAGCCACGGCGAAAGGAAGAACCACCCCCAGCGGCGCTGACGCTGCAACGTGCTGAGCTGGCGGGGCGCAAGGGTGGTTGTGTTCAGGCTTAGGCTACTTGGCACAGTGGTCATACTTTATTCTCCCTAGCAGCAGGTTGCGGCTGTGGTAAGATAAAGGCGGGTGTGTTTCCCACCGCCCGCCTTTGCTGCTGCCCTCGCGTTTGCCCTTGCCCGCAATGCATAGCAAGCGCAGAGGGCAGTGTTTATTTCACTTCATCAACGATAGCCTGCAAATCAGCCTCTAGCTTGTTGATCTCAGCTTCGAGGTCAATTTCTTTGCCGGTATCACCATAGAGTAAGGTGCGGAAATCGCTAAAGCGCTGCATGCCCTTTGCAAAATTCGGAAAGTCGGATTCGTGACCGGGCGAGGCTGCATATTCCAAGCTGGCTGGCACGATTGATCAATCCGTAACGCTTGGGAAGGCGGCGGCGCGTGTTTCGGTGGCAGGCGCTTGCAAGTCAGGGCGTGCGGGGTAGCCACCATAGACTTGCAGCAATGGGCCGGCTGCATCGCCAAGCAAGTATTCTAGCACTTTGAAAGCGGCATCCGGGTTCTTGCTGGCGCGGGTGATGCGGAAGGTATCAGCATCGACCGGCACATGGTATTGACCGTTGTAGCTTGGCACAACCGCCAAATCCCAGTTGGACTTCAGGTCACCGATGCAGCAGGTATACCACAACTGCACACGCGCCATCGCCACATTGCCCGAAGCAAAAGCGCTGGGCTGCAGCAGTTCACTGCCTTCATAGGTGCTACTCGGGATGAAGTGGCGCTCCCACAACCCTCTGTGCGTCCAGGCGATCTGATCACGCCAGTGCTGCGGAATGGTGACCTTGCCGGTGCTGGCATCGTAGAATTCATAGCCACCAAAAGTGTTCAGTTCAGCACGCAGAATTGACCACTGCTGAATGAAGCCGAATTGTCGAATCTGACCACTGTCGAAGCCTTCGTCGTCAGGCGTCAAGCCATTCACGTCCACTGTCAGGATAGCAGCAATCTTGGCAAGTGTATCCCAATCCCACGGCAGCTCTTCGCCATCCAGCACGTAGGGTTCGCCGAATTTGCTGGGCGGGTAGGGCAGTTCGCCGAAGAGGTCTTTGTTATAAAACAGCAGGGCAGGGAACACTGCGAACGGAATACCAACCAAGCCTGCATCCGAACGGTAGATGTCTACAAGGCTTTGGGGGAACTGTTCGAGATCGTAGCCGTATTTCTCAACATAAGGCGTCAGGTCAAGCCATGCATCAGCAAAGCTGTTGGCACCAGCGAAACCAACAGGTCCGACAATATCGGGCGCGTCGCCGGAGGCGATCAACGTAGCGAGTACGTCGTAAGCAGCGGTGTTGCTTGCAGCGATGTTGATCTTCAGTTCGATCTCGTTCTGGCTGGCGTTGAATTCCTCAACAAGGCGCGTCTGTGTCTCAATTTGATCGGGGCTGGTGCCAGTGCCAAGACCGACAAACCACGTCACAACGGTACGGCTTTGTGCCTGGACGGTGGCAGCGCGGGGAACGAGCGCTACTGCCAACGCCACAAATAGAATAAACAGGGCTTTACGGGACATTGTTCGTTTGAACCTCTCTAAAAATGAACCTAACTTCGCTAGCGAGAAAGTGTTGAAAAGCGCTTGCTTAACTAATTATGCTAAGTGGGCATCACCTCCTTTTTCTTGCGCGTCAAGGTTAGCCACCGCACGATTGCCGCACGACAAGCTCTGTAGGCAGCACCACATGTTGTGGCGAGCTAATGCGCTCGTTGATCAAGTCTGCCAGAAGGTGCGCGGCTACTTTGCCTTTGTCGCGGATTGGCTGCCGAATGGTGGTGAGGCTAGGTGTTGCCTGCGAGGCAACATCCACATCATCAAAGCCGATGATGCTCAAATCTTCTGGCACGCGCAGACCTGACTCTTTGGCGGCTTGCAGCGCACCGATTGCCACTGTATCACTGGCAGCAAACAGTCCATCAGGCTTATGTGGCAGCAGTGTTTTCATGCCGTGATAACCCGCCTCATAGCTGAATTGCCCTTCAACGATCAGGCGGTAATCTATGGGCAGCCCGGCGGCGCGCAAGGCATTCTTATAGCCCGCCAAGCGGTCGTGGGCATCGGTAATGGTCATCATACCGGTGATGTGTGCAATGCGCCGTCTGCCAATACGGATAAGGTGTTCGGTTGCCATTTCACCGCCGCGCACATTATCTATGCTCACATAATTGGCATAGTCTAGATCAGCAAAAGGGCGGTCGATCATAACAAAGGGCATCCGCAAGCGGCTCAGTTTGCTGTAGAGTGGGTGATCATTGGTCAGCGAAACAAAGATCAAGCCGTCGGTCAGGTGCGGATTCGAGATTTTGTACATCAAATGCTGATCGTCATGGGTCACCTCGCCCAGCCACATCAGCATGGCGTAGTCAAGCTGGCGGATGGCTTCGCCAAGCCCTGCCAAAATCATCGGATAGTAGTTGTTATCGCTCAGGAAGACGTTTGCCGAAGTTGGGATGACAACCCCAACAATCTCGGTGCGGCGCTTGACCAAAGCACGGGCGGCAATGTTCGGGTGGAAGTTTTCTTGCTCAATGACGGAAAGCACACGCTGGCGGGTGCGTTCGCTGACGTTGGGCGAGTTGTTAATAACACGCGAAACAGTAGAGCGTGAAACGCCTGCTTTGCGTGCAATGCCTTCTAAATCCATTAGATAACTCACCCATAAAAGCGCATAAGGCAACATAATCTCTTTTGAGAGCGCTCCCAAGTCGCCGCTTTTTTTTGAGAGCGCTCTCAAAGATTAAAAATCAGTTTAGAGTATGCTTTAGGGCTTGTCAAGTAAATGGGAAGAATGTGCAGAAATTTCACATATGTGCAGTGTGCGGAGCATTGCACGCTGCACATAGGGGCGGTATGGCTAGTCGTGCTGCCCAAACCAACGGACGCGCTGCACGCCGCCAACCCCTGCGATTAGGCGCACCACCTGCGGATCGTTCGGCAGCAAGTCCAGCATATTATCATCCCAACGGGCATCTGGGTCTTCAGCTTCCAGCCACACGCCGCGCACGGGGCGATCTGTACTGAGCTGATAGCGCCCTTCGCCTAGTGAAGCCAGCGTCACGTGTGCGGCGCCATAATGAGCGCTGCGCGGCGGTTCAGGGAAGCGCACCGCCCGTGCCACCACTTGCCCATTCTGCCACAAGCGCGCTGACCACACACGCGGCTCGGCGCTTGGTTGTTCCTGCATCAGCAGCGGCGTGATTTGATTAGCGCCAACCTGCACAGCAAGGCGTGCTTGGCTGAGCAGTTCGCCGCTGAGCGACCAACAGTCCAGCGTCAGGTGTGCGGCAGTTGGCGTCAGCAGATCGCTGGCTGCCCAACTCAGCACATGCTTATCGTCGGCTTGCAGCAGCAGTGCCAACGGTGCAAGGGCGCGCTTGGTGCGGTAGTAAGCCGGCTTGGGACGCAAATAGTAATCCACCAACGCCCAACTGATGACGGGATAGCAATCGTTAAGCTGCCAAATCAGAGCGCCGCTGAGGCTGCGTTTGCCCTCAGTGTTCCAACTGAGCCGCCACCCTTCAAAGGCTGCGGCGGCAGCCTCCGACTGCACAAACTGGGTTAGGTAGGCATACTCTGCCAAGTCAGCGGCGCGCCCTGTATTTCGATCAAGGTAGTGATTCAGGCGCATAACGCCTTGCCCCGCCTTGTTGTGATAGACCATCACTTCGCTTTCAGGCGCTCGATCTTCAGGTGCAGTGAAAGATTCTATCGTGCGCGGGTGCGGAAAAGCCTGCATTCCGAACTCGCTGACGAAGCGCCCACCATAGCGGTAGTAATCCTGATAATCCGCCATGGCGCCGTGCCAAATTTCCCAAGTGTGCCGATCACCAACCGTTTGATCCATGACTGTGCTGCCACCATAGGAACTGCCTTGCCAATAGGGACGCGTTGGATCGTGTTCGGCACAAACCTGCGGCAGCAGGCGCTCATAAATTTCGCGGGCGGGAAAATCGGTTTGGGTGAAATCGCCATTGAAGGTTGAGTCGTAAGCGTTCAACGACTCCGCAATCTGATAATCCTCATTGTTGCCGCACCACAGCGCAAGGCAAGCGTAGTGCCGCAAGCGCTTGATCTGCGCTGTTGCCTCTGCGCGCACATTCTCCAAAAATTCGGGATGAGCGGGATACATGCCACAGCCGAACATGAAATCTTGCCAAACTAGCAGCCCTAGCGCGTCGCACGTCTCATAAAACGCCTCGTCCTCATAGATTCCGCCACCCCACACGCGCAGCATCCGCATGTTTGCATCTGCGGCAAGGCGCAGCCACGCCTCGTAGCGCGCTGCCGTCAGGCGCGGCGTGAAACTATCTGCGGGAATCCAGTTGGCGCCACCGCAGAACAACGGCGTATTATTGACCTCAAAGGTAAAGGATGCGCCGCCGTACTCATCGGGCAGTGGCGCTTGCACAAGGCGCAGCCGCCGCACACCAATGTGGACGCGCTGTGTGTCCATATCTCCCGCCGCACCAATGAGCGTTCCTTCCACGCAGTAGCGCGCCTGCTCACCGAGTCCGCGTGGCTGCCACAATTGCGGCTGTTCAAGGGAAAAGGTGTGTTGTGCCGATGTGCCATTGAGCGCCACCTGCACAGACTCGATCAACGTACCTGATGGATCATAGAGCGCCACGCGCAGTGCGTCCGCCGCACCTTCGATCTGCGCGCTGATGTGCAGATCAGCGTGCTGCAAATCATCTGATAGCGTCGGCTGTATATGGAGATCGGCAAGGCGTGCTGTGTATGCCTCCAAGCGCACAGGACGCCAAATGCCCGCTGTGAGCAGCGTCGGTCCCCAATCCCAACCATAGTGATACTGCGCCTTGCGGACGTAAACACGGCTTGGATCGCCATTCCAGACGGCGCGTTTGCCATGCCCCGCCTCGCTTGCCTTGCCGCGCCGCAGTGCCGACTCGAACAGCACGGCTAGGCGATTTTCGCCCTCGCGCAGGTGTGCCTTAACCGCTACACGCTGCGGTAAAAACATATTTTGACTGCTGAGGATGTGCGCGCCATTCAAATAGACTTCGGCAAAAGTATCTAGTCCATCAAAACATAAGTCGAGGTATGGCGCGTTAAGCTGCTCCGCGCTCAGGTGAAAGATGCAGGCGTAGAGCCAGTCCGTCTCGCCGATCCAGGCGACGGCGGCTTCATTCATGCCGAAAAACGGATCGGGAATCTGCCCAGCGCGCAGTAGATCGAGATGGACACAGCCAGGAACTTGGGCGGGCAGCCAGCCATCGGTTGAAGCGAGCATGGTGTGGAGGTCGGTATTCGGTGGGTGCGCCTTAAATTGACCGCCTTGCCAAAAATCAATGCGTTGTAACACGAGTCACCAGTCCTTTGGGTGAACGTAGGCAAAACAGCGGCGCACCCTCAATTGTAGCCTAGCACAAGCGGCGCGCTAGAGGAAGTATAGAGAGCGCCGTAGCGCTCTCTGTGAGTTTGCCAACCCTAGTTGACCTCTACTTTCACTTTGGTCTTGCCTGTGCTGCTGGGGCGCGGAGGCTGACCATCTTCATCACGCTCGGCTTTGCTGCGGTTGCGGTGTAGCTCGCGCTCGACAGTAGCACGGGCGCCTTCGATCAGTACCTTGAAGGACTTTAAATATTCCTCGCGTGCTTCGCGGCTGTATTTGCGAAAGTCTGGTGGAATGAACGCGCCCAGTGCTTTCAACGCCGCCTCTGCCGCCTTGCGCTGATGGTGCAAAAAGCCTTCCAACGGCGTGCGCTCTGCCGGCTTACTTTCGGGCTGCTCACCTTCGGGATTTTCGGCAGCCTGCTCGAATTTGGGTTCATCGGTCATGGTCTTCACCTCAAAAGTTACTTCACGTTCCATGATCATATCATACGCAGGGAAAGCTGGCGTGTTGCATAAGAAATCTGTCGGCATTCACTCCGAACGGAAGGCGTGCCGCAGGGCAAAGCGCAGCGCATTAACGCGCAAGAACTTATAAAACCAGAAGGTAAGTCCACAAACCAGTACAATCATATAAGGTACAATGCACAGCCCCGCCAAGCCAAATGTCTCTCTTCCCGCTAAAAGTAAAAACAGCGGAATGCCAACCAACAAGGCTGCTTGAGCTAAGTGAATAGCAATTAGTGCGCTTAGTGCCGCCAGCACAGCATAAGATTCCTGCCGAACGCTGGCAGAGATAGCAAGGCTGAGCGCCACGACGGCGCGCATTCGCCACCATGGTTCGCGCACATAAAACACCGCAACACCGGACAGCACAAACGTCAGCAGGCACATTACCAAAAAGCCTTCAGGAAAACGAACCATAACCTCTGCGATAGCCTGTATTGAAGTCGGCAGTGCAAGCAATAGCACCGTGAACAGCCGCAAACTGATCTCGACCATCAAGATGCGCCAGGTGCGTAGCTGTGCGCCGTTATATTTGGCATCAAGGATTGCCTGTGGTTTCAGCGCGGTCAGGCGCAGCAAATCCCACTGACCACTTCGCATCTCCGCACCAAGCTGTGTGACTGTGGTGAAGGCGTAGGCAACATCTGTTACCAACATCATGCCAATCGCCCCTACGATACTCCACAGCACGATATTCTCATGAAGCATCCTCAATGAATACCACTGGATGCTGGTAAGGGCAGAAACGATCAAGGCAATTAGGCTGGCACTGCCAAGTGCGCGCCAGCCAAAGCGTCGCAAAACACGCAGACCACCTTGCAAATGTCTCACTTCAATTTCCCAAATTGGGTTTAGGGCGTATTTGCCCTGAATTTGCCGCAGAAGATCATCAACCATGCTAATATCCCATTTCTGTATGACGCTGCGCTGTTCGGAGTGCGCGAAATTGCAGGGTGCGATAGATGCCATAGAACAAAAAATAGATCACAAAAAGATTCAGCCATGGCAGCAAGCCGAACAGTGCATTGCCTGAACTGCCTGCGCCAGCGATCAACCTGCCTTGCAGCGGCAGCGTAACAATGAAAATAATTTGCAATAGGCGCACGCCAAAGGCAATCCCAATGGCAGCCAGCAACGCGAGTGTATCATCGCGCAGGCGAATGGCTGCTGCAAAGCTAAGTGCTACGATGGCACGCATCCGCCACAACGGTTCTTGAACGTAAACAAACAAAACCAACAGCGTTGGGATGATCACCGTCCAGCCCGCTGCAAACGTCCATAAGAAGCTCACCCAGAGCATAGGTGCGATCAGCAAAATGAGCAGCGCTGCGGATAACAAATAGCGTAGAGCTGTTTCTGCTACCAACCAACGCCACACGCGCCGCTGCCCATTCAGATATTTGCCTTCCACCAACACCATAGAGGGCAGCAGTGTAAGCCGTAGTGCATCCCAGAATTCACCGCGCACATCACCGCCAAGGCGCGCTGCCAGCACATAGATTACATCCATCCCAAAGCCGATGGCATAGCTGAAGACGACCGCCACAAACCACACGCCCAGTCCGTTAAACCAACTGCTCGGCATGTTCAGCAGGCTTGGCAGCGTGAACAGAAACGCCAACCCATAAGCACCACGCCGCAACCACAAGCCAAAGCGCGCCAGCGTGTCGGACGGCTCGCCTTCATGCTTCAAAGCCAGCCATAAAACAGGGTTAAACCGTGCAGCACTGAAAATCTCGGCAAGGGACTCTCTAAACATTGGCAGCGACCTTGTGTTGTTCAGCCTGCTGCGAGGCAAAACGCGCCAACGCTGCGTAGACTGTGCAGTTGAGCATCATCCACAGTGCCGCGAAACCTAACGGTAGACTTAGGCTGACGATGGCGCCCCCCATCCACGTTTCGTAAAAGGCGTATTGACTCATAATAGCCTCTAGAAACGAGCCAAACGGCAGCGCCGCTGATTGTCGTGGATAGGATAGCCCAAGCAGGAAAACACTTGTGGCAAGCGGCACAGCAGCGATGCTGCCCAAGCCCAAGATCAACAGCCCTAGACGCCCAAGATCGCGCTGTGTGGCTGCCCACATGCCAAGCGCCACGCTCGCCTTCATGCGCCACCAAACCTCTGCGGTGAAGCACAGTCCCAGCACAAAGATGTAGGGTGACATAAACAGCAAGATACCTAAACTGCCAGAAAAGCCACCTGTGCTGCTTAACACTAGGCTTATCAGAATTAAAAAAGTCGAGGCAACGCGCAGCCCAATTTCAGGCAGCGCAAACAGCCATGCCCACAAGCGCACCATGCCATAGACTGCCTGTGTGAATGCCCACTCAGGCAGCAGGGTTAGGCGCAGCATCTCATACTGTTCGGAGCACGCTAGGTTGGTGAATAGCGGCAACCCTGCATAGATTAGCGTGCCGAAAAAGGCTGCCCCTAAAATAGCATAGCCGATCATACGATGCATACTGTTCCCAAGCAGGTCTTGCGGTTGCATATTCAGCAAGAAAGGCGTGACGGCAAAAAGGATCAGCAGCGGCAGCACCACCAAAGCAAGCACACTGAGCGCACGCAAGCGCACAAGGCTGCGCCCAAAGTTGCCCTCACGCTGGAAATGCTGAAAGATCGGGTTGGGCTTGCCGCCAATGGTGCGTGCTTCTGCCAGCAGCCAACGCACAGGCATTTTTTCCATCAACGGGCGGCTTTGGCGTGTGCGGCGGGCGCGCCACCAACGCACACCGCCCGTCACAAGGGCGATTGGCAGCACAAAAAGTCCCCACAGCCCGTATTGAAAAACGATTTGTATTACCACGTTGAAGCGGTAACTATCCGCGTGGATTTCCCACTGCACCCACTCTGGCAGGCGCACAAACCAGATTTCAAGGCGCGCCAAGATGCCTAGTGGTGCCGCACTTACATAAATGCCCGTATCGCTCAGCGGCAGAACTAAGACGCCAAACGCCAGAAGCACCGCCACGCCCACAATCAGCCAACGCCACACGGCACGGCGCGCTGCGGCAAAGTTCCCAATGCCGACGAGCGCCAACATTCGCAAGAAAGGCTCCATGCAAAAAACACCAAAAGCGGGCAGTGTGCTGTTGGTAGCGCACAGCCAAAAGGTCTTGCCATCGGTGCAGGCGTGCGTTTCTTCCAAGCCTTGCAGCCACATGAACAAACAAACTGCCACACGCAAACCAACCTCTAGAACCATGACTTGCCACGCCTGCAAGCGCGCCACCGCATCATAAGCGCGGTGGTAGGCTTGAACGGGTAACGGAGTCAGGCGCAGCAGCTCCATTTCAGGCGAGTCGGCGTGGTGGCGGGCTTGGCGCAGCGGCGCAAACAGGTAAACGGCTGTGCCAAGCGGCAGCATCACCCCACTAAGGATGTGCAGCACATCCAGCACAAGGCGGCGCTGCGGCGAGGTATACGGCGCGCTCATCACATGCAACAGGGCAGCGATCAGCGGCAGCCCAAATAGGCAAAACCAACCCCAACGCGGCAGCCATTCCAGCCACTTATCAAGCTGAAAACGCCGCCGCAGATAGACATAAATCGGATTCGGCGCACCGCTCCACGTTTCGCCGCTTACCCTGAATGCCTTTAACAGAATGTCCATCGCCCACCACCATCACCGCTGAGCCATGTCGTTGCCAATTTGCCAACTAAAACGCCTGAGCGCCACCACCACAACCTGACTATAAAACCAATAGGTGCCGCCAAGCGCGATCAGGGCGCCCAATGGCAGCCCGAAGATGAAGCCAAGCGTAAACTCGCTCCGCAGTGCCACCCACGCCACACCACCGCATATGACCAAAAATGTGGCTTGCAGCACGTGCAGCACCAGCACGCTCAGTGCAGCGCTGATCACAGCCGCCGTCGGGTTGGCGAAATGCGTCGCCAATAGCAAGCCAACGCTAGTCACAGCACGCATTCGCCACCACACCTCCAGCACATACATGCCCGCCAGCAGTAAGCCCGTGATCGTCAGTGTAATTGCCAATGACACGCCAATTTGCAGAGCAGGCAGCAGGATCAATGTTAGCACTGCCCAACGCAATGCCAATTCAAAGGCAACCATCCGCCAAACACGCACCTGCACCACTGCAAATTTGGCAGCCGCAATTTCGTTGACAGGCAGGCGTGTTAAGCGCAGCAAGTCCCATGTGCCGCGCACCACTTCTTGCTGCACGGCATTCACGGCGCTCAGCACGTAGAAGGCGTTGGCTGCCAACATCACCGCCAATGTGCCAAAAAAGAGCGCCACCAGCACCATCGTATAGAGGGCTGGATGTGCTACGCCAAACAGGATGCTCTCAACCAACCACCATAGCACTGCCACGCCAATCCCGCAGAGCAGGATCAACCAACCATCACGGCGCAAGCGGTCGGGCTGTGTTCGGCGCATGTTGAGGTGGTAAAGTGGGTTGAGCGTTGGGTAGATGATCTGACTGAGCAGGTAATTAATCATTAATACGGCTCGATCTGTTCGAGGCGGTGTGCCAATGCCTTGAGCGCACGCTGGGTCAACAAGCGATGGCTACCGCGTATCACTGCCCAAAGTACTACACTTAAAAGACTGATTGCCAAAAACTGAGCCGCAGAGATATCTGCTACGTATCCCCAGAACACACTACTGCTTATGTACAGCAGTGCCATAAAGCCGCCAAACATGGCGCCTGCTGCGATAGCGTGCAGGAATATGCCAAAAACGGTGTTCAGCAGACCGGCTATGACAGGATTGCGCAGCCATGTGCCAAACAAGAGCGCACATGCGCTTAAGGCACGCATTCGCCACAAAGGCTCCATCCCATAGCTAACAGCATATGCAGCCCCTAAGCTAAACATAGCTATGGTAAATGATTTAATTTCGGTAAGATCGGCGCGAACGAGCATATTAGATATCGCAGATGTGATGAAGGCAAGCCGCACTGCACACTCAAGCGCCATGAGACGCCACAAGCGCATCTGCAAAGCGGCAAATTCAGACCCGACAATATCATACGCGCTAAGGTTTGTCAGGCGCAGGTCTTCCCACTGTAGTCTGTTCGGCAGGCGCCTGGCTGCGGCAAGCCCTACAAAACTGTAGAGAAAATCTCCCGCTGGAGTTAACATAAACGCACAAAAGATCAAAGTATTGGCAAAGTTATTATAAGAAGAAAAAGAAATAGTAGAAAAGCCAAACAAAGTACCAATTGACGCGCCTGCAAAGCATATCAAAATGCCGTCTGACTCAAGTCGCGTCAGGTTTAGCTGCCGAACCCGAAAGGCAAACAACGGCGTGTTAACTTTCGGAAAAGCCGCTTTCAAAATATGGTTGAACATGCGTTATGCGCTCCATTTGCTTTACAGTGCGCTCATTTTACAATCCCTGTGTTAAAAATCCTCAAAATAGGTGCAGATGCCGCAGCCTTCACGCTTTCGCCAAAGTACGGTATGCTTAAAGCACATATGCATCTGCCGCTTGTAGCGAAAAGGTAGCGATTTGAGCGAGCCAAAGCGCCGATCCACCGCTGCGCCCAAAAAAACGCGCAGCCATTGGTATAACCCTGCACTGGGTACGGAACTCCCTAACACACCAACTCGCTCTAGAGCGCAGCGCGCCCGTGAGCGTGTGGCGCGCCGCAATGCCGACCGCCAACTGCCGCGCCTTGACTGGACGTGGCTTGTGATCGGCTTTGCGGTGCTTGGTGTGTTGGCAACAGCCGCCATGCTGCTGCTTTCTGCCACGAATGCCACACCGACCGATGCTGCTGTTGCCGTCACCGCCAGCGATAACACACCTGATCCCGCTGCACCTACCGATGATCCCGCCGCACAGGCAACGGCTCGCCCAATCACGATGGCAGATCTTGAACAGCTTGATCTGAAGGCGTGGGATGGCAAACGGCGGCTCACCATCCTAGTGATGGGCATTGATAAACGCCCCGGCGAGCGCGGCACCGGCTTTCGCACCGACACGCTGATTGTCGTGAGCATTGATCCTGCCTCGCAGCGCATTGGCATGTTGAGCATTCCGCGTGATGTGCGCGTGCCAGTGCCAAACCGCCCTGATACGCTCTATCCGATCAACTCTGCCTATGTGCTGGGCGAACTAGAGCGTCCCGGCTATGGCGCACGGCTCACAGCGGAGACGATTCAGTATAATCTTGGCATTCCCATTGATCATTATGTGGTGCTGTCTTTTGAGGCAGTCATCAGCTTCATTGATGCCATTGGCGGCATCACGATTGATGTGCCAACCGAGATCGTAGATAACGAATATCCTGATATGGCGTTTGGCTACGATCCGCTCTATATTGCGGCTGGCACACAGGTGATGAATGGCGAACTGGCCCTGAAATATGCGCGCACGCGCCACCAAACCAATGATTTTGACCGCACCCGCCGCCAACAGCAGGTGATCCTTGCCGTGCGACAGCAGCTTTTGCGCGGCGATGTGCTGCCGAGCGTCGTGCTGCGTGCGCCTGCCATTTGGGATGAGGTCAGCCGCGGCATCATTACCGACCTGCCCTTTGATCAGATGCTCAGCCTTGCGTGGTATTTGAAGGATATCCCGATCCAGAGCATTCAAAATGCCTCGTTGGATGAACGCTACATCCGTGCAGTGAACCTGCGTGGCGAGACGCTGCTCACCATTGACCGTGAGCGTGTGGTTGAACTGATGATTAGTGTGTTTGGGGAGAATTACAGCCGCTAAAAAATGCTCCCGGAGGGACTCGAACCCCCGACATCAGGTTTAGGAAACCCGCGTTCTATCCGCTGAACTACGGGAGCAAGTGCATAGCTGCCATTATAGCAAAAGGCACGCTACTTTGGGTAGGGTGCTTGTTTCGCTGCCCAATTTGGGCTAGGATTAGGACATTGAACAATTGGCTGCCGCACAGAAACAGGGTAAGAAAGCGCTGAACCACGTATGGAGTTTTTAACACCGCAGTTCTTCGACATGTTGGTGATTGCCGTGATCATCAGTGGTCTACTGTGGGCAGCAGCGCGCATTCGCAGTGATTTTCGCAAGCCGCCGCGCTTCCCTGAAGATAATCAGCCTGCAAAGGAGTGAGCCACATGCTTGAGCAAGTGCAAGAACGCCGCCACGATATTGACCAGTTGTGGGCAATCTCGCACGCCGAGTCGGATGGCATCGCCAACCGCTACGAACTGGACGAAGGAGAGTTGGTTGTGATGTCGCCTTCAGGCGCCGTTCATGGCATTTTGACCGCATGGCTGAGTTATTTGCTAAATGCGTATGTCTATGAGCATGATCTGGGGCTGACCTTTGGCGCAGAAACAGGCTTTGTGCTTCACCAAGCGGCTGAGGCAGGACGCTCGATTGTGCGCGCACCCGATTTCGCCTTCGTCAGCAAGGCGCGTGCTGTGCCAGTTGGCAGCACGTTCTACCCGATTGCGCCCGATCTAGCGGCGGAAGTGGTCTCGCCAAGCGATACAGCGCGCCAAATGCGCCGCAAGGCACGCCAATATCTGCAATATGGCACACGCCTGTTGTGGATCATCTTCCCGGATGCGTCGGATCGCTTCGTGGATGTTTACCGTCCTGATCAGCCGCTGCTGACTGTGCAAGATGAGCAGTTGCTGGAAGGCTATGATGTGCTGCTCGGTTTCAGCCTGCCCGTTAGCCGCCTGTTTGCCCACCTTAAGAGCTAAAATCGATTTAGAGAGAGGATTCCCTTATGCGCCACGCAAGATCAGACCGTTTGCTGCTAGTGCTGCTGTTGATCGGCGTGTTGAGTGTTTCTGCCCTGCCCATCGCCGCACAGGAGAGCCGTCGGTTATTATTTGAAGAAATCTTCGGCGGTAACTACAGCGGTTGGGAGCTGGCTGGCACCGTCGGCGAGCTTGATATAAACACCGACAGTCTCACGATTACGGTTGATTCGGAAGGGCAGGCAAGCTGGGCATTTCCTGCCCTTAGCGCCCCTGAAGATATTGACATTGAAGTGGAAGCGCGTGTGGTGAACCCTGATGCCAGCGGCAACTGGAATTTGGCAGTTTTGCTGCATGCCACCGAGCGTGACCTAAATGGATCATTCTACCACTTTGGTGTAGCAGGCGACGGCACTTGGGAATTTTCGGTGCGTCCGCCGAACGCCGAGCGCTATGTTGAAAACATACAACGCGGTCGGATCACAGACTTCAACGCCAACCGCAACATCCAACTGCGCGTTTCGGCACGCGGCAACACCTTCACCTTCTATGTGAATAACCGCTTAATTCGCCAATTCACTGATACAACGCTTGAAAGCACACCCAATACCGAGAAATATTTCGGGCTGATGGCTGGCACCTACAGCGGCGTGAGCAACCATATTGTGGAATTCCGCAAAATTGCGGTTTACGAAGTGATCACACAACGCGCTTGGCTGCGTGACAATTTCCCTGATGAAAATCCAAATGGCTGGGGAATAGGCAGAAGCATCAACAGCGACGTGCGGATAGAGAATAATTCGTTGGTCTTTGATGTGCTGAAAGATAGTGTGCTGAGTTGGAGTCAGTCAGATCGGCGTTTCGCAGCCGATGTGGATGTGCGCGTTGAGGTGATCAACGATGTGCGAAATCCAAGTGATGAATGGAGCTATGGCGTTGGTGTGCGCACCTACAGCGAGGGTGAGAACACCTATTTTTACCTATTTGAGGTGCGCGGCACGGGTGTTTTTACCTTCACCTCACAGCGTGGCGGCAGCACACTCACCACCTTCATTGATGAGACTCAGCTTGCCAACTTTGATCCAACTACCAAGCACACCTTGCGTGTTGTTGCAGTTGGCACAACCTTCACGCTGTTTGTAGATGGTGTGGAGGTTGGCACGGTGCAAGCTAACGACTTGAAAACGCAAAATGAGTATGGTGTGTTGCTTTCAGCAGGCACTTTCTCCGCCACCACTTCACGCGCACGTTTCACCAACTTCACAGTTTCGCTGCCACGCTAACCCTAAAACAGAGTGTGCAGGCAAGGTAGAACATCTTGCTTGCACATTTGTGAGGAAAGCGCACGTTCGTGCTAAGTCACAATGCCGATAGCGGGCAACTTAGCCTTTTTTGGCGTATAATCTGCCTAATGAAGGCATTGTGAATGGACATGGCTCATGCAGGTGGCAACTTCCCTCAATTGTGATGTACTGGTGATCGGCGGCGGCGCAACAGGTGCCGGCGTCCTGCTCGACTTAGCGCAGCGCGGCTTGCGTGTGGTGCTGGCAGAGCAGAACGACATCGCCACAGGCACCTCAGGGCGCTATCACGGCTTGCTGCACTCCGGCGGACGCTACGCAGTGCGTGACCCTGAATCCGCCCGCGCATGCATTGAGGAGAATGCCATTGTCCGCCGCATTGCACCGCACACCATCGAGGATACTGGTGGTTGGTTTGCGGCGTTCCCACCCGACGATCCTGAGTATATTCCACGCTGGCTGGCGGGCTGTAGGGCGGTTGGCATTCCCACAGAGCCTGTCACGCTGGCGCAGGCGCTGAAGGAAGAGCCGCATCTGAATCCACAGGCATATGCTATCTACCGCGTGCCAGATGCTGCCTGTGATTCTTTCGAGTTGGTGCATACACTTGCCGAAGCTGCCGCCGCGTTGGGCGGAGTTACGCTGAATTATCACCGTGTGTGCAACATCGAGAAGGCAGGCGGCAAGGTGATCGGCGCGCTGTTGGAAAATCGCCGCAGTGGCGCACAAGTGCGCGTTCACGCCAATGCCATTGTGAACGCAGCAGGGCCTTGGGCAGGCGAGATTGCCAAACTCGCGGGCGCGGATATTCACATGACACATGATCGCGGCGTGATGGTGGCAATGAACGTGCGTTGGGTGAACACCATCATCAACCGCTTGGCAACGCCGGGCGATGGCGATATTTTGGTGCCAGTTGGCACGGTCTGTGTGATCGGCACAACCTCCGTCGTGATTGATCGCCCTGATGATCTGGCTATTCCCGCCGAAGAGGTGACCCAAATGCTAGACGCTGCCGAAATCATGATTCCTGACTTCCGCAAGGCGCGGGCGCTGCGTGCTTGGGCAGGTGTGCGTCCACTCTATGATCCACCGCAGAAGCGTGAAGGTGAGGCGGAAGGCGGTATCGGTGAGGATGGGCGCTTCATCACACGCTCGTTCCGTGCGCTTAGCCATGCTGATGTTGGCGCGGCGGGAATGCTCTCGATTGTGGGTGGCAAACTAACCACCTACCGCCAAATGGCAGAGAAGATTGCCGATGAAGTCTGCGATTATCTAGGTGTGCAGGCAGTTTGCCGCACCGCCGAAACCGCCCTGCCCAAACCGACGTGGTTCGGCGGCAGTGGACGCAAATTGCACAGCCTGACGCACCGCTTGCACCAACTGGAACATGCGCCTACCCACAATAACCTCATCTGCGAGTGTGAGATCGTCACCCGTGATCAGCTTGAAGCAGCCATCAAGGCGTCGCCTGAGGGTGTAAGCCTTGACGATCTGCGCCGCGATCTGCGCTTGGGCATGGGGCCCTGTCAGGCGGGCTTTTGCGGCTATCGTGCGGCGGGCGTGCTTGGCGAAACTGCCAAGCTGCCACCTGCTGAGTCGGTTGCAGCGCTAACAACTTTCATCGAGGAGCGCTTTCGTGGCAACCGTCCGTTGCTGTGGGGACATCAACTGCGCCAAGCACTGCTGGATGAAATGATTTATCGGCGTGCGCTGGGTGTGCCAAGCCTTCAGCCTGAGGCGCACATCCTCAACGACTAGCAAGGATGCCATCATGGACGATCTAATTATTATCGGCGCGGGCTGGGCGGGCTTAAGCGCTGCAGCGTTTGCCCATCACAAGCAGCCGACTGCCAAAATACGCCTGATTGCACAGGGCGTTGGCTCGCCAATCGTCACGCCGGGCTGGCTGAGTGTGCTGGACTCGGCGACGGGCGATGTGCTGGCAGCCGTGCGCGATCTGATTGCGCGCCACCCTGATCATCCCTACGCGCTTGCCGGCGCGGCAGCCTTAGAGTCGGCGTTGCGGCTGTTCGCGCACATCAGTGTGGAAATCGGCTTAGGCTATCGCGCTGACCTGCCCCTGCACAACACGCACGTTTTCACGGCGTTGGGCGCCTCGCAAACGCCCGCCGTCTTGCCCTATGGCTATCAGGGCGCGGCGCAAGCAGGCGCGCAGCCGCTTTTCGTCGGCTTTGCAGGCTGGCGAGATTACTATCCCGCGCTTTCGGGTGGTTATTTTGCCCTGATCGCGCCGCCCATTGGCAACCGTCCGTGGGATTTAACGCCAACTGACTATGCGCGTCACTTTGATCAGCCTGCT
The DNA here is from genome assembly GCA_034436355.1 of Anaerolineae bacterium. GTDB lineage: Bacteria > Chloroflexota > Anaerolineae > Aggregatilineales > UBA2796 > CP2-2F. Next base: position 47,543 of record DAOTVQ010000046.1, read on the forward strand.
TTCCGCGCTGAGATTGCTCACAGGGTAAAGGCGCACCTAAACACAGCCACATCGGTTGCTTTTCCTGCCGTGCTGGGCTTGGAACATCACGCCGAGGTTGTGCAAGCCTTGCAAGAGCGGCTTGGCGTGCCAGTTTTTGAGCTGCCGACGCTGCCGCCCAGCGTTCCCGGCACGCGCCTATTTAACGGCTTGCGGCGCTATCTGTTAGATCGGCGGGTGCGGTTGCAAGTTGGGCATCCGGTTGGGCGCGGCGTGCTGGAAGGCAAGCGCGTGTTGGGCGTGGAAGTCAGCGCAGCGGGCAAGCCGCAGTTTTTCGGTGCAAAGGCGGTCATCTTGGCAACGGGCAACCTGTATGGCGGCGGCTTGTTCAGTGATGACTACGGGCGTGTATGGGAAGGTATCTTCGGCGTTCCTGTGCAACATGTGGCAGATCGGCAGCAGTGGTTCAACACACATATGCTTGACGAGCGCGGACATGCTGTGCATCATTTCGGTGTGCGTGCCAACGCGCAGATGCAGCCACTCGGTGCGGATGGCGCGCCGTTGGCAGAAAACTTGTTTGTGGCAGGGCATATTCTGGCGCAGCCCGTCGACGCGCCGTCACCCTTTGAGACGGCGGAAGGCGTGGCGCTGGCAACTGCCTATCGCGCTGTTGAGTTAGCACTTATGCAGCCTTAAAGCATAATAATGCGTTTCTTATACGCGATCCGTATAGTTTAGTGAATAATTGAGGTTATGGTGACTGAACTGCGCGAACTTCCCTACCTGCAAGAGACGCCTTTCACAGCCGATCACTGCCTAAAGTGCAACATCTGCACACAGGCGTGTCCGGTTGTGCCGGTGACTGATCTCTTCCCGGGCCCGAAAACTGTCGGACCGCAGGCGCAGCGCTTCCGTGATCCTGATCTGCCTTCACCTGATCACTCGGTGGACTACTGCTCAGGCTGCGGCATCTGCACGTTAGTTTGCCCACATGGCGTGCGCGTCATGGAGATTAACACGCAGGCGAAGGCGCAGTTGGCTGCCGCGAAGGGCTTTAGCCTGCGGAACTGGGTGCTTGGGCATAATGCTTGGTGGGGCGTGCTTGGCACGCCATTCGCGCCGCTGCTGAATTGGCTGTTTCGTTTCAAGCCGTTCCGTTGGGTGGCAGAAAAAACGCTCGGCATTTCGGCGCGGGCAGCCTTTCCGACTTGGGCGGGCTACACCTTTCGCGGCTGGTGGCGCAGACGCCAGAAACAGCGCGCTGTGCCAGCTGAAGATACGCGCCCTGTGGTCGTTTATTATCACGGGTGCAGCACCAACAGCTACGAGCCGCGCATCGGCAAACTTGCCGTGCAAATCTTAGAGCATAACGGCTTTCGCGTGGAGGTGCCGCCGCAAGCCTGTTGTGGTCTGCCGCTGCAATCCAACGGACTATTTGCGGAGGCGCGGCAGTTTGCGCGAAAGAACACAGCGGCACTCGCCGATTATGCGCGGCGCGGCATCCCCATTGTGGGAACTTCTGGTAGCTGCATCATGGCGCTGAAAGGCGATTATGAGCATGTGCTAGGGCTGCACGATGAGGATACGAAGGCTTTGGCAAGTGGCATATATGATATTTCTGAGTTCTTGTGGAATCTGCATCGGCAAGGCAAACTTAAAACGGATTTTCGCCCAGTGAGCGCTTTTCCGCCCGAAGTGCGCGCCCTAATTGGTGATTCGAGTGTGCCGTACCACGCACCCTGCCAGCTAAAGGCGCACGGCATGGGTCGCCCGGCGCTCGATCTGCTCGATCTGATTCCAGAGCTGCGCGCCGTTGAAATGGATGCCGAATGCTGTGGCATCGCTGGCACCTACGGTTACAAGGCGGAAAAACGCCAAATTGCCGAGGATGTGGGCGCGCCGCTGTTCCGCCGCATCCGCGAGAGCGGCGCACGGCTGGCTGTTTGTGATACTGAGACTTGCCGTTGGCACATCGCGCAGATGAGCGGCGCGCACGTCCTTCACCCGGTGGAGCTTTTGGCGTACGCCTATGGCATTACGCCTGATTCGCCCGCCGTTTCTGTTTAGTGGGAGAAGTTACACAATGTCTAACATGCAAAAACCACCGAAAAACACGCCGCCAGAGCGCGACCCAAACGGTGATCCGCAAGGGCAGCAACCAATGCGCCCACCGATCCCGAACTGGGTTGTGATCGCGCTGTTGGTTGGCTTTGGTGTGCTGTTCCTAACCCGCATTCCGTCCATTGTGGGCGATCCGGCTGGCTCTGCCATTGAAGTGCCATACTCCACCTTCCGCGCACAGGTGGACGAAAACAATGTCCAGCGCGTCGAGATGCGCGGTTCGCAGATCATAGGGCGCTTCCGCAACGAAATAACGATATCGGGGGCTGATCTGGGCGGCACGGGCGTGCGGCGCACCGGTGTGTTGTTCTTTAGCACCATCCTGCCGCCTATTGAAGACCGTGAGCTGCTGCCTAAGCTGGCGGCAAACAATGTGACTGTTGTTGCCAGTGATCCATCCCCTTCGACACTTCTGTTACTGCTGCTCAACTGGGGCCCGCTGATCCTAATTGGCTTGCTGCTCTTTTGGTCGTTCAGCCGTGCGCGCCAGCAGCAGAGCGGAATCTTCAACTTTGGGCAGACCCGTGCGCGCCGCTATAACGAAGAAAAGCCGCAGATTACTTTTGTGGATGTGGCAGGCGAAGATGCCGCCAAAGCCGAACTGACCGAAATGGTGGACTTCCTGAAAGACCCTGATAAGTACATTCGGCTTGGTGCGCGCATTCCGCGTGGCGTGCTGCTGGTCGGACCGCCCGGCACCGGCAAGACTCTGCTGGCAAAGGCAGTGGCGGGTGAGGCAAAAGTGCCGTTCTTCTCGCTGTCTGCCTCTGAATTTGTAGAGATGTTTGTTGGTGTGGGTGCTTCGCGTGTGCGCGATTTGTTCACACGTGCTAAGGCTGCCGCGCCGTCCATCGTCTTTATTGACGAAATTGACGCGGTCGGGCGTCAGCGTGGTGCAGGGCTTGGCGGCGGCAACGATGAGCGCGAGCAGACTCTCAACCAACTCTTGGTGGAAATGGACGGCTTCGACGCCCGCGAAACCGTGATTGTGATGGCTGCCACCAATCGCCCTGATGTGCTTGACCCTGCCCTACTGCGCCCCGGTCGCTTTGACCGTCAAGTGACGGTTGATCTGCCAGATCGGGCAGGGCGTGAGGCAATCCTGAAGGTGCATACCCGTGATATTCCACTCTCGCACGATGTGCGGCTGGATATCCTAGCAGGGGCGACCATCGGCTTCAGCGGCGCAGATTTGGCAAATCTCGCCAATGAAGCGGCGCTCTCGGCTGCACGCAACGGGCGCGAGCGCGTCATTCAGCGCGACTTTGAGCTGGCGCTGGATCGCATCATTTTGGGCAGCGAGCGCCCGCCGCTCTCCAACGAGCATGAGCGCCGCACCGTCGCCATTCATGAGGCAGGTCATGCTTTGGTGGCAGCGCTCACGCCTGAGGCGGATCCGATCATTAAGGTGACTATTGTGCCACGGGGGCGCGCTTTGGGCGTTACACAGAGTATGCCCAGCGATGATCGGCGCAACTATAGCAAGGAATACCTCTTTGCGCGCTTGGTGGTGCTGATGGGCGGACGCAGCGCCGAAGAAGTGGTTCTGAGCCAGATCACCAGCGGTGCGGAGAACGACCTGCGCGTTGCGACGCGCCTTGCCCGCGATATGGTTGCTCAGCTTGGCATGAACGATGAACTCGGTCCCGTCAACTACGGTGACTCGGATCGGCAGCCCTTCTTGGGCTACAGCATCGCGCAGCCGCGTATCTACAGTGAGGAGACTGCCTCGCTGATTGACCGCGAGACCAAGCGCCTTGTGGAGCAGGCGCACAACCGCGCCCGCCAGCTCTGCCGCGAGAACCGCCACTTGCTGGAAGCGCTTGCCGACGCGCTGATGACGCACGAGATCATTGATCAGCAGCAGGTGATGGACATCCTAAAGCCTGCGCTGCCCGTCGCTGGGGACTAGATTTCCGAAGACGTTCGTTCATGGGTCGGATAAAATCCGACCCGTGTAAAACTTGGCAGCCTGTTTAGCTCAGGCGGGGCAGCACCGCCAATTTGATCACCTCACTGCGCGCCATGCGATTTAAGCCGTCTTCCACCTCGCGCAGCGGAATTTCGCCATTGATCATCGGTTTCACGTTCACTTGCCCACTGATCAGCATGTTGAGTGCCTGCTCAACGGTGCGCGGCGTGTGGTGAAAAACGCCTTTCAGCGTTATCTCATCATAATGGACGTGCGTTGCATCAAAACTGACCTGCGTGCCACCGGGCAAGCCGCTGAACAGCACTACCGTTGCCGCCGGGCGTGCCATTTGGCAGGCAAGCTGCCATGTTTCCGCACTGCCGGCTGCCTCGATGACCACATCGGCGCCGCGCCCTTCGGTGAGCGACTTCACGGCTGCCACCGCATCCGTATCCAAGGTGCTGATCGTCTCATCCGCACCAATTTGCTTTGCCACTTCAAGGCGTCCGTGTGCGCGCCCAACCGCAATCACCCGTGAAGCGCCCATCGCCTTAGCAAGCTGGATTTGCATTAGCCCCTGCGCGCCGCTGCCAACGATGGCAACCGTATCGCCCAGTGCCACTTCTGCATAGTTGATGCACAGCACCGCGCACGCTAACGGCTCGATGAAGGCGGCTTCGGCAAACGGCAAATGATCGGGAATCTTATGCATATTCATGCTGACGATGTGCGGCGGCACGCGCAGATATTCGGCGTAGGTTCCCCAGTTGAAGCGCGACTCCAAGTGCTGGCAAAGCTGCGGCTTGCCACGCCGACAGTAGTAGCACGCACCGCACGGTGCAGAGTTGGCAGCCGTCACGCGGTCGCCTTCTTTGAAACCCTGCACGCCTTCGCCAATTGCCGTGATTGTGCCTGCCCACTCATGCCCAAAAGGCATAGGTGGCTTGAAGAGTTTATGCCCGCGCTTATATGCCTTCAAATCCGTGCCGCAAGTGGTTGCCGCGCCCACTTTCACGATCACTTCGCCTTCGGCGGGCTGCGGAATCGGCACTTCGCGCAGCTCAAGCTGCCCTGCACCCAAGAAAAATACACCTTGCATGGTCTGAGTCATTATTGTTTGTCTTTTCTGCTAAGCATCGCAATTGTCTGTATGCGTTATGATTCTAACATTCCCAAACCTGAACGGGCAAAAAGGCTCGCTTCCCTGTACAATTCCTCTCGGATGTGGAAACAACGGAGCAGACAGGTAGATGCACATAGCGATCAACGCTTGGTTTTGGGATCAGGTTTACACGGGCAGTGGGCAATACGTGCGTGCGTTGGTGCGCGCTTTGTGGCGGCTGCGCCAAACGGAAACGCAGTATGCTGATCTTAAACTTTCCCTGATTATGCCCAATCACGCTCAGCCGCCTGCCGATGTGCCTGAGGGTGTGCAGGTTGTGCGTGTCCGCGTTGGCAGCGGTCAGCTTGGCAAGGTTGGGTTTGAACAGCGCACCTTTCCAAGGGTGGCAGGGCAGCTTGGCGCACAGATCGCGCATGTGCCGTATTGGGCAGCGCCGCTGAGCGCACCGATGCGCCTTGTGGTCACGGTGCATGACGTTATTCCGCTGAGTATGCCCGTCTATCAAGGTAGCTTGGGCGCACGGCTCTACTTTAGCCTTGTGCGCGCTTCCGCAGCAGGTGTGGCGCACATCATCACCGATTCCGAGTTCTCTAAACAAGAGATTATGCAGCACATTGGTGTGCCGTCTGAGATGATCACCGCGATTCCACTGGCAACCTCAGAGGCGTTTCATCCACGCTTGGGCGCAGAGCGCGATGCCGAAGTGCGCCGCAAATATAACCTACCTGAGGGCTACACGCTCTACTTGGGCGGCTTTGACGTGCGAAAGAATCTGCGCGCTTTGATCGCTGCCTACACCTACGTCGGTCCGTCCGTCGGAGACGAGTATCCGTTGGTGTTGGCGGGCAAAGCGCCTGAGCAATGGGGAACAGCGCGTTTTCCCGATCTGCCTGCCGAGATTGCGGCACGCAAAGGTTTAGAGCAGTGGATACGCTGGATTGGTGCGGTGGCAGAAGAGGATAAGCCCGCGCTCTACCGCATGGCGCGCCTTTTTGTGATGCCCAGCCGCTATGAAGGCTTTGGGCTTGGCGTTTTAGAGGCAATGGCATGTGGCACGCCAGTGGTGGCAGCCAACGCCTCATCACTTTCAGAAGTGGCGGGCGAGGCTGCCTACCTTGTCTCGCCAGACGACTCGCGGCAGCTTGGCGGTGCGATCATTGCGGTGTTGATCCAAGACGATCTGCACGCCCACTTGCGTAATTTAGGCTTGGCACGCGCCACCAACTTTAGCTGGGAACGCACCGCCCGCGAGACCTACGCCATTTATGAGCAGGTTTTGGCAGGCTAGAGATCAAATAGGCTGGCGCTGGCGAGCGCATCCTCAACCTGTTCGATCAAGCTATCGTCTTCCAGTTCTTCGGCATACTTAAAGAGCCGTTCCAGCACACGGCGCGACTCGCCACTGCCAATCTCGCCCAGCGACCAGATCGCCATTTCGAGCGTCTGCCGATCAGCATCCACCACCAGTTTGCCGATCTGCGGCACAGCTTCCTCTAAGCCCAGTTCACCCGCCGCACGGATCGACTCGAAGCGGATGGCAGGATCGTCGCTGCTCAGTTCGCGCAGCACAGCACTTGCCCAGCGCTCATCGCAGGATTTGCCCATTGCGTAGATTGCCGCAGCGCGCAGCCGTGCATCCCCATTTTGATAGGATTCCTGAATCATGCCCGCCACTTCCGGACGACTGCTATTGGCAATGGCTTCCAACGCACGGCAGCGCACGCGCACATCTTCCTCAAGATTGTTGTAAAGCCTGAGCGCGATACGCTCCGCCTGCCGTGCCTGCATAGCGCTGAACTTTCCCAACTCTGCCTGCAAAATAAAGCGTCCCAGCGCGCCGACGGCAGCCGCCCGCACCGTCGGCGAAGAGTCAATGGTTGCCATCGGCAGCAGACGGTTCATCAGCTCGACGGACTCATCCATCCAAGATGCCTCAATGGCAGCCTCGCGCAGGTTTTCATGCAGATCGGTGAGGGCAAGGCGTGTTACCGCGCTGAAATCGGTGTCAAAATCTGACTCACTCAAGGTGGCGATTTCGCGCAGTACTTGATGGCGGCGTGCCACTGGAATATTGCCCCATGCTTTGATGAGTGCCTGCTGCTCGGGTTCGCCCAAGTTGGAGAGCCGCCGCACCACCGCTTTGGTGATGGGTGTCTCCTCACCAATCAGGCTGCGGATTACATCTTCAAATTTGATTGCCATCCTCGCACCTTAGCTCTCTGTGCTTAGCGAATTAATTGCCCAATGGGATTGACCAAATCATTAACGACCAACACCACAAACAACCCTAAGATGATCATCAGCCCAACCATGTGAATCACGCCTTCGCGCTCTGGCGCCATGGGCTTGCCACGAATGATCTCGACCAACACGAACAAGATTCGCCCGCCATCCAAGCCGGGGATGGGCAGCAAGTTGGTGAAACCAAGCGCAAGGCTGATCAGCGCTGCAAAGTTAATCAGGCGCAGCGGCGAACGATCCTCAACGGAGGCACTGACGACTTGCCCACCCAGCTGCGAAATGCCAACCACACTCACCGGGCGCGCTTCTTCAATGGTCAGGGCGCCGCGGATTAGGTCTACTGGAAAGCGGATTAGCTGTTCCAGAACAAAGCCTGTGCGCTGCACGCCAGCACCGATTGCCTCAACAAACGGTTTGCCTTCCGCCCGATTCTCTAGTGCCAAGCCTGTGTTCAGATCGAAGACCAAGGGACGCAGCCCAATGCCAACCGGACCCTCACCCGACGGTGGGTTGCGGCGCGGCACCACTTCTAGGGTGAGGCGTTCGCTGCCGCGCTGCACCTCAAAGGTGACGGGCGTGCCGCCGCGCTCACGCACATATTCGACGATGGATTCAGTGCCGCGCACTCTGCCATCCACACTTAAGATGACATCATTCGGTTGGAAAAGCCCATCAGCAGGCGAGTTGCGCGTGATGGCGGTAATCAACACCGCTTGGCTAGGGAAACGGCTGGTCGGCTCACCCAGCAGCACCTCGCGCTGCTCGCCGTTGCGCGCCACCGTCAGACGAATCGGTTCAGCCCTCTGGTCTGATTCACGATGAGCGGTTATCTGTGCCTCAATCTGCTCGGTGGTGCTGACCGAAACACCATTCACTGCCGTAATCACATCGCCATATTGCAAACCGTTTTGAGCGGCGGGTGAATTGGGTGCGGCGCTCAACACAACAGGCGGCAGCGTGATCGTTGCCGCGATGATCAGCAGCACCATTGCCGCAATAATGTTCATGCCCGACCCCGCCGCTAAGAAAAACAGCCGTTGCAGCGGTGAGGCTTCCGCCACCGATTTCAGCTTTGGCACCTTCTTGCCGAGTGCTTCAAGCTCCGCCTGATATTGGCGGTATGCCTGCCGTTCGCGTTCGGTTGCCGCTTCACCCACAGGGCGCACAAAATCTTCACCGAGTGGGCGCACAAAGCCACCCAATGGCAACCAATTCAGTGTAAATTCGGTGCCGTTGCGCTCAAAGAGCTTGGCAGCACGCGGCGGAAAGCCTAACCCGAACTCCAAAACGGTGACGCCAACCATGCGGCAAGCGATGAAGTGTCCCCACTCGTGAATCAAAATCAACGGTGTCAGGACGATCAGGAACGAGAGAACAGCCAGTAGGAAATCCATGTGAACCCTTGCTTTAGCGCCTATGCGCGGCGCAGACGATCAGATTTTTCTTCCATTATACGTTATACTTGTCGCTCAAGACACCGCCAACTCTATTAGAGTGTGCTTGTGAGCGAATCAACTGTCCATTTATTCGGGATACGGCATCATGGCGTTGGCTCGGCGCGCAGCCTGCTTGCTGCCTTAGAGTCACTTCAGCCCGATGCCCTGTTGATCGAAGGCGCGCCTGAAGGCGACGCACTGCTGCCTTACGTCCTCTACCCAACCATGCGCCCGCCGGTGGCGATGCTCATTTATGCGCCTGACCAGCCCAAGCGCGCCGTTTTCTATCCCTTTGCCAATTTCTCGCCTGAGTGGCAGGCATTGCGCTATGGCTTGCGGCAGGGCATTCCCACCCGTTTTATGGATTTGCCACAGGCGATCCGTTTTGCGCTGCCCGAGTCTGCTGATCCCGAGCCGCAAGCCGATCTCGACCCTGAACTGCGCCGCCTACGGGCTGATCCGCTGCGCCGTTTGGCAGAGGCTGCCGGCTACAGCGATGGCGAAGGCTGGTGGAACGATTTGGTTGAGCAGCGCCGTGCAACCGACTCAGATATCTTCACAGGCATTCTAGAGGCAATGACGGCGCTGCGCGAGGGCATTCCGCTTAATGATCCCTTAGAAAATCTGCGTGAGGCGCATATGCGCCAAAGTATACGCGCTGCGCGCAAAGAAGGCTACCAACGCATTGCCGTTGTCTGCGGCGCGTGGCACACGCCTGCCCTAACCGATCTGAGCGGCGCTAAAGCCGATGCCGCGCTGCTAAAAGGCTTGCCAAAAGCAAAGGTTGCCGCCACCTGGATTCCGTGGACGTATGGGCGGCTGACCTTAGAAAGTGGTTACGGTGCCGGCATTCAATCGCCGGGCTGGTATGACTTCTTGTGGCAGACCGAACGGGCTGAAGATGTGGCGCTTGGCTGGCTGACGCATGTGGCGCATCTGCTGCGCGCCAACGCCTTAGATGCTTCTACCGCACAGGTCATTGATGCTGCGCGCATGGCGGAAACACTCGCCGTGCTGCGCGAACGTGCCGCGCCAAGCCTTGCCGAACTGAATGAGGCGGTGCAAGCGGTCTTCTGCATGGGCAGCCAAGTGCCAATGCGCCTGATTTGGCGCGATCTGATCGTGGGTGGCGTGTTGGGCGATGTGCCAGATAACGTGCCTTCTGTGCCGCTGCTCCAAGATTTTCAGCGTGAGCAGAAACGCTTGCGCCTAACCGAGAAAGACATCGCCAAGCGCGATGCCAACCGCGACAAGCATTCCCCGAACCTTGAGCTAGACCTGCGTGACGCATTCGATCTAGACCGCAGCCGTTTGTTACATCGTCTGAACATGTTGGATATTCCCTTTGGCAAGCTAAAAGAGGCACGTGGGCGTGGCACCTTCAAAGAGGCGTGGCGTGTGGCGTGGGAGCCTGAATTCACCGTCGGGCTGCTTGAGGCAAGCCAATGGGGAACATCTTTGGCAGAGGCAGCGGCTGCCTATGCGTGTGATGCAGCAGAGAGCGCTGCTGACCTACCAACACTCACCGCGCTCTTGGAAGAAGCACTGCTGGCTGACCTTGGTGAGGCAGTTAGCCTCATCGTGCGCGCTGTGCGCGATCAGGCGGCACTTGCCACCGACATTACGCACCTGATGGATGCCTTGCCGCCGCTGGCACGCATCGCACGCTATGGCGATGTGCGCGGCACGGACTCTATGCTTGCCCTGCTAGTCGTCAACAGCCTTGCGGCGCGCATTTGCATCGGCTTGCCTAATGCTTGTCTCTCACTGGATGATGAGGCTGCCGCAGCCATGTTCAAACGGCTGAACAGCACACACACCGCCATTAATTTGTTGGCAAATGCGGCGCTGCGTGCTGACTGGCTGGCAGCACTGCTGAAGATGGTCAACAGCGATTCGACTCATGGCTTGCTTGCTGGGCGTTGTGCGCGCATTTTGCACGATGCAGAGACATGGTCAGGCGCGGAGTCGGTACGGCGGCTTGGCTTAGCGCTCTCTACAGCGGGCGACCCTGCTCAGGCTGCCCACTGGTTGGAAGGCTTTCTGAGCGGCAGCGGCGAGATTCTGCTGCACGATGCAGCGCTTTGGCAAGCGGTGGATATTTGGCTATGCAGCCTTACAGCAGAGGCATTTCAGATGCTTTTGCCGTTGGTGCGGCGCACTTTTTCTACCTTCAGTGCGCCGGAACGCCAGCGCATGGCAGATCGGGTGCTGTATGGCAGCGGGCGCAGCACAGGGCGCACACACGCTTTTGCCCCTGAACAGGCGGCGCAAGTGCTGCCGAGTCTGGCACGTTTGCTCGGCTGGTCCTAACCTAGTGTGCGTGATTCGTCTGCCTGCCCAAATGCCTTTCCCACTTTGTGCGCTTTGTGATATACTTCACGCTAATTTATCTCGCCCCGCACAGATTGGAGTCGGCTTCTATGCGTAATTTCCAGACCTTAGACGACACTAAGGTTGACTCCGGCTCGGAAAGCCTAGAGATTTTTCTGAGTGCCGCCGATGATGACCAGCCGCGCCTTGCCGTTCGTCGGGAAGGCACGTATGTCACGCTCTCTGCCAGCTACGGTCCGCTCGAAATTGCGATGCGCCCGCGCTATGAAGACCTGCTGCGCGCCCTGACGCGGCTGACGATTGTGGAAGGCTTGCTGACCACGCGGCAAGTTGGCACCAATCAGGCATATCTGGCGCTTGGCTTGCAGAGTGATGGCAGCCTGCTGCTGCGCCTGACCATTGTGGCAGATGCCACTGGGCATTTCAGCATCAACTTGCGCTTGGTGGATAGCGTGCGCCAGCAGCTCTACACTTGGCTGGATGTGGCAGGCTTCAACGGACGCGCTGACATTCGTTCGACGAACACCTAAGAGGCGCTCACAGCGCCTTTCCGATACCCACTGTAAGCCGAATTCGGGCTTGCAGTGGTGCTGCTCGTCTGTTCTCCGAATACAGCGCACCTTGCCAAGCAGGGCAGAGCAGCGCTACACTCAGCACGCCTAAGCTTAAAAAGATATGCTGATGAACCCTATCCTATTCCGCACACAGGCTGCCCGCCAAGCCCTGATCCTTTTCGCCCTGATCGCTATTTTTGCCCTGTTTGTGCGTTTATGGCACATCCAGCGCGAGAGCTTTTGGGCAGATGAGGGCTGGACGATGCTGCTTGCCAAAGGTCCGACGCTGGCTGATGTGGCACACACTATGGCGGAAGATCAGCATCCGCCGCTCTATTTCATGCTGATGCGCCTGTGGATGAATGCCTTTGGTGATAGCTTGTTCATGGCGCGCCTGCTCTCTGCTTTGTGGTCGCTGATCTGCCTTGCAGCGGTCTATCGGCTTGGCGCGGATTGGTTCTCGCCAGCGGCAGGCTTGGCAGCGGCGCTGATCCTCGCCCTGACCGATAACGAGATCATGCTGGCGCGTGAGGCGCGCCACTACACGCAGATGGCAGCATTGGCGGCGCTCTCGGCACTCTTTTACCTGCGCTATGCGCGCCAGCCACGCCGTGCCAGCGGCATCGCATGGCTGCTCAGTTCAATTGCGCTGCTCTATACGCATTATCTAGGCGTGCTGGTGATCGGTGTGCAGGTCTTACACACGCTGATCGCGGTGCGTCCGCTGCGCCGCCTGCCTGATCTGATCATCCGCTTTGCTGGGATCGGCATCGCCTTTCTGCCACAATTCGCCGTCTTTTTGGCGCAGAGCAGCGTCCGCTACACACGCCCGATCATCTTTCAATCCACGCTGCCCAACACGCCTGAGACGTTCACGATGGTGCGGACGGACTTGATCGGCACGCATTTCGGCTTGACGGGTGCTTTGGCGCTGCTTGGTCTAGCATATGTCACCTATCAATTTGGGATGGCGCACTGGCAGTGGCGTCCGCTGCTGCCGACGGTCTTTTTGGCGTTGTGGGTGCTGCTTCCAATAATTTTCATTGTCGTAATAAATGATCGTTTTCCAATCCTGACCACGCGCAATTTTCTGATCGTGACGCCTGCCCTTGCCATTCTGATCGGGCATGGTCTGCTGAACCTTGATCGCACCGCACGCACGATCATCCTTGCCGTGCTGGTCGCTGTCAGCCTGACGACACTTGACGCCTATCACATCAAGCCGCCCTGGCGCGAGGTTTCGCAGATGTGGCTAACCTACCGCGAGGCTGATGATCCGCTGCTGATGGATATTTGGGTAGACGATTTCGCGCTGCGCTATCACATTGGGCAAGATTTGAAGGCTGATCCTGCTGAGTTGCCGTTGGTTTCGCTGCCCGGTTGGCGGGAAGGCTACCGCGAGAACTTCTTCGCCTACCTGCACGCCTACCTTGAAGATAAGAACGCTTTCTGGCTGATTTATTGGGGCAAAAATGAGGACGGCTTGCTAGAGTTTCTGCCCGAACGCGGCTTTATGCGTGTGGCAGAGCTGACCGCCATGCACTACGATAACATCATCTACCTGTGGCGTTATGAACGTCCGCCGCAGGCGTGGTTGGCTACCTTTGGCGACCTGTTCGCGCTGGAGCGCGCCGCGATTGATCGGCAGGCGGATCAGGTGCGCGTGACGCTGCTCTGGCAGGCACTCAAAGCACCAACGCTCGATTACAGTGTGTCCGTCTTCCTACTCAGCAGCGATGGACGGCTGATCGCGCAGCATGATGGCGTGCCGCTGGATGGTCACGCACCTACCTCAGCATGGCAGACGGGCGATCTGCGGCTGGATTCGCACCGCATCACGCTGCCGCCCGACCTGCCTAGCGACGAGTACATACTTGGCGTCAAAGTTTATTGGTATGCCGATCCAACGCCGCTGAGCGTCGAAGGCGCGGAATATTTTGTGCTTGGCAGGCAGCGCTTGCCCTAGCTTAGCCAATTCCGCGCATTTGCCGCCCGCCCAGCAAGTGCCAATGCAAGTGAAAAACTTCTTGCCCGCCATCCTTGCCGATGTTGGTGACCAAACGGTAGCCGCTTTCGGCAATGCCTTGCTCACGGGCAAGCTGTGCCGCTACCGCGATCAGGTGTCCGATCAGCGGCGCGTTTTCGGCGGTCGTCTCAGCCGCACTAGCAAGGTGCCGGCGCGGCACAATCAAAATGTGCACAGGCGCAATCGGCGCAATATCCTTAAAGGCGACTGCCTGCTCATCCTGATAGAGCATGGTGGAAGGCAGTTCGCCGCGAATGATCCGACAGAAAATGCAGCTTTCACGCATATGTGGTTCTCCTGAAGTCGGCTTTAGTATACGCACAGGCGGCAAATTCACCACTGCCTACCAAGAGATTTTGCCCTTGCGCGCTTGCTCAAACTCTGCTAGACTAACGGACATAGGTACGCCGAGATAGCTCAGTTGGTAGAGCACCGCACTGAAAATGCGGGTGTCGCCAGTTCAAGTCTGGCTCTCGGCACACCCTAACATCAATCGCCCTTTGTGGGCGATTTTTGTTGCCAGCCATTAGCGCGTTGGATTGATGATCGCAGTGAACGCGGTAAACTCAGCCTATTCGTAAAAGTGCTAGGCAATGGATATTAAGCAAATGCAAGACATAGCAGATTTTGATCAAATCGTGGCGCAGACAATCGGCACGGGCGATTTCCGCCTGCTGATCAACGGCGCGTGGTGTGAGAGTGCTAACGGCGCTACCTTCGCGGTGGAAAATCCCGCCACTGGGCAGGTTTTGGCGCACGTGCCAGATGCTGGCATCTCGGAGACGACCGCAGCCATTGAGGCAGCCTACGCGGCACTGCCTGCATGGTCATCCATGCCTGCGGGTGGGCGTGCCGAGATTTTGCGAAAAACTGCGGCATTAATGCTGGAACGGCGCGAATATCTGGCGACCCTGATGACGCTTGAGCAGGGCAAGCCGCTGAGCGAAGCCCGCGGCGAGATCACCTATGCTGCCAGCTTCCTGACGTGGTTTGCTGGCGAAGCGGAACGCATTTATGGGCAAAGTGTGCCTGCTTCGGTTGCCAACAAGCGTATTCTGGTGCTGCGGCAGGCGGTTGGTGTAGCGGTCATGATCACGCCATGGAACTTTCCTGCGGCAATGCTCACCCGCAAACTTGGACCGGCACTGGCAGCAGGTTGCACAGCTATCTGCAAGCCCGCTGAGCAAACGCCACTCTCTGCCCTCGCGTTGGGCAGGCTGTTCATGGAGGCAGGCTTGCCCGACGGCGTGCTGAACATCCTTACTTGCCAAGACCCTGTGCCATTTTCCGAGACGATCTTCGGCGATGATCGCGTTCGCAAAATTTCGTTCACTGGCTCTACAGAGGTTGGCAAACTGCTGATTGCTAAATCAGCAGCAGGCGTGAAGCGGCTCTCGCTGGAACTAGGCGGCAATGCGCCCTTTATCGTCTTTGAAGATTCCGATCTGCTCGCAGCGGTGCGCGGCGCGGTTATCTCCAAGTTCCGCAATGCCGGTCAAACCTGCGTGTGTGCTAACCGCATTTTTGTGCAGCGCGCCATCTACGAACAGTTCGCCGAACTATTCACGCAAGAGGTGCGCCAACTCAACGTTGGCAATGGTTTGCTGCCAAACATCCACGTTGGTCCACTAATTGATCTGCCCGCTCGCCAAAAGGTGGAGCGCCACATCAGCGATGCACTGGCGCAAGGCGCACAAGTGCGTTTAGGCGGTAAGCCTGTTGCAGAAAGCGGCACAAGCACTTTCTGGCAGCCAACCGTGTTGAGTGCTGCCAAGTCGGATATGCTGGTTGCCCGTGAAGAAACCTTCGGTCCGGTTGCGCCGCTGATCGCTTTTGACGATGAAGAAGAGGTCTTGCAGGCTGCTAACGCCACGCAATATGGTTTGGCAGCCTATTTCTTCACCCGCGATCTGAGCCGTGTCTTTCGCGTTGCAGAGCGCCTTGAGTACGGCATCATCGGCGTGAACGACGGCTTGCCCTCAGTTGCCCAAGCGCCCTTTGGCGGTGTGAAGCAAAGTGGCTTAGGGCGCGAAGGTGGTTCGGTTGGCATTGATGAGTATCTAGAGATTAAATACCTCTCACTTGGCATTTAGCCCCAAAGAAAATGATCTAGGCGGTGATGTCGTGCAGGCAATCACCGCCGCTGTGTTTTCGGCACGCTTGTTCGGTGCAAAAGGCACGCGGACGGCATACACAGCTATAATTTGAGTAAGGTTTGCTGCAACTGCTCTACTGTTCTCTTGCCAAAGCCTTGACTCATACAAACGTTCGGTTTATGATTGATTATAAAAATCGAACGTATGATCAATCCTATCTTAAACAATGGCTTTGATCAGAGGAGAAACCCTATGCGAGACTACGATTCGCTTTCCGACAAGCAGCGCGCCATTCTGCGCGTGATCGAGGAATGGCTGACGCAGCGCGGCTACCCGCCCACTATCCGCGATATTGGGAATGCAGTTGGCATCAGCTCGACCTCTGTGGTGAACTACAACCTGAACAAATTGGTAGAGGCAGGCTTCCTAACACGCTCTAAGACCGTTTCACGCGGCATTCGCCTCAACAATACGCTTGCCACGCATCCCACCGCCGCGCCTAGCCCAGAGTTGCCCGTGCGCGTCAACGACTCCATCAACATCGCCCATCTGCCCATGCTTGGCAGCATCGTGGCGGGTGAACCACTGCCCATCCTCGGCGATGATCTAGATTACTACGATGAGGACTCGCTCTTGGCGGTGCCAACCAGCCTGATCGGGAATGTTGATCCGTTGCAGGTGTATGCCCTGAAAGTTAGCGGCTACTCCATGATTGACGCCATGATCAACGATGGCGATACCGTCATTCTGCGGCGACAAGAAACAGCCCGCAACGGCGAGATGGTGGCAGTCTGGCTAACGGAGCGCGGCGAGACGACCCTCAAGCACTTCTTTGATGAGGGCGCACGCATTCGCTTGCAGCCTGCCAACCCAACCATGCAGCCTATCTATGTGGAGAAAGACAAAGTGCAGATTCAAGGCAAGGTGCTTGCTGTGCTGCGCCGCGTTAATAGCTAAAAGCGTGCGCGCAGCACCTCAAAAGGCAGTTCTGCCAGCGAGTTGAGCGTTAGCGCCACGCCAGCGGGACGCTCCAGATGTTCGGTGAGCCAGTTCGGCACGGCAATGCACCGAATGCCCGCCGCGATGACTGCCTGCATCCCGGTTGGCGAGTCCTCAATGGCAACGCAACGCTCAGGTGGCACGCCTAAACATGCCGCCGCCGCAAGGTACATATCCGGCGCAGGCTTTGCGTTTGGCACATCTTCCCGTGTGAACACGCACGTGAAGTAATCCCACACGCCGTGCTGCTGCGCCCAATGCTCCACCCACGCCCGATCCGAGTTGGAGGCAATTGCCAAGCCAACGCCTGCCGCTTTTGCCGACTCCAGCATTTCGCGCACGCCGTTCAGCACAGGTTGTTCACTACATAACCGCATGTAGTGTTCTTCTTGGATACTTAGTTCTTCATCACTCAGCGGATAGCCTTTCACCTCTGCAAAATACTGATCGGGCATGAAAACGCCCTGCGCGCCGGCATGAACAACCTTACCAACGCGCTGGCGCCACAGATCGAGTGTGAGTGCCAACTCATGCCGATCAAAGACCGCCTTCCACGCCTTAAAATCTGCTGACTCGGTGTCAATGATCGTGCCGTCAAAGTCGAAGATGATTGCGTCCACTGCCATGCTGTGTCCTTTCTGAGCAAGCAAAAGCGGGGTAAAGTTCCCCGCCTGCTCAATGCATTCGGTTGAAGGTTAGTATAATCGCTGAATGTTAACTGATGTCGGCAATCTCGCCTTGTCCGTATAAACGTTCGAGGCGTGCGCGCAACATAGCGTGATCAGGCTGGCTAAGCGTTGGGTCTTCTTCGTAGAGCGTGCGTGCCTCAAGCTGTGCTTCTGCCACCAGTTTGGGGTCAATCGCTGCGCTCATGCGGATAGGGCTGCCACTTTGGCGTGTGCCAAGCAGTTCACCCGCACCACGTAGCTGCCAGTCCATTTCAGCCAGCTTAAAGCCATCGGTGGTGGCTTCCATCGCCTGAAGGCGTGCGTTGTCTTCATTGTCATCGTCGGGCAGCAGCAGGCAGTAAGATTTATGGGCGCCGCGCCCAACCCGCCCACGAAATTGATGCAACTGCGCCAAGCCAAACCGATTTGCCCCTTCAATCAGGATCAGATTGGCATTCGGCACATCCACACCAACTTCAACAACGGCTGTCGTCACCAAAATATCCAGCTCGCCCTTGCTAAAAGCGCTCATCACGGCATCCTTTTGCTTGGGCGAGAGCTTGCCGTGCAGCAGCCCAAGCCGCCGATTTGGGAAAATCTCGCTTTGCAGGTATTCGTACTCCTCCACGACTGCTTTCACTTCGGCGTTCGGCTGCTCGGCATCAGACTCCACCAACGGGCAGACGACGAAGGCTTGCCGCCCCTGCCCAAGCTGACGATCTATGAAGCTGTAAACTGCCTCACGATCCTTGCGCTTGACGATGCGCGTCTCAATCGGTGTGCGTCCGGGCGGCAGTTCGTCCAGCACGCTCAGATCGAGATCGGCAAAGAGCGTGAGTGCCAGCGTGCGCGGAATCGGTGTGGCAGTCATTACCAATAAATGCGGATTGCTGCCCTTGCCGCGCAGTGCGCCACGCTGATCTACGCCAAAACGGTGCTGTTCATCAATGACTGCCACACCAAGCCGTGCAAAGGTTACGCCATCGCTGATCAGGGCATGTGTGCCAACCACGATACACGGCACACCGGCTGCCAATTGCGTGAGGATTTCAGCGCGTGCTGCGGCGGATGTCGCGCCTGTCAGCAGGTGAACAGGCACTGCTTCCATGCCGCTGAGCGTGCTGTAAAGGCGGCTCAGGCTTTTGTGGTGCTGCTCTGCCAGAATGCTGGTGGGCGCCATGATCGCAGCCTGTGCGCCGTTCAAGACGGCAATCGCCATGCTGAGCGCGGCAACCGCCGTTTTACCGGCACCCACATCGCCCTGCAAGAGGCGGTTCATGGGAATGGTGTTCGCCAAATCGCGCCGCACTTCTGCTAGGGCGCGTGCCTGTGCATTGGTCAGCACGTAGGGCAAGCCTTTGACAAGCGTGTTGAATGCCTCATCAGGGATGGGCAGCGGTTCGGCGCGCTGTGATTGCCAGCTTAGGCGATTTCGCAACACGCCAAGCTGGAGCAGGATCAGGTCATCGAAGGCAAGGCGGCGTTTGGCATGGCGCAGTGCCTCTTGTGAGTCGGGAAAGTGTAACTGCTTGATCGCCCAACCCAGATCGGCAAGGTCTACGCGCTCTAGGATCGGCTCAGGTAAATAATCAGGGAGATCAAGGGCGTAGCGCTCTACAACTTTGTGGCTCAGCTTTCGCATCATGCCGAGTGAAAGACTTTTGGTGAGTGGGTAGATTGGCACAATGGCGCGTGTGTTGAGCGCTTCTTTTTCTAAGGGTTCCCACTCAGGGTTAGTCATCATCAAGCGCTGCTGATAAAGCGTGATCTTGCCGCTGAAGACAACCAACATGCCGCGCTCAAAGCGCTTTTCAAGGTAGGGTTGGTTGAAGAAGGTTGCCGTTAGCGCGCCGGTGCCGTCATGAATGGTGACGTTCAGCACTTCCGCGCCGCGCTTGGCACGCTTGATCTTGATCTCCCGCACCATGCCCGCCGCCGTAACGATCATGCTGGGGCGCAAGCGCGCCAACGGCAGCATGGTTGAAAAATCATCATAGCGGCGCGGAAAGCACCACAGCCAATCCTCAAGGGTTTGAATGCCAATTGCCGCTAACTTTTCACCCATTTTCTCGCCCACACCACTGATGGTGGTAGCAGGCTGTTGGAGTGCCTTCCAAAAGGCAGCATCACGGATCGGGTTGGGTGCGGGGCGGCGGCGGCGCGGTGGGCGGGTGAGGGCAGGTGGCGGCGCGGCACTTATGGTCGGTGTGGCAGCAAAGGCAGTCTCGCCACTGGGTGACTCCAGATCGAGCGGCGTTGAGTCACGGCGTGCCTCTTCGGGCAAATGGTCATCAAGGTGCGTTTGGATCGGTTTATGTGAGGGGGCAGGCGTTGTTGGGAGCGCTGCATCAGGCGGCGACAGGGGTGGAACGCGCCCAGTGATGCGCCCCATCATGTGCTTGATGGCGACTGAACGCTCATCAGGTGAGGTCTGATTGGCATAGCCCTGCATCAGGCGGATGAGTTCATCAATCAGCAGGTAGTGTTCCGGCTTTTTTGCCTGAGCGCGAGCATCGGATTCCCACTGCTTGGCAAAGGACTGCAAGCCGCCAATGACTGCCTTATCCTGATAGCCTGATTCACGTTCCAACTTGAGGACTTTGTAAAGGGTTTCGAGTGCCGAAGGCATGGCGTAACAGGCTTTCTGCTAAAAATACGGCTAGGCGGTATGCGGCGCACGCAGTGTTGCTGCCCCAACAGAGCCGGGGCCGAAATGAACGCCGATGGCAGCCGCCACATTCAGCACTACGGTTTTATCGGGTGTGCTGGGCGCAATATCCGCCAACAATAGGCGCATTTGCTCAGCCAGTTCTGGTGCATTGGTGTGCAGGATGGCAAGCCCTTCCAATGGCACACGCTGGCGGATGGCATCTGCCACGAACTCAATCGCCTTCTTGATCGTGCGCGCACGCTGCTTCGAATCCAGCACGCCATCTTTTACGGTGATGATCGGCTTGATTTGCAGCAGCGTGCCAACGCTGGAGATAATCCGATTGACTCTACCGCTGCGCCGCAAATATTCCAGCGAGCCGGGAATCGCCCACACATCAGCACGCGGACGCGCCTCTGCCACAGCGGCAAGAATGCCTGCCACATCCGCACCCCGCGCACGCGCCTCACAGGCTGCTACAATCTGCCAGCCCATCGCCATGCTCATCGTGCCGCTATCGCAAACGGTAATGCGTTCAGCATCCACCTGCTGCGCGGCAAGCCGCACAGCGTTATAGGTGCTGCTGACGGCGGGCGAGATAGTGAAGGCGATCACATGCTCTGCGCCCTCTAATGCCTTGCGTAACACATCAGCGGCAACACCTGCCGAAGGTGCGGAAGTCGTCGGTGGCGTCTTCGATTCAGCCATGCGGCGGTAAAAATCATCGTGAGTTAGCGAAACGCCGTCATCAGGGAAGCTCTCATCGCCAAAATTGACGAAAACGGGTATGACGGAAATATCCCAACGCGCACGCCACTCAGCAGGCAGATCGGTAGCACTATCGCAAACGAATTTGATGGGACGTGATGCACTCATTCGTATTCCTCTGCCTCATGTTGGCTGCGCTGCCTTTCAGAATTGACCGCCGCCTCGTAAACCATAATCCCGCTGGCATTCGGACCTAGGTAACAGGCTAGGGATGGCTGATAAACCGCAGTTGGGTAGGTGCGCGCTGCAAATTCCAGCTTCAACCGCTCAATGAGTATTTGCGTGTGTTCGGTTGGCTGCGTGGTGCTTTGCAAAATCAACACCTCATCCATTGCGCTAAACTCTAGCATGAACTCCACAAACTTATCAATAGTTTGCAGTGGTGTGCGAACCTTTTCCATCGCTAATAGTTCGCCTTCTTCAATGGTCAGCAGCGGCTTAATGCCAAGCATAGTGCCAAGCGTTGCCTGCGCTTGGCTGAGCAATTGGTGCTGCTGAAGATATGCCAAGCGATCTACAGTGAAGATGGTGTAGAACCGCCCGATCTGCTTGCGCAGCAGGCGCACAATCTCATCCACCGAGTCGCACGTTTCGGCAAGGCGTGCTGCTTCTTCCACCATTAACGCCAACCCAAGCCCAATACTCTTGGAATCGACCACTGTAATCGTGCAGCGCCCAAGCAGATTTTGAATGCCGCCTTGTGCGTTTTGCCATGTGCTGTGCATGGCTTGCGAAAGGTGAATGGAGAGGATGCGATCTGTCTCGCGTGCAAGGCGCGCATACACAGCGTGAAATTCCTCAGCCGAAGGCGGCACAAGCTGCGGCAATCCTGAACGTTCGTTCAACATCTCCAAGAATTCGGCGGCATCCAGATCAACGCCTTCGCGGTAGAGCTGCCCTTGCCAATGAATGCCCAGCGGCACGACTGTTATGTCGTAGCGCGAAACAACCGATGGATCGCTGAAATGCGCTGCGCTATCGGTCACGATCTTGATTTTGCTTGGCATGTGTAGACGGCTAACGACTCATTCTATCCCAATAATGTAGTGGTAGTAGGGCTGCCCGCCCCAGAGGACTGCCACTTCTTGATCAGGATACCGAAGACGCACCGATTCCGCTAGTAATTCAGCATCTTCATCAGGGATATGCGCCCCGTGATAGAGGGTGATAACCTCATGTGCTGCGGCGTCAGCGTGCCTTAACACTGCCTGGACGACCTCTGCCACCTCACCCCCTGCCACAACAATCTGATCTTCCAACAGACCGATGATCTGCCCGGTCTGCACCTGCACACCATTCAGATAGGCATCGCGTGTGGCAGTGGTCACCTCAGCCGTGCGAACTTGTGTGGCTAAATCGCGCATTGCCTCGCACACCTGCTCGAATTCACCATTGGCTTGCCATGCAATCATAGCGGCAATGCCTTGTGGCAGCGTGCGCGTTGGAATGACAGCTGCCAAACACCCGATCTCTGTTTCGGCAAGCTGCGCTGCCTGCTGTGCCGTCAGGATGACGTTTGGATTGTTGGGCAGCAAGATGACGCGCTGGGCATTGGCTGCACGCATGGCGTCTAGAAATTCGCCCACACTCGGATTCATGGTCTGACCGCCGGGCAGCAAGCGCGCACCCAAATCACGAAAAATTTGCCCCAAGCCTTCACCATAGGCAACGCTGATCACGGCGCTTTCGGCACTGTGGCTGTTCCCCAAGCGCGCCGTGCGATACTGCCCGCTCTGTTCCTCCATGTTTTCAACGACCACATCGCTAAGCGTGCCAACCGATTCGCCATAGGCAAGCGGCACCTGCGGATCAGGGACATGCACATGCACCTTAACCGCCTCTGGTGTGCCAACCACAATTGGCGAATTGCCCATAGCACTAATCGCGGCACGAATGGCATCTACATCAAGGTTTTCACCGTAGAGGATATACTGCACGTCATAGCCGAAGCCGTCCTCATCATCATATTCGTCCGAGAGCGCGAATGCCGCTTCAAGGGCTTCTGCACTAAGTGCTGTTGGCTCCGTTAGGCTTGGCAGCGTGCCGATCTGATCGTCAAAGAAGCGTGCCATGCCTTCCAAAATCACGATTAAGCCTTGCCCACCAGAATCCACAACGCCGGCTTGCGCCAGAATGGGCAGCAATTGCGGCGTGCGCGCCAGCGCATCGCGCCCGCTTGCCAAACCATCAAGGAATAGCTGCTTGAGATCGGCAGTCTGTGTGGCAGACTTGACAACCGCTTCACTGACAGCACGCGCTACCGTCAGGATGGTGCCTTCCACAGGCTTTGGGAAGGTGGCATAAGCGGCTTGTGTGGCTGCCTCAAACGCGTGTGCCATCAGCGCAGCGTCGAGGTGTGTTTTGCCACGCAGCACGCCCGCAATTCCATTCAAAAGCTGGGAAAGCACTGTGCCAGAGTTCCCCCGCGAGCCATGCAGCGCGCCATAGGCAAGTTTAGCAGCCACCACACCGATTTCGGCACTGGTCTCGTGGGCAGCCGCCGCATAGGCAGCGCGCAGCGTGAGCAGCATATTGGTGCCAGTGTCGCCATCTGGCACAGGGAACACATTGAGGGCGTTTATCTGCTCTACGTGCTGTTCCAGCCAAAAGAGCGCGGCTGCCATCAAGTGGCGCAGCAGCGCGCCATCACAAGTCAGCACAGCACGCGAAAAATCGGGGTGGGTTAAGTTGGATGAGATCACTGACCAAACCGCTTCATCAGTAGACAGTAATTATTAAAACACCTCTAATTATAGCGCGTTGTGATAAAGCTGACGCACGCCAAATTTTTAGGGAGGCAGAGGCGGATCACAAATGTATATCCGCCTCTTTGACGCGCTAAGCACGCAGTGCTGCGCCCAGTTTGCTCTCGGCTGCCTTGATGATCTTAGCGCGCACGGCTGCCACTTCCTTATCGGTTAGGGTGCGCTCTGCCTGATAGGTGAGGGCGTAGGCAAGGCTCTTTTTGCCCTCTGCCAGCGGCGCACCGCGATAGACATCGAATAGGCGCACCTCACGCAGCCACTCGCCGCCGGCGGCACGGATGACAGCCTCAACCTCAGCCGCCGCAACCGAATCCTTGACCACAAGGGCAATATCTTCATAGACGGGCGGCATAGTTGGGATCGGCTTGATCCGATCAATGAGCGGAATTTCAGCGGTGAGCGCGTCAAAGTCCAGTTCACAAGCGATCACGGGTAGTTCGATGTCGTAACGTGCGCGCACCAACGGATGCACCTCGCCCATGAAGCCGATCCGCTCCCCGCGTAGGTAGAGCGCCGCACAGCGCCCCGGAAAATAGCTGGGATGTTCCTCTGCCTTGAAGACGAGCGCGCCTGCGCCGCCACTTAGCCGCAGCGATTGGCACAGCGACTCTAGGATGCCTTTTAGGTCATAGAAATCCATCAGTGGTGCGTTTTTAGGCGTCACTTCGCCGCGCTGCCATGACGAAAGCTCGCGCGTGCCGCACAGCACAATGCCCAAACGGCGCGGCTCATCAGGCAGCGGCGCGCCTTGGCGCATCAGAAAGACGCTGCCGATCTCAAAGAAGCGCACCTGCGCGCCATGCCGCAGGTTATCCGCCACATTCACCAGCAGTCCATTGAGCAGCGTATGGCGCAGAACAGTGCGCTCCGCGCTGATCGGGTTGGCAAGCCGCACGTAGTCGGCGTTGTCGGCGCCATCTAAGGCAGGTGTGTTGGGTGCGATCAGGCGCGCTTCTGCTTCCGGCGTAGTCAGGCGGTAGTTGATCACCTCACGCAAACCAAGCTGTGCCAGCAGATCACGGCTGCGCTCTTCGCGCAAGAGCGCCTCGTCCGCAGCTTGCTCAGGCAGTGCATCCTCAATCAGGGTATCGGGAATGCGGTCATAGCCGTAGATGCGGGCGATTTCTTCGCACAGATCAGCGATACCGATGCTGCCTGTGCTAATATCCACGCGGTGATCAGGCACCGTCACGCGCAGCGTCTCGCCATGTTGCTCCACGCCGAATTGCAGGCGCGTCAGGATGTTGATGACTGTCTCAGCCGTTAGCGAAATGCCGATCATGCGCGTCACTTCGTCCAGCGGCAGGTCAATCACAATCTGCGGCGCAGGCTTTGGGTAAATATCAATCACATTGTGGGTGATGTGCGCTTTTTCGCCGCCGAGTGCGCGCATGAGTTCAGCGCCGCGCCCGATAGCACGCTGCGCCTGAGCAGGATGCACACCCCGCGAGAAGCGCAAGCCCGCCTCACTGCTCATCTTTTGGGCAGTCATGGTGCGCCGAATGTTGATGTAGTTCCAACTGGCAACCTCCAACAGGATGTTGCGCGTATCGGGCTGAATTTCGCTCTCTGCACCGCCCATGATGCCGCCCAAACTCAGCACACCTTCGCTATCACAAACAAGGACGGTCTGCTCATCCAGCGTGCGTTTCACGCCGTCAAGCGTCTCTAAGGTTTCGCCCTGTGTGGCGCGCCGCGTGATGATATGTGGCGGCTTGCCACCTGAACGCTTCAGCAGGATGTCATAGTCAAAGGCGTGCATAGGCTGCCCTAGCTCAAACATGACGTAGTTGGTCACATCCACCATGTTGTTAATGCTTCGCACGCCAACAGCCTCTAAGCGGCGGCGCAGCCAACTGGGTGAGGGTGCAATCTGCACGTCGCGGATCAGGATGCCGCAAAAGCGCGGATTTAGCTCACTATCGCGGATTTCAATGCTGAAGAAGGTCTCGCTGGGCGTGTCTGTGCCGCTAAATTGGTAGGAAGGCTCGCGTAATGTTTGCCCTGTCAGCGCGGCAACTTCACGCGCCACACCCAGAATGCCATAGGCACGCGCCATGTTTGGCGTCAGGTCAATTTCAAAGATCACATCGCCCAGAATATCCACCAACGGCGTGCCAACAGGCGCGGAAACATCCTCTAAGAGCATGATTCCATCGTGATCAGCGCCCAGACCGAGTTCTTTCGCGCTGCACACCATCGCACGGTTCGGGATGCCGCGCAGCGCCTTTTCCTTCAGGATCATGCGCTGTTGCCCTTCGGCGTGTCCATCGTAGACTTCGGCGCCCTCCAATGCCAGCGGCGCGTAAAGCGGCGGATTGAGTTCACCCTGCCCTTTGTAGGGATACAGGTTTGGCGCGCCGGTGACAACCTGTTCAAGGGTAGCCGCGCCATAATCCACCATTGCCAGCACCAAGCGATCTGCATTGGGATGCGGCTTCACCTCACGGATGGCGCCCAGCACAATCTTATCCCGCGCCCAGACCAAGTGATCAGAAGGCGGCACGGTGATGCCTGCTGGCGCCTCGCCCTGCGGCACGCCAATGTATTCAAGCGCCTTCACCTCCAAGCCTGCTAAAGTCAGGCGCTCGGCAAGTTCTTCGGCACTGATGGTGATCTCTACATATTCTTTCAGCCAAGATAGCGGCACGCGCATAGATTGAGCCGTCTCCTGTTGGGGAAAATCTGAGTGTTTGCCATGCAATGCGGCGATTTTACCAGAAAAGCGGCGCTTTGGTGAGTGTTCGTAGAATCCTAGCGCGTTAGGCTTGCCGCGCCGTGCTGCCACGTGCTATGTTTCGTAGATGATGTATCATGTTGGAAGGGAAACAGAATGCACATTAGCAAACGCGCTGTGTTTGTGATCGCCGTTGTTTTGGGTGCAGCACTCACCTTTGGCACGCTCTTTACCCGCGCCGCCCAAGATGCCAACTATGAGCAGATCGCTGCTAATCTTGCCTTTTCGCCCGCTTTGGAAAAAGTGGGTGAAGGCTTCACGTTGCCGCTGTTCCTGACGCACGCGGGCGATGGCAGCGGGCGTATCTTTGTGGTGGAGAAGGGCGGCACAATCGCGCTGTTGGAAGATGGTCGGCGCGGCGCGGTCTTTCTCGATATTCAAGATCGGCTGCGTGCCAGCGGCTATGAGCAGGGCTTGCTTGGCTTGGCATTCCACCCAAATTACGCGCAAAACGGCTACTTTTACGTGAACTACACCAATCGGCAAGGGCATACTGTGGTAGAGCGCTACAGCGTCTCGGCAGATAATCCGAACCGTGCCGATCCGAACAGCGCCAAGCGAATCTTGCTGATTGAACAGCCCTACGCTAACCACAACGGCGGCATGATCGCCTTTGGTCCGGATGGCTTCTTGTATATCGGCATGGGCGATGGCGGCAGCGCTAACGATCCATTGGGTGCAGGGCAGGATAAACGCACCTTGCTCGGCAAAATTCTGCGGATTGACGTAGATAACGGCGATCCGTATGCCATTCCAGCGGGCAATCCTTACGCGGATGGGCGCGAAGGCTTGGCAGAGATTTGGTCAATCGGCTGGCGCAATCCGTGGCGCTTCAGCTTTGACCGCTTGACGGGCGATAAATACATCGCCGATGTGGGACAGAACCGCATTGAAGAAGTGCATATTGAGCGTCGTGGTGCGCCGGGTGGCTTGAACTACGGGTGGAACATCATGGAAGGCAGCCAGTGTTTCGCGCCACGCAGCGGCTGCAACCAGAACGGCTTGCAACTGCCCATCGCGGAATATGACCACAGCAAGGGCATTTCGATCACCGGTGGTTATGTCTACCGCGGCGGCGCCTTTCCACGTATGCAGGGCGTCTATTTCTTTGCTGATTTTGGCTCCACGCGGATGTGGGCGCTGCGTGAAACAAGCGCCAACCGCTGGGAACAGACCGAGATCATGAGCGCACGCTTTCCCGTCAGCTCATTTGGTGAGGATGAGGCAGGTGAACTCTACCTTGTAGATTTTGGCGGCGGCACGCTTCACCGCCTGATCGATCAGGAATAAGCCCGATTGGGCAGTCTGAATACATGAGTATCAGGCTGCCCGAAAACTCACCCACCACTTAGCCACCGCTTACACATCCTTTATAGACGTTGCTCTATACTCAGCGCTATGATCTACGCTAGGTTGTAGTGTATGATATTAGGATGTGAACAATGCAAACGCAGCTTGAAATTGCTCGCCGCTTCCTAGAGCAAGCCTATCAGCATCAGCTTTCGGGCGCGTTGGAGAGTGCTATCAACCTCTATCGCGCCTCGTTAGAGATGCACCCAACGGCTGAGGCGCATACCTTCTTGGGACGGTCATACAGCCAACAAGGGCGCTATGAAGATGCGATTGATGAGTGTATGCTCGCCATTGAACTTGATCCTGACTATGGGAACGCCTACAATGACATTGGCGCATACTTGATCGCGCTGGATTGCCATGAGGCAGCTATCCCATGGTTGGAAAAAGCCATCGCCGCACCACACAGCGAACGGCGTTCGGCTGCCTACATGAATTTGGCGCACATCTATCAGCACTTTGGGCAGCCCTTTAAGGTGCTGCGCGTGCTGCGTGAAGCATGGGAAACTGAGGCGTATCTGCCTGCTTTGGATGCTTATCACAGCCTGCTCGGACGCCTGAACTGACCACAGGGCTAGGCAGTAGAGGCGGTGCGCACGCGCCCATGCTTGATCGGCTGCAAGCGTTGCAGCACATTAAGCAGCCGTGCGCGCCACTTTCCCGCCTCATCGTTGGGCAGCCAGATTGCCACGCGACTAACACGTACCTCATTACCAAGGTAGTGCTGCAAGGCAGCCCGATCAATCTCGCCTAAGTAGGGCAGTTTGAGCGCAATTTGGCTTGCCTCCACCACAATTGCCAGCACATTTGCCGCCTGTGCCAGCAATTTCACCCGCAGTTGGTAGAGCAAGTCCTCTAGTTCAGTGGGCAAAGTGCCAAACCGATCCAGCAGTTCAGCGCGCATCTCGTCAATTTCGGCGGGCGTGTGCAGATCGGCAAGGCGGCGGTAGAGCTGCAAACGCATGGCGCTCTCTGCAATAAAATCGGTTGGCACATAAGCGCGCAGCGGCAGATCAATCACAATGGGTGCTTTATCGCCATTGGCGGTAGGCGTCGGTGGCAGCGGTTGTGCCTGCTTCAGGCGCGCCACCGCCTGCGAGAGCATCTGTGTGTAGAGGTGGAAGCCAACCGACGAGATATACCCACTTTGGCGGCTGCCCAGCAGTTCGCCGGCGCCGCGTATTTCCAGGTCGCGCATGGCAATTGAATAGCCGCTGCCCAGATCAGTGTGTTCGCTGATCGTCTCTAGGCGTGCGCGTGCATCTGTGGTTAGCACCGCGTTCGGCGTATAGAACAAATAGGCATAAGCACGGTAAGCGCCGCGCCCAACGCGCCCACGCAGTTGGTAAAGCTGCGCCAAGCCGAAGGTCTCAGCGCGATCAAGGATGATGGTGTTCGCGTTCGGAATATCCAAGCCGCTTTCAATGATGGTGGTGCAGAGCAGGATGTCTTGTTCGCCATTGGCAAAGCTGATCATCACGCGCTCTAGCGCATCTTCGTGCATTTGCCCGTGTCCGATGGCAAGGCGCGCCTCTGGCACAAGCCGCCTTAGGTGATCGGCAACCGTTTGAATGGTTGCCACGCGGTTATGCACAAAATAAACTTGCCCGCCGCGATCCAGCTCGCGCAGGATTGCTTGGCGCACCAATTTCTCATCATACTGCCCAACATGAGTCAGCACGGGCAAACGCTCAGAAGGCGCAGTTTGGATCATGCTCACGTCGCGGATGCCGCTCAGGCTCATGTAGAGCGTGCGCGGAATCGGCGTTGCCGTCATGGTTAGCACATCAATTTCGGTGCGAAGGCGCTTGAAGCGCTCTTTGTGCGTCACGCCGAAGCGCTGCTCTTCGTCAATGATCAGCAAGCCCAGATCGCGGAAGGTCACATCGTCCTGTAAGATGCGGTGCGTGCCGATCAAGATGTCTACATCGCCGCGCAGCGTTGCCGCCAAAATTTCGCTTTGTTCACGCGGTGTGCGGAAGCGCGAGAGCATCTCCACGCGGACAGGGAAAGCGGTGAGGCGCTGGCTAAACGTGTTGTAGTGCTGCTGCGCCAGAACGGTCGTCGGCACAAGGATTGCCACTTGCTTGCCATCCATAACTGCCTTGAAGGCAGCTCGCAAGGCAACCTCCGTTTTGCCAAAGCCAACATCACCGCAGATCAGGCGATCCATGGGCGAAGGGCGCTCCATGTCTGCCTTCACTTCGGCTAAGGCGCGCAGTTGGTCTTCCGTCTCGATGAAGGGGAAAGACGCTTCTAGCTCTGCCTGCCAAGCCGTATCCGCGCTAAAGGCGTAGCCATTCACGGCAGAGCGTTTGGCGTAGAGTTCGAGCATTTCACGGGCGGACTCTTCCGCTGCGCGGCGTGCCGCTTCTTTTTGAGCGTGCCACTCGGCAGAGCCAAGGCGGGTAAGCTGTGGCGCGTGATCATCGGCACCCACATAGCGCGAGAGGCGATCTGCCTGATGAATCGGCACATAGAGCATATCCGTGCCGCTGTACTGCACGACCAAATACTCGCGTGGGCTGCCATCAAGGGTGCGTTTTTGCAAGCCAAGAAAGCGCCCAATGCCATACTCAATATGCACCACATAATCGTTCGGTTGCAGGTCGGCAAAGTGCGCTTCGGGCGAGATAGCACGCTGCACCGTATGGCGGCGTGGTTCAGGGCGCCGCCACCCGAAAATCTCGGAGTCGGTCAGCAGGTGCAGCGGCGGATCCGTTCGCAACTGCCAGCCTTCAGCAAGGGCGCCTTCTACAAAGGCAAGGGCGGGCGTCGCATCAAGCTGCGAGACGACTGTGAGGCGTTCGGTACGTCCCTGCTCCGCCCAGAGTTCTGCCAAGCGCTGCGCCTGATTGCTGACCACAATCGGGCGCGCACCACCTGTATACAGATCGCGCAGCGCCTCTAGAAACGGCTTTAACTGTCCGCCATAACGCCCATCAGGTGCGAACAGATCGCCGAGCGCGCCTGACTCGGCGCTAGGGTCGCTTGCCAGCGCCGAGCCGCCTAGGCGAATCGGCTGACGTGCCATGATCGCCTCGCGCAGTGTTTCCCAAGGCAGGTAGGGCAGCGGATAATCGGGCGGAAGCTGCCCACTACGTTCCTTCTCGGCGCGTAGATCAACCGCTTGCGCCTCTAACAGTGCGATGTTTTCTTCAAGGGCTGCCCAATCCTCTACGATCAACAGGGCATCGTCGGGCATGAAGTCCAGCAGGCTGTACGGCTCACGGTAGAGATAAGGCAGATAAAATTCAAGGGTCGGGAAGGCGGACTCACTCGCCAAATCTACCTGATCCATGCGTGCAGAGGTGGCATCTTCGCTCGGATCGGGCTGTGCCTCGAACCAGGCGGCAAGCCGTTCAGCGGCGGGTGCGGCGAATTTCGGCAGCACTTCACGGGCAGGCGTCACGATCAGGCGATCAAGCACCTCAACACTGCGCTGCGTGGCAGGCTCAAAGGCGCGCAGGCTCTCCACCTCATCGCCAAACAGTTCAAGGCGGATAGGGCGCTCGGCGCTGATCGGGAAAATATCCAGCACGCCACCACGCCGACTGAACGTGCCAGCTTCTGTCACAACCGATGTTGGTGTGTAGCCAATGGCAAGCCACAGGCGCAGCAGCTTATCTTGATCAACGCGCTGCCCAACCCTGATGTGGCGTGCGTTGGCGCGGAACTCACGCGGCGGCAAGGTGCGCTGCATCAGGGCGTGCGCGGAGGCGACCACAATCGGCGGCGTGCCGCGTTCTGCACCAATCGGTGGCGCCAGCGCGCTCAGGGCAGCCAAACGGCTGCGGATGCTGTTGCTTGCCCATGCGCTGCGATCATAAAAGAGGGTGCTTGGCTCGCCAAAGCGTAGGGTTGGAACGCTAGGCAGCCAGACGGGCAACTGTTCTGTGAGCGTGTAGGCACGCTCGACGACGCCACTCAACACCACGAGTGGGCGCTGTGTAGCATGGGCGATAGCTGCCACCACAAACGGGCGCGCTGCCCGCAAAATATGCTGATCAGGGATAGCGCAGCCTGCCGTGATCTGATCGATCAGGTGGCGAAAGGCGGCGCTCTCGCGCAGCGGCGCGATCAAGCCGTGTAGATTCATCGTTCGCGTTATTCGCTCGTCGGCTCAGGTTTCAGGATAGGTGCTGTGGCGTTGCGCGCCGCTTCTTCGGCAGTGCCGTTGTAGCGCGTCATGGCAGTTTCAATGCCAAATTGCAGCCATGTTTCGGTAGCGCGCACGGCGCGATCTAAGGTCTCAATCACCAGAATTTGCTCATCTGCCGCAAAAGGTTGCAGCACGTAGGCGGCGGCATCCATGCGTCCCGGCGGACGCCCAATCCCAAAGCGCAGCCGTGCCACATTGTGTGTGCCAAGCTGCCCTAAAATGCTCTTCAAGCCATTCTGACCGCCAGCGCTGCCGTTCGGACGCAAGCGCAACGTGCCGAGCGGAATGTCCAAATCATCAAGGATGATCAGCACATTCGCCAGCGGAATATTATAGAAGCTGACCAACGGACGGACTGACTCGCCGCTCAGGTTCATATAGGTTTGCGGCTTGGCGATCAGCACGCGCCGTTCGGCGATGGTACCTTCTGCCAGCAGTGCTTTTGCTTGCTTCTTGGCAAAATTCAACCCGTGCTTGGCAGCCAGTGCCTCTGCCACACGAAAGCCAATGTTGTGGCGCGTCTTTTCATAGTTCCTGCCTGGGTTGCCAAGCCCAACGATCAGAAAGCGATCCGTCATAGCCGCCTGTGCCTCTGCCTATCACCAAAACAACTTGTTAATTATAGCACAGAATGTGTGTGGTTTAGCGCCTGACTGTGAAAGAGGTGGTGCAGATCAAGAAGCGTGCCGAATTTTGTAGTGCAGTTCATGGGTCGGGCTTATCCGACCCACGGCTGAGCAGTCTGAAAAACGCGGGCGGGTAAAGCGCACACCACCTAAAGCTATCTGCCTCACTGAGGTGGGATGAGTGCCTCGAACAGCGGCTTGAACTGCCTTGCCGCAGCATCGTAAATGCCAAAGCCAGAGGCAAACTCCCAATAGCACCAACCAATACCGTTACGTTCGGCAGCCTCGCGCACTGCTTGTGTATAAAGCTGCCGTGAGGGCAAATCCGCCTTTTCATAAGCACCAAATTCGCCTAACCACAGCGGCACACCATAACGAGCGCTCCATTCGGCGGCAAAGGTGAAATCACGCGCAATGGCGCTGTAGTGATCGTCCGTTCCCCAGCGCTGCCCCAGCCATGCATCGGCGCCATTCACCCACTCCGCACCCTGATGGGTAAATTGGAATGGCTCATAGTAATGGAAGGTGATAATCAGGTTGGCACGCTCAGCGGGCATCGCAAAGCGCCGCAACGCATACAGCCCATTCCACTCTGCGCCGCCAATGATCAGGGTGCGCGTTGGGTTGCTCTGGCGCACCACCGTAACTAACTTCGGGTAAGTGACGTTCCAAATCGTTGTATCTAAGCGGTTGTTTGGCTCGTTCAGCAGTTCAAAGGCAAGCGTTAGCGGATAGTTGGCGAAATGTTCGGCAATCTGCTCCCACAGTGCGATCAGCCGTGCGATGTGGGCTTGCGGCTGCGCCATCAGTTCCTCGTAGTGGTGCATGTTCAGCACCACCTCCAGATCGGCTGCCAATGCCCAATCCACCACTTGCGTCACACGCGCCAAAAATGCCTCATCAATGGTGTAGGGTGCTTCTGCCGCTGCATGGGCAGACCACCGCACCGGAATCCGCACAGCCTTGAAGCCTGCGGCGGCAATGGTGGGCAGGAAATGTTCTTCCACGCGCACGCCCCACTCGCCCTCGTTGGGTGCTTCCAGCATGTTACCTAGGTTAATGCATGGGCTGAGGGGCGCTTGTGGCTTGCTCGGCGGCTCTTGGGCTGCCGTGCTGCTCACTGAAAAGCACAGGATGCCTACCATCACAACCCAAAACAGTGCGCGCATCAACAACTCTCCCTTACTGGTGCATATTCGCGCTTATCATGGTAACGAAAAGGTATTCAAAAAGCGAGTGGTCTACCCTCCAGTGGCAGCCGCCATAAAGCTACGCACATATGCTTGATAGAACAATGCGGTACGGGGTGTGCTGCCCGCCTGTTATACTAGCAGCAATGATGCCAAAGCAGCCAATGGGAAACTTATTCCCAGATCGGCTAGAATGGTTGCAGCACACCAAATAATTAGGTAGGCGTATGCCTGCGATGAGGGAAACAAATGGCGAAAACAGCGGAACATCGGCGGCTTGCCCAACGACAGGCAGATTGGAAGCACTGGGGTCCTTACCTCAGTGAACGTGCATGGGGCACCGTGCGCGAGGACTATAGCGCAGATGGCAACGCATGGCAGTCCTTTCCGCACGATCAGGCGCGCAGCCGTGCCTACCGCTGGAATGAAGACGGCATTGGTGGTGTGTGTAACCGCTTTCAAAACCTGTGTATGGCGGTTGCCCTTTGGAATGGGCAAGATGCCATCCTCAAAGAGCGCCTGTTTGGGCTAAGCGGCAAAGAGGGCAACCACGCTGAGGATGTCAAGGAATACTACTTCTACCTTGATAACACGCCAACGCATTCCTACCTCAAAATGCTTTATAAATACCCACAGGTTGCCTATCCCTACCGCGATCTGGTTGAGGAAAATCGGCGGCGCGGCAAACACCAACCCGAATATGAACTGATTGACGCCTTACAGCAGGCGTTTGAAGCAGGGCGCTACTTTGATGTGTTCATTGAGTATGCCAAAGTCGATCAAGAGGATATTCTGTGCCGCATCACTGCCATTAACCGCGGCACACAGGCTGCGCCACTACACATTCTGCCGCACTTATGGGCGCGCAATACATGGTCATGGGGACACAATCCCGAACGTCCCGACCTACGTGCAGAAGGCAGCCATGCAGTGCGCGTGCGCGAACGGCATTTGAGCGAACGGTGGTGGTATGTGCGCGCAGGTGATCTCGTGCCGCGTTTGCTGTTCACAGAAAACGATACGAACTTTCAGCGCCTCTACGGTGTGCCGAACGAGTCGCTTTATGTGAAAGATGGCATTCATAACGCGGTCATACAGGGTGATTTAGGCTACGTGAACCCTGAGCAGCACGGCACAAAAGTGGCGGCACACTTTCAGGCAGTGATTGAAGCAAGCGAGTCTTTCACAGTCTGGACGCGCTTCACCACCCACCCACAAGCCGATCCTTTCGCAGCTTTTGAGGCAACCTTCACAGCGCGCATCCAAGAGGCGGACGAATTCTACGAAACGATCCATGCGCCGCAGCTCACCGAAGATGAACGGCTTGTGCAGCGGCAAGCACTGGCGGGTTTATTGTGGTCAAAGCAGTTTTACCACTATGCCATTGATCTGTGGTTGGATGGCGATCCCAAGGGACCCAAGCCACCTGAAATCCGCAAAAAGGGACGGAATGCCGAGTGGCGGCACCTCTATAACCTCGATGTGATCTCCATGCCGGATAAGTGGGAGTATCCTTGGTACGCAGCGTGGGATTTGGCGTTCCACACACTGCCTATCGCCATGGTTGATCCAGAGTGGGCAAAGCGCCAATTGATCCTACTGCTGCGGGAATGGTATATGCATCCTAACGGGCAGATTCCCGCCTATGAGTGGTCATTCAACGATGTCAACCCGCCCGTTCACGCTTGGGCAGTCTGGCGCGTCTACAAAATTGCGCGAAACGTTACCGGTCACGCCGATACAGTCTTTTTGGAGCGTGCCTTCCACAAACTGCTGCTCAATTTTACGTGGTGGGTCAACCGCAAAGACCCAGACGGGCGCAATGTGTTTCAGGGTGGTTTCTTGGGCTTGGATAATATCGGCGTCTTTGATCGCAGCGCCAAATTGCCCAGCGGTGTGCAGCTTGAACAGGCGGATAGCACGGCGTGGATGGGTATGTACTGCCTAAACATGCTGGCAATTGCCCTTGAACTGGCAAGCACGCAGCCTGCTTATGAAGATGTTGCCACTAAGTTTTTTGAGCATTTTATTTATATTGCCAACGCCATTTATGATATGGGCTTGTGGGATGAGGAAGACGGCTTCTTCTATGATGTGCTGCGCTCGACACGCGGTGTTTCCACACGCCTTAAGACGCGCTCTCTGGTCGGCTTGATTCCGCTTTTCGCCGTAGAGACGCTTGAGCCTGATCTGCTGAAAAAGTTACCCAATTTCACCCGTCGCCTTGAGTGGTTCGTCAAATACCGCCCGCATTTGATCGAACGTATTGCCTCACTGACCAAGCATGGCGAACATCACCGCCGCTTGCTCTCGTTGGTCAGTGGCGAAAGGTTAACGCGAGTGCTGCGAACTATGCTGGATGAGGGCGAATTTCTCTCGCCCTATGGCTTGCGCTCACTCTCTAAAATCCATGAACGCCAGCCCTACACCATCACGCTGAATGGGGAGAGGTATCAGGTTGCCTATGAACCCGCTGAATCGCGCAACTACTTATTCGGCGGTAATTCCAACTGGCGCGGTCCGATCTGGCTACCCGTGAACTATCTAATGATTGAATCGCTGCAAAAGTACCATCACTACTACGGCGATGCCTTCCGTGTGCGGCTGCCAAGCCACACCGAAAATCATGCCACATTGGATACGGTGGCGTGGGAGATTTCGCGGCGGCTGGATGCCATTTTCCTGCGTGATGAAACTAGCGGCAGGCGCGCCGTCTTTGGTGGCTGTGAATACTTTCAAAACGATCCGCATTGGCGCGATTACATTCCATTTTACGAATACTTCCACGGCGATAACGGCGCAGGCTTGGGCGCCAGCCATCAAACCGGCTGGACGGCGCTCATCGCCAAACTTATCAACCAATGCGCCGCACGAGCAGGGCGGCAAACAGGTTAGCGTGCGCTTATGGATGCATGGTTGCCAGCAGGCTTTGAAGCAGTTCTAAAGCCTGCCTGTTCACGCGGTGATGCACCCATACGCCACGCGCCTCAGAGGTGATCAAGCCTGCATCGCGCAGTACCTTAAGGTGATGTGAAATAGTCGGCTGTGTTAGGGCGAAATGCCGTTCAATATCACAACCACAGGTTTCACCTTCACCCTGGCTAATCAGATCGAGCATTTGGAGGCACACGGGATGGCTGAGCGCCTTGAAGATATTGGCGAAGGCTTCTGCTGTTTCGGTTGGGATGCGCTGTTGAAGCGTGGGATCACAACCGCGCCGCGTGGAAAGGCTGCCAGTTTCTACTCGTTTTATAGCGTGATCCATCGTGATCGCACCTCTACTTTTCTAGTCAGTGTAGCATAAAACAAGTTAATATAGATACCTGTGTATATAGAAAGTTATCTATGTCATCCATTTCGCCTGACATTCTGCACTGCCAAGCAGGTGTGATCAGCATTAGCGTAAGGTCATGATATCCGCTGCGCGGTGCGCTTTGAACATCCTAGCGCTTTTGCAGCATTCAGCATTGAGGAAAGGCAAAACCTGATGGTTACGATCAAAATTCTTGGCTCTGGCTGTGCAAACTGTAAGCGTTTAGAGCAGGCTGTGCGGGAAGCGCTCTCCAACAGCACACTGGACTATGAAATCGTCAAAGTAACTGACTACGCGGACATCATGGCGTATAACATCGTGAGTACGCCGGGTCTGGTCATGAACGAAACTGTTGTGTCCGCTGGGCGCATTCCCACGCATCAGCAGATCGTTGCATGGGCAACGCAATATCAACCGACCGAAACTGAATAAGACGAGCGAACAGTCAAGAGGATGCCGAACGATGTATTTCCCCCGCTTTGCACAAATCCGAAATGATCGCTCTGCCTTTGCCCTGGTTGCGATATTGGCAGTGGTTTGGTTTATCCTCTACAGCAACCTACAACCAATCGCGGACTGGGTAACCTATTCACTGCTGGGGCTGAGCAAAGAGAGCCAGATCGGGGAAGCGCTCAACTTCTTCATCTATGATGTGCCGAAACTGCTGCTGCTGCTTTCGGGCATGATCTTCTTGATCACGCTGCTGCAAACCTTCATCAACACAGAGAAAGTGCGTGCATTGGTCGAAGCGCGGCGAGGGTGTTGGCAACCTGATGGCAGCGACTTTTGGCGCGCTTACGCCGTTTTGCTCTTGCTCATCTGTGCCGCTTTTCATCGGTTTTGTGCAGGCGGGCATTCCGTTGGGTATTACCTTTTCATTCCTGATCACCTCACCAATTATGAATGAGGTTGCCTTTGTGATGCTTTGGGGACTGTTTGGATGGGAAGTGGCGCTGCTCTATCTCATCTCCGGCATTACTATTGGTGTATTGGCGGGCTTGTTGCTAGGACGGCTCAAGCTAGAGCGCTATGTTGAGCCGTTCGTCTACAACATCAAGCCGCGCAGTGGGCAAAGTGGCGTCCTCGTACAAAAACTCAGTTGGTTAGAGCGCTTTCAGCAGGCAGCCGCCGCCACAGGCGAGATTATCGGCAGGGTGTGGTTGTTCGTCATCATTGGCATCGGGATTGGCGCGTTCATTCATGGCTTTGTGCCTGAGGCAGCGCTCACCGATATTATGGGAGCAGGCGCGTGGTGGTCAGTGCCAGCGTCGGTGCTGATAGGCATTCCGCTATATTCCAATGCGGCGGGCGTCATCCCGATTGTGAGCGCGCTGCTGGGCAAGGGTGCGGCGCTTGGCACGGTGTTGGCGTTTATGATGTCAGTGGTGGCGCTTAGCCTGCCAGAGATGATCATCTTGCGAAAGGTTTTGAAGCCGCGCCTGATCGCCATTTTTGTAGGTGTGGTGGCGGTGGGGATCATGCTGACGGGCTATTTGTTCAACTGGATCATGTAACCTTTGCCCAAATCCAGCCCTTGACAAGGGCGAGGATGCTGGTAGAATGCGCGGAGTGTGGAGCGAGACAAACGCAGCGGAAACAAAAACTCAAAGCAGGCGCAACGAAAACGCAAAAAGCGCTTGACAAAG
>DAOTVQ010000047.1:0-262257 GCA_034436355.1 Anaerolineae bacterium
CGATCCCTGCTCGACGCCGAACGTCGCACCGACCTTCCTCCCACGCGACAGTCACAGCACACCACAGCCCACGCGGACGCCGCTGCCCTACGATCCGTGCGCGCCAAGCCAAACGCCACCACCGCTCCCACAGGCAACGCTTACACCATCTCCAACGACCCAATTAGCGCCCACCTTCATCCCGCGCCCAACTTGCGACGATAGCGTTGGACTTTACCGCCCTAGCACAAGCCAGTTCTTCTTGAAAATGCGCTTAGGCGATTTAGAAGCCACGCATGTAGTCACCTATGGCACTCCCGGCGATATGCCCATTGCAGGCAAATGGACGGGCGATGGGTTAGATCGCATTGGCGTTTTTCGTGCAGGGCAATGGTTTCTGACCCAAACCGTCACCGACCAACCACAAGCCGCCTATAGTTTCGCCTTTGGCGCAGCGGGTGACAAACCAGTGGTTGGCGACTGGAATAATAATGGCATAGAGACCGTAGGCGTCTACCGTCCATCTACCAATGGTTCAGGGACATTCTACCTTCGCAACAGCCTCACAACAGGCTTTGCCGACCGCACCATTACACTGAACTTTGGGCAAAGCGCTGAGGCAGTGCCTGTGGCAGGACGCTGGTCGTCGAGTGTTGGCTATGGCGTTGG
The DNA here is from genome assembly GCA_034436355.1 of Anaerolineae bacterium. Taxonomy (GTDB): domain Bacteria; phylum Chloroflexota; class Anaerolineae; order Aggregatilineales; family UBA2796; genus CP2-2F. The sequence continues at coordinate 649 of DAOTVQ010000047.1, forward strand.
TATCGTGGAGAATGGCGTGTTTAAGTTGGTCAATTTACCAGCGACAGGCAGCCCCTTGACCTTTACAGCGCCAACCTATACAGAAACCTTTGGCAGCGCGCTGGATAAGCCGTTTGTGTTCATGGGCGCTCACCACCTCCCGGCTGTGTTTCGGGACAGCCGCTTTTCCATCAAGCCTGAGAGCAGCAGCACAGGCTGCACATCACCCAGTTTGTTCGGTGTAGCGAGCGATGTGCCGCTGGCGGGTAAATGGCAAGTCATACTCACGCCGACATCTACGCCAACGATCATACCGGGTGTCTGCCGTATTGCAGTAGTACAAGGCAAACAACTAGAGGCTTATACAGATATGCGCTCCGCTGCTGTGGCAGACCTGTCAAATGGACTTGTGGGAATTATTCAAGCAGGTAGTGTTGTAGAAGTTTATAGCCGTTCTGAACTCCATGAGAGCATTGTTGAGATCGGCATCGCAAGCCTTCCACAACAAAGATTCTGGGCAGACACAGGCGATGGTCGTGTTTCGCTGGTCTCTGGTTCGTGCGGTTTACTTACGCCTAAGCTACTCAATCCACCAATTACCAACCCAATCCAGCGCCCTGCACCGTGGACAGTGTATCCACTTCGTGTTGCTAACCCACAGAGTGTTATCTTCTACCAATTCGCCATAGCCAATACACGCTATACCACCACAGCAAGGCATCATCCTGGCATAGATTTCTTCGTGGGCAGTTTGGATCAGCCACAAGCAAGCATTGAAGTTGTTTCTGTGGCGGATGGCACTGTTATTGCTTATTGCACAAATAATCAAATCTTCAGTTCTATGCAAGCAGTTCCTAGTTGGCTTGGCGGTGTAAGCCCAACCGATTGCCCCGGCAACCGCGCCTTTGTTGTGGTGCGTTATGGTAATGTGATTGTTCTCTATGCACATTTAGACGTAGACCTACGCTTGCAATATCCATTCGGGCTTTCAGAGTGGCATGTGGTGGCAGGGCAACCCTTAGGAAAAATAGCCAGCAGTTCAGATACTCATGATGCCCACCTGCATTTTGAGGTACGCAACTATAGTTTTGGTAATTTTGACATTGGTCAACTACCACGCTATTGGATTAACGGTTGGCAGTATTTCAATCCTACTGTTCAAAGCATTATTGATCAAAATTGGGAGAACCGAAAAGCACTTGACCAACAAGTTACCAAGAAGCCCGGCGAACAGACAACACAGTGTTTTAGTTCACCTGAAAGTTATCCTGAATTACCTTTAGGCATTCGTATATATGGCATCGCACCTAATGATCCCAACATGGATAGGTATCGTGCTTTCCGCTGGGTAGCCAATAACAGCGTTCAGGAACTCCAACTTGATCCGCTGCCAAACCCTTGGCAATTTTACTGTCTGCCAAACTGACAGGAGGACATGATGTTGAAAATCTCGATGAGCAAATTCATCAGCAGCTTGATGATCTGCCTTACTGTAATGGGTATCTCAACTTTTGCAGCACAAGCGCAATCACCTCTCACCAACTGCAAAAGTATCGTCGAAAAGCCTTCCCCATCGCATCATTTGCAAGGCGTCCGTTGGCTAGATGCCAACACGGTCGCTTTTAAGTTTGATCTCTCGCCAACCGATTTCACGGGCTTGCGGAAACCTGTTTTATATCAGTACGACCTTCAAAAAGGGCAACTATCCACCCAAGAGATACTACCATTCTTGGATGTAGACCCACAAATTTTCCAGAGTTTGGATAAGACAGACTGGGCATTGACGACAACCACATTCGTCCAGAGTTCCCCTGATCGCAGTAAGCTTGTCTTCCCTCGCTATGCACCAAATGAAGCGTTGCCCGCCCACTTGGGCAAGCTCTGGCTACGCGATATAGCGACAGGCATTGAACACGATCTGGGTTTAACTGTTTTCGTAGACCATATTAGCAATCCACCAATTCTCTGGAGTCCCTATGATGATAGTCTGATTGTCTATCTCGGGATTAACGCTCGGATAATCCGCTTTGATGGTGAAAGTTTTACAGAGGAACAATTGGTAGACTGGCTGCAAATGCCCATTGATAATGTTGATATGCTTCAGCCAATGCTCATTGGCGTAAGCCCCGCGTGGCGCTTTTTCATTTTTCGTATTATAGCGCTGCCGGATTTGACCTATATCTACGATGCTCAGGAAAAAATTTGGTCGCGCCATGAAATAGAGTTCGACCATATACCTTTCTGGCTTAGCGAGTCAACGTTCATCGCACAACAGGCATCATTTCATCTTGCTGAATATCAAGGGGGGCATCTCTTTGAATATAATATCCTTGCCTTCAAGAAAAATGATTTGTTGTTCATCGAAAAATTTTCTGGGCAGTTTTCTCCCGATGGTAGACATGTCGTATTTGAGGCAGATTCACAATTCTTTGTATGCAATATGCCTGAAGGATTTCCTCCATCGCCCGTTGTTAGCAATTCAAGATATTAGGTAGCTCTGCCGCTTGCGCTACGCTTCCTCTACGCCTGCTTGACTCGTCCCGCCGTGCCGCGCTAGGCTTAGGGCATGTGTGAGCAAAAGAGCAGGCGCAATGTGGGTGCGCTTTACCAAACGGCGTGCTACGGGCTGCCGGGCGATGTGGCGGTGGTCGGGGTGTGGCGGTCCCTGAGCGCCGACCAAGTCCCGCCGCCGAGCGCTCTAGGCGGGCAAAGCGTCTAGTTCGCACGGTGCGGCAGCGGTTCGCCGCGCACGCCAGCGGCAAGGTTGGCAACGGCAAGCTCAGTCATGGCACGGCGCGCCTGCACTGTGGCACTGCCCAAATGCGGCACGATCAGGCAGTTGGGCAAGCCAACCAACGGATGATCGGCGGGAATTGGCTCAGGCGCGGTCACATCCAGCGCCGCCATACCGATTTGCCCTGTGTGCAGTGCCGTGTAAAGCGCCTGCGGATCAACCACCTCACCACGTGCCATATTGATCAGCACGGCGTCGCGCTTCATCAAGGCAAGCGCACGCGCATCAATCAAGTGATACGTCTCAGGGCGCAGCGGCACATGCAGCGAAAGGAAATCGCTCTCGCGCAGCACCTGCTCAAAATCAGCAGCGATCACGCCATCTTGCGCGGCATGCTCAGGGCTAAGACGGTGCGCCAAAATACGCATGGCAAAGCCTTTAGCACGCCGTGCCACAGCTTGCCCAATCCGCCCATAGCCCACAATGCCAAGCGTGGCGCCTTGCACTGCCTTGCCCAGCAGCAGCATTGACTCCCAACCACGCCAGCCGCCCGCCCGCACTAGGTCTGCGCCTGCCACCACCTGCCGCGCCGCCGCCAAGAGCAGCGCAAAGGTCATGTCGGCAGTAGCATCGGTCAGCACGCCCGGCGTATGCCCAACCACGATGCCACGCTGGCTGGCTGCCGCCAAATCAATGTTATTGACGCCCACCGCGCACTGGCTGATGACGCGCAAAGTTGGCACAGCATCCATGAACGCCGCATCTATTGGATCAACTACCTGCGTTAGGATGCCGATGCAGCCCTGTGCCTTCTCGCGCAGCAGCTCAGGCGAGGGTGTGCCTTCGCCCTCCCAAATTTCCACGGCAAAGGCAGCTCTCAGCCCGTGCTGTTCTAACGCCTCGTCTAGGCTGATGGTGCGCCGCGTGATAAAGAGTTTTCCGCCGTTTGCCATGTTGTTCCCCACCAAATGCCAAGCCACCAAAAGGTAATCACGCGATGCGGATGCACCGCCCATGTGTAGTTATCAAATAGGCTGACCACCGCCAACGCCAACACACCGCAGCCCACGATAAAATAGGCTGCGCCACGCACAGGCTGAAGGCTGATGAGGTTGATGAGCAGTGCTGCTGCGAAGATGAGCAGCCCAATCAGACCGGTTTCTGCCCACACATACAAATAGACGTTGTGAACAGGCAGCTTTGGCTCTAGCGTTGTGCCGACGTTCAACCAGACCTCGTGCATCAGATTGCCCGCGCCCACGCCCACAATCGGCGCACTTTGAATGACACGCCACGAATCTGCAAAGAAAAATTCGCGCCCGCTGAAAAAGCGCGTCATCACATCGCCGCGCACGGCAAAAATGGCTAGGGCAACAGCGGCAAGCGCACCGGCTGCTGCCAAACCAAGCGCCACACGCCGCGCCTTACCGTGCAACGCACGCCAACCGATCAATGCTAAGGGCAGACTGCCCACTGCTGTGCTGAGCAGCGCACTGCGTGAAAGGGTGCCGATCAAGCCCGCTGCACACAGCACACCAAGCCCTATCGGCAGCCAGCGCGCACCTTTGCGCTGCCAAGCCTGAAAAGCGAGCCATACCGCTGCAAAACATGCCAACATCAGGTAGCCGCCCAAATAGTTTGGGTGCATAGAAAGCCCAGAGGCGCGGAAGAAATCGGTCGGTTCGTAGTAAAGGCGCTGTGTTTCGCCAAAGGCGCTTAAGCCGAGCGTGTCGTTATTCAGCACTTGCAAAACGGCGATCACGGCTTGCAGCGCAGCGCCGATCAGCAGCGCCCACAACACACCTAACCCACGCGCACGCACCAAATCCACCGCGATAAAGACCAAGAGCAAGCACGCGGCATAGTGCAGCGTCGTAAACAGCAGCAGGCTAGGCTGTTTTGCCCACAGCACGCCCAAGAGCATCAGGGCGAGGAACACCACAAACAGCGCGGCACGGCGCGGCAGAAGCAGCACCCTGATAGTCCCGCCCAAGCGCAGGCGATAGTCATCTTCGGCAAAGGCGCGCAGCCCACTCACAACGACCAAGAGCAGCATGAATAAATCAGCATAGGAAAGTGTGATCGCCTGAAAATCAAGCGGCACGTTTAAGCCTTCAAAGGCGTTGTAAAAACTGGCACGCGGGCTGGAGATGACACTCACCACACCCAACCCGCCAAGCAAGAGTAATTGAAAGAGTTCGAGCAAGTGGTCTTCCTAAAATTGTTCAGCGCTGGCGCTAGTAGCTTATCGAAAAGCGCCATAAAATGCCAATTTTGTGGGATAGGATCAGGCTGTCTTTGTGCTACACTTTGGGCCAAGTTGAGAGATGCTTTGCCATTTTTCGTGGAGAATTATTCACAATGTCTGATGCGCCAAATCTGCCCACTCTAGAGGATGAACGTCATCCACTGCACGTGCTGCGCCGAGAGATGAATGCCCAGCGCGCCCAGCGCGAGAAGATTGAACACTTGCTTGAACAGTTCACGCAGAAGCTCTACACAGGCTTTGAGAACGCGGTTGCCACCGCCACCGCTGCCGGCGTGAAAGGATTACACAAACCGCGCCGCGTGCCGCACCCGGCTGGCGGTTGGCGGCAAGCACTCCAACTGCCCATTGAAGATTGGTTTGTAATCCTTGTGCCGCTGGTTGGTGCGGCACGCCCAAACGTGCGCGACGAAGCACGCCTGCCGAACACGCGCTTTAAGGAGCTCAGCGGGCGGATTGCGCTGTTTGTGGGCGACGAACCAAGCGGCGAATCATTCTACGATTTCTTGGTGTTCGCCGATGCCTCGTGGTTTGCTTGGGGCTATGGCTGGCCCCGTGTTGCCGACGACATCGCCGCCACTGATTTCGACTACCTCGCCTTTGAGTTGTTGGCAAGTTTTGTGAAAGATATTCGCGCAACGTGGCGTGTGCGCCGATCTAAGAATGTGGTGGAGTCTGCCACGCAGCTTGGGCAAGCACTGGATGCCAAAAAGCGCGTCTACACCTACGGCTTGCCCGGTGATGAGTGAGCCTAACGCACAGAGGCAACCTCATTGGCTGCCTCTGTGAAAAAGTCTCGTCAAACTGCCTTAGACACGTGGTGCAGTCCTTGGGCGGCTGCGCGGCGGCACTGTGTACACGATCAGGCGCGAACCAAACAGCGTTTGCCCATTTAGGCGCTGTGCAGCGAGGCGTGCCGCCTCTGGCTCAACCATTTCGATGAAAGCAAAGCTGTGCAAGCCGTGCTGCCCATTGCGAACGAGGCTGATCGCCTCAATATCGCCTATCTTGGCGAAAAGCTGGTTAAGATGCTCTTCCGTCACGTCGGCTGAAAGATCGCCTACATACAGTCGCTTGTGATTCATTGAACCTTTGTGGTGCGCGCTGCTCTCCACAGCTGCCGCACGTCTCCTCTCTAATGATGTTTTTTTACGTTAACTGGCTGCAATGCTCGCCTGCACAAATTTCACAAAATAAGTATAAAACGAAATTTGTAAAGAGGCGCAATTGTTTAAGAAAACATACGTTCTTTATATAACTTTTTGATAATTGTGTAACAATTTTATAATATATGTAAATGAGGTGTGTTTTACGAGGTTTAGAGGATTAATCGGTTTTACATGCTGCTGGTGCGCTTTGCGTAGAGTCCCGCCCGCCAGTTACGGCGTATCTCAAAAATCTCATGGAGGATGCCCAGCGAGTCCTTCACGAGGCGCATACGGCTATCAGGATCGAAATACCAATTGATTGGCACTTCTGCCACGGCGTAACCGCGCTGCTTGGCGATGAACAGCACTTCCACGTCAAAGCCAATGCCGTTAATAACGCTAACACCGAACAAATCTTCTGCGGCGCGTGCCGTGAACGCCTTAAAGCCACATTGTGTATCTTCAAAGCCGCGCACCGCGAACAGTTTAATGATCCAATTGTTAATGCGCCCCATGAAATGACGATGCCATGGCTCGTTGTAGCGCCGTGCGCCTTTCGCCTCTCGTGACCCAATGATCACATCACAACCTTGCAGGGCGGGCGGCAAAAATTTACTGATTTCTTCAATCGGCATCGAAAGGTCTGCATCACATAAGAAGCGGTAGTCACCGCGTGCGGCTAACATGCCGCGCCGCACCGCACGCCCTTTACCGCGTGGTTCCCCTTCAAACAGGCGCACATAAGGATGCGTTTGCATGAAGGTGCGCACCACACCCACGGTATCATCCGTGCTGCCATTCTCCACGATAATTACTTCAGCCGTATACGGCTGTTGGCTTAGGAATGCATCAATCTTCCGCAGGCTTTCGGGCAAGCGCAGCGCTTCGTTCAGCGCCGGGATAATGATGGAGAGGAAAGGACGTTCGGCGTCCACTTGTGTTGCAACCTGATCCGACACAGGGTGTATCCTACTTTCACGTGGCGCATAGTTACCATGCGCGCCAATTCCCTAGCAGCGCGCTACATCATACCACACTTGGGTGTATTCTTCACACAGCCGAACGCGAGAGGGTCAATGGCAAATGCACCCTTCACTTGACCAGAAGGCACGCAGAAAGTACACTTTGCCTTAATTGGGCTTGGATCGCCTTTCATGTTGAAAGGAAAGTTGTTATGCGTTCAGGGTATTTTCGGGTCATTCTAAGCATGGGCTTAGCAGTGCTGATGCTGGGCAGCGGACTGGCAGTGCAGGCGTCTAGCCTGCCGCAGTCAGCCGATCAGGTGCAGCAGATCAGCGGTGCGGTTGCCACTGTGCGGAGTTCAGGCGCGCAAGCCTACGCCGGTCCCGGCACAGGCTTCTGGCGTTTGGGCAGATTGCGCGCCAACCTGATTGTGCCGATCATCGGCGTTAGCGCAGACCGCCAATTTTGGCAGTTAAACACGAGCATTGGTGTGGTATGGGTCAGTGCTGCTGATGTAATCGTGAGCGGAACGGAAGGCGTGCCAACCATCGAGGTAGGGCTGATTGGGCGTACTACCGTGAATAGCGCGGTGCGCGTTGGTGCAGGCGTAGAGGCGGCGCGTTTGGCAGTGCTGCCGCGCGGTGGGCAGTTCTACATCCTCGGTACCAACGCCGATGGCAGTTGGCTGCGCATCCGCTTTGAGTTTGGCGAGGGCTGGATTGCCACCACCAACACCGATCAAGTCGGCAGAATCACGCCTAACGCGCCGAATGCACCTGACGCCCCTGCGGCACCCGATCTGCCGCGCACTGACGTTGCCCGCGCTGTGGTGAGCGCTTCTGCGCTCAACCTACGCAGCGGACCGGGCGATTTCTTCACCTCGCTTGGGGTGTTGGCGCAAGGCGCAACCTTCCCCATCCTAGCCCGCACGCCGGATGGCGCCTGGCTACAGGTCGAGACGGATTTAGGCAAGGGCTGGCTGAACGTGCGCTTCCTCCGCACCTTAGATTATTTCGGCAGAGCACCGATCATCCGTTACGCGGATGCCGCAGCGGATGGCATTATCGCTGGCACCACGCGCAGCAGCACCAACCTCCGCAAAGGACCTAACCTCGCCTTTGACTCAATCGGCGTCATTCCGCCCAACACTGAGGTTGCCATCCTTGGGCAAAGCCCTGACCGCGCTTGGTGGCTGGTGAAAACAGATCTTGGCGAAGGGTGGGTGAATAAAGCCACGCTCCGCACACGCGGCGGCACAAACTATGTGCCTGTGCTTCCCTAAAAGGCAGGCTATGCGCCGTACCCTGATCCTCTTGTTGGCGGTGCTGCTGATCAGCGCTTGCACACCGCCAACGCCCACTGCTACGCCGCGCCCAACGCGCACGCCGATCCCGGTCGTCACCCTGATTGTGACGCCTGAGGCAACCTTTACCCTGCCACCAACTTGGACTCTGCCGCCCACCTTCACGCCGCCGCCGACTGCGACGCGCCTGCCCAGCAGCACGCCGCTGCCCACCAATACTACCATCCCAACGCGCACGCCCGCCGGCGGCGAAGTTGGCATTGTGACGACGGCAGGGTTGCTCACTGTGGCTGTTGATGTTGCTGCCTTAAACGCCGCTTTGCGCGCTGAACGTGATACATTCTATTTTTCAGCGGACTTTAACGGTGCGCCAAGTGCAGCCCTTGAAGAACGCATCGCCGTGATCTCCGCCAATCTGAACGACTTCACCACACGCGGTCTGCCCGTCACCTTCCGTTTGCAGTTCCGTGCTATCGGTGGCGAATTTGCGGTTGAGGTGCTTGGCTTTGAATCGGCAACGCGTGCGCCTATCCCACCTAACCAGGTGCGCCTAACCCGTGAATTGGTGCGCCGCGCCCTGCGTGATCGGGCTGTGCCGGACGCCATTCGCAAAGTTGCGCCGCTCATGTCTGAATACACACCGCTGGATGTGCAAATGCAGGCAAACCGCGTCCTGTTCACAGTGCGGATCACCCAAGCCACACCCACCCCAGCACCGAATACCGCCACACCCACGCCGCTCATCGAGGCAACACCGACCATCCCGCTGACGCGCACGCCGCTGCCAACCACCACACCGCGCAGCACACCTTAAAAATCGCGGCGGATCGGCATGACCGATCCGCTGTTTGTCGGCTCGGCGTTCTGAACAACTGCTGCCTCCCTGAGCCTTTGATCAATTGTAGCGAGGGCGTGGCGTGTTATAATGACGGTGTGCAGCATACCTAAGGATAATTACTTGTGACGACACGCAGTTTACTTGCAGACCGCCGCACAGCGCGCCCGCTGACTGTGATCGCCATTGCGGTGCTGCTGCTCATGGTGCTGATTGCTTTTTTAACCTTCATCCCCGCCGGCACCATCACTGCCGCAGCCCAGCAACAATCGGCGGAAGGGCAGCGCCTATTGGCTGCCTCTTTGGCGCGCCGCATCGAGAACTTTTTCAACACCTATTCCAATGTTTTGATCAGCCTTGCCTCGCGCCCGGCTATTCAAAGCGTGGCAGCCAGCCGTGAGGCAGCCCTTAACCTGCTCAGCCAAGCCGCAGAAAGCTCCGACGGTGAGATTGTTGCCATTGTGCGCCTTGCGCGGGATGGCACGCCCCGCTACGCCTATCCACCTGCCTATAATGCGCGCATCGAGGCTGAGCAGCCTTTGCCATGGACGGTCGATAACGCTTGGGTGAATGAAATCGTCAGCACGGGTGGTATTCAGTTTGCGCGCCGATCCACGGGCAATGGCGTTGCCTACCTGCTCGTGACGCCTGTGAATACCGGCTTGGGCGCTAACGAGGTGTTGGCTATCGAGCTAAACCTGACGGGCTATCTAAATAGTGTTTTTGCAGATGCCGCTATTGGCGAAAGTGGGCAAATCTGGGTGCTGACGACGGGTGGTGTGCAGCTTTATAGCGCACGCTCACAGCCTGAATTTCGGGCCGGCACTGCACAGATCATCAACCTGACCGACACCACAACGCTAACGGGCTATCCGTCTGCCGAGCGTGAGTCAGTGGTGGTGCCAGTTTATGCCTCCTTCACACAGAGCCGTACCAGCGTTGGCGCATTGGTGCTCATCCTCAGCCGCACTTTTGAAGAAGCGAATCAGGTGGTGGCTGGCACGCTGCAACTGATCGCCTTGTTCAGCATCGGTGTGATCGCCTTTGTTGGCTTGTTCGGTGTGTTGGTGGGCAGTTTCTTGCTGCGCGAGGCAAACCGCCGCCGCCGCGAAGAAGGGCGGCGCGAGACGGCGAATACGCTCCTCGATATTTCACGCGCCATGAATTCCAGCTTAGAGCTGAACACCGTCCTACAGCGCATTTTGGCGAACTTAGGCAGTGTCATCACCTATGACAGCGCCTCAATCTTCCTGCTGGATGAAGATGGCAAGCATTTCGAATCAGTGGCGGAAAGCGGCGACTATGAGGCGAACACGGCCCAGCGCATCTTCCGCGTTGACGAGATCAAAGGCGCACGCGAAGTCTTTGAAAAGAATGCGCCGGTCGTCATCGCTGACTGTATGAATGATCCGCGCTGGGAAGCACTGCCTGATAGCCAGATCAAATCGTGGCTGGGCGTGCCGCTGCGCGTGCGCGATCAAATCGTAGGGGTGCTGAACATCAATAGCCATCGGCTGAATAACTACACCGAAGATGATGTCGCCGTGGCAGACGCCTTTGCCGATCAGGCAGGTGTTGCCATTCAGAACGCACGCTCGCACGAGCTGCAAATTCGCGTTTATGAGGCAGAGTTGGAGACGGCACGCGCCATCCAAACCAGCTTGCTGCCGCAAGAGTCACCGCCAGTGCCACTGGTGCAAATGGCAGCGCGCTCTATCCCAGCACGGCAGGTGAGCGGTGATTATTATCAATACTTCATGCTGCCGGGTGGCAAACTGGGCGTTGCCGTAGGTGATGTGAGCGGTAAGGGCATTCCCGCGGCGCTGCTGATGGCAGTTATCACCACCGCACTGCGCGATGAGATTCTGCGTGCCGACTCGCCCTCCAACCTGCTGCACGAACTCAACCAGCGCCTGCTGCCACGTATGCGCCAAACCAACATGAATAGCGGCTTGCTGATCACCATTTTTGACCCACTGACGCGCATGGCAGAGATTGCTGCTGGCGGAATGCTCTCGCCCTATGTGCGGAAGGGTAATAACGGGACGGCATGGCAAGAGGTGGAAGTCAGCGGCTATCCACTGGGGGCGGCGGAATATTCGTCCTACCGTGCGGAATCACTCACCCTCTCGCCCAACTCGCTAATCGTCTTTGTGACGGACGGCGTGATCGAGGCGAAAGATCGCAACGATAACCTCTTCGGCTTTGAGCGCTTCGAGGCATTGCTTGCCGCACAGCCTAGCAGCGCGACCGCCGAAGAAATTGCCGATAACATCCTTGAGGCGGTGCGCACGCATCTAGATGGACAGGACGCGCAAGATGATATTACGATAGTGGTTTTGAAGGCGCTTCCACAAGCGCGCTAGAAAGAGGAGGAAGACCTTGCTTAACGCCTTTCATTGGCGCAGCACCTTGAGTTTGCTGCTGGCAGTGCTATTCGTGGTTGGCTGCGCGCCTGCTGCGCCAAGTGCCACACAACCACCGCCCACGCTCCGCAGCGATTTTCGGGTTGCTGTTGTGCTAAATGCTGAGGGTACCATCCGCGATGGCACCTTCAATGAGTCTGCCTATGTTGGTGCCTCGCAAGCGGGGCGCGATTTCGGCTTAGAGGTTGCTTACCGCGAGACGGTCGAAGATAAAGACTATCCGATTGCGATCAGCGCCATGATCGAAAGCGGCTATAACATTATTGTGACGGTTGGCTTCCAAATGCAGAAAGATACGGTGGAGGCAGCCGTTAACCATCCGCAGCTTTATTTCATTGGTGTGGATCAGTTCGAGGCGGAAGCACCTGCCAACTTTGTGGGTGTGCAGTTCGCAGAAGATCAAGCAGGCTTCTTGGTGGGCGCCTTAGCAGGCATGATGACCAAGACGAACGTCGTTGGCGTGGTGGCAGGCGTTGAAATTCCACCTGTGCAGCGCTACGTTAAAGGCTTTGTGAATGGTGCGCGCTACGTCAACCCCAGTGTAACCGTCCTCAGCGCCTATACAACCAGCTTTGCCGATCCCGCCCAAGGGCGCGACCAAGCAGATGCGATGATCGCCCAAAATGCTGATGTGATCTTCGGTGCGGGCGGCTTAACTGGCTCTAGCGCAATTGTTCACGCCGCCGCACAGGGCAAATACGTCATTGGTGTCGATCAAGACGAGTTCCGCACCACCTTTGCCGCTGGCAAGGATGCAGAGCGCATCCTGAGCAGCGCGGTGAAGCGTGTGGATACAGGCGTCTACACTGCCATTCAAAATATTATTGAGCGCAAGTTCAGCGGCGGCGTGCTGACGCTGACCGCAGCGGGCTGCGGCATTGGCTACGCGCCATTCAACAATGCCTCCGGCGATGTGCCACAAGAGGTAAAAAATCGCCTAGAGGCGATCTGGCGTGCGCTGGCGGGCAATACGCTGCAAACCGGCGTTGCCGATGGCGAAACGCCGCCCGATCCCTTGACGGGCGATGCCCTGCCGCCCATTGCCGATGATGCGCCGCGCCTGACCGATTGCACACGCGGATAAGCTGTCTTAAAAACGATCTGAAGCCTAATCTGTGGGAGAATTTTGCCGTGACTGAGCAACGACCCGTAAAAAGTGTTGAGATTTATCTGCCAAGCATTCTTGGCTATGAAAAGATCGCACGCAATGCTGCCGCCGCCATTGCCCAAGAGATGGGCTTCAGCGATGATCGCATAAATGACTTGCAAACCGCCGTTGCCGAAGCCTGCATGAATGCTATTGAGCATGGCAACCGTTCGGAGCGCAGCGCAAAAGTGACTGTGCTGCTCACCGCCGCTGAATCGGGTGAGCTGGAGGTGAAAGTGACCGATGAAGGGCATACGCCGCTGCCGGATGAACTGCCGCAGGCAGGCAGGCTGGGTGAGGATAACCGTGGCTGGGGCATGTTCTTCATCGAGCAGTTGATGGATAAAGTCGAGTTTTCGCGCTTGCCCGAAGGCGGTAACTCGGTGCGGATGGTCATCTACCTAACGCCTGAGAGCGAAGGCGGCGAAGCGGCAGAGCCTGCCGATAACAGCATGCAGAGCGGTGAAAAACCAACCGCCGAATAAGCACTGCCTTTTGAAAGATAAATATCTGTTTAATTTGCTAAATTGAGCGTCAAATTGATTGACGCTCGATCACAAGTCTTGTATAATGTATTTAGAAAGTTCTAAAAGGTACAAACGTTTTGATAGGTTGGAGATGGTGACGAGCGTAGGCGATAGCAATTAGGCGCTCTATGCAGGCACGCACCGTAGTTCCTGAAGTGTCGTACTGGGTAGCCCTGCGAGAAAAGAGGTCGTGATGAACCACGAAAAAGCGTTGCAAGCCGTTGAGCAATTGATGATCGAGACGGTTGAGAGTGATGTTGAAGTGCTGCAAGAAGCCAGCCGCCATATCTTAGCTGCTGGTGGTAAGCGGATGCGCCCGCGCATGACATTGCTTGCCTACGAGGCAGTGGGCGGTGCAGAGATGGATATCGCCTTGCCTGTAGCAGCCGCCGTTGAGTTGGTGCATACTGCAACGCTCGTCCATGACGATATTAACGATCATGGTCTGATGCGGCGTGGTCGGCAGACCATCAATGCTATCTGGGGGCGCACTTTCGCACTGTTGACGGGTGACTTCTTGTTCACCAAAGTCTATACGCTCATGGCACCCTATGGCGACTTAAACATCATCTTTGCCGAGATGACCGCTGCCCTTGTGGAAGGCGAGACACTTCAAGCAGCTGCTGCCAAAGCAGGTAACCTCAACCGTGAGACCTATGCGCGCATCATCGCCAAAAAGACTGCCTCGTTGTTTGCAGGTGCGGCAAAACTTGGTGCGATGCTTGGTAGGGCAACGCCGCAGCAAATTGAGGCGCTTTATCAGTACGGCTTCAATCTCGGTCTAGCGTTCCAAATTGTGGATGACATCCTTGATCTCATCGCGGACAGCGAAAAGCTCGGTAAAACAGCCGGCATAGACCTCACTCAGGGCAAGGGCTTTGCTGCCGCAATGGCTGCCAATGGCAAAGACAGCCACGGCGGTGTCGCAGTGGCAGAAGCACAGGAAGAAGACCCTGCGGCTGCCTTCAAGCGCAAGTTGCTGCAAGGTAACTACATTGAGGAAGGCTGGCAGCAAGCGCGCCAATTGGCAGCTTTCGCCAAGTTACAGCTAGAAGTTTTGCCGCCCTCCGCCGCACGCGACGAACTGGCACGCCTGACTGAAGCTGCCGTTGAACGCGAATACTAAACCTGCGGCACGAACCGCACACCGCCCAGCGGGACGCCTAGTGCGTCCCGTTTTTGCGTAGAACTGCTACTTTGGGTAGGATCGCCTGCGCATTGTGTGCCAAGCACGGCACGCACACCTCATCTATGCAGGAGTCTACCGTATGGCGAAAGTACACGAACACATTACCGATGAACTGCGCGCTTGGATCGAGCAGCAGCACCTCTTTTTTGTCGCCAGTGCGCCCTTATCTGTGGACGGTCATATTAACCTATCGCCTAAAGGGCATGATTGCCTGCGTGTGTTGGACACACAGACCGTTGGCTATGTAGACCTGACGGGCAGTGGCAACGAGACTTCCGCCCATATTCTAGAGAACGGACGGCTGACTCTAATGTGGTGTGCCTTTGAAGGTGCGCCGCGCATTCTGCGCCTCTTTGGGCGCGGTGAGGTGGTGCTGCGTGGCACGCCGCGTTGGGCAGCCCTTGCGCCGCACTTTGCACTGGCAAGCGATCCAGGTGCGCGCCAAATCGTGGTGAATCATGTGGAGCGCGTGCAGACCTCCTGTGGCTTTGCAGTGCCATTCTTTGCCTATCAGGGCGAGCGCAATACGCTCAGCAAGTGGGCAGCCGCCAAAGGCGAGGCAGGCATCAGCGCCTATTGGGCAGAGAAAAACATGCAGAGCATAGATGGCTTGCCAACGCCACTGGCACACCACAGGGCAGACGAAACATAGCAGAAGGGCAAAGGCATGGCTTTTGAGGTTGTTCAGCTTGCCGAAGGGTGCTATCACCTGCAAAGTGGCGCGAACGTTGGTGTGGTGGTGCAAGGTGATCAGGCGCTTGTGATTGATGCGGGTTTGGATGATGATCTGGGGAAGCGCATCAAGCGGACGTTGGAAGGGCTTGGTGTGCGGCTTGGTGCGCTGATCCTCACACATGGTCATGCTGATCACTTTGGCGGCGCTGCCTATCTGCGGCGGACGTTGCCGCCTTTCCCTATCTATGCACCACCGTTGGAGGCTGCTTTCATCAGCAATCCTACCTTAGAGGGCATGATGCTCTCGGCTGGTGCCGCGCCCATTGATCAGTTGAAGGGCAAGTTCACCCTTGCCCAAGCCTGCTCAGTTGACCATTTGTTAGAGGTTGGCGGGTTGCACCTGCTCGGCATCAATTTGGAGGTTGTGCCGCTGGCGGGGCATTCACCGAACCAGATCGGCGTGCGTTATGGGCATATCCTGTTCAGCGCTGATGCTTTTCTGCCCGTCCCAACCCTGCAAAAATATCCCGTGCCGTTCACAGTGCATATGGGACAAGCGCTAGAGACGCTCGAACGGCTGGCGCTGCTGGAAGGCGTGTTGTTTGCGCCCGGACATGGCACACACCTGCCCGATGCCAAGCCAACCATCGCCGCTAATGTTGCCGCTTTGCAGCGTGTGATCGAGGCGACTGCTGCACAACTACGGGCGGCACCTGCCAATGACGGCAGCCTCACCCAGCAGGTCTGTGCTGCCCTGGGCGATCCCTTGCCGAACGCCGTCGGCTACGGGTTAGCGCGGGCGGCGGTGCAGGCGGCATTGGTCTACCTCTATGAACAGGGTCAAGCTGAAATTATGGAAGGCGGCATGTGGCAGCTGCGCTGACGGCGGCTATCGTTTGGCAGTCATGACAAAGACCGTGCAGCCTGCCGCATTTTAGCTATAATCTACGCGCAGTGTATTCTTTCTTTATTTGATAAAAGTGCTTATGACAGACCTTACCCAACCGCCTAGCGCGCAGCCCCTTGCCTTCCTGCGCGATGTGCGTTTTCTGCGTGTGACCGTTCAGCTTGCCGTGCTGAGTGTGGTCGTGCTGCTGGCGCTTTGGCTCATCGGCAATGCCAGCGAAGGTTTAGCGCGTGCGCGCATTCCCACCGATTTTAGCTTCCTCTCGCAGCCCTCAGGCTTTCAGATTGACGAAGGCTTTGTCGATCAGCCACACAAACGCACAGATAGCTATGCCAACGCCTTTGTGGTCGGTTTGATCAATACGCTGCGGGTGGTGGTCATCAGCCTGATTCTCTCAACGCTGCTTGGGCTGTTCGTTGGTGTGGCGCGCCTTTCTACCAATTATTTGGTGCGGACGTTGGCAATCGCCTACATTGAGTTATTTCAAAACACGCCCCTGCTGCTGCAATTGTTCTTCATTTTCACCAGTGTGCTGCTGACCTTACCGTCGCCTGCCACACCGATTGAATTACCAGGCCCGAGCTATCTGAGTTCAGGTGGCTTGGCAACGCCAAACCTGATCGGCGGAGAGACTGCCGCCTTGTGGCTGCTCATTACCACGCTGGGCATTGGCATTGGCATTACGCTGTGGCGTCGGCTGCGCCACAAGCGTCTTGAGACGGGGCAGGTGACCTATGCCGCCGAGGTTGGGCTGGCTGTGATGTTCGGCGTGGGCGCCGTAGCATGGTTGGTGTTGCAGCCCTTTAGCGTGGATTTGCCTGAGCTGGGGCGCTTTGGCTATATACGCGGCAAGGGCGCGCTCATTTCGGCGAACTTTGTGGCGATCATCCTTGGCTTGGTGCTGTACACTGGTGCCTTCATCGCTGAAATTGTGCGGTCGGGCATCCAATCCGTGCCAGTTGGTCAGTGGGAGGCGGCGCGTTCGCAAGGCTTTACCTACGGGCAAATTTTGCGCCTGATCGTAATTCCACAAGCGCTGCGCGTCATGATTCCGCCGCTGACCAACCAATACCTTAACCTTGCCAAGAACAGCAGCCTTGGCGCAGCGGTCGGCTTTGCGGAGGTGTTTGGTGTGGCGCGCACGATGGCGCAGAGCGTTTCTGTCGTGCCGATCATGATCATCGTTATGGGCATTTATTTGGCGCTCAGCCTGATCACCGCCGCCGTGATGAACGTCCTGAATGCACGCTTTCAAATCAAGACGCGCTAGAAAGGTGAGAGCATATGGCAAGCACACCCGCAAGCGCCGTGACGCGCCCGACCGCCGAACGCGGCGCCTTGGCATGGCTGAAAAAGAACTTGTTTCGTTCGCCCTTTGATTCCGTCATGACGATCCTCGTCTTGGGCATTGGCATTCTGCTCTTGGCGCAGTTTTTCCAGTGGGCAATCACACAGGCGCAGTGGACGGTCATCACGACCAACTTCCGCATCTTGTTGCAAGGCACTTATCCTGCCGATCAAGGCGGGCGGCTTGGCTTATCGGTGGCGCTCATCACGCTGATTGCCGGCGTAAGCTGGGGCATCTGGGGCAAATTGTTCCGTACAACGGTCTTTGCCTTTGTGGGCGGCGTGCTGATCTTCATCATCGTACCGCTGGCAGCCGAAGGGCTGAGCGATGCGCCGCAAGGCACGCTCAGCGCCTACCTGAGTGGGCAGCTTGCGCCGTTGTTCAGCCTGCTGCGCGAGCCTGTGATGCTCTTGGTGGGCTGCTTGCTGATTGGTTATGCAGTTGGGCGGCTTGGCAAGCGCCTGAACCGTAAACGGGCAGGGCGCTACACGCTGATCGGCTGGTTGGTGCTGATCCCGATTGTGTTTTTCTTGGTGCGTGGCTTCACCGATGCCGATGGCATTTTGCCCTTTGTGCAGACCAACCGCTGGGGTGGCTTACTGCTGACCTTCATGCTGGCATTCGTGGCGATTGTGGCGTGCTTTCCGTTGGGCATTTTGCTGGCACTGGGGCGCATGAGCGATGGCACGCACAAGTTAGCGTTCAAGGCGCCGCCGCGTTGGTGGCTGAATCCATTGCAGTGGCTGCACGCGCTCAGCATTTGGTGGCGCAACTTAGGCAATTATCCGATCATCAAGCTGCTGTGCATCCTCTACATAGAGTTTCTACGCGGCGTGCCGTTGGTAACGGTCTTCTTCACGGCGAATCTGATCGTGCCGTTGGCGCTTGGCGATAACAGCATAGACGCCGTACTGCGTGCGATGGTGGCGCTCACGCTCTTTGAGGCTGCCTACATCGCTGAGATTGTGCGCGGTGGGTTGCAAGCGCTGCCGCCCGGTCAGCTTGAAGCAGCTAAAGCACTCGGGCTCAGCCCGGTGCAAGCAACGCTTTTCATTACGCTGCCGCAGGCGCTTCGCATCGCCATCCCAACTTTGGTTGGGCAGTTCATCACCATGTTTAAGGATACGTCCTTGGTGGCGATCATCAGCCTGACCGATCTGCTCGGCATTTCGCGCTCGGTGCTGGCACAGAGCGAGTTCATCGGCAGGCACCGCGAGATTTATGTGTTTGTGGCAGTTGTCTATTTCGTCTTTTCCTACGGCATGTCTTACGCGGCGCGCCAGCTAGAGCGCAGCGGCAGCGGCGCCGTGCGGAAACTGGGCTAACAGCGAGGGACTCTCTATGGCAAAACAGGGCGAACCAATCATCATCGTGCGCGATCTGCACAAGTGGTATGGCGATTTTCATGTGCTGCGTGGCATTAATGTGCAGGTGGCAGCTGGCGAGGTGGTCGTGATCTGCGGACCGTCAGGCTCAGGCAAATCCACCTTCATCCGCACCATCAATCGGTTGGAAGAACACGAGCGCGGTGATATTGTTGTGGATGGCATTCACCTGACCAACGATGTGCGCAACATCGCCACCATCCGCAGCGAAATCGGCATGGTCTTTCAGAGTTTCAACTTGTTCCCACACCTCACGGTGCTGCAAAACATAACCCTCGCGCCGCTTTGGGTGCGGAAACGTCCGCGCCGTGAGGCGGAACAGGTTGCTAAAGAACTGCTAGAGCGCGTCAAAATCCCGGAGCAGGCACATAAATATCCCGGTCAGCTCAGCGGCGGTCAGCAGCAGCGCGTGGCAATTGCCCGTGCGCTTGCCATGCAGCCTAAGGTGATGCTCTTTGATGAACCAACCAGCGCCCTCGATCCCGAGATGATCAAAGAAGTGCTGGATGTGATGCGCGAACTAGCGCGCAGCGGTCTGACGATGTTGGTGGTGACGCACGAAATGGGCTTTGCCCGTGAGGTGGCAGATCGGATCATCTTCTTCGATAAGGGCGAAATTGTCGAAGAAAACACGCCGAATGGCTTCTTCAACGCACCCAAAACGGATCGCGCCAAGCAGTTTTTGGCAAACATTTTGGCGCACTAGGGGCGAAAAAGCCTGCATGATGCAGGCTTTTTCTTATGCGTGTGCCGAAGGTGGGAGTCGAACCCACACTCCTGTACAGGAACTACGCCCTGAACGTAGCGCGTCTGCCAATTCCGCCACTTCGGCAAGTGTGAAGGGTATTGTAGGCGAAAGCGGGCGTGCTGTCAAGCCTTGAATACACGGAAGGGACGGCAGCAGGGAGCTGTGTTGTGTGTGACCTATCCCACGAACCCATATGCCTTGCACCCTGTAAGAAATCCATGAAAAGTTTCCCTTGACAAGGATGCAGTGCGGCGTAAGAATAGACGGACGGTGCGCTTGCCGCCTGACTGGGGAAATCCTGCATTCTTTGCGGGACAAGACGGCGCGCAACCGAGGACATTATCATTATGACTGCGGTTCAAGAAAGGCGTCCGAACCTTTGGCGGATGCTGGTTGGGAAGCCGCTGGCGACGAAAGACTTACCGCACCAAGCCGTAAGCCGCGCCGTTGGGTTGGCTGTTTTCGCTTCTGATGCACTCTCTTCTACGGCATATGCCACCGAAGAAATCCTCGTTATCCTCGCCTTTGCCGGCTCGCTGTACTTCGGCATCTCTATCCCGATTGCCTTTGCGATTGCCACACTCTTGTTCTTGGTCACCGTTTCCTATCGGCAGACGATCCTCGCCTACCCGAACGGCGGTGGCGCCTACGTTGTAGCGCGTGACAATCTGGGCGAGCTGCCAGCGCAGATCGCGGCGGCAGCACTGCTGATTGACTATGTGCTGACGGTAGCCGTCAGCATTTCAAGCGGTGTGGCGCAGATTGCCTCTGCCGTGCCTGACTTGCGCCCGCTGCGCGTGGAGATGGCGTTAGCGGTCATCATTGTTATGACCATCATCAACCTGCGCGGTGTGAAAGAATCAGGGCGGCTGTTCGCCATTCCGACCTATTTCTTCATCTTCATGTCCTTCACCATGCTGATCGTCGGCTTGATCGAGGTGTTGGCAGGACGCTTGAATCCAGTCACCGGCGTGGAGATCATTCACCACGATGTGCTAGAACCGCTGACGTTGTTCATCGTCTTGCGCGCTTTTTCGAGCGGGTGTGCTGCGCTGACGGGCATTGAGGCGATCAGCAACGGCATCACAGCCTTCAAAGAGCCGCGCAGCCGTAACGCAGCGGCAACGCTCATGGTGATGAGCGTGATCTTGGTCACGATCTTCGTTGGGTTCACGCTGCTGGCAAACGCAGTGCAGGCAATCCCTTCGCACAGTGAAACGGTCGTCTCGCAGATGGCGCGCGCCATTTACGGGCGTGAGAACATCATGTACTATGCGACGTTGGTTGGCACGGCGCTGATCCTGCTGCTGGCAGCCAACACCGGCTTTGCCGATTTTCCGCGCCTTGCCGCTTTGGTGGCAGCCGATGGCTTCTTGCCACGCCAACTGACGATTCGCGGCTCGCGCTTGGTCTTTTCGGTTGGCATCATGACGCTTGGCACGTTAGCAGGGCTGCTGGTTGTGTTCCTGCAAGCGAACGTCTCGCTGCTCATCCCACTCTATGCGGTGGGCGTGTTCCTGAGCTTCACGCTCTCGCAATCGGGCATGGTGGTGCGCTTCTGGAAAGCGGGCAAGCTGCAACCGGGCGAGCGCATCACCAACGACGTGACGACGCTTGAACACTTTCCGCATTGGCGCGCCAGCATGATCACCAGCGCGGTTGGCGCAACGGCAACCTTCATCGTGATGATGATCTTTGCCATCACCAAGTTCACCAGCGGCGCGTGGTTTATCGTGCTGCTGATCCCGGCGATGGTCTTTGTGTTCAGCCGCATCCACCATCACTATCAGGATGTGGCACAGCGCCTTAGCGCGGCGGGCTTGCGCCTGAAGCGCGGCGAAAGGCATGTGGTTTCGGCGTTGGTGCTGGTGGATGATATTCACATTGGCTCGCTGCGGATGATTGACTACGCCAAATCGTTGGGCGTGAAATGGCGTGCCATTCATGTGGCGATCAATCCTGCCAAGACGGAGAAAGTGCGCCAGAAATGGTTGGATCGTGTTGGGGAAGGTGAATTCACCATCCTAGAGTCGCCCTACCGCCAACTGATCGAGCCGATCCGCGATGAGGTACAGCGCGAGCTAGACGCCAATCCCGAAGGCTACGTGAACATCATCTTAGGGCATTTAGCGATGGATACCGTCTGGGAGCAGGTGCTGCACCAGAACAATGCCTACATCTTCAGCCTTGCCTTGCAAAGCCTTGATCGCGTGGTGGTGACGACAGTGCCGTATCAGTGCCATCATGATGATGAGACAAACGGCAATGGGAACGGGCATAGCAATGGGCAGGATAAGAAAAATGGCGATGCCCTGCCACCCGAAGTGGAAGCGACCAGCAACCGCCCCTAGTTATAGCCACTGCATACTTGGGAAGAGCTAGTAAAGGCAGCCCTTCCCAAGCATCACGCCACAACGCGATAGCACGCTTGACGTATACCGCACTCCCGCGCCATAATCCGCCTAAACTGCCGATGGAGTCGCGCTGTGCTTACGCCACACACCGAAACCGAGATCAAACTGTGGGCGGCTGATCTCACCGTGATCGCCGCACGCCTTGCCGCGCTCGGCGCACAACTGCACAGCCCGCGCACGGCAGAGCGCAATCTGCGCTACGACCGCGCTGATGGCAGCCTGAGCAGGCAAGGACAGGTGCTGCGCCTGCGCCAAGATGCCGCTGCGCGCCTGACCTTCAAAGCGCCGCACAGCAGTGACTCACATACACGCATTGAGCTAGAAATCAGCGTGAGCGACTTTGAGACGACCGATCAGCTTTTGCAGGCACTTGGCTTTCAGGTTGCATGGCTCTACGAGAAGTTTCGCACCACCTACTGGCTGCATGACTGTGAGGTTGTGCTGGATGAGCTGCCCTTCGGTGATTTTGTGGAAGTGGAAGGCGACTCGATCACCGCCATTGAAGCAGTCATCACTCAACTTGGCATGGCACAGGCGCCGCGTTTTGCCCAGAGCTACAGCGAGCTGTTCTTCAAGCTGCGCGAACGGCTGAACCTACCTTTCCGCGAACTAACCTTTGAAAATTTTCGCCACCTTGCACGTGCCGATCTCGCGCACGCCCTACTGACAGAGGCTGACTGAAATTTATGACTGAAAACGAAAAAGTGACCTTTGCGAAAGCACTCCAACGCTGGGAACAAACCACCCTTGCCGAGACGCTTAAAAAAGCGCCTGAGCGGTCGCCCGCTTTCCAAACCTCATCAGGCATCCCGATTGAGCGCTTATATCTGCCCAAACACGCCGACGCGCACTACCTAGAGCAGGTCGGCTTTCCGGGCGAATATCCGTACACACGTGGCATTCAGCCGACCATGTATCGCGGCAGGCTGTGGACGATGCGCCAGTACGCCGGCTATGCCAGCGCCGAAGAATCGAATGCGCGCTATCGGTTTTTGCTCTCGCAAGGGCAGATGGGACTGTCCGTCGCCTTCGATCTTCCAACGCAGATCGGCTATGATGCTGATGATCCGATGGCGTTGGGCGAAGTGGGTAAAGTGGGCGTTAGCATCAGCAGCCTTCAGGATATGGCACGCCTGTTCGAGGGCATTCCGCTGGATCAGGTCAGCACCAGCATGACCATCAACGCGCCGGCGGCGGTGCTGTTGGCGCTCTACATCGCAGTTGGCAAGCAGCAAGGCGTGCCGATGCATAAACTGCGCGGCACGGTGCAGAACGACATTTTGAAGGAATACATCGCACGCGGTACCTATATCTATCCGCCTGCTGCCAGTATGCGCCTGATCACGGATATTTTCCGCTTTTGCCGCCAGCACGTGCCAAATTGGAACACGATCAGCATCAGCGGCTATCACATTCGTGAGGCAGGCAGCACCGCCGTGCAAGAGGTTGCCTTCACGCTGGCAAACGGCATTGCCTATGTGCAAGCCGCGCTTGAGGCAGGCTTGGCAGTGGATGACTTTGCGCCGCAGCTCTCGTTCTTCTTCAACGCGCACAACCAATTCTTTGAGGAAGTGGCAAAGTTCCGTGCGGCGCGGCGCTTGTGGGCGCACATCATGCGCGAACGCTTCAGCGCACGCGATCCGCGCTCGTGGCAGTTGCGCTTCCACACGCAAACCGGCGGCAGCACGCTAACCGCGCAGCAGCCAATCAACAATGTGGCGCGGGTCACTGTGCAAGCGCTTGCCGCTGTGCTGGGCGGCACACAAAGCCTGCACACCAATAGCATGGATGAAGCGCTTGCCCTGCCCACCGAAAGCGCGGTGCAGGTGGCGCTCCGCACGCAGCAGATTCTGGCATACGAAAGCGGCGTTGCCGAGACCGTTGATCCGATGGCGGGCAGCTACTATGTGGAGGCGCTGACTGATGAGATTACAGAGCGCGCACGCCAATACATCGCCCACATTGACGCGCTGGGCGGCGCGTTGGCAGCCATTGAGCGCGGCTACATCCAAAACGAGATACAGGACGCCGCCTATGCCTACCAACAAGCTGTGGAGCGCGGCGAGCAGATTGTTGTCGGTGTCAATAAGTTCACCATGCCAGAAGAACTGCCTATCGAGACCCTGCACATCTCGGCGGCAATTGAGCAAGCGCAGCGCGAACGTCTGGCAGCCCTGCGCGCTGAGCGCGACTCGGCACGGGTGAGCGAAATCTTAGGGCAGATCGAGGCAGCCGCACGCGGCGATGCAGCGCTCATGCCGCTGTTTATTGAGGCTGTTGAGCGTTATGCAACGCTGGGAGAGATTTGCAACGTGCTGCGCGGCGTCTTTGGCGAATACCGCCCAAGTGCCACTATTTAGGGCAAGTGGTTGCTCCGCTGCCCGTTTCAAGGCATAATGGCGCGAATGCCTATCTGTACTTCTATTCACAAACGTCTGTGAAAACCTACTTAAACATGCTAGAATATAATGCAGAAGCAGACTATCAAAATGAGTTATACTGGGACGCCAGCTATGAGATCGTCTTAGCGCTCATGGCAGCGCACCCACACGCCGATGTAGACTCGATGGGGCTGGAGCAGCTTCAGGCGCTGATTGTGGCACTGCCTAATTTTGCCGATGATCCCGCGTTGGCGCATGAAGGCTTGCTCACCGAGATTTTGCGGGAGTGGTGGGAAGAAGTAAACGCCAGTTTTTAAGTGCTTGTGGGTTATAGCGCTGCGCGCACACGGCAGCAGCGTTGAGGAGGATTTTTCATGAGTAACGGTGAGGTCAACCTACGCGAACTGCATCACCCGGATATTCCCGTGCCGGAGGAGATGCAGTCCAACATTGCAGTTACCAGCCTGAGCAGCCTCTATAACTGGGCGCGCAGCCGCTCAATTTGGCCTATGCTCTTTGGCTTGGCGTGCTGCGCCATCGAAATGATCGCCACGGCTGCCAGCCGTTACGACTTGGCACGCTTCGGCATGGAAGTCATGCGCGCCAGTCCGCGCCAGGCGGATTTGATGATCGTCTCTGGCACCGTCACCAAGAAGATGATCGTGCCGATTGTGCGCCTCTATAACCAAATGCCAGAGCCAAAGTATGTGCTGGCAATGGGCGCCTGCGCTTCCGGCGGCGGGCCCTTCAAAGAAGGCTATAATGTGGTCAGCGGCATTGATAAATACGTGCCAGTGGATGTTTACGTGCCGGGCTGCCCGCCCACACCGCAAGCACTCCTCTATGGGCTGATCGCGCTGCAAAAAAAGATTGAGAAGCAATCGCTAGGCGTGGGCGCCAGCGTACCGTGGTATGGCGCAGGGCCCAGCGAAGAAATTCCCGTGCCGATCCTCGGTCCTGATATTGTTGATCCGCGCCACGCGGAACTGCTCCGCAAGGAAGCGCAAAAGAACCGCGTAACGCCAACCGTTGCCGAAGCGACAACGGCATCCGCCACTGAGCAGGCACCCGCCTAGACACCCTACGGAGCAAAACTTACATGACTGACCAAGTTCTTCCACAAGTTGCCGACCTGCCCAGCACCATTGCCGCGCTCAAAGAGCGTTTTCCAGAGGCGGTCAAAGATGATACCCGCGCTGGCTATGAAGGTCTGATTGTTGAGGCGGCGCAACTGCCTGAAGTTGCCCGCGCCATCCGCGATGAGTTCGGCTTTAACTACCTCTCCAGCCTGACGGCGGTAGATTATCTCGGTCATGGCGATCATTTGGAAGTCGTCTATCATGCCTTCCGTGTGCCAAGCGGCGGCAAGCCATTGGTCTTCAAGGCGCAAACTTCCCGCGATGATGCTGTCATCCCAAGCCTTGTGAGCATCTATCCCGGCGCTGATTTCCAAGAGCGCGAGGCATATGACCTCTACGGTATCCATTTCGCAGGGCATCCCAACCTCAAGCGCATTCTGCTGTGGGAAGGCTTTGAGGGCTATCCCATGCGGAAAGACTATCAAGAAGCATACTACGAGCAAGAGACCAAGCCGTTTGATAGCCGCTGGCCTGGTGGGGATGTCTTCCGCAGTGAAGAACACAACCCGTTTGGGCATAATGTGCGCTATCCGGCGGGCTTTACGCTGGATGACTACAAGCCCGAAACCGAAGCGGAATTTCAGCAGAGCATGGCGCTGGGCGTGGACATTATGGGCGATCCCGCCTTCCGCACCGACCGTCTGCTCGTCAATCTTGGTCCACATCACCCAAGCACGCACGGCGTTTTCCGTATGATGGTGGCGCTGACGGGCGAGACGATTGAATCGCTAGAGCCTGTGATGGGCTACTTGCACCGCAACCACGAGAAGATCGGTGAGCGCAACACTTGGTATGGCAACATGCCCTTCACCGACCGCTTGGATTACATCAGCAGCATGTGCAATAACATGGCATATGCTATCACCGTTGAACAGATGATGCGTGGGCAGGTGAATGTGCCATATCGTGCTGAGGTCATCCGCGTGCTGATGTCTGAGCTAACGCGCATCACCAATCACCTGTGGTCAATCGGCTTCTTGCTAAACGACCTAGGTGCCTTCTTCACGCCGGCACTGTATGCTATTCAGACTCGCGAATACATCCTCGACTTTTTCGAGGCAACGGCTGGCGCACGCATGATGTGCAACTACATGCGGATCGGCGGCGTGTTCAAAGACCTGACGGCGCGCATCCGCAGTGAAGCGGCACTGATGAACGACAAAGTGCGCGACATGGATACGATGGATTACCTTGAGCAGCTCATCAACGAGCGTTTGCCGCGCTCGATTGACGAACTGGACGAACTGCTCTCCGAGAGCGAGATCATCAAGAGCCGCTGCATCGGCGTTGGCTTGCTGCCGGCGGAGATGGCAATTGCCTACAGCGCAGCGGGACCGCTGCTGCGTGCTTCAGGCGTGCCGTATGACATTCGGCGCGCTAATCCCTACAGCATCTATCCCGAGTTGGAGTTTGACGTTTGCACGCGCCCAAACGGTGATATTTACGACCGCTACTACCTGCGCCTTGACGAAATGCGCCAGAGCGTCCGCATCTTGAAGCAGCTTTTGCCGCGCCTGAAGGATACGGCGGGGCAGCCGATTTTCGGCGGCAAGACCAGCTACTCGATCAAGGTGCCGGCGGGTGAGGCATACGGCTTTGCCGAGAATCCGAAGGGCGAGCTAGGCTTTTACTGCGTTTCGGTGGGCGGCGGCAACCCTTGGCGCTACCACGTGCGGGCGCCTAGCTTCATCAACCTGACGCCGCTCGGCGAGATGAGCAAAGGGCAAAAAGTGGCAGATGTGGTCGCTATTCTAGGCAGCATTGACATTGTGCTAGGCGAGACGGATCGCTAGGAGTAGAGATAACCTTATGTATGGTTCAGGCATTCTCAAAGGCTTAGGCGTCACCCTTCGCCACTTCATCAGCACTTTTGTTGATGATATTCAGTGGCTAGGCCGCAAGCGCGATCTGGATGTGTTCCAGCAGAAGCAAAGCCTTGCCAACCGTGGGCTGGTCACCGTTGAATATCCCGATGAGAAGCTGGCAGTGCCAGAGCGCTTCCGCTTCACGCCGTTCCTGATCACCTATAACCAAGATG
This sequence comes from Anaerolineae bacterium, assembly GCA_034436355.1. Lineage (GTDB taxonomy): Bacteria > Chloroflexota > Anaerolineae > Aggregatilineales > UBA2796 > CP2-2F. The sequence goes on from DAOTVQ010000047.1 coordinate 28,201, forward strand.
ATCCTGATTATCCCGGCAAGGATTGGTGTACTTCGTGCGGAATCTGCGCGAAGGTTTGTCCGCCGCAGTGCATCTGGATTGTGCGCGGCACGGATGCCAAGACAGGGCGTCCTAAACCAGAGCCAGAGCAGTTCTACATTGATATTGACATCTGCATGAACTGCGGCTACTGCGCCGAATACTGCCCGTTCGATGCCATCAAGATGGATCACAACTACGAGATGGCGTCTTACGACCGTACCTCAACGCATATTCATGATAAGGCACGCCTCTCGCGTGAGGTGCGCTACTGGCAATCCATCGCACCGACCACTGCCGCCGAAGAAGAGGTGGCACGCGGCGGCTACGACCACACCGACGTGCAAAAGGCGCGCAAGAAGGCAGGGCTAGAGCCATCGCGTCCCGGTCCGTATGCGGCAGTGCCTGCCCAGCCCGAGCCAGCCGCCGTCGCAGTGGCGGAAGCACCACCTGCTGAAGCGCCTGCTCTGGAAGCACCCAAAGCCGAGGCGGCGCCCGCCGCACCAAAGGCAGAGGCTGCGGCACCTGCTTCAGCCGCCGCCGATGGCGAGACGCCACCGCATCCCGGCTGGGTGAAGCGCGGCAAGCGCTGGGTTGACCCGAACGCGAAGGTTGAACCTGTCCGCCGCAAAGGGGCGGGCGAGTAAGTAGCAGGGGCGGGGAGAAGGGTCTCCCCGCCGTTTCTTGTGGTATGATAAACTTACACAAATCAGGGGGTAGCAATGACAAACCAATCAAGAGTGCTGGGTAAGACAATACAAATCTTTCTTGCCAGTGGAACACCTGACGGATTGCGTGAGGTTCAAATCAAAGGGCGTGCTGAGCGCATATATGTGGTTTTGCGTTCTCAGTTAGGTGCCTTAGCTGACTGGGAATTAGTATCAAAAACAGGGATTTATGTTCTATTTGGTGATGATCCCGATGGAAAATACTCCGAATACGTCTACATCGGTCAGAGTGATAATGTTCGCAACCGCCTTTTGCAGCATGACAAGAATCCAGAGAATGAGTTTTGGCGACTGACACTCTTACTCACAAGTACAGATGATAATCTACATGGTGCAATAGCAAAATATTTGGAGAGTCGCCTAATTGAAGTTGCGCGAAACGCAGGAAGAGCGCGGCTCAAGAACGATCAGTATCCGCCTATACCTCGTCTTTCTAAATCCGATGAAGCACTTGCTGAAGAGATTCTAGATGCCTTTTTGACATTGCTACCTGTAAACAATTTCCACTTTGCTACTCCACCTATTATACTTAGAGTCTCCGCTGAGACTACTGAGATAAGTCCATCTTTAGATACTCATCCCATTTTTGAAATAAGTCGTTCAAGAATAGGCGTCAGCGCAAAAGCACAAGAGGTTGATGGCAAATTCTTCATTCTCAAAGGCTCACAGGCGCGTGCCGCTATTCAGACTAGCCTCAGCGACAGTGTTAGAAACAGAAGAAGCCAGTTAATAGAGCAGGGTATTTTAAGGCAGGAGGGTGACTATCTGATTTTTGAGGATAATGTGGAGTTTAGCAGTCCAAGTGCGGCAGCGCAAATTGTGACAGGGGCTTCAGTTAACGGGCGCATTTATTGGCTTGTAAATGAAACTGAAACTACTTATGCAGAGTGGAGCACAAAGCGCAACGAAGAAGCATTAGGCTCCTAACCACTGCGGACTTGCTACGGACGGGGTGCGCCAGCACCAACGCGCCCAACCACCCCACGCTGTAAAGACACCCCGAATCCTGTATACTTACCGTAAGAGGAGCGCTTAGCCCATGCCTACCCTAACGCCTGACCTAATCGAAAAACTGAACGCCGTTATGGAACACATCATGACGCACTACGCCGACTCGCACTTCGACTTTACGGATACGGCGATTATGGCGCTTGCCGAACGCTTGAGCGTTGCGCGCATCGCTACCTTCGACCGACGCGATTTTGCCCAGTATCGCCCCATGCACGCCGCGCACCCATGCACACCCTCTATCTAATTCCCACGCCGATTGGCAACCTTGAAGATATTACCCTGCGCGCCCTGCGCCTGCTGCGCGAAGTGCGCCTGATCGCCGCCGAAGATACCCGCCATTCGCGCATTCTACTCGATCACTACCAGATCAGCACGCCGATGATCAGCTACCACGAACACAACAAACTCACGCGCCTCGAAAGCATTCTAGAGGCGCTGATGCACGGCGATGTCGCCCTGATCTCGGATGCTGGCACGCCCACCATTTCCGATCCCGGCTACGAGTTGGTGCGCGCTGCGCTGGCAGCAGGTGTGCCAGTGGTGCCGCTGCCGGGCGCTAACGCCGCTCTCACAGCGCTTGTCGCCTCAGGCTTGCCAACCGATGCCTTTCTGTACCTCGGCTTTCCACCGCGCCGCGCCAGCAAACTACGCGCCTTCCTGAAGCAGTACGAAGGGCTGCGCGCCACGCTGATCTTCTATGAAAGTCCGAATCGGCTGGTGGAAACACTGCGCGCCATGCTGGAAGTCTTTGGAGATCGGCAAGCGGTGGTTGCCCTTGAACTGACCAAGTTTTTTGAAGGCTTCTCCCGTGCGCCGCTGAGCGAACTGATCAGCACCTTTGAGGCGGAAGCACCACGCGGCGAAGTCACGCTCTTGGTGCAAGGCGCACCCGACCTGCCCGAAACCATTTGGGATGAAGCGCGTGTGCGCCAAGCACTTCAGCAATTGCTGGCAGAAGGCGTCAAGCGCGGTGCTGCCGCAAAGCAAATTGCGGCACTTGCCGGCTGGGATCGGGCTGAAGTCTACGCACTGGACGAAACAGCCGACGCCGAATCGGACGCTTGCGCTTAACGAGCAGCCTTGCGGCAGCGCTCTGAGCAGTATTTCACCTCCTGCCAGACCTTTGCCCACTTTTTGCGCCATTCGAAAGGGCGTCCACACACCACGCACACCTTGATCGGCTTCGGATCGCTGCCTTGCCGCTTGCCTGTGTTTTTATGAGGCATCTCGCTTCCTCTGTACGCTTATCCTACGGATTCTATACGCAAGCCCTGCCGAATGCCTATTCATCGTCACTTTGGCGGACTTGGCACGGTAAAACTGCCTAGAGATGTATGGAGGTATAACAATGCGTTTGAAACAATGGTTGACCCTTGCCCTGATCGCCGCTTTTGTGCTGGCAACCTTGCCACCACAGGGGACGGCGCGTGCGCTTGGTGTTTCGGCGGTGCGCTTTGGCGCAACCTGTGGCGATTTCTCGCTGTTGGTGGCAGTCACTGGCTCGGAGGATGATGGCGGCGGCTTGGACAAATTCCGTTACTTCATCTTTGATGGCAACGGCAAAAAGCTCTACCAAGAAGATGCTGTGCGGCGCGTTGGCGTCACTGGCGGCTCGCAAGTCATCAACATGAGCTATGATAACGATGGTGTGGACGGTCCGCCCACCAAAAATCCGATCCGCTTGCAGATCATTGACCTCGATGCCAACAACAATCCAAAGGGGCTGCTGCGCGATGAGACGGTGAACGCTTCTTGTTTGCCGCCTGCCAGCCCCGTCACGATCACGGAAAATTTCCGCCCTGTGCCGTTCCTGAAGGCATTTTTCGTCGGCGAAACACCCCTCTACCGCTTCCCGGCGCGTGAGCCAATTGATCTGCGGATTGTGGCGGGCAAAGAGCATTTTGTTTACTACCGTTCGCCCGACTCGCAGTGGGTGGCGATTGATGTGAGCGGTGAGCAGCTTATGTGGGTGCCAGTTGGCGTTGTCTCGGTGGAGCTAGGGCGCTTAGGTTTGCCGCCACGCCGCATTGATGGCAGCGATCCTGCTACTGGCGCCGCCATCACGCAACCGACGCCTATTCCCGGCACCGTCATCGTGCCAATTGGGCAGCCAGTTGGTTCGGCGCTGATCACCACACGCCTGCGCTTCCGCGCCACGCCATCCCTCACCGGCAGGCAGATTGGCAGCATCCCCTTTGATACCGTTGTGCCAGTCTATGGTCGGAACAGTGCCGGTAACTTCATCAAAGTGCAGTATAACGGCTTGCTTGGTTGGGTCTCGACGTGCTGCATCAACCTAATTGATGTGCCACTTAGCCAACTGCCACGCGTAGAGTAGCCTCTGCTTAGGTGCTGTGGGCGAGGAAATACGCTCGCCCACACCTTTTCCCCAGCTTTCAGATCACCCCTTGTCACAAAATAGTTGCCTCACTCGTCTTCTTTTGCAGAAGTAGATCACTAGCAGGGGGAAACGTGATGAGCAACCCAACCCAAATCCTTATCCTTGGTGCAGGCTATGCCGGGCTAATGGCAGCCTTCCGACTTGGACGCGCCGCCAAGGGCAAACCGATCACGATCACGCTGATCAATAACAGCCCGATGTTTGTAGAGCGCGTGCGCCTGCATGAGGTGGCGGCGGCGCAGCCTGTGCGTGCTCGCCCGATCTCACGTTTACTGCGCGGCAGCGGCGTGCGCTTTGTGCAAGGCATGGTAACGCGCATCATGGCACAGTCACAGCAAATCCACCTGACCACGCCCGATAGCGAACAGACACTAGGCTACGATTACCTGCTTTATGCACTCGGCAGCCAGACCGATCATGGGCGTGTGCGCGGCGCACAGCAGCATACGCTTGCCGTTGGGAATGCTGCTGATGCAGCACGTCTGCGCGAACGCCTGCCGCAGCTTGCCGCTGGCAGCACGCTCATTGTGGTGGGCGGTGGCTTGACGGGCATCGAAACTGCCACCGAATTGGCAGAGCGCTACCCTGCTTTGCGCGTGCGCTTAGTGACGAGTGGGCAACTGGGTGAAGGGCTTTCCGAACGCGGGCAGCAGCACGTGCGGCAAGTTTTGGCGCGTTTGGGCGTCACGCTGCACGAAAATATGCCTGTTCAGGCGGTGGAGGCAGACGCGCTGCATACCGCCAATGGCGAGCGCCTGCCGTTTGCCTTGTGTGTGTGGGCGGCGGCACTGCGCGCTGTGCCGTTGGCAGCCAACTCAGGCTTGGCGACCAATGAACGCGGTCAACTTTTGGTCTCGCCAGTGCTAAGCAGCCTCAGCGCACCGAACATCTTTGGGGCAGGTGATGGCGCCGCCTTTGCAGAGGCACACGGTGTAGCGATCCGCATGGCGTGCGCCACCGCGCTGCCGATGGGCGCACAGGCTGCCGATAATCTGTGGGCAGCCTTGCAGGGCAACCCACAGAAGCCGTTCGGCTTTGGCTACACAGTGCAGTGTGTCAGCTTAGGGCGGCAGGACGGGCTGGTGCAGTTTGTGCGCCGTGATGACAGCCCAACCGAGCGCGTCATCACGGGCAGGTTGGCAGCCTTCGTCAAAGAATGCATCTGCCGTTATGCGGCGTTTTCGGCAGTTGCGCCGTGGCTGGCAGCTAATTATCGCTGGCTTGGGCAGAATGCCTTTGGCAGCGCACCTGAACCAACAGTGGTGATACACTCCTAGCCGTAGGGACGGGCTGCGCGTGAGGGAATGCCTGATGTCCGAAACTGAAACCTTTGAGAGCTACCGTCCGCTGATGTTTGCGCTTGCCTACCGCATGTTGGGCAGCGCGATGGAAGCTGAGGACATTGTGCAAGAGGCGTATCTGCGCTACTTATCGGTTGAGCCGCACAGCATTCGGTCGCTGAAGGCATTCCTGACAACCGTTGTAACGCGCCTGAGCCTTGATCGCCTGAAATCGGCACAGGCGCAGCGCGAAAGCTACTTTGGACCTTGGCTGCCCGAACCATTGCTGACGGAACAAGCACTGGCAGAGTCGCCCAGCACCGATCCCGCTGTGCTGACAGCCCTAAACGAGTCGCTCTCGCTGGCACTGCTGACCCTGCTTGAAAAACTCAACCCGCTTGAGCGCGCCGTCTTTCTGTTGCACGAAGTGTTCGACTACGCTTTTGCGGAAATCGCCGCGATGGTTGGCAAGAGCGAGGCAGCCTGCCGCCAAGCACTGCACCGCGCCCGCCAATTCATTAATGCTGAAAGACCGCGCTTCAGCAGCACGGCGGAAGAACATCAGGCGATCTTTGGGCAGTTTATGCAAGCCTGCACAGCGGGCGATCTGGATGGGCTGCTTGCCACCTTATCCGCCGATGTTACGGCATGGTCGGATGGTGGTGGGAAGGCAAGTGCTGCCACACGCCCGATCTTTGGGCGCGATGCAGTAGCTGCCATGCTGCTTGGCTTGCTCAGGCGGATGCCGCCCGATGCTCAGATGGAACTTGCCCCGATCAACGGGCGATTGGGCATTGTGGTGCGCCAAGCGGGTGCGGCAGTTGTTGTGATGAGCGCCGATGTTGCACAGGGCAAAGTGACTGCCCTGCGTTTCATCCGCAACCCGGATAAGCTGCGCCGCCTTGATGCCTAAGGGCTAAGGTGTGCGCTGTAACTGCTACAGCCTGCGGCGCGCTGAGGGCATAGTCGGCAAGGTTGCGCGCATATGCCTCTAAAATCCACGCGCCATGATCTTGAAAATGCCCTTTGGCGCGCTCAGCATCCATTTGGGCGGCACTGCTCTGCACTTGCAGCGCGGCAAACTTGCGCTGCTTGCGCGCCGCTTCCCAACGTTCCAGCCGCGTGCCGAACCTGCCGCCTAACAGCCTTTCTGCCAAGCGCTGCACGCGCTGCCCAACACCACGCGGCGCGCTATCCGCCACGGCGTAGAAAGGCGCATGGGCGTTAGGCAGAAAAGACGCCGCCCAATGGTTGGCAGCCCGCATAGCGGCATAGAGCGCTTGCCCTGCCAATGGGATCATCTGTGCCAATTCGTGTGCCATGTAGACATCCTGCCGATCTTGGGCGAGGGCAGTTTCTGCCAACACATAGTTTGGGCAAAGCTGCACACCGCGCAGCCGCGCCAACCGCACCACTACGACTGCCAACAGGCGCGCCAACCATACCCGATCTGCCGCAGTCACGATCAGAAAATCTATGTCGTCCTGTGAATCGCGGGCGTTGTGCATGGAAAGCGCACCCGTCAGGGCGACCATCCGCACAAAGGGCAAGTGTGCCAGCAGCTTGCCATAAAAACGGGCGGCGGGCAACAGCTTTTGGGAAGCTGCCTCACGCGTGCGGCGTGCTGTGCAATCGGCAGCCCGTCCATGCAGCGTCCAGAAGCCATCCACCTGTGTGATGTGCTGCGCCAAATAAGCGGAATCGTGCAGCGCAGCGCGCACAGCCTCTCGGTCAGCTGCGCACCCGATCAGAAAGTGGTGCAGTTCTGCCTCAGTCAGTGGGAAGTGAAAGACATCGGCATACAGCAGAGTCCGCAGGATTGCTTCTTCAACGGGCGTGGCAGAAAACAAGGAGGTCATACAGCATACTTTCTGGCGCTGCGCTTGCTCAAGCGTGCGGACGATGCGGCTCTAGCATACGCCAAAACGCGGAAAGTGCAAGCGCTGCCCATCACTTTTGCAAACTATTCGCCTGATTTGGTGTTCGCTGCTAGACTAAAGGCGCGTGAGAGTTTTTTACACAGTAGGGGAGGGTGTGCCATTTTGCACCACAAGCACCTATTTAGACGACTAATGGTTGTGATCCTTTTGGCGCTTGCCACCCTCAGTGCGGCTGTGCCAGCGGGTCAGCGTGCCGCCGCGCAGGGCAACCTGCTGCAAAATCCCGGTTTTGAGGGGGACTATCTGCCTTTTAATGGCGATGCCAACCGCCGAGTCGCACTTGGTTGGTCGGCATGGAATGCGCCGCGCAGTTCTGGCGATCCTACATGGGCAAACATCACGCCGCAATACGCCAAAGCCACCAATCCTAATCGGATTCGGAGTGGCAGCGGCGCACAGGAATTTTTCGAGGTATTTGCCACCTTCACCGGCGGTGTTTATCAGCGGGTGAATGCCGCGATAGGCGCACCGCTACGCTTCAGTGCCTTTATCAATGTGTGGTCTACCACACGCGATGACATCAACCAAAGCCTCGAGGCAGGTGCGGTCAGTGTGCAGGTGGGCATTGATCCAACGGGCGGCACCAACGGCACCAGCAGCAGCATTGTTTGGTCGCCCGCCGAGCGCTTCTACGATGAATACCGCCAGCTTTCGGTGAACGCCGTTGCGGCTGCCAACACAGTAACCGTCTTTGTACGCGCCATCATGCTAGAGCCAGTCCGCCACAATCACGTTTATGTGGATGACGCGGTGTTGGTGGTTACGGCTGGCACGCTGCCTACCTCAACACCGATTGCCGTGCAACCAACTGCCACACACCCCCCTGATCGCCTCGCAACGGCTACGCCAGAAGGCGTCATCCCAACCATCGTGGTAACGCTGGCACCGCCTTCCCCCACCCCTGAAGGCTTTATTCCTTCGCCCACGCCAGAGGGCGCGCTGCCAACCGCCACCAATACACCCTTTGGCTTTGTACCTTCACCCACGCCAATTAATACGCCGTTCTTCCCAACGCCGACCTCAGACGCGCTGCGCGGGCTGCCCGGCAGGGTGAACTATACCGTTGTCTCAGGCGATACGCTGAGTGGCATCGCAGCGCGCTTTAACAGCCGTGTGGATGCGATTGTGGTTTTGAATAACCTGAACATCAACGCCTTTTTGCGGATAGGGCAGCAGTTGGTGATCCCCGTTCCCGCCGCACAGCCAACCGCCACGCAGCCCGCCCTTTTTGGCACACCCACGGCACCTGTGGATGTGGCAATCCTCAACGGACCGACTGTCAACGGCATCGGCACGTATATCATGCAGCGTGGCGATACGCTGGAAGCAGTCGCACGCCGCTATAATACGACTGTGCAATACCTAACGCGGCTGAACGGCATTGTTAATCCACGGGCATTGGTGATCGGGCAAGTGCTGGCAGTGCCGGGCCCGGGTAACAATCCGCCGGGGGGCACCGTCGCGCCAACCGTCATCCCAAGTGTGCCGATTGGCACGCGCACGCATGTGGTGCAGGCGGGCGAGAACCTGTTCCGCATTTCGCTGCGCTATAACACGACGATCAACGTCCTGATGGCGCTGAATGGCATTCCCAACCCGAACCGCATCTTCGTTGGGCAAGTGCTGCGTTTGCCATGAGTGAGTTCCGCGTGCTGCGTGGCGAGGATGGCCGTGTGCTTTTGGCGCGTGCCAAATGGTGCAGCAGCTATTGGTGCAGGCTGCGCGGGCTGATGTTCCGCCGCAGCCTGCCTGAAGATGAAGGGCTGATCTTCGTCTATGGGCGGGAAAGCGTGCTCGAGACCAGCATTCATATGCTGTGCATGGCATTCCCAATTGCCACACTCTGGCTGGATGCTGAGGGGCGTGTGGTGGATAAGGTGCTGGCAAAGCCGTGGCGCTTGGCATATGCGCCGCGCCGTGCCGCGCAATACGTCATTGAGGCGCGCCCTTCCCTGCTGGAGCGCGTGCAGCTTGGTGAAAAGCTCACTTTCAACACCTAACACGCGAACGGATTAACCATGCTTGAACGCATTGAATGGCTCGGTCATGCCAGTTTTCGCATTGTGGGCACGCCGCTGATCTACATTGATCCGTGGCGCATCACACGCCCAGAACACAGCGCCGATGTGATCTTAATCTCACACGATCACTTTGATCACTGCTCGCCGGCGGACGTGGAAAAGGTGCGTGGCGCCCACAGCCTTATCATCACCAACCGCACGACAGCCACGCACTTTGAGGGTGCCACCATCGCCCGCCCTTGGCAGGTTTTCAACGTCGGGCGCGCTTCAATCCGCACGGTGCCAGCCTATAATGATCAGCATCCACAAGCCTTTGAGTACCTAGGCTTTGTGATCTCGCTCGATCACTACGATCTGTACTACGTGGGCGATAGCGGCGTGATCCCAGAGATGGAGAAACTGCACCCTGATATTGTGATCGTGCCGATTGGCGGCAGCCACAGCATGACGATCAGTGATGCAACCGAAGCGGTGCGTCAACTGCGCCCGCGCTATGTGATTCCCAGCCACTGGGGCAGCCCCAGCGAAGGCGGCACCCGCCTTGATGCTCAGGCATTTGCCCAAGAAGTTGGCAGCTTAGCAGAAGTGATCATCCCTCAGCAGGTGAGGTAGGATGATGGTAAGGGCGCGCTATCGTTATCGCCTATGAAAGGGGCATCTTCCGATGCTTCTTCTAGTTCGTTGGTCTGATCAAGCAGCGCGATCTCGCTGACAGTCGTTGAGCAGTATGGGCAGCTCCACAAAGCGATGACCGTAGGCACACCCAGCTTACGGGCTACCGCTTCGGGCCACCGCTGCTCGCCTAACCATTCAAAACGCCCCTTATGCCGACAAGATGGGCAAGTGGCAAGTATGTGCTTAGTCAATCGCTTTGCCTCTCTAAAGTGTTGCGTGCGATGAAAGAGGGACGTTGCACCACCCCCAAAAGTTCCCCACAAGCGCGCTAACACTTTCTAACCATCATAGCACAATCTAAACCAAATGCGTGCCAATTGTTTAAGGATACAGGCAACTCTCATACCTTTTCTTAACCTGATCATCTCAGCACGGCTTGCGCTATAATCTAGAGAGTGCGTTAATCGGAGATGATCTCTATGCAAACTGACTTCCCACAAGATCGCCAAGCATGGCAGGCGAAACATAGCCAGCTTGCCCAAGAACTTGCCGCCCAGCGTGATGCCCTTGCGCTTTCCCTACCAGAGGGGCTGCGTGATGAGCGTTGGCAGGCACTCGATGCCCAATGGATGTTTCACTTGCTGTGCGCGCAAGGCACACGCGCCCTGCCAACATGCGCCAACCGCCTGCTGGATACCTTTGATCCCGGCTCGCCGGATGAGTACGATCAACGCCTTGCCGAAACTATCCGCAAGGCAGGCGCAGAAGCAGGCAGTGCGGAGATCGAGGCGTTTGGCGCCCTCTGTGCGGAAGGCTTCACCGCCAACCTTGAAAAGCGCTATGCGGATATGCTGCCGATGCTCAACAAGCTGGTGGAACTCTGCCGCGCCCTGCCCGCCGAACGCCAAGCCATTGCCCACCGCACACGCGGCTTGCGCTACTTCTGGCAAGAGGACTATGCCCGCGCCCTGCCCGATTTCGATCTTGCCATCATCCTGAACCCCGACCACGCCGACTATTATTTCCACCGTGGGCGCTGCCATCACTTCATGGGCAATGCAAAGGCAGCCATTGCTGACCTCACACAAGCCATTACCTTGCGCCCTGAGGCGCCTAATAGCCATTGGTTTCGTGGGCTAACGCACTATAACATCGGTGATTATCCCGCCGCCCTTGCCGATTTCAGCCGAACCATCGAACTGCAACCTGAAGATTCGGCAAACTACCGCTGGCGCGGGCAAACCTACTACGCGCTGGGACGCTATGATGAGGCTTTGGTGGATTTTAACCGTGCGCTAGAGATCAACGCCGAAGATAGCTATAACCTCCATTGGCGCGGCACGCTCTACCATGGGTTGGGCAGATTCCAAGAAGCACTGGAAGACCTTAACCGTGCTGTGGAACTGGCACCCACCAATGCCAGTAACTACCGTTGGCGTGGGCAAACTTACCTTGATCTGCGCAACTTGCCCGCCGCCATTGCTGATCTGAATAAGGCGTTAGAGCTTCAGCCGGAGAATGGCTATGTTGCCTATTTGCGGGGGCGCGCTCACTATGCCAACGGAGATAAAGAGGCAGCCCTCGCCGATTTCGATCTCGCAGTGCGCTTGCAGCCCGGGGATCGCTTTAACCACCATTGGCGTGCCACGCTCTACTATGAGTTAGGGCGCTATGCAGAAGCATTTGCCGACTTTAGCACAGCCATCAACCTAAAACCTGATGAGGAAGAAAACTACTATCTGCGCGGGCGCACCCTCTACGCCATGAACCGCAAAGCAGAGGCGATTCAGGATTTTACACGCGCCATTGAGCTGAATCCGCGAGGTGGCTTTAACTTCCACTGGCGCGGCAGCGTGAACTACGAACTGGGCAATTATGAAGCAGCCCTAGCTGACCTGAACCGTGCGATTGAACTACAACCCGAAGATGGGCTGAACTATAATTGGCGCGGGCGCACCCACTACGCTTTGAACAATCCGCAAGCCGCCCTTGCCGACTTTGGGCGCGCCATCGAATTACAACCCGAAGCGGCAGATTTCTACCTGTTTCGTGGGCGCACCTACCTTGATCTGCGCCACTATGCAGAGGCGCTCAACGATTGCAACCGTGCCGCCGAGTTGCAGCCGAACAATGGCTTCGTCTATTCACTGCGCGGGCGTATTTACTTGAGTATGGGTGACCGTGAGGCAGCCCTGGCGGACCTCACGCACTCCTTAGAACTGATCCCAGAGAATGGCAACACCTACTTCTTCCGCGCCCAAACTTACTTGGGCATGGGCAACCGTGAAGCAGCACTGGCGGATGTGACACGCGCTGTTGAAATTCAGCCCAATGACGAGGAAAACCTCTTTTTGCGCGGGCGAATTCTCTATGAGATAAATGATCTGCACGCCTCTCTGGCTGATTTCAGCCGTGCCATCGAACTGGAGCCGCGCAATGGCTTTTTGTGGCATTGGCGCGGCACCGTTTATTATGGGTTAGGGCGCTTCAATGAGGCAATCCAAGACCTGAACAAGTCTATCGCGCTCGGCCCTGAAAGCAGCCTAGACTACAGCTGGCGCGGACGTACCTACGCCGCTATGGGCAATTGGCAAGCCGCCCTAAGCGACTTTAACCGCGCCGTAGAACTGCAACCCGATAATGGCGCGAACTACTTCCTGCGCGGGCGCACTTACGCCGCCATGGGCGACCGTTCCGCCGCACTGGATGACTTAGGGCGTGCCATTCAGCTTAACCCGAATAACGGCGACGCTTTCTACTTCCGCGCCCAAACCTTTTTTGAGATGGGCGAGGCAAACGCTGCCCTCACCGATATTAACCGCGCCATTGGCATCCAGCCGAATGACGCCGCCAATATTGTGCTGCGTGGGCGCATTTTCCACAACTTGGGCGAATCAGAGGCAGCCCTTGGCGATCTGAACCGCGCCGTTGAGATGCAGCCGCAGAACGGCAACAACTACTTCTTTCGCGGGCAGGTTTACTTCCACATGGGTGAGTTTCAAAAGGCATTGGAAGATTTCAGCCGTGCTTGCGAACTGCAACCTGAGGATGGCTATAACTTCATGTGGCGCGGGCGCGCTCACCATGAGCTAGGCGAGCATGAGGCAGCCTTAGAAGCGCTCAACCGTTCCCTCGCCCTCAAAGTGCCAGACCCTGCCGCTTACTTCTGGCGCGGCATGGTACAGATGAGCCTTGAGCAGTTCCGCGCCGCCCTTGCCGATTTTGATCACCTTGTTGGTGTGCTGAGCGCGCAAGGCGCAGAGAATGATGGGGTCTATTCCATGCGCGGCAGAGCGCACTACGCCCTAGAAAACTACTCAGCTGCCCTTGCCGACTTGAACAAGGCTATCGAATTGCAGCCAAACGGCGGCATGTATTACTACATGCGCGGCTTGGTCTACCATGATATGCGTGACTTTGCCAAAGCCGAAGCAGACCTCAACCGCGCTGTGGATTTACAGCCGGGCGATCCTTACGTCTTTTTCTGGCGCGGGCGCATCTACTTTGAGCAGCATGAATATGCCTCTGCGCGGTTGGATTTTAGCCGTGCTATCGAAATTCAACCCGATAACGGCTATAACTGGTATTGGCGCGGGCAGATCAACTACATCCTGAGCAACTTCAACGCCGCCCTCAGCGATCTGGAGGAAGCCGCACGCCTTCAGCCTGAAAACGACGTGAACTACCAACTGATCGGCATCATCTATTACGCCCAAAACGACATGGCGCACGCCCTAGAATTCTTCACAAAGGCGATTGAAACTGAGCCAAAGAACGACATCAACTACCAATGGCGCTCAGGCGTTTTTCAGGATAGCGGCGATTATGACAAGGCGCTGGATGACCTGAACAAAGCGCTAGAGGTGCGCGCTGGCAACGCCTCTACCTACTTCTGGCGTGGTTTGGTGATGCTCGATCAAGGGCGCTTCCCAGAGGCACTCAACGATCTGAAGCGTTCCGTCGCCCTAGACTCAACCGTTGTGCGCAGCAACCTGTGGCTTGGCATTGCCCGCCAATTGCTCGGCGGCTATGAGGACGCTTTGCTAGACTGGGAGAAGGCATCAGCCTTGGCAGCCGCCGAAAAAGACGTCCTGCTGCAACAGCGCGATTTAGCCAAGTTAGCGCTGATCAGTGGGCAAGCTGAGCAGGCACGCGCTCACTATCGCCGCGTGTTGGAAGATATTTGCCCGTTGGATAAGCTGCAAACTGAACTTGGCTTTTTGCGGCGGCTGGCACGTCTTTTCAACGCCCGTGAAGATATTCGCAGCCTAACCGAGTGGTTCGAGGCGCAGGTGCGGCGCTAAGCCCACCTAACGCACAGGGCGAGATCAACGATCTCGCCCTGAAAACACCTGAGTAAAGCTAGTTGTCAGGCGTCGCTGCTGGCTCTAGCTCACGTGGGCTGCCGGGCGGGATGATCTCACCCGCGATGATGGCCTTGATCGTCTCCTCCGCTGCTTGTTTCACCTCTTCGGGAATGCTCAACTTCTCGTTAAACTTCATGGTCAAGCCACCCTCCAGCGAGATGGCAAACGCCTTGCCGCCGAGTGTGCCTGCTTCACGCAGCGCAATGATCTCTTTGATCACGCCCGTCCAGTCAAAGACCTGCACACACACAACGGTATCTTCCCAACCCGCCGCCTGATCGGTCTGCGTGCCAAACCAGAAGCCTTTTGCCGCCTGAATTTCGGTGATGGCGCCCGGCACCTGCTGCGCCGAGCCTGTCAGAACGTCGGCACCCTGCGAGATCAACGTCTTAGCAGCTTCGGTTGCCTTCGCCGTATCGCCGAAACTTTCTGTGAAGATGACCTTCACATCAATCTCGGGCTTGGTTGCCTTTGCGCCCGCTGTGAAGCCATCAATGTAGAGTTTTGCATCCCCCGCGTTCACAGGGCCCACCACACCCAACACGCCGGACTTGCTCAGCAGTGCCGCCATGACGCCATTCACATAGCCACCCTCTTCAGCACGTGCTTCATAAGCAAAGACGTTCGTCAAGCCCTCAGCCTCGCCATAGTCAGAAGCCGTTCCCCAGGCGAAAGTCACTTCAGGAAACTCTGCCGCCACTTCAAACATCGAGGCGCCGTATTGTGTGCCATGCGCGATCACGATGTCGTAGCCTTGCGCGGCATAGTCACGCATGGCGGCTGCCGCATCTGGCACACGGAACAGATTTTCAGAGATAGTCAGTTCAACTTTATCCGCGCCCAGTTCTGCCTGCACAGCCTTGAGCGCATCAGCCATGCTCTGCGACCACGCTAAGTCGTTTTGCGCGCTTGGCGAGATCAAAGCGATCCGCAGTTTGTTCTGTGCTTGTGCTGCACCGCCACCTAATACGAGTGCTGCCAGCAGTGGGGCAGCCATTAAGAATGCGATCCAACGCTTGTTCATAGTTCTCTCCTCTTTTACTTGCACAGCGGGCTACAACGCCCGCAGAATGCACACAGTCGCTATGCCTCATCCCGACGATAGGGCTTACCCAACGCTGCGGGCGTGCCTGTGCGGTAGAGCCGCACGGCGATGATCAGCGCAATGATGGTCATCACGCTGGGCAGCATGGTGATCAGGCTGGGCGAAATTTGCGCGCCGAGTGCTTGCAACCATAATTGCAGCGTCGTCACGATGCTGAACAGCAGCGCACCGAACATGACGCCCACTGGCGACCAGCCGCCGAAATAGACCAATGCCACCGCGATAAAGCCAATCCCATTGGTCATATTCTCTTGAAAGATTTTGGTCTGTGCCAGCGAGAGTGAGGCGCCCGCTGCACCGCCTAACACACCACCGATGATCAGCGCCAGATAGCGCACCCGATCCACATTGATGCCCAGCGAGTCGGCTGCCTGTGGATTCTGCCCAACAGCGCGGATGTTCAGCCCGAAGACCGTCTTGTTCAGCACAAACCACCCCACAGGCACTAACAAGAATGCGGCATAAACCATCACGTTTTGGTTAAAGGCAATGTTGCCAAGGATCGGCAGCTCGCTCAAGATCGGGATCGGCAAGCGGTCAAAGCCTGTCCGCAGCGGCACGGGCGACTTCACCAACGTCTCGAACAGCAGCGTAGACAAGCCCAGCCCAAACATATATAAGCCAATGCCGCTGATGCCTTGCGGCGCTTTGAGCGTGACGCTGCTGACCGCCATGAGGATGCCCATCAGCGCGCCGATCAGCATGGCAACTGCCACACCAAGCAAGGGCGAGCCTGTTTGAAGCGCCACATGGCAACTGCCACACCAAGCAAGGGCGAGCCTGTTTGAAGCGCCACATAGAAGCCGCTAAAAGCGCCCATCAGCATCACGTCATCCACACCCAGATTAAAGACGCCGGCGCGCTGCCCGAACGTCTCGCCGAGTGCCGCTAACAAATAAGGCGTTGCGGCTGCCACGCCTTGCGCTGCAATTTGTAAGACTTGCTCAGGTGTCATGAGGCTGCCTCCGCCGCTGCTGATTCAGCCGTCGTGGTTGATTGGCTGCCTGTTGCGCCCTGTGCAGCGTGTGCGCGCCGCCGCCGCCGCGTGATCTCTGCACTGCTGACCACAAACAGCACGATCAAGCCTTGTAGCACAACCACCATCGCCGCGCTGACGCCCACCGATTGCAGCTTAGTGCCACTGACCAACAAACCGCCAAAAATGAGTGAGGCGGGAATCGCACCCAACGGATGCAGCGACCCAAAAAGTGCCACCACAATGCCAGAAAAGCCATAGCCCGTCGAAAAATCTTGAATGGTGCGGTGTGTAACGCCCAGCACCTCCACACCGCCCGCTAAGCCTGCCAAGCCGCCGCTGAGCGCCATCGCAAGGAACATCATGCGGCGGACAGGCACACCCGCATAGCGTGCGGCATCAGGGTTAGCGCCCACCGCCCGAATCCGATAACCTAGCACCGTTCCCCACAAAAAGATGAAGCCGACCACTGCCAAGGCGAGTGCCAACAGCGCGCCTGTATGAAAAAAGGTGCGTGGCATCAGCAGCGGCAGCCAGCCTTCACGCGGAATTTGGGCAGTCTGGATGATGTTGGCGCTGGTGGCGCTGGCACTTATATCGCGCATTGGGCCGGTCAACAGCAGGATCAGGATTTGGACGGCGATCTGATTCATCATGATGGTGCTGAGAATCTCATTGACGCCGAAATAGGCCTTCAGGGCGCCGGGAATGGCACCGTAGAGCATTCCCGCAGCAAAGCCTGCCAGCAAGCCACCAGTAATCAACGCCCAGGATGGCAGCTCGGGAAAGCCGAGCGTGAAGGCAGTCGTTGCCAAGCCGCCAATGATCACCTGCCCTTCCACACCGATGTTCAGCACATTGGCTCGGAAGGCGATGCACACACCAATTGCCACCAAAAGCAGTGGCGTTGCCTTACCGATGGTCTGTGTTTGGCTGTAAGTGTTGCCAAGCGCGCCATCAACCAGCTTTTCATAAACACGCAGTGGATCAGCACCAACGAGGATCAGGAAAATAGCACCCACACTGAGCGCGCCAAGCACTGCCACGAGCGGCACGGCAACAGCAGTCAGCAGGTCTTGCCCAGCGGCAAGATCGGTTAGGCGAAAGCGTCGCGGTGGAGCAGTCGTCGTCATGCACGCCTCTTTCTTCGCAAAAAATAGTAGCCCGCCTAAATAATTTTCGGCACGGGCAAACTGGCTGAATCTATGCAAGCGTGCGTTGTGCAGTTCGCCCGATGCTCGCGCAGGAGCATCTAAGTGCCAAGCATACCGCCTTTGGTCAGAATTGGAAATAGGCTCGCGTCTATAGCAGCAACAGGCGGACATAACTCACATCAGCACACCCTACCTGAAAAGCCTAGCCGCGCCCTTCGGAATAAGCTATAATCGCTATGCTTATTCATGAACCCTAAAAGGTAAGAGACAACGCATGATTGATGTGAACGACTTGCGGAAAGGCGTCACCTTCACCGTAGATGGTGCGATTTACCGCGTGCTGGAATATTCCCACAACAAACCCGGACGCGGCAACGCCACTATCCGCACCACCCTGCGCGACCTCCGCACAGGCGCAACCATTCAGCGCACCTTCACCTCCGGCGACCGTGTGCAGGATATTCGTGTCGAGAGTTTTGCTGTTGAATTTCTCTATAGCGATGGCGATGTGCTGCACTTCATGAACACCACCACCTTTGAGCAGTACGAACTGCCGACCAGCATTTTTGGTGATGATGTGCTATATATGTATGAGAACATGCAGATGTCGCTGAGCAGCTATGACGGCGAGATCATTGACTATGAACTGCCCACCACCGTTGAACACAGCGTTGTTGAGGCAGAGATGGCTGTGGCGGGCAACACCGCCACCGGTGCCACCAAGAAAGTGATCACACAGACGGGCTTGCAAGTGACTGTGCCGCTGTTCGTCAGCGTTGGCGATAAAATCCGTGTGGATACCCGTGACGGCAACTACATCACCCGCGTATAGTGCTTAGGATGCCCTGATGAAGACTCCTGCTGGCAAGGAATGCCCTGAATATCACGCTGATTTTCATCGCGGCAGGCGCGTGCAGGAATGTCGCCTTGCCAAACGCAGCCCACGCGGCGCCCCGTGGCATCCCGGTGATTGCAGCCGCTGCGCGGTGCCAGATATTCTGCGGGCGAATGCCAGCGAGTCTTTGCGGCTGAATTTGCAGATTAAACCCGGCTTTCTGGGCATTGGGCGCACCTTAGTGATCACTGCTTTCTGCGAAAAACACAAAACAGTGATTGAGGATCCCTATATCGGCTGCGAACAATGCAACGCTGAGCGCCCTGGCGTCTCGATCTTTCTGGATGCTCTGAGAGATTCGGATAGCGAATGATCAAGGCGGTGCTGTTCGATCTGGATGCAACGCTCGTCCATGTGGAAACAGAAGCCTTTGTGCGTCAGTACATCACGCTGCTGAGCGCCCAACTCGCCGCACAATTCGGCATCCCGACCGAGCGCTGTGCCGCAGCGCTCCGCCAAGCTGCCCAAGCCGCCGCCGCCAACCTCGACCCAACGTGCAGCAACCGTGCTGTGTTTGGGCGCGCTCTCAGCGAAGCACTGCGCCTACCCGCAGCGGCGCTCACGGCTGCCCTTGAAGCCTTTCACACAGACACCTACCCTGATCTGGCAACCATGATCACGCCTGTGCCTGCTGCTGTGCCGCTGCTGCACGCCTTGCTGGCACGCGGTGTGACCTTTGCCATCGCCACCAACCCCGTCTTTTCGCTGGAGGCAGTCCGCCGGCGGATGGCGTGGGGCAATCTGCCGCTTGATCTGCCCTATGCCCTGATCACCAACCTCGATGAGCTGCATTTCACCAAGCCGCACCCTCATTTCTATGAGGAAGTGCTGGCACGCATCGGCTTTGAGCCAGATCAGGCGATTATGGTTGGCGATGATTTCACCAACGATATTGCGCCTGCTCAGGCGGTGGGAATGCACACTTACTGGGTGAATGGGCAGCAAACGCTTGCCCACTTTGCCGCGGCGGTGGAAGCAGGGCTTTTAGAACACTTGGCGCACCAACCGCCGCTGACCGAGAGCCAAGCGCAGGTTATGCCACGCTTGTTGGGCAATACAGCGGCGCTGTTCGGCATGGTCGACTCGATTCCGCCGCAGATGTGGCCTATGCGCCCTGATCCGAATGAGTGGACGCCGCTTGAAGTCGTCCACCACTTGCGCGAGAGTGAGCGTGAGGTGCAGCGCCCGCGCCTTCTGCGCATCGCCCGTGAGGAAAATCCATTCCTTGCGCCACCACCAGAGCCGTTCCGCCCAAACACAGTGACCCTGACCGAGTCCGCTCAACAGATCGCGGCGGATTTTTGGCGAGAGCGCGCCCAAACCCTTACCTTCTTGGAAAACTTGCCGCCTGAGGCATGGCGGCGCACCGCACGGCACGCCATCTTCGGACCAACCACGCTTTTAGAGATGGCACACTTCACCGCACGCCACGATCACCTGCACCTGAATCAGCTTTGCCAGACAGTTGGCAAGTGCCGCGAAGAGTAAGGGTCACAACCCGACTCATTACCAGAATTGCTCAGCTTGGTCTTTCTTGAACCATTTTTGACCCTTCACAACATCTTTACCTTGTGCTATCCTCTCCTCAGCGTGACATTCCGGCAAGTAAGAGGCAGGCAGTTTAAGGAAACGTGCCGTTCGCAATGCACCACGGCATCCGTTTTAAACCGATTAAATTTAGCCCGTCCCTCATATGGACTTCTGCTACGGAATGTCACCTTTTTATTGGTTGTGTTGTTAGGTAGGTGCAGAGATGGCAAATCGGAAACGCGAAGTCATCATCAAAGATACGCACCGTGGCTTGCGCTATGAGGATGGCGTGCTGGTGCGTGTGCTGGAGGCAGGGCGCTATGAACTGCCGCCGAAGCGCTCTCGGCTGATGGAATTGCTGCGCGGGCGCTTGCCGAACGTCGAGATCGTCGTTGTGGATATGCGCGAGCGCGATCTGCTGCTGAAAGGGCAAGAAATCCTGACCGCCGATAAGGTGGCGCTGCGCGTGAGCGTGATTGTGCAGTTCCGCGTGATTGATCCGCGTGCGGCGCTCCACGCCGTCTCGAATTACGAAGATCGGCTTTACAGCGATGTGCAGTTGGCAGCGCGCCGTTCGCTTGCCTCCATGACGCTGGAGACGATCCTGACCAACCGCAACCAGTTGAGTGAAGATATTCTGCGCGATGTGAAAGGCGCAGCCGCTGAATATGGCGTGGAAATCCGCCGTGCGGATGTGAAAGACATCATCTTTCCCGGCAATTTGCAGGATATTATGAACCGTGTGCTTGCCGCCGAGCGCATGAGCCAAGCGCAGCTTGTGGAAGCACGCACGAAGGCAGAAGTGCAGCAGATTGAGGCACAGGCGAAGGCAGCCAGCCGCCGCGTGGAGGCAGAGGCACAGGCAGAAGCACAGCGCGCCGCTGCCCAAGCACAAGCAGAAGTGCAGCGCATCGCCACTGAGTCGGAAATCCGTGCGCTGCGCGAACGTGAGCAGGCAGCCGCCATTTATACAACCCATCCCGCCTTGCTGCGCCTGACCGAGCTAGAGACACTGCGCGATCTCAGCCGCAGTGCCAACGCACGGCTCTACATCAACTTTGAAGGTGCCAAGCGCGCCGAAAAAGGGGATGAACAAACCTAATCCTCATGCGGGCAAGAACACTTGCCCGCACTTTTTTGCCCCTGCCACAAGCTGATTTGTGCCAAAGTCCCTACCCGATCTGACCAATTTCAGGTATCCTTACTTGTTTACCGAACCCATACCACACACAGCCGAGGTAGGTCTGCATATGGCTCAGCCACGTACCCTGTTTGAGAAAGTCTGGGAGCGCCATTTAGTCGCCCCACAAACCGATGACTCACCCGCCGTCCTCTATATTGACCTGCACCTTGTGCATGAGGTGACTTCACCGCAGGCGTTCACCACCCTGCGCGAGCGCGGTCTGAAGGTGCGCCGCCCTGATTGCACCATTGGCACGATGGATCACAGCACGCCCACCACACCTTTTGATGTCCCCATTGCCGATGCACAAGCTGCCGCCCAAATTGCCCAAATGCAGAAGAACTGCGCCGATTTCGGCATTCCACTCTATGCCTTAGGCAGCGAATATCAGGGCATTGTGCATGTGATCGGTCCTGAGCGCGGGCTGACGCAGCCGGGCATGACCATTGTCTGTGGCGATAGCCACACCAGCACGCACGGCGCTTTTGGCGCGCTTGCCTTTGGCATTGGCACCAGCGAAGTTGGGCATGTGTTGGCAACCCAATGCCTGCTTCAGAACAAGCCGAAAACCATGGCTGTCCGCGTCGAGGGAACGCTTAAGCACGGTGTTTCCGCCAAAGATATTATCCTCGCCCTGATTGCTAAAATCGGCGTGGGCGGCGGCACGGGCTACGTGCTTGAGTATTGCGGCTCTGCCATTCGCGCCCTCTCGATGGAAGAACGCATGACCATCTGCAACATGAGCATTGAAGGCGGCGCACGGGCGGGCATGATCGCGCCCGACGAGACGACCTTTGCCTACATTGAAGGGCGTCCACACGCACCAAAGGGCGAGGCATGGGAACGCGCCATTGCCGATTGGCGCACACTGCCAACTGATGAAGGCGCCACCTTTGATGCCGAAGTATTCATTGATGCAGACGCCCTAGAGCCGATGATCACCTACGGCACCAATCCCGGCATGGGAATGCCCATCACAGGCGTGATTCCTGATCCAGCGACGCTTAGTGATCCTAGCCAGCGCGAGACGCTCATCAAGGCGCTTGCCTACATGGATTTGCAGCCGAACGTGCCGCTGCTTGGGCATAAAATTGATGTGGTCTTCTTGGGAAGCTGCACCAATTCGCGCATTAGCGATTTGCGGATTGGCGCGGCACTCCTCAAAGGGCGCAAGATTGCGCCAAACGTGCGGATGATGGTCGTTCCCGGCTCGCAGCAGGTGAAGCGCCAAGCGGAAGCGGAAGGCTTGCACGAGATTTTCAAGGCAGCCGGCGCCGAATGGCGTGAGGCAGGCTGTAGCATGTGCATCGCCATGAATGGCGATCAGCTCCAGCCGGGCGAGTATGCCGTCAGCACCAGCAACCGCAACTTTGAAGGGCGGCAGGGCAAGGGCGGCAGGACATTCCTTGCCAGCCCACTGACGGCGGTTGCTAGTGCCATCAATGGCTGCGTTACCGACCCACGCGAGATGCTCGAACGCGCCTAAGCATTTACTGGTTCAGTGTGAGGTGCTGAGATGGCAGAGATCGCCAAACCAACACAGCGTTATCGCGCTCAAGACCTTGAACGGCTTGCCGATTCGGATCAACGCTACGAGTTGGTGCAGGGAGAATTGATCGAAATGCCACCACCTAGCAAGGAACATGGCTTGATTATCGCCTCGCTGATAGCGGCACTGCTGCCCTTTATCCGTGCCAATGGGCTTGGGCAGCTTATGGCAGAGGCAGGTTTTCAACTCAGTGCTGATCCTGATACGGTGCGGGCGCCTGATGTTGCCTTCATCCGCCAAGCGCGCATTGTGCCAACCTCTGGTGGCTACTATCCCTTCGCACCCGATCTCGCCGTCGAGGTCATCTCACCGAGCAATTCGGTGGGTGCGGTGCAAGCCAAAATTGCACAGTATTTTGAGAGCGGCGCACAGCAGGTCTGGCTCATCTATCCTGCTTCGCGCACGCTCTATATACACAGCAGTCCAAAGGCGGTCCGCATCCTTGATACGACCGATACGCTTGAAGGCGGCGAATTGCTACCTAACTTTTCGCTGCCCGTTAGCGAGCTTTTTGCACAGCTTTAATGGTGAGGTGTCCACATGGCAGAGATCGCCAAACCAACACAGCGTTATCGCGCTCAAGACCTTGAACGGCTTGCCGATTCGGATCAGCGCTACGAGTTGGTACAGGGAGAACTGATCGAAATGCCGCCGACAAAACGCATACACGGCTTACTTTTGCTAACCTTTGGTGCGCGAAAGCTTTGCACCGCTCGACTTTGAGAAAACAGACGAGGACTAACTGACTAATGGACGCCATCAAACCATTCAGCAGCCGCTTTGTGGTGCTGCCAACCGAAAACATTGATACCGACCAGATCATCCCAGCGCGCTTCCTTAAAACGACCAGCGCACAAGGGCTTGGCATGTCACTCTTTTACGACTGGCGCTATGACGCTGACGGCAGCCCACGCCCAGAGTTCATCCTGAACCAGCCACAGGCGCAGGGCGTCCAAATTCTGCTGGCGGGGCATAATTTTGGCGCCGGCAGTTCGCGTGAACATGCCGTCTGGGCGCTGACAGGCTTCGGCTTCCGCGCTGTGATCAGCACCTACTTCGCCGATATTTTCCGCAATAACGCGCTCAAAAACGGCTTGCTGCCCATTCAAGTGGATGCCGAGACGCACCGCCAGCTGCTCAGCCTTGCCCAAGAAGACCCTGAGGCACAGATCAGAGTAGACCTTGAGGCACAGCACATCCTGCTGCCCGATGGGCGCGCCGTCACTTTCCCGATTGATGGTTTTGCGCGCCGCTGCCTGCTGGATGGCGTGGATCAGCTTGGCTATCTGCTGAACATGGCGGAGCAAGTCGCCGCTTACGAGGCAGCCCATCCGCAGCGTGTGGATACCTTGAGCGCCTGAGCAGCGCGTGGGCGGCAGTGTGTTTCCGCCCACGCTTTACAGCTATCGGCAATGCGTGAGAGCGTATAATAAACGTAAAGGATGTGCGATGAGGGGTGCCGGCGATGGCTGTCCAACTAACAATTCCCTATGAAACACTGGTGGAACTGATCGAGCAGCTTTCAGCGGCGGAGCAACAGGCGCTAATCGAACGGTTGCTATCCGCTAAACAGGCGGCGTTGACGCGGGCAGAACGTCTGGCGGCGTATCATGCCAGCATCATGAGCGTACCGCTTCGTGAGGAGCCCTCAATCCGCCGTGAGGACTGGTACGACGACGATGCCCGCTAAGGTGTTCTGTGATACCAACATCATCTTGCGCGCCTAGCACGCTGTATTCCCGCAGCATCCATCTGTGAAAGCTACATTTGATCGGCTGCTGGCAGATGATGCCGATCTGTGGATTAGCCGTCAGATCATCCGTGAATATCTCGTGCAGATCACGCATCCGCGCACCTTTGTCACAGCGCTTACCGGTGATCAGGCAGTGCAGCACATTGGCAATATCCTGCAAACCTGTCGGGTTGTGGAAGAGACCAACGCCACAACGAATCTGCTGCTCACGCTGCTGCGCGATTACTCGGTCAGTGGTAAGCAGGTTCATGACGCGAACCTTGTAGCGGTGATGCTGGCAAGCGAGATCAACACCTTGTTGACCCTCAACGTTGCCGATTTCAAGCGTTATGAAGATCGGATTACTTTGCTGATGCCGAGTGATGGGTGAATTTATAAATAAATGAAAGGGAAGACCTACCTACCTCGCCATACAGAATAGGCGGGATGGCGTAGATCAGCTTGGCTATCTGCTGAACATGGCGGAACAGATCGCCGCTTACGAGGCAGCTCATCCGCAGCGTGTGGACACCTTGAGCGCGTGGGCGGCAGTGTGTTTCCGCTCACGCTTTACAGTTATCTTTATCCCTGATTGACTCACCTTTGAAAAAGTGCTACGCTAAAACATAAGTTCATTGGGCTGTGAAGGTGAGGACTTGTGTAATGGGGAGCGCAACTGGTTTTTGCACTGTTGAGGGCGGCGAGTTGTATTATGAGTATGCTGGCAGTGGCTCTGCCGTTGTGCTAATCCACGCGGGCGTCACTGATCACCGCCTGTGGGACGCCCAGTTTGAGAAATTTGCAGGGCATCATCAAGTGGTGCGTTATGACACACGCGGCTACGGCAAATCGCGGCACGATAGCACCACTGTCTATAGCCATCGCGCTGATCTGCGCGCCCTGCTCGATCATTTGGGCATTGGGCGCGCAGCGTTAGTCGGTGTTTCACGTGGTGGGCAGATCGCCATAGATTTCACGCTGGAATCGCCTGAATACGTTTGGGCGTTGGTGCCGGTGTGCGCCGGCGTCAGCGGCTATCAGGCGGAGATGTCCTCTGCGGAACAGGCTGCCGAACAAGCCATCCATGATGCATGGCAAGCACGCGATTTTGACGCGCTCATCGAGCTAGAGATCGCTTTGTGGCTGGTTGGCTTGTGCTGCAGCGCCGACCAAATTGATGCTGCACCGATGGAGAAAATGCGCCAAATGCTGCGTGATCACTATGCTGTACACGCCGACGAAAAGCACGAGGTAATCGGTTTGCAGCCGCCAGCAGTTGGCAGGCTGGCAGAGATCAACGTGCCGACCTTGGTCATCTACGGCGAGTTGGACACGCACAGCACGCTGGCTGCCGCAGACCTGCTGCTGGACAAGATTCGCGGCGCTCAACGCGCCATCTTCCCTGCTGTTGCACACCTGCCGCCTCTGGAACAGCCCGCAGCGTTCACCCAGATTGTGCTAAATTTCCTGACCGCTATTCGTTAAATGGTAGGGCGCGCTATTGTGCGCGCCCTTACTTTACCTAGCTGCGCCATTTGATGGTGCAGCCGACGGGTGGTGTTTGTGTAGTAGCGGGCTGTGTGCCGCTCAGCACGGCATCCAGCGCTTCACGCAGATAGTGGCGGGTGACAGCGGCGGGATTTTCGTGGTTGTCGTCAATAGCGCCGTGGTAGCGCAGCGTGCGGTTGGAGTCAAAGACGAACACCTCTGGCGTGCGCGTTGCGCCATAAGCGCGTGCCACAGCTTGCGTCTCATCGAAAAGATAAGGGAAGTTGAAGCCTTTTTCGGCAGCGCGCTGCTTCATTGACGGAAAATCATCATCGGGATACTTGGTAGGATCGTTGGCGCTGATGACCAAAAACTGCACGCCACGCGCTGCATAGTCCGCCTGCAAAGCGATCATTCGGTCTTCCCAAGCGCGGACGTAAGGGCAGTGATTGCAGCTAAAAATGACCACAAGGGCAGCTTTATCCACGTGGTCGGCAAGGCTATGCATCTGATCATCCACGCCGATTAGGCTGAACGGTGCGGCATTGGCGCCGATAGCTAAAGGGATCATCCAAAAATCTCCTGAACAAACCGAACAAAGTCACCTCAAGTTTAAGGCTTTGCCCGCGCATTTTGCAAGGCAGCGCGGATCATCTCTGCTGAAGGCAGCGGTGCAAAACGTCCGTCTTCAAGGCGATAGGTGCGGCAGGTCAGGCGGAAGCAGGTATCCGCGCTAACTGGCACAATATCGGCGCCGTTGATCAAAATGGTGGGCGAGCCTGTAAAGCGCAGGGCTGCCGCTTGTTCATCAGTTTCCACCTTGATGATCTCAATTGGCGGGTTGATGCCTTCCTGCGCCAACACATCGCGCAAGCGCTGCAAGCCTACCTCGTGCGAAGGGCATTCTTCATAGTAGAGGAATTGAATGTGCATCCGTGATCACTCCTTCACGTTTTTCAGGGAATGTGTTTAGCAGGTGCATAATAGTACTCTGCTCTGAAAAGTTTCTGAAAAAAGCACCTCGAATCTTTCGTTTTTCCGCTAGGCTATTCTATAATACGCACATTGCACGAGGATGCTTTTCGCCACTGCCTCACAAAGCGCTGCTATTCGCGCAATAATGAGACGCGCTCTGGTTCAGGGGAGTTCATCGCATGACGGACAATTTGCCGCCACATCTCAGCGAGAGCGAGGATGACGATCTGCCAGACTATATTTTGCCGTATTTTTGCACCTATACGGATGACGATTTAATTCTAGCCTTTGAGGCAGAAATTGCCCAACCAAGGGCAGAACAACCTACCAAAGATTGCGCGGTTTTCGAGGTTGCCTACCGTGCGCTTGTCCTGCGCGCTAATGCGCCTTTCACTGCCTTTGATCAGCAGTACCGCCGCATGATCATTGGTTGGTTGCGCGAAATGCCCAGCGCTGATCAAGCGATTGAGTGGATGGATGGCGGCATAGACGATATGGTGACAGATGTCTATGCGCGTCTGTTCTATGCTTTTCGCTCGCTTAATAAAGCCTGCTGCTTCTACAGCCGTTTTGAGGGCAGACCTAACAAGGTCTTCTCATACATTCAAACTACCAGCCGCAGTGTGGTGAACACGATTTTGCGTTCGCCGCGCCGCATTGAGGATGAATTGGGCGAAGAGATCATGTCTGATAGCTATTCGATAGACGATTGGTTAGCCAGCAGTGCTGTGGTGGATCGCGCCCGCGCACTGCTCCGCGCCGAGGATTGGGACATTTTTAGGCTGCATTCAAACGGATATCGTGCGCCCGATATTGCGCTTATCATCAACCGCAAGCCAAACCACATCCACGCACGTCTCAGAAACATCTTAAAACGCTTGATGGCTGACCAAGAATTGAGGAATTTGTTAGAATAAGTGCAATACAAGAACGCACTTCAAAAAACGAACAAGGGGCTAAGCATGTCTGCTTGTGGTGTGTATAATTATACACGACAGGCAGGCAAGCTGCTATCCGACTCAAAACAGCATCGGAATAGCCGAAGGTCGCCGCTATCCTTAACAAGTTATAGACAATTGGTAGATTAATTTGGTAAGCGTTTCGCCTTTAGTAGAAGCAAGTCAAATTCATGCGACAGGAGTTAGTTCATGACCTGCACACATCCCCTACCCCTCAGCGATGATGATCTGCTAGACATCTTGCTAGGCGACGCTGATCCCAGCCTTATAGAATGCTTGGAGTCTGATCAGGAATCGCAAACACGCTACCAAAAGATGCTGAACTTTCACCGCAAGATGCACCGTGCATTTCACCCAAGCGATCAAACGTTGGTGGATTATGTGGGTGGGATGCTCTCTGAGCCGCACCGTCAGGCGATTGATTCCCATCTAACCCAGTGCCGTCAATGCCGCACAACGGTTGAAGCAATCCGCCTACCCGTCTTCGATCAGCCCGCTGACGCATCTCAGGCGCACGCCTTGCCACAGCCGAAACGGCAGCGTGAAGTGCGGGCGCGTATCGTCAGCCAACCGCAGCAAGGGCTTGCCTATTTTGGTGGTGAGCAAATTGCCTCCCCACGCATGGTGCAGGCAGAGGCTGAAGGCATCACTATCATGCTTAAGATCATGTCCGAGTCGCGTGGGGTGCGGTTGATCGGCTCAATCGACTCGTCTGATCCTAACCAACAAGAACGCTGGAATGGCGCACAGTTGCAGCTTTCACGTGGCGATGATGTCATCCTAACAACACTGCTGCGCTATGGCGAGTTCCAATGCTCTGCTGTGCCGCCTTCTGTGGTGACCCTGCGCTTCAAACCGCTTGCCGGGCAAGTAGTGGCACTCTACGACTTGCCTCTGGAATAGCAGCATGTCTTGCGAGCGGCTGCAAGAGGCGCTGTGCAATGATGCGCTTGATTTCAACACTAAGGTAGCCTGCCTTCGCCAGTGTGCGGCAAGCCTAACTGAGGATGAAGTCAACGAGGTGGCACAAGCACTCAAAACGCACAGCGATGGGCAGCGCAACCAATTGGCGCTAGAGGCAGCAAGTCAAAGCGGCTACCTCTGCTTTCTATTAGGCAAACACGCAGCACACGGCAAAGAGCTTGCCTTCGGCTATGCACACCTAATTTACGGTGTTCTTTGCAACAGCACCACCAGCTATACGGCTGCCTACCGTCACTTTCAGCGTGCAGAGCGCTATTTTTTGCGCGCAGAAGATGATTACGGTTGGGCGCGTGTGATCATCGGCAAGGTGTGGGCAGCCGTTTGGGTGAGGCAAACCGATGCTCTGGAGTCCGATTTTGCCTTAGCCGCAAGCGTGTTCCGCAAGCGCGGAGATAAGAATAATCTGGCAATCCTATATGGCAATACGCTGGCAGCCTATGGGCAGCTTGGCGAGGCATATGCGGGGCGGCGGCGCACGCTGCTCACAGAATACACCGCCCTTGCTGACTTGCTAGAGGGTGTTGAACGTGGGCGGCTCTATGATAATGTCGGTTATTGGCACACACAGCAGGGTGATGAACGCCAAGCCGCACATTATCATAAAATGGCATGTGATCTGCTGGAGAATGTGCCGCATACCTCCGTTTACCTTAATGCATTGCTTAACCTTGCCGAAAGCAAACGCCGCCTAGGGCGCATTCAAGAAGCACTCCGCTACATACAAATTGCATACAACAAATTGCCGGCTGATCCCTCGCCAGCCCTGCGCCGCATTCTAGCGCAAGTTATCCACAATGAAGCGGCTTGCCTGCGTGCCTTAAATCGCCATGATAAAGCACGCCAAGATTTAGAAGACGCCCTCAAGCGCTACAGCTTTGAGTCGCTTGAGTGTGTGCATCTCTACCGTGAGTTAGGCATCACCTACGCCGAGCTGGAAGATTATGCACAGGCGCTGTGGGCGTTTGAGCAAGCGCTCAAAGCACTTGCCGAAGATGAGCAGATCAATCGCAATCGGCTGCGCCTGATGCAGCTTAGCGTGCAAACACGCCAACTTAACCAGCACTCTGCACACAGTGGCGCACGTGCCCCATTACAGAGCGAAGCCTTGCAACTGGTAGACTCTTTCAAAGATGACTCGCTCTACCGTGCAGAGGCACACCTCCTGGCTGCCCAAGCCTATGCACCTGATGATGCTGCCACGGCTTTGCACCATGCTCAGACTGCTGCCGAAATTGCCGAACACATCGGCGTGCTGCCCCTGCAACATGATGTAAACATCACGCTGGGCGCCCTGCACGAGGTGCTGAACGATGCACAACAGGCAAGCCGCTGCTACTCGGCAGCGATGACTTGCATTGAAGAAATGCAGCGCTCGCTCGCCATTCCGTTTCGGTCGCGCTTCCTCAGCAGCAAGGGGGAGGCATTGCAACGCCTGACTGCCCTACACATTCGGCAAGGGGACTATGCCGAAGCCTTCAACGCGGTGGAACGCTCTAAGGCAAGCACTTTCCTAAGCCTGATCATCGGCGACGATGTGCTAAATCTGCCACAGGATCAGCATTCTCGCAGCTTGCTGGAAGAAATGGAGCAGTTGCGTGCACAACTCTATGCAGTGCAGGTGGAAAATCGCCCCAGACCTGCCGATTTTGAGCAGCAGCGCGCACGCCTGAGCGATTTGAATAATCAATATTTCAACCTGATGGAGATTGCCCATGGGCGCGATCCGCGTGCTGTGATGGACTGGCAGGCCATTCAGCGCCACTTGCCGCCCCAGGCACTGCTGTGCGCTTTCTATGATGATGGCGAACACCTCCATCTCTTTTGGTTCGACTCTCACAGCAGCGCACCGCAATATGCCGAACTACCTCACACCCTTGAGCAGCTCGACCAATTGCTCAACAGCATCCGTTTTGGTATAGACGCAGCGCTCACTATCATGCGTGGCTTCCCGCCCTTTGAGGTGGCTGAGGCTGCCATTCGTGCGGCAGCGACGAATAACGCCTTAGCACCCCAGCGGCAGCGCTTTGCGCGGCACATGGAAGACCTATTCAGGGCGCTGCTCTCGCCCCTGGCTGCTCAACTGCCCGCCTATGAGCAGCTTTTCATAGTGCCTTATGGCGACCTGCACAATGTGCCGCTTCACTTGCTGCGCGCACCAACCACCAACCGCCATGAAGCGCATTACCTTCTTGAACGCCACACCATCTCAGTGCTACCAACTGCCAGCCTAATCGCACCTGCAAAGGCCCAACCAACACACAGCGCGCTCGTCGTCTGGGATGATCAGTCCTTAAGCGCACAGCGGCCGTTTCGCCACTCTCGCCAAACGGCGGATTTGATCTGCCACACGCTGCCAAATAGCCGCAGCGTGCATGTTGAGGCAATCACGCCTGCCGACGTGCTTGCCCAAGCGCAAGGCACCGTCATGCACCTGATCGCCCACGCCGAATATGATCCCGAATATCCAAGCCAATCGCGCATTTGGTTGGGCAAACAACGCCTCACCATGCTGGATATTCTGCAACAGCGCCTCGATTGCCCACTTGTTTTCCTCAATTCGTGCCGCATCGGACAGCTCCATGTGGAAAAGACGCAGGGTAAACGTGCCGCTGGCGACGATCTGATCGGCTTAGGACGAGCTTTTCTTTACGCCGGTGTGGGTGCGCTCATCACCAGCTTGTGGGATATTTTCGATGGCTTCACCTTGCCGCTGATCGAACCCTTCTACACAGCGCTGCAAAGCGGTGCCAGCAGCGCGGCTGCTCTACGCACCGCACAATTAGCCTTCCGCCAGCAATACCAAACCGCCAATGGCGACCTACACCCAATTCTGTGGGGCGCCTTCCAAAATATTGGCAGATAGCTTTCTACAAAAATGAGTGCGTTCTGCGTTTAGTCTTTTTGAACGGTGAGATACCTTCAAAAGGAAGGGCTGTATGACAAACGCGCTTAATTTCACAAAGTCGGCGAATGTGTTAGTGTCCGAGTCAGCAGGCTTGGCACTCAGTGGTGCGCTGGCGTTGTTCGCTTCTGCCGCCATGTTGCCAGCAATGCCCGCCGCCTTGCGGTTGGGTGGACAGCGGGTTACCTTTTCTGAGGGCGGAAATGGTGGCAACGGCGGGAATGGCGGCAACGGCGAACCGCCTGAGGGTGGCAGTCCCGGTGGTGGCAGTGGCGGCGAAGGCGGCGAGGGCGGCAATCCTAACATCGGTGGCTAAGCGTGGCGCTTAGCGCGCCTGTAGTTCTTTGGGCAGGGCTGGGGTGAGGCTTACGTAGTCTCACCCACAGGCACTACGCAGACCGTGATCGTTAGATGCGCAGGGAAAGGTGTGCCGTCGGCACGGCAAGGGCGCCATTCCGCACTGAAAATACCTGTCTGTTGCGGTGCGATCAAACCACTGATCACCACAAAACCACTTTCGCCCGGCGCAAGCTTTGGCAGCGGCACATAAGGCGGTGCGCCGAACCGCTCACCTGAAAAGAAAGTGAGCTTATAGCCTTCCTGCCATGTGCTTGCACCAACGTTTCGCACGCGCCAAACTTTATCAGGCAGCCTTTCGCCAACTGTTACAAAGCTACCGTCAGGAATGCTTTCATCGTATTCATATTTTAATATGTCTCGCAACACAGCTTGATACCTTCTCGTTTATTATTTCAATAAATTTAATAAACGCATGGGTTGCCACACTTGCACGCCTTCTGCCATTTTCTAACAAAATATGTACAAATCGGGACCTAAACTACGCCTCAAGACGCACTGCCTGCGTTTAGTAATTAATGATTTAGATTTTATAGAAAAGTCGTAAAAATAGATTTTGACAGAGATTTAAGCGACCGCACCAACACATAGATTGTGCTGGTGCGCCAACTCTGCCATCATTGAGGAGACCACTGCACATGGATATTCAAATCCTTGCCCGTGCATTGCGCTGCTGCCGCCACCACCGCGCTTTGCCGCCCACTGTTCATGCCCTGCGCTGCCTTAGTGAATATAACGGCACTCAGGCACGCACTAAAGCCTTCTTTCAGCTACTTTCTAACCACATCAGCACAATGTTAAGCAGGTGGCAAACGCCGCCCAGCGGCGACCAGCCCGAAGAAGAACTCGCCGCTCTGCGTGCCGCCTTCACTGTGAACAATTTGGCGCACCAGCAGTGGAGCGTGCTGTTTTGGCGCTATTTTCATCCACACCGCCCGATCCCGATTTCAGCCCTAGCAAAGCTAATCGGTGGTGACCTTGATGCAGAGATTCTTCGGCAGCGGTTGCGAGAAGGATTAGGGCTGCTTGCCGAATTTCTGGAAGAAAGGGAGCAGAACGCCCTGCGCCAACAACAACAAGCCCGTCAAGGGCGCGCACGCCAGCGCCTGCACAGCAAACCGATCCAAGCCCAAAAGCAGTACATCGAACGCCTTTATGATGTGCTGCAAGATGTACCGCGCCTCTACCTTGAAGGGCTAGGCGGCATTGGCAAAAGCAGCCTTGCGTTTTACCTATGTGAGCATTTGAAGCAAACCCACCACACCATCTGGATCAACGCACAGCCGCACTGGCTCGATCCACATGGCAGGCTGCGTGTGCTGCCTTATGCTGCCCGCAGTGCTGCTGAGATCATTGATCAGCTTTGGCAGCAGCTTGGCTTCAGTGCTGCCGAGCTGCTGAGCATGGCACAGCAATTGGCGCAGATCGGCACCTTTGCCGATTCCTGCATTGTGGTGATTGACGGACTCGACCATGTGCGCGACGAGCAAAACTTGATAGACGCGCTCAACACTCTACCGAGCCACTGCCGTTTTGTGCTAACCACACGCCACGCACCACATGACGAAGGTGGCTGCGTCATCCGCCTGAACGAACTGCCCTTTGAGCAGAGCAAGCACATTACACGCGCTGCGCTGCGGCGCGCCACAAAGCATAACCGCCAACGCACCTCTGATCTCTCGGATGAGCAGTGGGAGTTGATCTATAGCACAGTCGGCGGTGTGCCATTGGCACTGACCCTGCTTGGCTATATGCTGGCGTAATTCGATCTCAGCCTTGTGCTAGAGGCAGCGCGGCAGCCCTGTGAACGTTTTACGGCACTCTATAATTACATCTACAACGATGCTTGGCAACAGCTTTCGGAAAATGGGCGCGATCTGATGCGCTTCCTCGCTTCCACGCCAAAACAAACCACAACTTTCAACCAACTGCTGAGGCGTGATCTAAGCGCGGCGGAATTGATGGTGGCAATTCGGGAAGTAAACGCGCTGCACCTGCTAGAGATCGGCGGCACACCTGATCAGGTCACCTACCGTTTACTGCCACTGACCCATACCTTTATCAGCACGGGCTTGCCAGATCGTTATCAAGCCGATACGCTAGAGGACGGATCAGTTACAACACACTAAGGAGTCAATCAATGCCCGATCTTGCCTTGCAGCTTTACACAGTGCGTGAGGCACTTGAAGCCGATTTTGACGGCACGCTGCGCCGCATTGCCGAAATGGGCTATCAGGCGGTGGAAACGGCTGGCATGTATGGCGGCACGCCTGAACAAGCGGCACGCCTGTTTGAGTCACTCGGTCTGCGCGTAATCAGCGCGCATGTGATGCTGCCGCTTGGCGATCAGAAGAATGCCGTTTTGGAAATGCTCGACGCGCTTAAGGTGAAAACGTTGGTTTGCCCATGGCAAGCGCCGGAAAACTTTACGGATGTGGCGCGCATTCAAGCAATTTGCGATCTGCTGAGCGCCGCGCACGCTGAACTTCAGCCGCGTGGCATTCGGCTTGCCTATCACAACCATCACTTTGAATGCCTGCCGCTACCTGATGGTCGCTTGCCGCTGCTCTACATGGCAGAGCAGCTTTCGCCTGAGATCGTCTTTGAGGTGGATACCTATTGGGTGCAGACGGCAGGTGTCTCGGTGGTAGACCTGCTGACGCAGCTTGGTGAACGCGCCGCGCTGTTGCACCTGAAAGATGGCAGCACACGCCCTGAAGATTCGATGGTGGCGCTTGGCGAT
This sequence comes from Anaerolineae bacterium, assembly GCA_034436355.1. GTDB lineage: Bacteria > Chloroflexota > Anaerolineae > Aggregatilineales > UBA2796 > CP2-2F. Next base: position 63,114 of record DAOTVQ010000047.1, read on the forward strand.
GGTGTGATGGACTTTCCCGCTATCGTGCGCGCCAGCCGCGCCGAAGCATGGATTGTGGAGCTTGACCGCTGTGCGACGGACATGCTGGAGGCAGTGGCAAAAAGCCTTGCCTATGCACAGCAGCTAAGCTGAACAGCTATTTCGGCTTATCGGCGTGCGCCCAGCCTTGCCAACCACGTGCCTGCCACGCCGAATAAAGCGCTACTGAGCCAACGCTGGCAACGTTCAGGCTTTCCACATGCCCGCGCATGGGCAGCGTGATGAGCAGATCACAGGTATCGCGCACGAGGCGGCGCATCCCTTCGCCTTCGCTGCCCAACACTAAGCCTAGCGCAATGTTGAGGTCAGCGCGGTCTATGGGCAGGATGTTTGGCGAAACATCTAAACCCGCCAGCCACAAGCCATACTCTTTCAGCCGCTTCATCGCCTGCACCAAATTTGGCACTTGGGCAATGTGCAGGTGTTCCGCGGCGCCTGATGAGGCATTCACGACGGCAGGTGTAATGCCCACGCCGCGCCGATCCTGCATCACGACGCCATGCACACCGACGGCATCCGCCGTGCGAAGCAGCGTCCCGACGTTTTGTGGGTCTTGCAGCAAGTCAAGCAGCAGCACGAATGGCTTTTCGTTCTGCGCCTCGGCTGTTTCAAAGATGGTCTCGATCTCGGCATAGGCGTAGGCGCCAACGCGCAGCACCACGCCCTGATGATTGCCACCCTTTGCCAAATCGTCTACCATGCGGCGCGGCACACGCTTCACGGTTAGGTTACGCTCCTCAGCCACCGCCAAAATATCAGCGACCACGCCGCGCTCTTCGGTGCCTTCGGCAAGGATGAGTTGTTGCAGGCTGCGCTTGCCTGCCCGTAATGTTTCTAGGGCAGCCCAGCGCCCAAAGATGATCTCAGACATGCCTACTCCAGACGGTATGTGGTGCCATCAGCGCGGTCTTCCAGCACCACGCCAAGTGCCTTTAGCTGATCGCGCACCTGGTCAGCACGCGCAAAGTTCTTCTCGGCACGCGCTTGTTTCCGCACATCAATCAGCAGGCGGATCAGCCCATCGGTCAGCTTCATATCAATGCTATGGGCGTCGCCTTGCGGCACAATCCCAAGCACCTGACCGCCCAACTCGGCGTAAAGGGTCTCGATTGCCGTCAGCGTTGGCTTATTGATCACCTCGCCGCTGTTAAGCAGCTTGTTCACTTCTGCGGTGAAGGTCTGCAAAGTGGCAAGTGCCATTGGTGCGTTAAAATCGTCATCCATGGCAGCGATGAACTGAGCGCGGTGCGCTGCCAACACATCGGCAAAGGTGTTCTCACCCTGATCAGGTGCATCGCGCAGCTTATCCCGCGTTAGGCGGACGGCGCCAACAATGCGCTCCCAGCCGCGCTCCGCCGCTTGGAGTGCCTCATCACTAAAGTCAATCGGGTTGGTATAGTGCGATTGGAAGATGAAGGTGCGGATGACCTCTGGACGGTAGCGCGCCAAGGCATCCTTAATGGTGGTGTAGTTGCCGAGCGATTTGGACATCTTCTGCCCATCAACGGTTAAGCTGCCAACCAACAGCCAATAGTTGGCGAAGGGAACGCCGTTCGCCGCCTCGCTTTGGGCGATCTCGCACTCGTTGTGCGGGAAGATGTTATCAATGCCGCCGCCGTGAATATCGAAGGTATCGCCCAAGTATTTGCGCGACATGGCAGAGCATTCAATGTGCCAGCCCGGATAGCCGCGTCCCCATGGGCTGTTCCATTGTAAAATATGCTCCTCCGGCGCCAAAATCCAGAGCGCGAAGTCTTCAGGGTTGCGCTTGCCGCTGCCCTTCAAACGGCGTGTGCCGGCCTCTTGTTCTTCTAGGCGGCGGTTAGAGAGCTTGCCATACTCGCGCCAACTGGTCACATCAAAATAAACGGCATCCTCAGCCACATAAGCGTGACCTTTCTTGATCAGCACCTCAATCATCTCGATTTGCTCTGGCACATGCGCGCTCGCACGTGGGCTAATATCCGGGCGCACCACACCAAGCGCGTCCATATCGGCAAAGTAGCTGCGTGCGTAGGTCTCCACAATCTGCATAGGTGTGGCAGAGGCTTGGCGCGCCTTCTTCAGAATGCGATCCTCGCCACTTTCCAACAGGTGCCCAACATCGGTCAGGTTTTGCACATACAGCACGTCGTAGCCGCTAAAACGCAGATAGCGCACGATCACATCAAAGGAGATATAGGACTTGGCATGTCCCAAATGGGAGTGATCGTAGACAGTCGGACCGCAGACGTACATATTGACTTTGCCTTCATGGATCGGCACGAAGTCTACTTTTTCACGGTGCAACACGTTATAGACGCGCAGCGGCATACAGGGAACTCCTGAACGGTATGTACAAAGGCTACTCAGCAAGGTATTGTACCACAAAGGCAAGGGCGCCTTCAGAAAGCGCCCTTGTTTACGCTGAAAGCTGCTATCGGCTAGGGGTTGGTTCGTAGGTGGGTGTGGGCGGCAGGAAAAAGGGCAGCGTTGGTAATGGCGTTGGCACTTCAGGGTTGGCTGCGCCCAACCATGTGCGGAAGGCTGTCTCCATCTCAATGAAAGTGACGTTCGAGATTGCCTCCAGCGCGGCGCGCTGCGTGCGCCCACCCCGAATCAGTTCCCAAACGCGGCGATGTGCGTCAGCGCCGTAGGTCTCGGTCAGCCACACCCAGAACATATAGCCCACATCGTATGCCTCGCGCCCACCGGGGCCTTGTTCTTGCAGGGAGGGCAGTGTGCCAGCCTGTGCCCAGCGCCGCACGCGCTGCTCAATACGCGGACCGCTGGTTAGCTCAAAGAAGGTGGCGTTGCCCTCAATGAACCAGCGCAAGCCCGCCGTGCCGCCATTGGCATACTGATACAGATGCGCCACTTCGTGCAGCACGGTATCATTCGCCACTTCCTCAACCGGCTGGATGATCGGATCGTAGACCTGTGCGGTGGCACCCCACGTTTGGCTGGTCTGCCCAACCACCACAATGCCGCCGCCCACCGTGCCACGCCCCGGCGACCATTCGCCCCACGTCTCAAAGTTGGCGTAGATGATGGCACGCGGCTTGTAGCCCAGCGGATTCGCCCAGTTTGCCTCGAAGAAGGGACGCTGACGCTCCATCGCGGCAATGGTCATTGGTCCGATCCGATCTGGTACGCCTTCCTGCCAGAAGATAATAATGTCGTCGGACTCCATGCGCTTCCAATTGCGCGTGTTATCGGCATACTCGTCATACTGGCGCGGCGTTTCGTAGATATTGCCCGCCTCATCTTGCAGCAGCCACCAATATTCCACACCTGCCCACTGTGGCACGGCGTCGCCCGGCGCACGTTCCCAAACAGCGGTCATTTGTGTGCCTGTTTCGTCAATGGTGGCGATGCGGCGCGTGCGGCTGCTGACGGGTGAATGCCGCCAAATGGCAGCCGCGCTGACGATCTTACCGCCTGTGCTGGTTGCCTTCAGGGTAAAGGTGAAGCCATTCGGGAAGTTGCTCTCGAAGGTGCTGTTCAGAATTTCCCATGTGGCGCTGCCGCCATTGTTGGTTGGGCTTGGCTGTGGCGTGGCGGTTGAGAGGAAGCTGCTCTGCGCCATGGCTGGGAAGCTAACCACAACCAAGGCTGCCACCAGCAGCAAGGCAACGAAGCTGAAAAACACTTCACGTTTGAACATCATGTACACTCCATGCAAGGTTGAATAGCCACTCACGGGCGACGCGGCGTCGGCTCGTAGGTGGGCGTCGGGAAAAAGAACAAGGTTGGCGTAGGCACAAAAGTCGGCGGAATCTCGCGCAAGCCAAGCCAATTGCGCCAAGCGATCTCGTAGTCGGTCATGCTCATCCCGGTGACGGTCTCCAGAGCTGTTTCAAAGGTTTTGCCCTCATTCACAAGGCGGATGATCGCACCCAGACTTTCTATGCCCCAACGCTCATACAAAAAGGCAACTAGTGATGCTGCTTGTGCGTACCAATCGCGCACACGCGGCAGATCGTTGCGCCCGATGATCGTGCGTGCATCCATCACCGCAAGGCGCTCAAGCTGTCCCGTCCGCGCTAGGACGCGCACACGGGCAATCTCTTCTGGCACACCTTCCAGCTCATTGTTGACGGCTTGCCCTTCGTTAAACCAGATTGGGATGGCACTGGTGCGCGATCCCATCCAGTAGTTCAGGAAGGCGTGCGCCAGTTCGTGCGGAATAAGCTGATTGAAGAACCAACGGCGGCGCTCAGCAGCCACCTCTGCTTGGCAGGCGGCATCGCAGTTGGCAATGCTGGCAGCACGGTTTTCATCCAACCAGCCCACCGTGATGCTGCCAATTGCCACACCGCCAATCCAGCTTTGGCAGAACATACCGTAGATGGTACAGAAATCAGCCTGTGTGTTATAAACGACCACCCGCAGTTCGTCCTCCGGTGTGAAGCCCGTTGCCTGTGCCGTGTGGTCAAAGCCACGCCGCGCCACATCCAGCAGCGCCGCCCCAAAGTCTGCATCACGGTCATACCAGTAGACTGCCACTTTGCCATCGCTCAGTGTTTGCCAAGCGCGTGTGCTGTCGCTGATCTCTGCCTGCACCTCAGGCGTGCGGTAGCGGTTGCCTTGATCGTCAATCAATTCCCAACGGTAAAAGATGACCTGCCATGGCGGGATGGTTTCAAAGCGCAGCTGCCAGACGTATTCAAGATCAACCTGCTCAGCCGGTGACTCTACCTCAACACGGTAAGCGAGGTTGGCGCTGAACGAACGCACACGCCAAATGATGCGCGCTGCGATGATATTGCCGACCTCACTGCGCGCTGTGATTCGAAAGATGAACGAATCGCGGTAGTTGCTCTCAACGGACTGTTGAAGGACGGTGATCGGCTCATCAGCGCGGACAGGCACAGCAAGGCTCAGCGCTGCCACGCCCGACAGTATCAGGCACACAGCAAGGTATAGGTGGATAAAACGCACAGACTTCATAACAACAGCACCTGCTTAAACGGACGATTGCCATGCCGCCAAGAGTGCGGCGAGGTCTGCGTAAATCGCATCGGGCGTGATAGAGTCAGTTTCTTCGGCACGGCTGATGCCCGTCAGCACGAGGGCGCTTTTCATGCCCACGCCGCGCGCGCCGAGTATATCCGTATCCAAGCGATCACCAATCATAAGCGTTTGCTCAGGCAGCCTTCCCAAATAGCGCAGTGCTGCCTCAAACATTGGCGCGGCGGGCTTGCCGATCATGTGCGGCGCACAGCCCGTCATGGTAGCAACAGCGCTCACAATGGCGCCCGCGCCGGGCGTGATCACGCCGTTGGGCATGGGAAAGGTGACATCGCCGTTGGTGGCGATGAAGGCTGCACCTGCCAAAATGCGCTGCCCGGCGATGCTCAGCTTCTCGTAGGTCAGGCTGCGATCCAAGCCAACCACGACGATTTGGGCGTGATCGGGATCGAATGGGTAGCCGTGCGCCGCGATCAGATCGATCAAGTTTTGGCTGCCAACGGCATAGAAGGGCGTGCCTTGTGGAAAGCGACAGGCGATCTCGGCGGCGGTCACTGCGCCAGAGGTGATGATTTGCCCCGATGTGGCAGGAATGTCAAAAGCTGCCAAGCGCGTGAGGTACTGATCAGGCGTGCGCGTGCTGTTGTTGGTGATGAAGGCATACGGAATGCCCTGATCGCGCAAAAAGTCAAAGAAGGCTGGCACGGCGGGCAATTTTTCATCTTCGCGCCACACTACACCATCCAAATCGAGCGCACAGGCGCGGATCGTGCGTAGATCGAGCATCTAGTTATGCGCTCCGAAGCGCTTGCGGATGAATTCGAGCGCCACTGGATCAATCAGGTCGGGATGATCGTCAGGCGTCCAGCGTTCTTCCAGATTTTCCATGCCCACGAACGACCAAAAGCCTTCCTGCGCTGCCTCATCCCAAACGCCGTCCACTTCACCGTTGTAGTGTCCCGTTCGTTTGAGGATCGCCTTGAGTTCGGCTGCCAACGGCGCATTGATCGGAATGCGCACCGATGGATCGGCTTTGCCAAAATAAAGGTGGTGCATCTCGATCAGATCGCGCAGGCGCACCACTGGATCATCATGATCATCCACGCGCAGATCGAGCATTCGATCATTATCGCCGCCGTAGCCGCCACCTGCCTTCACAACCAAGACGCCGGCTGACTGCCTGCCGCGCTTATCGCCACCGGCACGGTCGCCCGCATAGAGCGCCGCCAGCAACCGATCTGCCAGCGCGCCGCTGCTGTTTTGGTAGGCATCTGCCATTGCCTCGATAACGTGCCTGCCCGCTAAAATGTTCCCTTGGCAGGTGAAGCCCTCGCCCACGAAATGCCCTGCATAGTCAAAGCATTCAGCACCCGTGTGCGCGGCAGCGCCGCCGTGTTTATCCACCAAGCCCACCTGCCGATGTTCAGCCTCAGGATCGGCGGCTAAGAGTTTGGCGAGCGTTTCCTCAGCGCTCAAGCCCTCTGCCATCAGCCCTAAGCCATCCACACCAAAGCTGACCTTGGCAAAGGCTTGCGTGGCAACAGCGCCAGCACCCGCCCGCGCCCAACTAACCACAGCCGCCGCCGCCAAAAACTTGCTGGCAACAGCCACACCCCAGCTTTGCGCTTGAGGATCGTATGCGACGATTGAAAATGTCATGCCTTCACACCCTTTCGCAGATTACTGCCAAGTATACCGAAAAAAGCGGCGCGCTGTGGCAAAATCTGAGCGGACGTTAAGGCACCCCACACAACCAAAAGTCGCCGTGCCTACGTAATGATGTTATAATGGGTGAAAACTTGGGGCTATTGCCCAATAGGAGTGCAAAAATGAGTCTCGGTCCAACCGAATTATTGATCATTTTGGTGATTGTGGTGGTGCTGTTTGGTGCAGGTCGGATTGGGCGGCTTGGGCGCGAACTTGGCACTGCCGTGCGTGAATTTCGGCGCGGCGTGAGTGATGGCGATAAGCCGACCGAGGACGCTAACCGCAATCTGGCTGACCCAAAAGCCTAGCACATACCGCTTATGCAGGGTTACTAAGAAGGGCGGCTGGCACACTGCAAGCCGCCGTTTTCCTTTCTAGTCCAACTGCCAATTGACAGATTTTGTGAGCGAAAGCACAATCTTGCCTTACAAAACCACTTTGCAACGGCAGGAGCTTTAACCGTGACGCAATCCCTCACCTCAAATTCGCCTGATAGCCCCATTTTCAGCGTGCCCGATCAGGCATTGGTGCCTGTGAACGACTATCCATCCACACAGGTGGATATTCCACAGTCGCGCATGTTCATCATCAAAAAGCTGTTGACTGCCTTCCGCGAAAAGCACCCCGATCTGCCTGCTTATGATGCCTCGCAGGGCGATGGCGGCGCTAGCTTGCCCGGCGTGCCGCACAATTTGCTGGAACGTGCTTTTGAACTGCTGAAGCAGAACGGCACCGCCTACGATCCGCCCACGGGCACCGCCGCCTTCCGCAAGGCGACCGCCGAGCAGTATTGGCAGTTCAAGGCTGATCTCGGCTACACCGCCGAAAACATTGCCGCCACGGATGGTGGGCGTGATGCGCTCATCAAAGCCTATCAGGTGATGACGGCACTCGGCACAGGGCGCATTGGTGATGTGTTGTTGGTCTCCCGCGTGCCGTGGATTAGCTATCTGTGGGGACCGTATGGCGTGGGCATGAACATCCTGTTAGCGCCGGGCGACGAGGCAAGCGGTTGGGAATACACTGAAGATGGCTTGGCTGCCAGCGCCGAATTTTGCGCTAAGCACGGCGGCGGCAGGCGCATTGCAGGCTTGGTGATCACCTCGCCCGACAATCCAACCGGGCGCACACTCAGCATGGCACGTCAAATCGCCTTGGCACAGAAGGCATTCTCGCTGGGTGTTCCGTTTGTCCTGTTCGACTGGATTTATCATCAGGTGACGGAAGGCGCACCTGCCGATATTAACGCCCTGCTCAGCGCCTTCGATCCGAAAGACCGTGAGCGCATTATTGTGTTGGACGGCTTGACCAAATCGCTGGGCGCCTCGAATGTGCGTGCCGCGCACTTGGTTGCTTCCAAGCAGGTCATTGAATTCGTCGCCAGCCGCAGTTCGCACAGCGTAATGCCAAACTTTCTTGGGCAGGCGGTGGCACAGGCAGCCTATGAGATCGGCTTCCGTAAGGCGGCGGCATCTATCATTGAGCCAACCAACGCCAGCCGCGTTGTGGTGCGGAATTTTGTGAAGGAAAAGGGCTACCGCGCCATTGTGGGTGATGGTGGCTACTACGCCTTCATTGACTGCACCGAGCCAATTCAGCGTGGCAAACTGGCGGATTCGGTGGCGCTGGTGGAGTACATGGCGGGCAATTACGGCATCACGGCGATTGCTGGTAGCTACTTCTCTGACGCGGGCAAGCACTGGCTTCGCTTCTCTTACGCGCTGCCGCCAGAGATCACGGCGAAAGCGCTCGAACGCTTTGACGAGGCGATGCGCGCCCTTTAACTGCCGCCCAAATCGTAGGGGCGGGAATCAATCCCGCCCATCTGCAAGTGTCAGCCTAGCCCCGTCTTTCGCTTCCCTAATTAGGCAACCCTGCTGCGACATTTCCAACGTATGTTATAATGCGAAATTAGGGTATGGTTGGGATTAATTGTGTGCGGCACAGGTAAAACAACGCGAGTTCACCTATGAACGTTTCAGACAAATCGCACGTCGAGATGCTGGTTCAAATTGCGCGCCTGCTGGCAACGCTTGATCTGGATGACGTGCTGTGGCAAACCATTAACCTCACCACACAAACAGTTGGTGCGGCACGCGGGACGTTCTTCCTGCTGGATGAGCATGGTGAAACGCTGCAACGCTTCATTGCCGCCCAAAATTATGATCCTGAGACGCGCCAGATCGTCTCGCGCCGCATTCTGGAGCAGGGCTTAGCAGGCTGGGTGATGGCAAACCAGCAATCGGCGCTGATTGATGACACTGCTACTGATCCGCGTTGGGTGGTTTTGGATGCCGAAAAAGAATTGCGGCGCGTGCGTTCAGTGCTGTGTGTGCCATTCTTTGTGGAAGGTGAACTGCGCGGCGTGATGACCCTTGAACATCCGCAGCCGCGCCATTTCACCCCTGAGCATCTGCGCCTTGTGGAAGCCGCCGCCCATCAGGCAGCCGCCTCGCTGCGGAATGCCCAACTCTTTGACCGTGTGCAGGCACAACAGCGCCAGCTTCAGGCAGTGCTGGATGATATTTCGGAGGGCTTGCTGGTGCTGGACACCAAACTGTGCGTGCGGCTGGTCAACCCGGCAGCCCTAACGCTCTTTGGCGTTACAGAGGCGGCAGTCTTAGGCTTCAACCTAGAAGTGCTTGCCGAGCAGCTTGCCAACCCATTTTATGCGCGCCTTGCCGAAGGGGTGAAGGCTGCCGTTCAGGACGCTGCCAACAACCGCTTTGAGGTGCGCGATGACCTGACCAAGCGCGATTTTGTGGTGAACGTTGCTAACATCAGCGCCAAGCGTGCTGCCGAGAGTGGTATCGTGATTGCGTTAAATGATGTTAGTTCTTTGAAAGACCTAACGCGCTTCAAAACGCATATGATTCAAATGGCATCGCACGATTTAAAGAATCCAATCGGCGTGCTGCGGAATTACCTAGATGTCATCCGCGCAGAGGTGAAAAGCGGCGTGCTGCCCGATCCAATATTTTTAGAGAACATGTATAAATCGCTGGCGCGCATGGAATCGTTGGTGGTAAACCTGTTGGATATTCAGCGGGCAGAAGATACTGAGTCATTGAAGCGTGAGCCATTCGATCCTTACGATCTGATTAAGGTTTCTCTGGAAGATATGATGCCTTCTGTCCGAATGCACCACCAAACTATCGTGCAAAATATTCAGCCGAACCTGCGCCCAATCAAAGGCGATTTTGACCGCCTGCGTGAAGTGATCAACAACCTGATTGATAACGCTGTGAAATACACACCGCAAGGCGGCACGATCAGCATCAGTGCCTATGCCGAAGAGGAGCGCTTCACCTTTAGCGTGAAGGATAACGGCTATGGCATTCCCGCCGATCAGCAAGCTGCCATCTTTCAGCCCTACTTCCGTGCCACACAAGCCGCTACCGAACACATCAGCGGCACAGGCGTCGGCTTAAGTTTGGTGAAAGAGGTTGTCGAGCGGCACGGTGGGCAAGTTTGGTTCATCAGTAAAGAAGGGCAGGGCAGCACCTTCGGCTTTTGGCTGCCCATCTTGACCTAAGAAAGGACGTGCCGCCGAATGGCTACCGAACACAGCAACAGCACCATACTGCCACCTGAGCCGCCAGAGATTGACCTGATCGATCAGCTTGATCGGGCTGAACCTGACCTAGATGCTGAAGATAGCCCACCCGCACCGCCGCCCGAAAGCGCACCTGCGCCTGCCGTTAACCCACACATTGCCCATTTTTATCAGCCTGAGCGCTTTGCTTGCGTCCGCTGCGGATCAACCAACCTTGCGCGTGGCGTGATTGTGGACTATGGCGGTGAAAAATTTGAGCAAGTGCGCTTTGCGCCACGCCGCATCTCGCTAAATTGGCTCAACTCGCTCTTGAACCTGCGCCCATGGCGTGCGCTGCTGAAGCTGGAAGCGGTTGCCTGCCGCGATTGCGGCGCGGTGGTCTTGGTGGTTGACCCAGAGGCGCTGCGGCGCGCCGAACGCACCCGCGACGCCTAAAGATCGCCGTGAAACTACACGAATATCAATCCAAAGCGATTTTGGCGCGCTATGGCGTGCCGACGCCGGGCGGTATGGTCGTTACATCGCCGCAAGATGCCTACGATACCGCCCGCGAACTCGGCGGTGAAGTCGTCATCAAAGCGCAGGCGCTCACCAAAGGGCGCGGCAAAGCAGGCGGCATTCGGCTAGCGCGCAGCGCTGATCAGGCACGCGAAATGACTGAGGCAGTGCTAGGGCTGACCATCCGCGGCATGAGCGTGCATAAAGTGCTGGTGGAGCCAAGCGCCGAAATCTACCAAGAATTCTATTTGGGCATTCACAATGATCGGGCAACCGAACAGCCAACGATCACGGCAGCCACCGGCGCAGTTGGCATGAGCATCTCTGCCAGCCGCCACACCGGACGGCTTGCCCGTGAGGTGATCGATCCGCTGCTTGGCTTGCAAGAGCATCAGGTGCGCCATCTGTTGGTAAGCCTTGAGCTGCCGCGCCATCTGTGGAAGCCATTCAGCCGCATCGCCCACCAACTCTACCGCTGCTTTGACGAGAACGATGCCACTCGCGCCGAAATTGATCCCCTTGCGCTCACCCGTGACGGGCATTTTGTGGCGTTGGATGGCAACCTCATCATTGATGACAGCGCCCTGTTCCGCCACCCTGAACTTGCCGATATGCGCGACTTACACGCCGAAACACCCGAAGCAATGCGTGCGCGTGCGCTTGGGCTAAGCTATGTGCCGTTGGATGGCGAGATCGGCTGTTTGGTGAACGGCGCAGGGCTTGGCATGGCAGTTATGGATATGACTCGTGCGGCTGCCATGCGGCTTGGCTTGCCTTCCACCAGCCTTGCCAACTTTATTGATGTAGGCGGCGGTGCGCGTGCGGATAAGGTGATTGCCGCCATGCAGATTATCACCAGCCAACCGCGTGTGCGTGCGCTGCTCTTTAGCATCTTCGGTGGCATCACGCGCTGCGATGAGGTTGCCTATGGCATTGTGCAGGCGATCAGCACGCTGCATTTGCACTTGCCGATGGTCGTGCGGTTGGCTGGCACCAATGCTGAACAGGGTCGGCTGTTGATCGACTCGGCGAACCTGCCCAACCTACAGAACGCCACCTCGCTGACCGAAGCGGCGGAAAAGGCGGTGCGCGCCGCACGGGAAGTTTCGCTGTGAACGCTGTGACTGCTATGAACTGGCTGCCAACCCGCGAGACGCGCATTCTGGTGCAGGGTATCACCGGGCGGGAAGGCGCCTATCACACTGAGCAAATGATCGCCTCTGGTGCGAACATTGTGGCGGGCGTTACGCCGGGCAAAGGCGGCGAATGGCTCTTTGATCGCATCCCGATCTTTGATTCGGTGCGCGAGGCGCGCCACGCCACTGATGCGAGCGTCTCGGTGATGTTTGTGCCGCCACGCGCCGCCGTAGATGCCCTGTATGAGGCAATCAGCGCTGATCTGTCGTTGATCGTGTGCATCACCGAAAATATCCCCATCCGTGACATGATGCACGTGCGGCGGGCGTTGGCTGCCAGCCAAACGCGCCTGCTCGGTCCTAGCTCGCCGGGCTTAATTGTGCCGAGCCAACTTAAGTTGGGCATTATTCCAACCCATATCACTTTAGCAGGCAGTGTTGGTGTAGTCTCGCGCAGCAGTACGCTGCTCTATGAGGCAACCGACGCGCTCACACGCAGCGGAATCGGGCAGCGCGCCTGCATCGGCTTGGGCGGCGATACGGTCTCTGGCACGCACTTTGTGGATGTGCTGGCATTCTTTGAGGATGATCCGCACACGGATCGCGTCGTCTTGATCGGTGAAATCGGCGGCATAGGCGAGCAGCACGCCGCACGCTTCATCCGCGAGCAAATGACCAAACCAATTGTGGCATATGTTGCCGGCAAAACATCGCCCAAAAATCAGCGCATGGGGCACGCCGGCGCGATCATCGAAGATGAAATTGGCGGCTATGATGAGAAAATCGAGGCGCTGCGGCAAGCAGGGGTGCGCCTTGCCGAATCGCCCGATCACATTACGGCGTTGTTGGAATAATTTGGGCAGTGTGCGCGCTGCCCAAGTCGCTAGGTTTATGGTAGCGGCGCAACCATATAGCCCACGCCGTGAATGGTGCGGATAAAGCGGTTAGCGTCTGCCTCATCGCCCAGCTTGGCGCGCAAATTGCGGATGTGAGCGCGCACGAGGTTAGGGTCGCCAGTGCGCGGCGGATAGTCCCAGACTGCCTCTAGCAAGCGGAAGGGCGAGAGTGCCTGATTGGGATGCTCCATCAGGTAGCGCAGCAATTTGTGTTCAGTGGCAGTCAGTTGAACGGCATGTTCGTCAATCTGCACCTGATAGGTGGAGGAATCAAGGCGCACATTGCCAAGCTCCAAAATAACGTTCTCGCTATCGCCGCGGTTGTGGCGGCGCAGCAGTGCACGCACGCGGGCATTCAGTTCGGTCAGCTCAAAGGGCTTGGTCACATAGTCATCGCCGCCGGCATCCAAGCCTGCAATCACATCGTCGGTGTGGGTGTGGGCGGTTAGGAATAAGATGAGCAGGTCAATATAGCGCGTGTCGCTGCGAAGCTGTTTGCAGAGCGTCAGCCCGTCCATGCCGGGCATGGTAATATCGAGGATGAGCAAGTCCGGACGGCGGCTCACGATTTTCTGCCACGCCTCTTGTGCCGAAAGTGCCTGCCCAACCTCATAGCCCTCACGTCGCAGGGCGCGCCCAAGCGTGCCGAGTACGTCAGGTTCATCATCAACAGTCAGGATATAATGAGTCATAAGCACCCGCTTTTGCGTGATTCTACGGTCAATTATAGCGAAAACCAGAATTTTTGCGCGTAGGGCTTCTGTCGATGATGTGCTGAAGATCGCGCCGTCAGGCTGGGATAAACCTTGTCCATCTGTGGTTGCTCTCTATCCCTGATTTCGCCACACCCTTTCGTTGTTGACTTACCCTCTTTTCCACGCTACACTAGCCCATATGGTCGAAAGGCGCTGTTGCCCGGATGCACAGCGCAAGGTTTAACCAAACCTTCGGGGGAAGTCGGTGCAAGTCCGACACTGTTCCCGTAACGGTAACGCCTGAGCGCTCAGGCGAAGTCCGATTACCCGTTTTGACCCAATATGTGTCGTGTTTCACCTTCGTGGACAAAGGGGAGCGCGTATGGAAGTAGCTACCTCCATGCTGTGTTACCCGCCACTTGGCGGGTTTTTTCGTGATCGGCGCGCCAACAGCATGGCGCGTGCATCCTTTGCCCAACCTGTTCAGTTCACTCAAACGGGAGAGGATGTTTAGACCGATGAAAGCTATCAAGTTCAGCCTGATAATTGCCCTGCTGCTGCTGGCTGCCCTCAGTGCGGCGCCTGCTGCCCACGGGCAAACTGCTAACCCAACCGAATGCCTCACTGCTTTCGATCCTGAAGTGGATTACTTCCCGCACAAGGTCGCGCCTGAGTTTGCCAGCGGCTTTGAGGTCGAATACCACAAGCACTATAAAGTGGTGCGTGTGACACGCCCGTGGGTAGGGGCGGAAAGCAGCTTTACCTACTTGCTGGTGCAATGCGGCGCACCCACACCCACCGACGAACAGTTCAAAGAGGCGGTCGTGGTAGAAGTGCCGATAAGAACTCTTATCAGTATGTCTACCACCTATCTGCCGCACCTGATCGAACTTGGCGTAACCGATGCCCTAGTCGGTGTGGATACCCTGCAATACGTTTATGCCGAAGAAATTCGGGCGCTGGGCGAGGCGGGCAAGCTGGTTGAGATCGGCAGCGGCGCGCAGGTGAATGTGGAATTGGTTGCCGTTGCTAACCCTGATCTGATCATGGTCTATGGCAGTGGCAGCCCTGATTACGACGCGCATCCCAAGCTGATTGAAGCAGGCTACAAGGTTGCCCTGAACGCAGAGTTCACTGAGCAAGTGCCGCTTGGTCAGGCAGAGTGGATCAAGTACACCGCCTTGTTCTTCAACGCTGAGGAGCGTGCCAACGCCTACTTTGAAGGTGTGGCAAGTGAATATGCGCGCTTGGCGGCCTTGGCAGAGCGCGTCAGTGAAAAGCCGAGTGTCTTTGTTGGCTCGCCCTATCAGGATGTGTGGTATATGCCAAGTGGCACAACCTATACCGCCATTTTCCTGCGTGATGCCGGCGCCAACTACCTGTGGGCGGATGATCAGAGCGCAGGCAGCTTGCCGCTCAGCTTTGAAGAGGTGTTCGCTAAGGCAGCCACAGCAGACTTTTGGCTAAACGTCGGCTTCTTCAGCTCGCTGAAAGATGTCGAGGCTGCCGATGTGCGCTTCACCGAATTTGCCGCCTTCAAAAACGGCAAAGTGTTCAACAACAATGCGCGGGTTAGCCCGAACTTCGGGTTCGATTTCTACGAAAGTGGCGTGATCCGTCCGCATGTGATCCTTGCCGACTTGATCGCCATTTTCCATCCCGATCTGCTGCCAGATCATCAGTTGGTCTATTACCAGCAGATGCAGTAAGAAATTCGAGGGCTGCCACCATGCAATCTGAAGCAAACTTTTGGCGCACGGCGCGCCTTGCCCCAGCACCGACTCTCAGCCCAACGCAAGCGGCTGTGTTGCCGCGCTTTGGCAGGCAGATCGGCATTTTGGCAGCCCTGTTTGCCGCCGTATGTGTAGCATTCTGCCTTGTCTTGGCAGTTGGTTCGGTCAGTGTGCCGCTAGAGGACGTGCTGCGCGCCCTGCTTGGGCAGACGACCAGCCAACCTGCTTTTGCCACCATCGTCACACAATTCCGAATGCCACGTGCGCTGACGGCGCTGCTGGCAGGCGCGGCGTTGGCAGTCGGTGGCGTGCAAATGCAGACGCTCTTTCGCAATCCACTCACGGATCCGTTTGTGCTGGGCATCAGTTCGGGCGCCAGCTTGGGCGTGGCGTTGGTGGTGTTGGCAGTCGGTGCGACGGGCGCCAGCGTGCTGGCAGACATTGGCTTGTTGGGCGATTTCGGCTTAGCGGCGGCGGCGAGCTTGGGTGCGGCACTGATGCTGCTCATCGTGCTGAGTTTTGCTCACCGCGCCCAGAACAGCCTCACCTTGTTGATCGTTGGCTTGATGCTTGGCTACGCCGTCAGTGCATTGGTCAGCCTGCTGCTCTACTTCAGCATCCCAGAGCGCATTCAGGCATATGTCAACTGGACGTTCGGCAGTTTTGGCGGCGTCACGTGGCGGCAAGTGCCGATCCTCGCGCCACTAATCGGGATCGGGCTGTTGCTGAGCATGGCGTTGGTAAAGCCGCTGAACGCGCTGCTGCTGGGTGAATCCTACGCGCAGAGCATGGGCATCAATCTGAAACGCGCACGGATCGGAATCATCTTTAGCACGGCGCTTTTAGCAGGCAGCGTCACCGCCTTTTGCGGACCGATTGGCTTCTTGGGCATTGCTGTGCCGCACCTCAGCCGTATGCTGATTCGCACAGCCAATCATCGCTGGCTGCTGCCTACTGCCATGCTGATCGGCGCGCTGGCTGCTATGCTCGCCGATCTGATCGCCCAAGTGCCGGGCAGGCAGATCATCCTGCCCTTGAATGCGATCACTGCCTTGATCGGCGCACCTGTCGTGGTCATGATCGTGATGCGGCAGCGCCGCCTACGGGATACCTTCAGCGCATGAGCCAGGCTATCCTCGCGGCGGAAAGGCTTACCGTCGGCTACCGTTTAGGGCGTGCTGCGCCCAAAGTCGTGCTGGCTGACCTAACCTTGACGCTAAACGGCGGTGCTTTAATCTGCCTGATTGGACGAAATGGCGTCGGCAAATCTACCCTGATGCGGACGCTTGCCGCCGTGCAAAAGCCGCTCTCAGGCAAAGTATATGTTGGTGCGGAAGATGTGCATCGCCTGCCGATCAGCCGCTTGGCACGCCTGATTAGCATTGTGCTGACCGAACGGACGCAAAACAGCCTGTTAAGTGCTTATGAGGTTGCCGCGCTTGGACGGCTGCCCTACACCGATTGGACAGGTCGGCTCAGTGTGCATGATCAGGCAGTGGTGGTGTGGGCATTGGAGGCAGTTGATGCATTGCCGTTGGCGGAACGCCCAATCAGCGAGCTGAGCGATGGTGAGCGCCAAAAGGTGATGATTGCGCGTGCGCTGGCACAAGAGACGCCGCTGATCTTTCTTGATGAGCCGACTGCCTTCCTCGATCTGCCGCGCCGCGTGGAGATGATGGCACTGCTGCGGCGCTTGGCACACACCACCCAGCGCGCTGTGCTGCTCTCCACACACGATCTCGATCTTGCCCTACGCAGTGCAGACCGCATTTGGCTCTTGGATGGTGAGGGTGCGCTGCACGATGGCGCGCCTGAGGATTTGGTGCTGAACGGCGCTTTTGCGCGCACCTTTGCGGCTGAAGGCGTCGCCTTTGAGGCTGCCAGCGGCACCTTTAAGCTGTGCGCCGAAGTGCGCGGCGCCCTGCATGTGCAGGGGGAGGGCTTACGCGCACTCTGGACGCGCCGCGCCTTAGAGCGGCTTGGTTTTGTGGTGAGCGATACACCTAATGGCGTGCCAAGCCTGCACGTTGACGGGCAAGGGTGGCACTGGCAAGGCGCTCGCTATGAGTCGGTGGCGGCGCTGGCTGCCGCGCTGACAGATTCACAGTAAAAAAGCGCCAACCTCAGATGAGGTCAGCGCTTTTGTGTGGGTGACCGGAGGGCTTCGAACCCTCGACCTTCTGGGCCACAACCAGACGTGGTACCCCTCCACCACGGCCACCGTATGGGCTTACAGGAAGCAGTTTAGCATACTTTTTGGCATAGCGCTAGAGTCTTTTTGGCGGGCGGGTGATGAAACGCGTGGTTGCAAGCTAAGGCGGCGCAGATGCTACCGCCCCTCTCAGCACTTATGAGGAACTGTTATAATCACACCCAAAGAGGTGATGAGACCATGCGATATATCCGCGCCCTGATCGTCTTAGCCTGCCTATGCGCTATTTTGAGTGTCGCTGCCATACCTAGCCGCGCCCAAACAACGCTTGTGCTGTGGCATACTTGGCAGCCGCCCCAGGCTGCCCTGCTGGATGAATGGTTTGCAGGCTATCCGCCGCTGCAAACAGGTGACCTCACCCTTGAAGTGATCTATGTGCCATATAGCCAGCTTTCCGCCCTGTTGGATAATCCGCCCGATGCCCGCCCGCCCGACCTGATCCTCAGCACCTCTGATGCACTGGCACAGCCCGCTGTGCGCCGTTTCGCCGCCGTGCTGGATCGCAACCTAACGCCCGAATTTCGCCAGACCCTGACGCCGTTAGCGTGGCAATTGGCGCAGTTCAACGGGCAAGTGCAGGCACTGCCACTGGCGTTGGAGAGCTACACGCTCTATTACAATCGTGCGCTCGTTGGTGAAAAGCTGCCCAACACTGTGCGCGATCTGGCTGCCCAAGCAGCTGAGGTCGGCTTAATTTTGCCGCGTGATTTCTACCCAACGGCGGGCATGTTCTTTGCCTTGAATGGCAGCCTGCTGGATGAAAATGCCAACAGCGCGCTCAGCACCAATGCGCTCGGCAACTACCTGATCGCGCTGCGCGGCTTGGCAGGCGCAGTGGGCGTGCAGTTCGGCGCGCCCGAAGATGCCTTCCGAGCGGGTGCAGTTGGCTATTTGCTGGCAGGCAGTTGGCGGCTGCCCGTCTTGCGTGCTGCGGTCGGGGATAAGTTGGGTGTGGCGGCGCTGCCAAGTGTGGAAGGGCGCGCATGGCTGCCTGTGGCACGGGCATGGCAACTTTATATTGGTGTAGGCAGCCCATTCCGAGAGCCTAGCCTTGCCCTAGCACGCTACCTGCTCAGCGCAGAGGCACAAGGGCGCGTAACGCAGTATGGCTTCCTGCCAACCTTGCCCGCGGCTGCCGACTCTGCACCGCTGCTGCTGCCTTTGGCGCGTGCGCTTTATGAGTCGGGCGTGCCACTGCCCAACCGTCCTGAATTGGCGGCGCTGTGGCTGCCGCTGCGCCAAGCAATCAACGCAGTGTTGGAGGACGGGCTTGATCCGCTAACGGCTGCCAGCCAAGCCGTTCAGCGCGCTGCTGAAGGTGTGGCAGTCCTGCGCGCTCAATAACAAACAAGGTGTTTATATATTTTTGTTGGTTTTTAGCTGGACACCAAACAGATGCTGCTGTATGCTTGACAAAAGCCTACCAGTTCAAGGATGAAACAATGAACCGCTTGTTAAACCTGGCCTTTATCGCGTTTGTGGTGCTATCCCTCATGCTGGCAGCGACGGCGCCTGCTCAAGCGCAACAAGGACGGGACATCAGTGTCACCGTAAATGGCTGCACCGTCACCGTGACTATTGAGGTGCTGATCACTGCCGCGCCACCGCCCCAGAACACCTCGTTCAGCGTTTTTATCTACGATTCCGAAGGTGCTGAGCTTTACAATGAATTTCAGCCTTATTTTCTCGATCCAATCACCTTTGTGGCAAACCTGACGCCACCACTGGTCGGTACGATTAATGTGGTCGTCTTTGAGAATCCGATTGAGGTGGAATGGGTGAACGCTGACTACGCGATCAACTGCACAGCTAGCACGCCTGCTGCCAGCACGCCGTGCATTGGCTTCACGGGTGCGGGGCAAGGCTTGTTGGTGCGCGCCACGCCAATTTACTGGGCGCCACGCGCCAACGCCGCCAGCACCATCATCCTAGAGACCGCGCCGAATGCAAAGACTTACTGGGTGCTTGGTGTGGATAGTACGCGCAGCTTCTACAAAATCATCATCGCCTGCAAAACCTACTGGGTGCCGATTGATAGCCTCGTGCCAAATCCCGATGCAGTGTGGCGTGGCGCGCCGCTGCCCACACGCGTCGTTGAGGACTAGCCCGCCCACAAGCAGTTAAGCCCCACCCAACGGGCAGGATCACATGCGATCCTGCCCGTTTTGTTCGGGCTCAGTTAGCGGGTGTTGCCGTTGGCAGCACAGGGCCGGCAGGCTCAGCGGTTGCCTCAGCCGTTGGCGCAGCCGTCACCTCAGCGGTTGCTTCAGCGGTGGGTGCGCTCTCAGATTGTTGCGTTGCGGTAGCCTCAGCGGTGGGTGCGGGAACAGGTGTACCCGACACGCTGGTCATGCGGGCGATGGTAGCTGCCACATCCAATGTGAGGCTGCTGGTGGCGCGGGCTAGGATGGGTTCCATCTCTGCCCAGCGTTCGGTTGGTGCAATGGCTTGCAGCAGCAGCACATGGTTGGCATCAATTGCCAGCAACCATATATCGCTATCTGTGCCGCTTAAAGCGCCCGTGGCGGGATCCGTGCCAACTTCAGACTGCTTGACGGCAGCGCCCTTCAGGGCGCCCGCCTGCACCTCACGCACCGTTAGTGACGGGTCGCTTGCAAAAGCAGCTTTCAGGATCGTCTCAGGGCTGGCATCGGGCGCAACGCCGGGAATGCCTAACTCGGCAGTTGGGATCACAAAGATGCCAATCCCAACACTGGGCGTGCCTTCGGCTGTGAAGGTATAGGCGATTGGGCTGTTGCGGGCGGGTTGTGGCGTCCACAGGGCGGGAACTTCCATGCTGATGAGGTTCCCTTCACTCGTCCAGGTGGTGAAGGTGAGGTTGGCAAAGGGATCAATCGGCACGGGCGTTGGGCTAGGCGGCAGGGTGGGCGCCGGCGTTGCCGTAAACTCGGCACGCACGAAGGCGCGCTCGTTAATCCCTTGCGAGGCTGCCAGCAGCGCACCAAGTGCCAGCAAGATCACGGCGAGGGTGAGGGCATATTGCGGAATACGGATGCCAGTGGCAGAGGTCGGCGTATTCGTCACGGGAAAATCTCTCCTGATTGCAGGGAAATGCACGTCTTAAAGGCTGGCACGGGCGAATAAGGGTACTTTGCCCGCGCACCTAAAAAGGCTATTGTAGCTTATTCTGGCGGTGTAAGGTAGTACAAGCGATAGTGTGTGGGTGTGCTGCCACACATTAGATCATCCCCACACATTTCAATACCCCTCCGCGCCTGCCCACTTACGCGAATTGGCAAAAACTGCTATAGTTTCTATGTAGCCACATATTTGTGAAGGCGCACCCTCACTCGCGCCGCAATATTATGATATTTGGGGTGAAAACGGAAATGGTCAAAGGGCAACGAACACTGCTACCGCCCGAAGATGAAGAACGTTTGAAGACAATTGCCGAATCGGCAACGCCCGCGCTAAAGCAACGCGCCGTGGCAATTCTGGCATGGCATGAGGGCGCAACCGCCAACGAGACTGCCAAGCGCACACGGCTCAGCGTGAACCAAGTGCAATACCTGTGGCGGCAATACCGCCTTAAAGGGCTTGATTTGTTCATGGTGGAAGATGACTCATCCGCTGAACGCGCCGAACCAAGCCATGCTGAACCAATTGCAGATAATCGTGTTGGGCTGGAAGCACTCTGCCAACAATATCAGGTCGATGTTGCACATGCACGCCATGTTGGCGCGCTTGCCATGCAGATTTTCGACGCAACGGTCAATCTGCACCGCCTGCCGCAAAATATGCGCCCGCTGCTGGAAGCCGCCGCGCTCGTCCACAACATCGCCTACGAGATTGATCCGCCCAACCACCATTTGCGCGGGCGCGATATTCTGATGAATACACCCTTACGCGGCTTTTCTGAGGACGAACAACGCATCTTGGCGTGTACCACCTCGTTCCACCGCAAAAAGGTGCGCCCAGAAGCAGAGCCAGTCTATTTGGAACTGCCGGAAGACTTGCGGCGCGACGCGCTGGCACTCTCTGCTATTTTGCGCGTTGCTGATGGGCTAGATCACTCGCAAACGCAAAGCACCACCATCAGCGAACTGCACCTGAATGCCAACGAAGTTGAGATTATGGTGACTGGCACACATGCTGCCGAAGATGCCGCCCAAGCCCAGAAGAAAGCCGATCTGTGGGGACAAGTTTTCCCGACGACGGTGCGCGTTTTTGAGCCACAAGAGGAACTAAGCGCCCCACCCGCCAGCGCGCCACGTGAAGTGTTTCTGCGTCAGGTCTTGGCGCACACTGTCGGTTTGGATGAGACAACGAGTATGGTTCGGGCAGGCAGGTTGTTTGCCCTCCAGACGTTGGAGCGCGTTGAGGCGCTGCTGCGCTATGTGCAGCGTGGTGACTTGAATGTGCTGCCCAGCCTTGCCCGTGAAACCTTCCGCCTGACCGATGCCATCGTGCTGGCGGATGTGAAGGAACACCGCAAAGAGGCAAAATGGTTCGCAGACGCTGTGAACGAGGCACGGCTGCTGCTGGCGCTTGCCGAGCGCGCTTCTATGCTTGGTGAGGATATTCTAGAGCAGGTTGCCATCAGTGAGCGCCTTAAAGTATGGCAAGCTGAGGCACGCGCCGCTTGCGATGCCCTTGATGTCTCGCGTTTTAAGCGCCTTGCCGAAGGCTTGCGCCTGACCCTTGCCGAAGATGTTGATCCCAATGAGAAGGCGCTTGCCATTTACCACGTTGGCACGCTGCTCTGGGAACAACTGACTGCCCTTCGCACCACTATGGAACAAGGTACCAGCGTAGACGATGCTTTAGCGGCAGTGCGCCGCCTGCAAGACTATCTGATTGCCTTCCGTGAACTGCTTGGCACAGAAGTTGCCCAAGTGCTGGACATGCTCTCGCCCTTAGAGAACTATCTGGCTGCCATTCAGGTGGCGCAAGCGCTGCTAACGCGCCTTGACCATATTCCCGCTGCACCGCCTAAAAAAGGACGCAGACCCAAAAATGCACCACCGCCCACACCTGACCCCGCCGTAGAAGCATTGCGCACCTCGCAAGGTGAGTTGATCGAGATGCTTGCCGATTCACTCTCCAGCGTTTGGTCAAGTGTGAATAGCCCTATTTTTCGGCGTGCTTTCGCCTTAGCCGTTGCCGCACCTTAAGTTGGATTGGAGTGAGCCGAGCCGATGAGCAGCTATAATTACTATGCACCGCCCGTGCGTGAACCCAACCGCCGTAATCCGTTGGATTACCGCATGACCTTGACGGCAAGCATCCTCACCAACTTGAACCGCGGTGAATGCTGCGCGCTGGTTGGTGTGGGAAGCTGTGGCAAATCGCGCTTTATGCTGCACCTCACCCGTCCGGACACCATTCAATACCACCTGAGCGATAACGCCTTTTCGCATTTCTTCGTCTTGGTGGAATGCAACGGTTGGCTTGCCCAAGAGACGTGGGCAGCCTACGAGAGCATCGCCTATAACCTCGCAAGTTTCGTTGGTAATGTGGAACATCCGCTGCTGCAAAATGTGCGCCCACGCCTAGAAGCAACCTATGACTTGATCGTCCAAAACCGTGATCTTGCCTTTCGGCATCTCACCGTTGCGCTTGATGAACTCATGCGCGGCACACGCCTGAAGATCACCTTCTGCTTCGACGAATTCGACTACGTTTTCGAGCGCTTCGACGCGCAGCTTTTCTGTAATCTGCGCGCTCTGCGCAATCGCTTCAAGTATCAGCTCACTTACCTCGTCACTACACGCTATCCAATGCCCTACCAACGTGCGCCTGAACGCCACGCCGAAGTTGAAGAATTCTACGAACTGTTCACCGACAACAGCTTTGCCATCGGACCTTATGATCAAAAAGATTCTGAGGCGATGCTGAAAGACCTTGAAGCACGCATGAACTATCCGCTGCGCCGTGAAACACGCGATATGCTGATTGACATCAGCGGCGGGCATCCCGGCTTGCTCAGATCAGCCTTCAATCTGCTTGAAACGCTCAAAGAACAGCCAACACAGCCCAAACGCATGGGCGAGTTGTTGATCAATGAACAAATGACGTGGAAAGAATGCAAACGGATTTGGGATTCACTCACGCTTGGAGAACGCGGTGCGCTTAAACGGCTTGCCACAGGGCGCAGCACGCCGCAAGATGCCGTTATACTCTCGCAGTTGAAGGCAAAAGGCTTGGTTGTGGAAGTGCAAGGGTATGGCTTGCGCGTCTTTAGCTTGATTGTGCAAGAATTTGCTAAACAGCAATCCGACGCCTAGCGCTAATTCATCAACATACAAGGAGTTTTCAAGGATGGCAATCTCTATTCAAGGGCAAACCGCCGTTATTACGGGTGCTTCACGCGGCATTGGGCGCGCTGCGGCGCTGGTCTTGGCAAAGGCAGGCTGCAATATCGCCGCCACTGCCCGCAATGCTGAGGAATTGACCACGCTTGTGGCAGAATGCACCGCGCTTGGTGTGCGCGCTAAAGCCTATCCCGCTGATGCAACAGACGCGCCCGCCGTCTATGCCGTGCGTGATCAGATCTTAGCAGACTTTGGGCAGGTGGATATTTTGGTGAACAATGCTGGTGTGGCGCGCTACGGCACGCTGGTCGAGCATACCATTGAAGATTATGACTGGATGATGAACACCAACATGCGCTCCACCTTCCTATTTACCCATGCCTTTGTGCCAAGCATGATTGCGCGCAAAAGCGGGAATGTGGTAGTTGTCTCCTCACAAGCGGGTGTGAATGGCTTCCCGAATGAGGCAGTTTACTGTGCCACCAAACATGCCCAAGTTGGCTTTGCCACCGCCCTTGATGGTGAGTTGCGCCCGCACGGCATCAAGGTGAGCATTATTGCGCCCGGTGGCGTTCGCACCACCTTTGCCTTTGGCACAGGGCGCACCGAAGATATGCCCGCCCTGCAAGAGATGATCGAGGCGGAAGATGTGGCAGAGGCAATTTTGTTTGCTGTGCAAATGCCGCCTAAGAGCCGCGTGTTGCTGATCGGAATGCGCCCTATGAGCGAGAAGCTCTACGGCGGTGCCTAGCAAGCACTACGCAGGTAGGGTGCGAACATGCCTGCCTGCCAACTAGGAGAGCTTTTGCGTTGTTCAATGAAGAATCCTTGCAGGTGGTGGATGCCTCGCGCTTTAATGCCGCTTTTGCCAAACCCATCTACGACACTTACAGTTTCGCCCAGATTCCGCACACGGTGCGCCGCGCCCTGACGGGCATTGAAGGTGGCTTGCCGCCTAAAGCACTGGCGCATCTGCCCGAACGCTATCGGAAAGTGGTGCTGCTGTTTGTGGATAGCTTTGGCTGGCGCTTTCTCGAACAGCACTATAAGGACTATCCATTCCTAAAACGGTTTGCCGATAACGGCGTGATCTCCAAGATCAGCGTGCAGTTTCCGTCCACCACATCGGCGCACGTCACCACCATCAACACCGCGCAAAGCGTTGGCGAGACGGGCGTCTATGAATGGTTCTACTACGAGCCAATGCTGGATGCGATCATTGCGCCCTTGCCCTTCAGCTATGCCGGCGATCCCAGTGCGGAAACCCTGCGAAATGTGGTGTCGCCGCAGGCGATCTTGCCGCGCAAAATCTTCTATGAAGAACTTGCCGCGCACGGCGTGAAAAGCTATGTCTTTCAAGATAAATCAATTGCCCATTCGTCCTATGGGCAGGCAATGTTCAGCGGCGCACGGATTGCACCTTATCGCACCCTTTCCGAAGGCTTGCTCAACCTTGCCACTGCGGTCAACACCAGCCGAGAGCGCAGCTATTTCATGTTCTACTACGCACCGATTGATACCATCGCGCACGCTTACGGACCGGATACAGCACACCACCACGCCGAAATTGATACCTTTTTCACCGCGCTAGAGCGCCTTTTCTACGCCAACCTTGAGGCGAACGATGACACGCTCATCTTGCTGACGGCTGATCATGGGCAAGTAGAGATTGATCCGGGGACAACGATCTACCTCAATCACGGGCTGCCTGAACTCCAAGCGCTGCTCAAGACTAATCGGCATGGCGTGCCGTTGGTGCCAGCCGGCTCGGCGCGGGATATGTTCCTCTACGTGAAGGAAGCGCACTTGCAAACAGCCTATGAGATGCTCTTAGCGCACTTAAGCGGTTTGGCAGAGGTCTACCGCACGGCTGATTTGGTAGAACAAGGCTTTTTTGGGGCGAACTGCTCAGCCGTGTTTCGCTCGCGCTTGGGCAATCTGGTGATCCTGCCCTACGCGCACGAATCGGTGTGGTGGTACGAAAAAGATAAATATGAGCAAACCTTTCTAGGGCATCACGGCGGGTTAACGCCCAGCGAACTGCATAGCGTTTTTATGGCGTTGGCGCGCTAGGTGGTTATGCGGCACACATATGCTATAATGAGGTGTGGTAGGTTGGCGTGAAGCGCAGCCTATGCTGCGATAGGAGATCGCCATGCGCCGTGTGGTACTTTTTGCACTGGGGCTGCTTTTCGGTGCAACGCTGGGCGCAACGTTGGCTTTTCTGCTAACGCCTTCTTCAGGTAAAGCCTTACGGAAACGGGCTGAACGCCATGTGCAGCACGCGCTGAAAGAAGCACGGGCTGCCTCAGAGGCAAAACGTAAAGCGCTTGAAGCTGAGTTGGCAGCGTTTAGTAAACGAGAACGCACAGCGCGCAAATAAGCAGCACCTCACTTGCAAGGGCAGGCGTGTGCCTGCCTTTGCTGTGTAATTGCCTCTCGGCGCAAACAGAGATGGAAGGCAGCAACATGAGTTACGCCACAAGCGCTTTGGTTGGGCGCACAATCAGTAAGTATGAAATGGTTTCGGTAGTAGGCGGCGGCGGCATGGGTACCGTCTACCGCGCACGGCAAGTCGGTGTTCACCGTGATGTTGCCGTGAAAGTGCTAAACATCGAACTCTCGGATACTGACCAATTTGTCACCCGTTTTCAGCGCGAGGCAGAAAACCTCGCCGCATTAGAGCATCCGCATATTATTCCCGTCATTGATTTTGGGCGCGAGGGCGACTACGTCTTTTTGGTGATGGCGCTTAAGACGGGCGGCAACCTCAGCCAGATTATTCGCGGCACGGAAACGCCACTAAGCGACGTGCAGCGCTACATTGAACAGATCGCTTCCGCGTTGGATTATGCCCATCTGCGTGGCATCATCCACCGCGATCTGAAGCCTGCCAACATCCTGTTAGATGAAGAAGGCAACACCTTCCTAACCGATTTTGGCATTGCGCGGCGCTTGGGCGAGACGAAGCTCACCGCGCCGGGGACTGTCGTTGGCAGCCCTACCTACATGGCGCCCGAAGCGTGGCGTGGCGAAGACCCTAGCGCCGAGACAGATGTCTATTCGTTAGGCGTGATCCTATTCCAATTGCTAACCGGCAAAGCACCTTTTGAGGAAACCAAAACAGCCCGCCTGATGAACATGCACCTCTTTGATCAGCCGCCGCTGCTGCGTGGGCTGCGCCCTGATCTGGGTGAACATTTTGAGGCAATCATGAACATCGCGCTCGCTAAGGATCGGGCGCAGCGCTTCCACACCGCCGGCGAGATGGCGAAGGCAGTCCGTGCAGCCGTTAGTTCGCATAAAGCGCCCGCACCGAACGCCATGCCCATGGATAGCGACAAGACGATGATCTTGCAGCGCACGGAGCCTAAGCCACCTGTTGACCGCGATCAGCGCGTGCAGGAAGCCCTTAAACCGGACGTTTTGCGCGTGCCAATGCCCTCCAAGCCCGAAATTCCCGCCGCGCCACGCCATGCAGGGCGTTCGCAGCCAACGCCACTTGGCACAGCCGAGCCAGAGGTTGCCAGTGTGCCGCGAGATAACACACGCCTGCTGGTGATTGGCATGGGGGCGGTCATTTTGATCTTGTTGGTTGCCATCATCATCTTGTTGCTCTCGCGCTGAAGTATGCCCACACCGTTCATGCATATTGCCCTTGCTGATCGGCTGCTTGCCGACTCTGCCCTACCTGAGCCAGTTCGCCAAGCGCTGGCTCAGGCGTGGGGTGCTTTTTTATTGGGCAGCATTGCACCGGATGCGCGTGTTTCTTCAGGTTTGGCACGCGGTGCTACACACTTTTTTGAATACCACATGCCCTTCGACCTGCCACCTGCTGTGAAACTGCTGCGGATGTTCCCTGTTTTGCGTTGTGGCAACCTTAGCAATGCGGCACAGCGTGCTTTTGTGGCGGGCTATGCCGCACATTTGGCAATGGATGGCATTTGGTTCACCCAGATGCTGCCCTATTTCAGCCGTGATTGGGCAGCGCCCGCCTTGCGTAATATCTTGCTGCATATGCTGCTGTGCCACCTGGATGCGCGTGATCGGTTGTGCCTTGCCGAAGGCGACTATGTCGCACTGAAAAGCGCCACACCACAAAACTGGCTGCCTTTTATGACAGATGCCGATCTGAGCGCCTGGCGCGACCTGATCGCTGATCAGCTTGCGCCCAATGCTCACAGCCGCAGCTTAGAGATACTCGGCAGCCGCATTCGGATGTCTGCGGCGGATATGCAGGCGTTTTTAGCAGACGAGGCGCAAATGCAGCCGCTTTGGCACAACATCCCGCCCAATGCCATTGCAACGGTGGAAGCGGCGATGTATGACGGGGTACGCGCCACAGTGAGCGCCTACTTCGCTGATCAATTGGACTAAATCACTTCGCACGGAGAAGAGATCACTTATGCACATTCTTGTTACGGGCGGGGCGGGGTATATCGGCTCCACAACTGCCGCTGCCTTCCTCAGGGCAGGTCATCGAGTTACCGTGTTCGATAACCTCTCGCGTGGCTATCGCGCTGCCGTGCCGTCTGAGGCTGCCTTTGTGCAAGGCGACCTGCGCGACCGCGCCGCGCTGGATACGCTCTTTCAGATGGGGCAGTTTGACGCAGTCGCGCACTTTGCCGCGCTTATCGAGGCGGGCGAGAGTATGCAGAAGCCCGGCTTGTACTTCCGCAACAATGTTGCCTACAGCCAAACCCTGCTGGACGCCATGATCGCGCATGGCGTGAAGCGCCTCGTCTTTTCTTCTACGGCGGCAGTGTATGCCAGCAAGAACGCTGCGCTCAGCGAAGATGATCCCTACGCGCCTGCCAACGTCTATGGCGAGACGAAACTCATGATCGAGCAGATGATCCGTTGGTATCACCAGCGCGAAGGCTTGCGCTACTGCGTGCTGCGCTACTTTAATGCTTGCGGCGCATCACTGGATGAGCATGGGCGCGCCGTGCGCGGCGAAGCACACCAACCTGAGACGCACCTGATTCCGCTCACGCTGCAAGTGCCGCTTGGTCAGCGCCAACACATCGGCATTTTCGGCACAGATTATCCAACGCACGACGGCACCTGCATCCGCGATTATGTGCATGTGGAAGACCTTGCCAGCGCGCACGTCTTGGCTGTGGCTGCCATTGATGAGTGCCTCGCCATGACCTACAACATCGGGAACGGGCAAGGCTACAGCGTGCGTGAGGTGATCCAAGCTGCACGTGAGGTGACAGGTCACCCAATTCCCGCCATTGAGTCGGCACGGCGCCCCGGCGATAGCCCAACCTTAGTTGCCTCTGCTGAGAAGATCAACGGCGAACTCGGCTGGCAGCCGCGCTACCCAACCCTGCACGATATTATCGCCTCAGCTTGGGCATGGCACCGCACCCATCCGCACGGCTATTTGGAGCAAGACGCATGAGCCAACCGTTCGGGCAGTCTGCTGCTTTCTACAACACCATCGCCCGCTACTACGACGCTGAGAACGAGCAAATGCTCGATGATCTGCCTTTCTATAGCAAGCTAGCGGAAGATCACGGCGATCCGATCCTCGATATTGGTTGTGGCACAGGGCGCGTTACCTTTCACCTTGCGGCGGAAGGGTATACCGTGCATGGACTCGATCACTCGCGTGCCATGCTGGAACGTGCCGAGCGCAAACTGCGCGGGCGCGCTGATCTGCGCGACTTTGCCACATTTTTTCAGGGCGATGCCCTTGAGTATGCGTTTACAACGCGCTATAAGCTGATCTTGCTGCCCTACAACGCCTTTATGCCCTTCCACACGCCGCAGACTCAACGCCAACTGCTGGCGCGGCTTGCCGCCTGCCTTGCGCCTGAGGGCTTGATCGCCTTTGACCTGCCCAACGCAGCAGAGGCGTTCGCCACGCAAGATGACAGTGCGGTAACGCTAGAGCGCTCGTTCATTGAGCCTGACAGTGGTAACTATGTCATGCAGCAATCGGTTAGCACCTTAAACCGTGCGGAACAGCTTCAGCATATCACATGGATTTACGATGAGATCGGCGCGGAGAACGTGCTGCGCCGCACTGTTGCGCCGCTGACGTTGCGCTATGTTTTCCCCGCCGAGCTAGACTTGCTCCTGGAGCTATGTGGCTTAGCGCGCATTGAGCGCTTTGGGGATTATGAGGGTGCGCCGTTTGGTGAGGGCAGCCCGCGCCTGATTGTGTTGGCAGCCCACAGGACGGAGTAAGTGCGCCGTGATCTTGTTGGGAAATGTCGTTTTGCAGTTTTTTTCGGTTGTGCTTGGCGTTGCCATTGTCTTTCTTACAGTGCGCTCTGCCTTGCAAACCTTTGTGCTGCCTCGAAGTGTGCAAGATGCGCTAACCCGCCAAATTTTTCGTTATTCCCGTCGTGTTTTTGATCTCTATGCGCGGTTGCGGCGGGTAAACAGCTACGAGGCGCGAGATCGGCTGATGGCATTTTATGCACCACTGACACTCCTTCTGACGCCAATTGTGCTGCTGATTTACATCCTCATTGGCTATATGTTTATTTACTGGGGCATGGGCATTGATCTAGGCGAGGCATTTCGGCTTAGCGGGTCATCCATGCTAACGCTTGGCTTTGTCAACAACATTGAATATGCCTTTGAGGTAGTTATTTTTAGCGAGGCGATTGTTGGGCTGATTCTGGTGGCGCTGTTGATCGCTTATTTACCAACAATCTATGCCGCTTTTGCCAAACGCGAGGCTGCCGTCACCATGCTTGAAGTGCGGGCAGGCTCGCCACCTTCCGCTCTAGAGATGATTTTGCGCCACCACCGTTTAGGGCGCTTGGACAAACTGAGTGAGGTTTGGGCGCAGTGGGAAACGTGGTTTGTGGAGCTAGAGGAAAGCCACACCTCATTGGTAGCCCTTGTTTTTTACCGTTCACCTGTTGGGCGTCGCTCTTGGGTGACGGCGGCAGGCGCTGTCTTAGATGCTGCCGCGTTAACTGCTTCCACGCTTGCCATACCGCAAGATATGCAGGCACATATTACTTTGCGTGCAGGCTACCTTTCGCTGCGGCACATTGCCGATTTTTTCAATGTGGACTATCCGCCTGACCCGCGTTCAGACGATCCGATCAGCATTCAGCGCACCGAGTTTGACGAAGTCTACGATCAGTTTGTTTCACTGGGTGTGCCTGTCACACGCAATCGTGAGCAAGCCTAGCGCGATTTTGTTGGTTGGCGCGTGAACTATGATGCCGCTTTGTTGGCGCTGGCTGCCCTTACCCAAGCCCCTTACGCGCCATGGTCGTCGGATCGGTCATTTATCCGTAGGCGTTCAGGGCTAGGCAGGCGGCGGCATTTGCCCAACCAACGGTAGATGCACACGAAAGGTTGCGCCCTGACCGGCTTGGCTTTCCACCGTGATGCGCCCACGATGCCCCTCTACAATCTTTTTGCTGATTGCCAAGCCAAGCCCTGCGCCGCCGGTATGCGTCGAACGCGCCTTATCGGTGCGGTAGAACCGCTCGAAGATGTGTGGCAGTTCCTCAGCAGCAATGCCGATGCCATTATCACACACTTCAAAGATCACTTCATGATTAGTCGTATGGGTGTTGATGGCGACTGTGCCGCCGCTGGGCGTGTATTGCAGCGCATTTTCAACCAAGTTTTGCAGCACGCGGCTAAATTCCACCTCGTTCAAAAAGGCTTTTGGGTTATTTTCGCTGAGGGTGAGTGTTAGTGTGCAGCCAAACTGTGCAGCATCGGCAAAATATGGCTCTAAGGTGCGCTTCACCACGCTGTTTAAGTCCATGCGTGCTAGGGTAAATGTGGTTAGCCCATCAAGGCGTGCCATATCGAACATGCCTTCTACAATACGTGCAAGGCGCTGCACCGCGCTGCGTAGGCTACGTGCGCGCTCACGGAGTTGGTGTAAGGAATGGTCGAGTGCTTGTTGGTCAGCTTCAGTGTGCAAGCGGGCTTGCTCGCTAATCTTCTCACTCAGTTTTTCGAGTAGATAGGCAACCGTGCTGAGTGTGCTGATCGGCGTGCGAAGATCATGCGAAGTATCGCTGATGAACTGCTCCAAAAGGCGGATTTTTCACGCTCTAAGGCAAGTTCCAGCGCCTGTTGATGTGCCTTTTGGCGCTCGGTAATATCACGGATGACGGATTGCCGTGCGCGCTTGCCTTCATAAAGGATGGCAGAGCCAATGACCTCAACAGCCCGTGAGGTGCCATCTAGCCGCATGACGCGCTGCTCTAGTGGGCGGTCATCGCGTGGGCGCAGCAGGCTTTCCGAAACATCCCGCCGATAGGCAGGGTCAATGAATTCGATGGCATACCTGCCAATCAGATCGTCCGCGCAGTGTGCGCCAAAGAGCGTTATAGCGGACGGATTGACATACACAAATTTGCCTTCGGACACGACTACAATCGCATCTGGGCAGACTTCCACAAGGCTGCGGTAGCGCTCTTCGCTCTCGACGAGGCTGCTCTGGCGGATTTGCTCAACGTTGTTGCGATAGTAAATCAGCAGCAGCGTGATGATGCCAACAATGCCTACCATCATCGTGATGTGTGGCGTGAGTGTTTGCCGACCTACCTCGGCAAGCACCAACCCACACAGCCCTGCCATAATTAACCCATAGACGATCACCGCCTGAGCAAAACTGACCAAAACGCTGCTGAGTAAAATAGGGATGAGTAAATAAATCAGGAATAGGGATTGCATCTCGTGGTTGCTCGTGGTGGCGGCAAGGAAAGTGTTCAGGCTGAAGTTTAGCAGCGTGAGGTTGGTGGCAACTAGGTAGTAGCCGCGCCGATTTAGGGCATACGCAAGCAAGAAACCGCATGAGCTGAGTGCCAAGAACAGCCTGTAATGCTCTCCAAAGGGCTTGAATGATTCACTCAGGGGCAGCAAAAGTGCATAAAGGCTGAAAGCAATGGTCAAGAGCAGGCTGGCTGCCAAAAAGCGCCCCTGCCACATGCGCTGCGGTGCTTGATAGGGTGTCTGCAGCAGCCAAGCCCAAGCACGGCGCACTGCATGGAAGCCATTCAGGTAGTTGCGATTAGGCATCTTGCTCACAGGTTCTTGCTATCTACGAACTGCTATGGGAAACATCGTCACATACGACTACTACGCTCAAAAGTGTACCAATGAATCCTGAGCGTGTTTATCTCAAAATGGTATGTAATTAGAAAACCATTTGTGGGGAAGGTACGTTTGTTCTATGGTATACTTAAGGCATGTCACAGGCAACCGATTTACCTAGTCTCTATGCGGAACTAGCTGTTTATCAGGCGAATGTGCGGCGCACGTTTCATTATGCCGTGCCAGATGATCTGCCTGTGCAGGTTGGGCAGTTGGTGCAGGTCAGCTTCCGCACGGGCTTATCGCAAGGCATCATCTTGGCGCTTGAGGATCACAGCCCTGTGCAGCGCCCAAAGCCGATCCAAGAGATCATCAGCGCTGAGCCTGTCGTCACGCCCACACAAATTGCCTTTGCGCGTTGGCTGGCTGATCATACGCTCAGCCCGCTTGCCAACTGCCTGTGGTTGATGCTGCCACCGGGGATCGCCAAGCGCGGCGCGCTCCGCTACAGCCTTGCCGACCCAGAAGGTGAATGCCCACCCGAAGGCGAGACGCTCAGCGCACAAGTGATCGCCCTGCTCTGCAAACGCGGTGCCCTGACTGCTAAACAGATTGACCGCGCTTTGCCAAACCGTTCGTGGCGAGAGGCGATCCGCCCGTTGCTTGCTAACGGACGCTTGCTCAGCGAGCCGATCCTGCCCGAACCAGATGCCGAAGCGCGCACTGTGCGCGTAGCACGCTTGCTGATCAGCCCTGAACGCGCTTCCGAGATAGCACAAGGCATGGCGCGCAGCCCTAAGCAGGCAGCAGCGCTCTTGGTGCTGGCTGAGCAAGGCGGCGCACTTGACCTGAGCGATCTCGCCCGCGATTCGGGAGCGAGCCTGCACGCGCTGCGCCAGCTTGCCGCCAAAGAATTCATCGAGATCAGCGAAGAAGAGCGCTACCGCGATCCGTTGGCAGCCCGCCACTATCCACCACAGCCGATTCCGACACTCACCGCCGAGCAAGAGGCGTGCTGGCAGGCAATCCGCGCCGCGCAAGATGCCGAAGGTGGCGCCTTCCTGCTGCATGGCGTGACGGGTGCCGGCAAAACCGAGCTATATCTGCGCGCCATTGAACACGCGCTGGCGCAAGGCAAGCAAGCCCTTGTGCTTGTGCCAGAAATTTCGCTGGTGGCACAGACCGTTAGCCGCTTTGCCTCACGCTTTCAAGGGCAGGTTGCCGTTGTTCACAGCGCCCTAACCGCCGGTGAACAGTACGACACATGGCGGCGCGCACGCAGCGGCGAAATTCGCATTGTGGTAGGTGCGCGTTCAGCGCTCTTTACGCCGCTGCCCGATCTAGGCGTGATTGTGCTGGACGAAGAACACGACGATAGCTACAAACAATCGCCGCCGCTGCCGCCACCTTATTATCATGCCCGTGAGGCGGCTATCGCCCTGATGCGCCTGCACAAAGGCGTTGTGATCCTTGGCTCTGCCACGCCGGATATTGTGACGACGTTCCGCGCTCGGCGCGGCGATCTGACCTATCTGCATCTGCCCAACCGCGTGATCGTGCCGCGCAGTGACTCAGAGGCGGTAGCTGAGGTAATCGCCGCGCCGTTGCCGCCCGTCAGCATCGTGGATATGCGCGAAGAACTGCGCGCAGGCAACCGCAGCATGTTCAGCACAGCGCTGCGCCTTGCCCTGCGCGAAACGCTTGAGCGCGGCGAACAAGCACTGTTGTTCCTCAATCGGCGCGGCGCGGCAACCTTTGTGCTGTGCCGTGAGTGTGGCTATGTGGCGCGCTGCCCTGAGTGTGATATTCCACTGACCTTTCACAAGCACGGCGAAGGTGGTCAGCTCATCTGCCACTATTGTGGGCATCATGCTGAGCCGCCAAAACGCTGCCCACAATGCAACAGCGACCGTATTCGCTTCTTTGGCGCAGGTACCGCCAGCGTGGTCGAGGCGGTTGAGGGCGAATTTGCAGGGGCGCGTGTTTTGCGCTGGGATCGGGATACAGCCCATGAACGCGGCGCGCACGAGGCAATCTGGGCGCGTTTTGCCGCCGGCGAGGCAGACGTGTTGGTTGGCACACAGATGATTGTGAAGGGGCTTGATCTGCCGCGTGTGACACTGGTCGGTGTGATGTTGGCAGAGACGGCGCTCAGCCTGCCTGACTACCGCGCTACCGAACGCACTTTCCAATTGCTGACGCAAGCCGCTGGGCGCGCCGGGCGCGGTTGGCGTGGCGGCAAAGTCATCTTGCAGACCTATCAGCCGCACAATTATGCTATTCAAGCGGCAGCACACCATGACTACGAGACGTTTTACGCCCGCGAATTGGAATACCGCCGCTTGCTGGATTATCCGCCGTATAAGCGCTTGGTGCGCCTGCTGTTCAGCGCGCCTAGCCCTGCTCAGGCGCAGCGCGAGGCAGAGGCGGCTGCCGAGGTGCTGCGCGCTCATATCGCGGCGGAAAACCTGAGCGCCACGCGCTTGGTCGGACCGACCACAGCGCATTTTGGCAAGCTGGATGGCGTTTACTACTGGCACATCCTTGCGCGCACCACCGAACCTTCACGCTTGATTGGCGAGCCTGCTATGCATTGGGTCGTGGATGTTGACCCAACCGATACGCTTTAGCGCGGCAAAAACAAGGGTCGCTGAGCGACCCTTGCCTGTGCTGTATTACTCGCTTTTCTTGCCACCGCCGAGCAGGTTTTTCATGGTCACGGCGATCTTCTGGATAGGGCTGGGCTTCTGCTTGGGCAGTTTGACTGTCAAGATGCCATCTTCAAGGGTTGCATTTGCTTTATCCACAGAGACCTCTTCTGGCAACGCCACTGTGCGGGCAAACTTGCCGTAGCGCATCTCGCGGATGTGCCAATTTGCCTGTTTATCCTCGCGTTCTGCCTTTGTTTCGGCAGTGATGGTGAGCAGATTGCCTTGCACATTCACATCAATTTCATCCAGCTTGAAGCCGGGCAGGGCAGTTCGCACGGTGATGTTGTGTTCGTCACTGGTGACATCCACAGCCAGCAGGCTGGCATCGTTGGTGCGCGGCGCTTCCCATGTGATGGGCATCAGCGCGTTCATCATCGAGCGCATCCGATCCATCATCCGATCCATTTCTTCAAAAGGATTGTAATCACGGCGCATCAGAGACATGGTGATTGACCTCCATTCCTTAACAATTTCATGTAAGGCTGAGGCAAGTGAGCGTATCCGGTGAGCGCTGCTTGTGCTTACAAGCCTCAGCGCTTTCTACCTGACTTTAGATATACGCAATCTGTGTAGGAAATAAACAAGAGCAGCGCTAATATTTTGTAAGAAAGCTAACTGCGTGGCGGGCGGTGCGTCTCGCCAAAGACGACTTTGCCCGATTGATCGTTAACCAGTGCTAGGCGCACGTCGCCATCCACTTCGGTGAGCGTGGCAATCCACACCGGCAGCAGCACGAGCGAAAAAATCATGCTGGCGATGCGTGTGGTGGTGCGTGTGCTTTCAGGGCGTTCCACACCGCGTTCGTCGCGTGTTTGCACAGTTACCTCGCGCTGATGTTTGCGGCGCATCATCTCTGCCACAATGCCGCGTGCCTCTAAGGAGGCTTTGTCAAATTCCAGTGTATAGAGTTCGGCGGGATATTTTGCCAACCACTGCGGCGCATAGGCAACCACATCACGCATGGCGAACGGCGGCAGTGCTGCCAAAAAGCGCGGTGGCGGCGATTGGACAGCCGGGATAGCCACATCGCTGGCGATATCTTGCCAAGTCATGCTATCGGTGAAGGCATTTCCACCGCGAAAACCGCTGCGTGTTTGAGTAACATCCACCACCACATCAAAGAACCAGTAGGGAATGTAAACACCTTCCAGATTCGCGCTGGTGATGCGGTTCGTGTTAAACAAATTGGCAAGGCGTTGTGCAGGGCGTTTCAACGCCTGTTCCACAGCAGCATGGATAGCCTCTGGCGTGCTGCGGAAGGGCAAAAGAGCATCAGGCTGCACAAAAGAGCGCAAGGCATCGCCAAGCAGCACATTTGCCGAGCCACAAAAGCGGCAGCGCGCCGAAAGTTTGGTGGCGGGCAAGGTATGTTCAGCGCCGCATTGCTGGCAAACAACCAAACGTGCGCCAACATTCCAACGGCGCGGCTGCGCTTTGCGCTCTATGAGCGCCATGTTGAGCGAATCGCCACCGCTGCGCTTTTTTTCATCATACGGCGCGCTGTGACCGCAAAAACGGCACGCCACACGCGCTAGGCGCTCATCCAGCGTTAGATGTCCGCCGCAGACGGGACACAGCAAAGCGCGAATGCGCGCTTCAGCCTCTGGGGCGTGCTGCTCACTGGGTTGGTGATCGCCGCGTGTGAGCTCTGCTTGTTGCGGCGTCAGGCGTTGATTTAGCACCATCAGCAGGCGGATTGCCTCACCGTGCGTCGGATCATGGGCAAGCACATGCTCAAGGTGTTCGCGTTGGGCAGCAGGCTCTGAGGCAGTTTTGGCTGCCCAAAAATGGGCGTCGGTGAAATCGGGCTGGTATTCGCTGGCGCGCACGAAAGCGCGGAAAGCCGCTTGCTTGTCGCCCTGATGCAGCAGGTCGTGACCCGTGCGAAAGGCAGCATAGGCACTCGGCATCACTTCACCCTTATAGGTGAGCGATACGTGCTGGCGCTTGCCACGTGAGGCAATCTGCTGGCGGGTAGCATCCAGTTGGCTGATCTCATCAGGGCGCACGTAGCCACATGCCTTGCAGTGAACTTTGCCAGTTGCAAAGTCGAGAATCATGCGTTTGCCGCACTCAGGGCAGGTGAAGTTCCGCATCGGATCAGCCTCCTAACGCATCCGTGATGGCATCCGCAAAACGCTCAGGCGCGTAGCTATCCGCTTCTAGGAACAGATACGGCTCAAATACTTCGAGTTCCATCAAGGTCAGTTCGTCGAAGGTATCGAGCGCATCCACACGCGCATAAAGGAAGGGCTGCCGTGCGCCTGTGCAGCGCGCTGCCGCACGCATGATCGCGCTGGCATGGCTGATCAGGCTGGGTGGTGGTTCGCGCCGCTCAGAAGTGCCGCCCAAATGTGTCTGCACATAGATGCTCTCTGCGGCAGGGCGCTTTAGCACAGCGTGGCTGTAAATGCCATTGAAGAAAATGAACGACCACTCACCATAGCTTTGCACCAACGGCATAAACTGCTGCACCATAATGCCGAAAGGCAGCCTAAGCGCCGTGCGAAAGCGCTCTGCTTGTGCGGCTGCCTCTGCGCGCCCGACCAACCATGTGTTATCTGCGTTGCCACTGATGTTCGGCTTCACAACTGCCTGCTGCCAGCCTTGCTCATCAAGGATAGCAGCGAGGTCTGCCGTTTCGCCCTCTGCCAGCCAAACCGTCGGCACGATCTTGATGCCTTCACCCGCCAAATCGCGCAGATAGTGCTTATCCATATTCCATGCAATGGTTGGTGCGGCATTGAACAGGCGCACATTTTCCGCCTCAAGGCGTGCCAGCCATGCCCGAAAGGCAGCGCTTTTGTGGTGATAATCCCACGTGCCGCGCAAGATCACAGCATCGAAAGCCTGCCAATCTACATTTGGATCATCCCAAATGCAGATTGAGACACGCACACCGCGCCGAAATAACGGCTCAATCACACGCCGTTCACTCTCCACCAACAGCGGACGCGCCGCATAAGTTACCAACGCAATGTGTCGCACGCACTAGCCTCCAATATAGTACATCTCGATTTTACGCCCGCTGCTGCCTTCCGCGCTGCGTAGCTCTGAGTAGCGATCTGTGCGGCGTTGCCATGTGCCGCGTATAGTCGCCGCGATCTCGTCATCGGTTGCACCGTTGCGTAAAGGCGTTTTGAGGTCAGTGCCTTCTACCGCAAACAAGCAGGTGTAAATATGCCCATCGGTAGAGAGGCGAATGCGCGAACAATCGCCGCAGAAGGGCAGTGTTACAGAGGCGATAATGCCGATTTCGCCGCCGCCGTCGCTGTAGCGAAAGCGCAGCGCCGTCTCGCTGTTATAGTTGCGCGCCAGTTTTTCCAGCGGCAGCGCGGCGTGAATGCGCTCAACAATCTCTTTGGCAGGCACAACATGATCCATGCGCCAACCGTTGCGCGTGCCAACGTCCATATATTCAATGAAGCGCACAATATAGCCGCGATCCTTGCACCAACGCGCCAAATCCACGATGGTATGCTCATTCACGCCGCGCTGCACCACGCAGTTGATCTTGATAGGCGTTAAGCCTGCTGCTTCCGCTGCCTGAATGCCTGCAATCACCTCAGAGACATCTGCCTTGCCGCCGTTCATCTGGCGAAAGACAGTGTTATCAAGGCTATCAAGGCTGATCGTCACCCGCGCCAGACCTGCTTCTTTAAGCGCCTGTGCATAGCGCGGCAGCAACACACCGTTAGTGGTTAGGGCAAGGTCGTGCGCGCCTTCAATCGCAGCAAGTTGGCGCACCAATTCATCAAGGTTTTGGCGCACCAACGGCTCACCGCCGGTCAGGCGCAGCTTCAGCGCACCCAGACCAACCATAATGCGCGCTAGGCGCGTAATTTCCTCAAAGGTGAGCATCTGCGCCTTTGGCAGAAATTGGTAGTTTTCACCGAACACTTCGGCGGGCATACAGTAGGTACAGCGAAAATTGCAGCGGTCGGTGACGGAAATCCGCAAATCGCGCAATGGTCGGTTGAGTGTGTCTAGCAAAGCAGATTCAGGCATGGGCAAGCATCCCTAGCTTACAATACAATGTGGATCAGGTGTGGGAGAATTGTAGCTGTGTGGCGGCTGCCTAGCAAATGAAGGAAGGGCAGGCACGGCACGTGCGCCTGCCCTTGTGCAGCAGTTAATCCTGCGCCGCCTCTTGCTGCGCCTGACGTTCGCGGCGGGCGGCAAGCTGCGCTGCAATTTTGCCAAGCCGTGTGTGCTGCTTGACGATCTGCTGCTGCGCTTCACGGGCTTCGGCATAGGTTGGGTGTAGCTCTGCCACACGCCAATATTTCAGCACCACATCAATCACCTGTGAATAGAACTGCTCAGGTCCATAGATGTTGGCAAGGCGCACCAGATCGGCACGCTCTTGGTAGCCGGGCGAACCACGTCCGGGCATCTCGAATTTGAGCAGCACATCTGCCACCGGATAGACGCAATTTGGATCAGCTTCAAGGTGCAGCTTCACCGCGTCACGATAGAAGGTGTAGTGCAGCGTCTCATCTTTTGCGAGGCGGCGCAGCAAGCGCGCTAGATGTGGGTCTTCTTTTTCGGCTGCCTGTGCTACATTCAGGTAGTAAATCTGCGTGGCGCGCTCTTGGATAGAGGTATACACCAAGGCTTGGAGTGGATCGTAGAGCAAATCGGCGGACATCAGCCCGGTGCGGATGACCTGCTTACGCAGGGCAGCACGTGCGCGTGGATCGCCGTTGCGCCCGACGAACAGATAGGTCTCCAGCAGCAACGAGTGCGCGTCCTCTTCGCTCGTCCAGGTATGCACAAAATCCAGCAGCACGCTCCACGAGCCTTTGAAGATAGCGTGCAGTGCCGTTGTGAACCATGGCAGGTTCACCTCTGTGAAAACTGCTAGTTCAATGGCGCTGAGGATGGTTGGCGAAAGGCGCGGGATGGACTGTGGATCGCGCTGAAATTCATCCAGTGGCACATAGTCGCTATATGCCCAGTCAATGTTTGCGGCACGTTCGTTGTGCTGGTCAAACAGTTCGCGCAGGCGCGGTTCAAGTGAGGGAATCAGTTGTGCAATAGCCACGTGACGTTAATCCTCATTCCTAGTTTTGGTGTGCTTTAGCCGAACTCTAGCAGATAAGCTGCCGAATGTCCCTTGAGTTTTACCGCATTAGTTCCACTGCTGCCAAGCGCGGTTGTAATAGCGCGGCAAGATAGGATTCTCTAGCGTATTGACCGCTGTTGGCACTTCTGCCATGTCAGGATCAAAAATGCGTGCGCCTTCCAGCACTGCCAGCGTTAGGTAGCGCAGCGGCATCCCTTCAGGCAGGCGCAGCACAGGTGGAACACGCGGTGTTCCCAAGATAAAACCCCATTCTCCAAAAGAAGGTACGTGGGCGCGCAGCGGCAGCACCTGAAAGCCCGCCGATTGCACCGTGTTGGCAATGCACCAAAAGGCTTCACGCGCAAAGTAGGGTGAGGTTGCCTGCGTGATGAATGCGCCATCCGGCGAGAGCCGCCGCGCCAACAGACGGTAGAACTGTTGGCTGTAAAGTTTACTCAAACGCTCATTATTGGGATCGGGCAGGTCAATAATCACGATAGGGTAAACATCGCTGCTGCGCTCGATGAATTCGTAGGCATCTGTGTTGATGATCTCAACACGCGGATCGGCAAAAGCATCGCCGTTCATGGCGCGCAAAGCGGGAAACGTCTGAGCAAGGTCGGTAACTGCGGGATCAAGATCAACGACGATCACGCGTTGCACATCAGCATATTTCAGCACCTCACGGGCAACCAAACCATCACCACCGCCCAAAATCACAACCGTTTCGCGGCTGCGGGCAGCCATCAGGGCGGGATGCACTAACATTTCATGATAGCGATGTTCATCGCGGCTGCTGAACTGCAAGTTACCATCAAGGAACAAGCGGATATCTTCGCCGCCCCGTGTCATTACAATGCGCTGATAGGTGGATTGCTCGCGGTAAATGATCACATCTTCATAAAGTTGGCTCTCAAACAGGCGCACAATATCCACCGAGAGGATGCCACCTGCCAACATCAGCCCGCCGATGCCTGCTGTGCCAAGCCACAAACGCAGCCGCCACCGACGGTTGATGCGCGCCCTGAAAACGTGCAAACAAACCGCTGCCACGCCGATATTGAATAAGCCCATCCAGAAGGCAGTTTGGGTGACGCCCAAAAGCGGCAGCAAGATCAGCGGGAAGGCTAGTGAGGCAATCAGCGCGCCG
Organism: Anaerolineae bacterium; assembly: GCA_034436355.1. Classification (GTDB taxonomy): domain Bacteria; phylum Chloroflexota; class Anaerolineae; order Aggregatilineales; family UBA2796; genus CP2-2F. Next base: position 104,779 of record DAOTVQ010000047.1, read on the forward strand.
ATGTAATCCACCGAAAGCACATCGGCAAGCGCTTTGCTCAGATCGGCACGGGTTGCCACGATTCGCATCAGCAGTGGAATTTCCAGCCCAATGCAGACGCCAACGGCAAGGATCAAGCCGATCATGATCGGATAGTAGTAGGCATTGAGCGTTGTGTACGCGCCATAAAGCAGCGCCGCCGAAATGCCGCCGAACAGTCCCGTCAGCAGTTCCACCACCACGAACCAGCGCGGCTCATGCCCGCGGATTTGCCGCGAAAGCAGCGCGCCCAAGCCCATTGCAAACAGAAAAAAGCCAATGGTGATCGAAAATTGCGTGACGCTATCGCCCAGCAGGTAGCTGCTGAGCGTTGCCACAATCAATTCGTAGGTAAGCGCACAAATCGAGATGATCAGCACGGCAGCCAACAAGGTTGCGCGCTGGCTTGGCGTTACGCTGCTGGCTGCCTCTGGCTCAGAGGTTAGTGGCGTGGCTTCGTAAGCCTCACTTACCACTGCCGGGCCCGCCACCAATTACCCCAACGCCGCCCACGCTGCCTGAACGTACCGAGACCGCGCCGGCACGCGCTATGCCGAAGCCGCTATAAGCAGCATAGACGGTTGAGCCGAGCGTAGCAGCCAAGATGACCACCGCGATGACTACCGTGAATGTTTTCATTGATTGCCTACTCCTATTTGCTCTTTTGTGCTGCGCCCAGAATAACCAACAGCAAGCCACCGGCACCTACCACGGCGGCATAGATGAGAAATGGCACCGACAAAATCACGTTGCGATACAGGCTGACTTCCACGCTAACATCGGCGACTGAGGGCGACGCCTCGCCAAGCGTTAGCTCAATCGCATGTTCGCCACTTAGCTCAACCGTGAAAGCAGCATCGCCAAAGTAATCGCGCTCCGTCCACGGACCGTCTTCATCGCGTCCTGTTTCGTAGTAAAACTCTTTTTCAAAGATGAACGTCTCAATCTCGTTCGGCGCGGTGACGTTCACTTCTACTTCGGCATAGGTATTCACTGGAATGCCGCTTTGCAGCCACAGCTTGATCTGAATGGGTCTGCCATTCGCTTCCAAATTGATAGGGAACCGTGCCTCACGTTGTGCAGTGCTTAGGTTAAGCACCTGCTTGCCGATTAGCTCACCGCTGCTGTTGGTGACGACGAACATCACCAGCGAAATCGCTGCAAAGATGAAGGCGAACAAGCCAATTGAAGAAAAGAGAGCAGCGCGTCCTGCTTGAGCATCAAGGCGTTTTGCCCATGTTTCGTCGCCGAGTGCCTCGGCAATTGCTTTGCCGCTGATGGGTGTGCCTTCATATGCCTCAATTTCAGTGAGCGTTTGCTGCACGCTGTATTTCTTGCCGTGCGCCGCGCCTTCGATCATCGTCAGCTTATCACCGGCTTTGGCGCGGAAGGTCAGTTCGCCTTCTGCACCGATAATATTTGCCGGATAGCGTTCGTTGATCGGTGCTTTTTGCCCGTCCCCTATCGGGATGAAGCGCTGCTGAACAGGTTCGCGCAGGCGCAGTTTACGAAACAGCACAAAGCCCGCTTCTTTATCGTAAGAGAGCCAGAATAAGCGCCCATCGGCTGAGCCAAGCAGCCATTCCGTCCAGCGCCAAGTGTCTTCATCATCGCGCCCTTCGTAAAGCACGCGCCCTAACACGAAATATGTGCCATCGGGCAGCTTCAGGTTCTGCCCAAGGTTGATGGGTGCGGGCGGTGGCGGCAGTTGGCGACCTGCCCCAAGGATGCTGAGTTCTTCCCCACCAAGCGCTACATGGCTGCGGCAGCTAGGGCAGACCAACGTTTGCGCGGTGGGCATGAACTGCGAAAGCGACGCGCCGCACTTTGGGCAACTCAGCGCTTTCAGGACGGGTAGTTTGGCAGGTGTTGCGTCACCGCTGCCCACAGACATTTGGAGTGGTTGAACGCTCATAACACTTACCCAATCCTGATCTCGCTGTGATCCAGCTCATCGCCTATGGATAGCTCGATCTCATCTTGCCAATAATTCACGCTGACGGTGTGGTTATCCGCACCGCCTTGAAAATACCCGAAGGTGCCCGTTAGCGGAAAGACGGAGGAAAACTGCCCTTCGCTGCCCGCTACTCGCGCCGTGCGCTTCTCAGTCACATAGACACGATAATTGTTGACGGGAATAGTGCTGCCAACGCGCACCTGCTCAAAGGCAGGCAGCGCACTTTTCACGCGCTCACGCCGATAGAGCGTCCAGTAGCCTTCATCTTCTTCCAGCCAATCCGGCGGCGCACCGTCTTCCCATGCAATTTGCCATTCTTCCCAAAAGCCCGCGTCGTAGGCGTAGCGAATGCGCCCTAACACCGTGAAGGCACGCCCACGGATCACGCCGCGCCTCCCAACTTGCAAGCGGGAAGGGTAGTCGGCAAGGCGTGCCGATTGCCCTGTTAGATCGAGCGCATCATCGCCGCGCACTAAATAGGCTGCCCCGCAAAAACGGCAGGTGACGGCACGGATGAACTGGTTTTCTACCTGAAGGCTGCCGCCGCAGTTGGCGCAGGTCAGTTCGCGCATTAGAATGCCCTTTTGGAAGGTTGGCTGTGGCTTAGCGCCCTGCTCATAGGCGCTATCATAGCGTAGTACGGCTCTCAGGGCAAGAGGGATAGCCGTTTTGAGAGCTTGGCAAGGGCGTGCCTGTGCCAAGCAATACATCGTGCTAAATTTATTATGTGCCTGCTAATCCGCTTCAGGCTGAATTAAGGTATACTTGCCTTAGGCGGCACACCTGATATTGTGAAGTTTGTGAAGGACTTTCCATGGAGGATAAGCTGACGGTTGCGCCAGATCGTAAAATCGCGCTGCTGGTTGTAGATGACCATCCTCTCATGCGAGGCGGCTTGCGGAAGCTGCTTGAGTTGGAAGCTGATATGGTCGTTCTGGCAGAAGCCGGCAACGGTGAGGATGCCCTGCGCCTTGCCCATGAATTGCAGCCTGATGTGGTGCTGCTGGATATTAACTTGCCAACCTTGAACGGGTTGGAAGTCACTTCACGCCTGAAGACGGCGCACCGCCATATGGCAGTGGTGTTGCTGACCGCCCACGATCAGGCAGAGCAAGTCTTGTATGCCATGCAAGCCGGTGCTTCTGCCTACTGCACCAAAGGCGTGGAGACGGAACGTCTTTTTATGGTCATCCGTGAGGTAGCACGTGGCAACTATGTGATTGGCAACCGTCTCTATACGCCGCGTGCGATGCAGGCTTGGTTGGATGCTCAGCGCGAGGGCGGTTCGCTAGGCGATGAGGGCGAACGCCATGTGCCACTTAGCCCACGTGAAATGGAAATTTTGCGCTGTGTGACACGCGGCTTGCATAATAAAGCCATTGCTCAAGAGTTGGGCATCAGCCATCAGACAGTGCGTAATCACATTACTTCAATTCTGACCAAGCTAAACGTGCGTGGGCGCACCCAAGCGGCGGTCTACGCTTTGAAGCGTGGCTGGGTGCGCGCTGATGAGTTTAATCCGCCCTTAGAAAACGAGAATGAGTAATCCTTGAGACGGTCTGTATCAGCAGGAGCCTAAGGCATGACGACGAACACCAAAGAAATGTTGATCGGTGAGCTGCGTACCGAACACGAGCAAATTGCCAAACGTCTGCGCGAAATTCAATCCATGATCGATCAGTCGCAAGCCGAATTTCGCCGTTTGCAGCAGCGCAGTGTGGAAGTCACCACGCAGATGAAGCGCATTGAAGAAAATTTTGACACCGTGCCGCGCAACGATATTAAGGTGGTCTACACTTCCGCCCTTGATACGCGCACGCGCTTGCTCACTTCCCAAGCACAGCTTGAGAAACTTCAGCAAGACCGCGCCCAACTGGAACATTTTGGCAATTTGCTGAACAATTTGCTCAATTCCCTAGAAGGTGTTTCGCTGCCCAACCTGCCCAACAACGGTGAAGTGACCCCTGAAAACACACTCTCTAATGAAACTATCATCCGTGTGGTACAATCTCAAGAGAGCGAGCGCCAACGCCTTGCTCGCCAAATGCACGACGGTCCTGCACAGTCGCTCACCAACTTCATTTTGCAGGCGGAAATTTGCCGTCGCCTTTTTGACCGTGATCCAGGGCGTGCCGGTGAGGAACTCGAGAATCTGAAAACGGCTGCCAGCACGACTTTTCAGCGTGTGCGTGATTTCATCTTTGAACTGCGCCCGATGATGCTTGATGACCTTGGCTTAGCGCCTACCATGCGCCGTTATGTGGATGTCTTCGCTGATAAGAGCGGCATCGAAACACGTATCAACATTGTGGGTGAAGAGCGCCGCCGCCTAGAGCCGCACACCGAAGTGACCATCTTCCGCAGCCTGCAAGAGCTATTGGGCTATGCACGCGAAAACGCCCATTCGACCAAGATCGAGGTTGTGCTAGATATTACCAGCAACCCTGCCAAGGCAAGCGTCACCTTCAATGGCAGAACCATTGATGAAATTGAGGCTGCCGTTGAGCAGAACAAAAATAAAATGTTCGGCTTATCGGCGTTGGCAGAGCGTATTGAATTGGTAGGCGGTCAGATAGAGTTTCAGAGTATTGAGGGTGAGCCAAATCGGGTTGAGATAGCCTTGCCCGTCACAAGCGGGTGAGCGCTGTTCAATGTTGTAACAGTACAAGTGTTATGCTTGCAGATTCCCGCGCTGCGAATACACTAGAAGGGTGCGATGCAGCGCCGAAAATTGTGCTGACTTGATTCGTGCTTCTGGGAGAAGATCATGAACCGAAACGTTCTCATTCTGTTGTTGCTGGTTGTGGTGTTGGGCGGTGGCGCTGCCGTGGTGCTGCTGATGCAAAGCCAAACCGCTGTCACTACGCCAACGCCCGATCCATTCGCTGTGAGCGAGCCTTTGGCTACACCCTTGCCCCCACCTGAATTTGTAGAGATCGTGATCGCGCTGCAAGAGCTGCCTCGTGGCATTGTGATCCCTGAGGATGGTGTTGGGTTGCGCCCGTGGCCCAAAGAGTCTCTGCCTGCCAACAACATCATCGAAGTGCGGGATGTGGTGGGGCGCATTGCGCGTACCGACATCGCCCGTGAATCGCCTGTGTTGGTTACGCAGTTGGTGGATAACCTCTCGCAGATTGCCTCCGCCGGCTCGGATGCCGCCGCTGTGCTGCCCAACGGCTTAGTGGCAGTTGCCATGCCTGTAGACCGCCTGACCAACGTGGCACACGCACCACTCAGCGGCGATACGGTGGATATTATTATTTCCTTCTTGTTTGTGGATGTGGACGACGAATTTCAATCGCGCCTGCCGAACAAAATCACCCTTACCGTGCTGAAGCAAGATGGCACGCTCGAATTCCAATCCGGCATTGAAGGGCGCGTGGAGCCAAGCGGTGATTTCCCCTTCCCGATCATTGTCGGCCCGAGCGAAACGCAGCGCCCGCGCCTTGTGACGCAACGCACGATTCAAAATGCGTTTGTAGTGCATGTTGGCACCTTCCCGCCTGATGGTGATTTCCTGAACCGCCGCCCAACGCCGCTGCCACCACCTACCTATGACCCCGCCCGCGGCGGACCAACCCCACTGCCAACGCCCACCTTCACCCCACTGCCGCCTAAAGACATCATCACGCTGGCGATGGAGCCGCAAGAGGCCGTGGCACTGGTTTGGGCAATCGAGTCGCGTCTGCCAATCACGCTGGCGCTGCGCTCTGCGCGTGACCGCAACGCACCGGATACCTCCACCAACGCCGTTTCGCTGGAATACATGATCTCTGAATACCGTGTGCCGCAACCCGCCAGCTTGCCCTACGCGCTAGAGCCAGCTATTCGTTCCATTCGCCGCCTCATCCTGAACGACGAAGTCACTTTCGGAGAGCCGAATAACTAAAGGTTAGGAAGGCTGAGTATGGCTGATAAGAAGATCAAAATCTTGATTGTGGACGATATTCCAGAGGCACGCGAGCGTCTGCAAAAGCTGCTTGCCTTTGAATCCGACTTTGAAGTAGTCGGCATGGCAAGCGGCGGCAACGAAGGCATCGCACTAGCCCGTGAATATCAGCCCGACATTGTGTTGATGGATATTAACATGCCCGATATGGACGGCATTACTGCGGCAAGCGAACTGCGCCGCAGTGTGCCAACCGCCGGCGTGATCATGATGAGCGTGCAAGGTGAGGCGGAATACATCCGCCGCGCCTTACAGGCAGGCGCGCGCGACTTTCTGACGAAGCCGCCACCCACTGAAGAATTGTATGCCACCGTCCGCCGTGTGGCAGAAGATATGCGCTCGCTCAGCGTTTTGGTGGCGCAAAGTGAACGCGATGAAAAGCGCAAGCTGGAAGTTCAAGAAGATCATACGACCCACGTGATTGCTGTCTACAGCCCACAAGGCGGTGCTGGGAAGACGACCATTGCCACCAACCTTGCCGCCGCCCTGATGCGGGAAGGTGTGCGCGTGCTGCTGGTGGATTGCGATTTGCAGTTCGGTGATGTGGGCGTTTTTCTGAACCTGAAGCCGCAGGCAACCATTGTTGAACTGATCAAGAACGTAGACGACCTTGATACCGATTTGGTCAACAACGTTCTGGTGACGCATGACAGCGGTTTGCGCGTGTTAACCGCGCCGCTGCGCCCTGAAGATGCCGAATATGTGCCAACTGCTAAAGTGCCGCTGCTGATTGAGAAACTGCGCGGCTTGTTCGACTACATCGTGGTGGATATGAACTCACGGGTAGATGAAATGGCGCTGGCACTCTTTGACATGGCATCGCGCATTCTGTTGGTGCTGAACCCAACCTTACCCGCGCTGAAGAACGGCTTGGCGGCAATGTCGCTGATGGATAGCCTTGAATATCCCGAAGAGAAGACGCAGTTGGTGCTAAATCGCGTCACACCTGATCTGGAACGCTCAAAAGTTGCCATCGCCATCAGCGCCTTTGAGCAAAAACTGCGCCGCAAGGCGTTCGCCGTCATCCCAATGGATGAGAAGAAAGTGTTGTTTGCCGTTAACCGCGGCATCTCGATAGTGGCGAAGGATCGCAATCAGTCACCTGCGCGTGAATTGATCAGCCTAGCAGACTCGCTGATTGCCAGCCTGACGCCCAAAGAAGAAGCGCCTGCCAGCAGCCAGCCATTGCAGGCGCCCGCCAAACAGCCTGCCTCGCGCCTTGGGCGCTTATTTGGTGGTGGCTGATTCTAACGAACCTGTGCTGAGTTGTAAGAGGGAGTAAGTGTGTCGTGGGAATCTTAAAACGTATTAACAAAGACCAGCAGCAAGCGCCTTCACAAAGCAGCGGCACACCACAACAAGCGCCAAGTTCGGCGTCTGTGCCAGCGCCGCGCCCACAAGGTGAAGAAACTTCCCGCCTTGATAGTTTGCGCAGCCGCCGCCCGGCGCCTGGTTCAGGGCAAGGTAGCAACTCTTACGCTGACTTGCGTAACCGTGTGCAGCAAATGTTGCTCTCAGAGCTAGACCCGCGCGACGATCCGCGTTCACCAGAGACGCAAGCCCGCATCCTAGAGGTGTTCAACACCATCCTCACCGAAGAAAACATCATGCTCTCTAAGACGGAAAAAGAGCAGTTATACAAGCAGGTGGTCTCTGAAATCCTTGGTTTTGGACCTCTAGAGCCGCAGCTTGCCGACGAGACGGTCACGGAAATCATGGTGAACGGGCCCAAGAACGTTTACATCGAGCGCCGCGGTCGCTTAGAGCGTGCTTCTACCGTTTTTGAAAATGACGATCATGTGCTGCGTGTGCTAGATCGCATTGTTTCGCCACTCGGACGCCGTATTGACGAAAGTTCGCCGATGGTGGACGCACGCCTGCCTGATGGGTCGCGTGTGAATGCCGTCATTCGTCCGCTTGCCATTGACGGTCCCTCGATCACCATCCGTAAATTCTCGAAGAAGCCGCTGACCATCGAAGACCTGATCCGGTTTGGCTCGTTGACTAAAGAAATTGCCGAATTCTTGGCAGCCTGTGTGCAAGCGCGCCTGAACATGATCGTGAGCGGCGGCACTGGTTCAGGCAAAACAACGCTGCTCAACGTGCTTTCTAACTTCATTCCCGGTGATGAGCGGATTGTAACGATTGAAAACGCCGCCGAACTTCAATTGCAGCAAGAGCATGTGGTGCGCCTTGAAACGCGCCCTGCCAACATTGAAGGGAAGGGTGAGGTGACCATCCGCGACTTGGTGATCAACTCGCTGCGTATGCGCCCAGATCGCATTGTGGTGGGTGAGTGCCGCGGCGGTGAAGCACTGGACATGCTTCAGGCAATGAATACGGGTCATGATGGCTCGCTGACGACGGCGCACGCCAACACACCGCGTGACTGTATCGCCCGTCTGGAGACGATGTGCCTGATGGCGGGCATGGATTTGCCTGTGCGCGCTATCCGTGAACAGATCGCCTCGGCAGTGGATGTGATTTGCCAGCAAGAGCGCTTGCGTGATGGTAAGCGTAAAGTGGTCAAGATCACAGAAATTCAGGGCATGGAAGGCGATATTATCACCATGTCCGATATCTTCGAGTTCGAGCAGACAGGCTTGGAGGGCGGTCAGGTCATTGGGCGTATCCGTCCAACGGGTTTGCGTCCGAAGTTCATTGATAAGATCGAAGAGGCGGGCATTCACCTGCCACCATCCATCTTTGGGATTGGCGGCGGAATGCGCTATTAGGCAACCTGCGAGGCGCTTTTGGAGAGCGCCTCAGCGTTGGATAGAGTTTTCTTACCTGCCGCTGTTGCCAATCTACAGGCGTTTTGCGCTACAATTGGCAGCATAGAAGTGCGTGGAGTTTTCTTGATGATCAATCCAATCGTTCTTGTCGTTATCGTTGTTGTGCTGCTGCTCTTGGTGATTATCGTCGCCTTTAGTATGCGCTCTAAACAATCTGAAGATATTGAGGAACGGCTCGGTGTGTACACGGAGTCTACCTCGCTCATCAAACTCTCAGAAGAGTTTGAGCAGGAGGAGCGCGAAAAAGCGAAAAAAAGCGCCCTCACCGACATTGCAGACAAAGCGGTTGGGGATACGAAATGGGGGAAGGGCGCACGCGCTCAACTCGCCCGCGCTGACCTCAAGTTGACGGTTGGTGAATATTTCGGGCTGCACATCATTGCGGTTGTTGGCATGGCGTTTGTCTCACTACTGATTCTCTTCCCCTTGCAGCCTGTGCAGGCAATCATCGCTGCCGGTGCAGGGTTTTTCATGCCGCGCCTGTATGTGGGCAGAAAGCAGACGCAGCGCCTGAAAAAGTTTGAGCAGCAACTGCCTGATTTGCTGAGCATGTGGGTGAACTCACTGCGCGCAGGCTATAGCGTTTTGCAGGCGCTAGAGGCAATCTCCCGCGAGATGCCTGAGCCTACCAACATCGAAATCCAGCGTGTGATCCGTGAAGTGCAGCTAGGCATTCCGCTGGAAGAAGCACTTGACCACATGCTGGAGCGTATGCCGAGCGCCGAACTCGACCTGTGCTTTACGGCGGTGAACATTCAGCGCGAAGTAGGTGGTAACCTTGCTGAAATCCTAGAAGTGATTGGGCATACCATCCGCGAACGCATCAAGCTGTTTGGTGAAATCCGCGTGCTAACGGCGCAAGGGCGCATTACGGGCTGGCTGATCAGCGCCTTGCCCATCATCTTGGGCTTTCTGCTCTTTCTAATCAACCCACGCTATATGAGCAACCTATTCAGCAATCCCGGCTGTGGGTGGCCCATGCTGGCAGTAGGTACGTTTATGATTGTGGCAGGTATGGCTGCTATCCAACGGATTGTGTCCATTGATATTTAGGAGAGGGTGAAAAGATGCCACCTGAAACAACCGACGCGGGAACCATTCAAATGATCGCCCTGATCGTGATCGGTCTGGGTGGGTTAGGGCTGTTAGCGGGCTTAGTGTGGGTTGGTCTGCGCGAGAATAAAGGCGGCGATCCACTCCAAGACCGCTTGGCAGAGTTTGCCGAACGCGAGATGCCCGGCTCGCTTGAAGAGCTAGAAATGTCTATGGGCTTCAAGGATCGCGTGCTGCTGCCGCTGTTCAAGACGCTTGCCAATCGTTTGAGCCGCTTAACGCCTGAAAGCCAGATCGAAGCTGCCCGCCGCAAGATTGAACTGGCAGGCAAAGCGCAGACAATGGATCCGCGCACCTTCTTTGGCACGCGCATCATGCTGACTGTGCTGCTGGGCGTTGGCGGCGCTTTTGTCTTCTTTGTGACGCTCAAGCTAGACACCTTGACAGCAGTTGGCTTGACTGCCCTCGTCGCCTATTTGGGCTACTACATGCCCGAATCGCAGCTAAAAAGCCAGATTAAAAAACGGCAAGAACGCATTGTTCGTGCGCTGCCCGATGCCCTCGACCTACTCACAATCTGCGTAGAAGCAGGCTTAGGCTTTGATCAGGCGATGGGCAAAGTTTACGAAAAGTGGGATAACGATCTGGCGCAGGCATTTGGGCGCGTCATTCAGGAAATCGCCTATGGCAAGATGCGCCGCGAGGCGCTCCGCGATATGGCGCTTAGCATGGACGTGCCAGATGTGACCAGCTTCACGGCTGCCATCATTCAGGCAGACCAGCTGGGTGTGAGCATTGGTAAAATCCTCCGCATTCAGTCTGACCAAATGCGCGTGAAGCGCCGCCAACGCGCTCAGGAAAAGGCGCATCAGGCACCCGTCAAAATGATGATCCCAATGGTGTTCTTGATCTTCCCATCCATTTGGCTGGTGTTGCTCGGTCCATCTCTGATCATCATCTTACAAGGTGGACACTGATACGGCGTATGTCCCGTCAATCTGTTTTGCCCGCCCGTGCAAAGGCGGGCAAACTTTTTCACCAGCTAGGGCGCGATCTTGCCCAGACCGCACTGGACTTTTTCTTCCCACCACACTGCATTGCCTGTGAGCGCCTTGGCAGCTTGTATTGCCCACATTGCCTTGCCGAACTGCCCTTCCCACCCATCAAGCACACACCAGAGAGTCCACTGTCCTTGCACATTGCCGCCGCCTTTTTTGAAGGTGCGCCGCGAAATGCCATTCATGCCTTGAAGTATGAGGGCAAACGGCGCTATGCACTGCCTTTGGCAACACGCCTTGCCCTTGCCCTTGCCCAAACTGATTATCACGCCGATGCTGTCATTGCGCTGCCGCTACACGCGGAACGCCTAGCGTGGCGCGGCTACAATCAATCGGCGCTGCTGGCAGAGGCATTGGCGGCACATTTGAAGTTGCCCTACTTGCCCAATGCAGTAGACCGCATCCAGAAGACCCTGCCGCAAGTTGGGCTGAATCGGCGGCAGCGCGCAGCTAATGTTGCCAACGCTTTTCAGGCAGCGCCTGATCAGGTGCGTGGGTTGCATCTGCTGTTGGTAGATGATGTGGCAACCACAGGCGCAACACTAGAGGCTTGCGCCGCAGCGCTAAAGGAGGCGGGCGCAGCTTCCATCTGTGGGTTGACGGTTGGTGTTGCCCTGCTGCATCACGCCGATCTAGGCGCGACTTCGCCCTAAATTTTAGGTGTTCGGCGGCGGTATTTACGAAATTCTGTTACAAGGGCGCCGCCTTTATGCTATAGTTATACAAATAACGAGTCCCATATGGACAATTCACTCCAATAATGGAGGTTGACATGACATTGACTTCAATACTGGGTTTCCTTTCGCTGGCGGGCTGGATGGCAGTGCTGGCTGGTGCAGGTATCGCCATCAGCAACGCAGCCCAAAACCGACCGACCCGCGGCGGTATTGCATTGGCTACCTTCGGCTTGGTGGTTGGTGTGGTCTTCTTCCTTGCCAGCACCGGGTTGGTGACGGTTGGCGCAACGCAAGTGGCTGTCGTCTTCCAATCCATCGGTGGCGATCCTGAAGAAGGTAACTTGTGGAAAACACCTCTGGGGCCGGGCGTCCACATCATCCTGCCCATCATTAATGAGCCGATCCTCTACACAACGGCGGTGCAGACCTACACCATGTCCCGCGTGACGGATGAAGGGCAAGTGCGCCGTGCCGATGCGGTGGAAGGGCGTACGCGTGATGGTCAGCAAGTGCTGATTGATGTCTCGGTGCTGTATCGTATTGACCGCGATATCGCCAATACGCTGCACCGCAAATGGCAGAACCGCTATGAGAACGACTTCGTGCGCCCAACGGTGCGCTCAGCCGTCCGTGAGCGTGTGGCAAGCTACAGCGTGAACGATCTATATGGCGGCACAAACCTGACCACCACAACCGACGCTGATACGGGCGAAGAGCGCACGCAACAAGCAGTCTCTAAGCTGCCGGAATTGCAGCAGCGCCTGAATGAAGAACTGCGCCCCGTCTTTGCCGAAAATGGCTTGTTCTTGCAAGAACTGCTCATTCGGGAGATCACCTTCAGCGAGGAATTCATCCGCGCCGTAGAGGCAAAGCAGGTTGCTGAACAGCAGGCTGAGCAGGCAAAGCAAGAGGCTGAGCGCGCCCGCACATTGGCAAGCGGTCAGGCAGATGCCGCAGTGACCGCTGCACGCGGTGAGGCGAATGCGCTCCGTGAGCGCGCCGCTGGCGAGGCGGCTGCTATCCGTGCGCGTGCAGCCGCTGAAGCAGAGGCGCTCGCCCTGATCAACGAGCAGATCAGCAAGAACCCCATGCTGCTGCAATGGCGCTACATCGAACAGATTGCGCCCAACATCAGCATGATCTTACTGCCGAGCAATGCGCCCTTCCTCTTTGATATTGAGCAGTTGATGCAGCAAGCCCGTCGCTAGTGCAAGCACTTGCCCTGTCGTTGGCGGCAGGGCAAGCCCTTCTCTGGAGCAGCTTCTATGAAATTCTTCCGCGAACTTGCCCGAAGGCTCAGTGGCACTCCCTCAACCGCCGCGCAAGGCGATATTGGCATGTATTATTACGTCAAAGCGCGCCGCAGTGGTGAAGTAATCCGCATTCGGATTAACCCTAACAACGATCTCTCGCTCAATGATGAGGATAGTGGCTACTTTGTGCGGAAGGTTGCCGTTGGCACGCGCAGCTTTGAGCGCGTGGAACTTGAAGTGAGCTACGATAAAAACCGCAATGTGATCAATGCAGAAGTGCAGGGCGGTACGTTGGTTGACCGAGCTGCCTACGACGCTGATCAAGCCCAAACGCCTGCCGCTGCGCAATAGGGTCTTCATGAGTAAAATTAAGCGCGAGTTCGAGTCGTTTGCGCCTGCTTCCCGTGCCGCGTGGCGGCAGTGGTTGGCAGATAACCACGCCACCTCAGACGGGCTATGGCTGATCTACCACAAAAAAGACAGCGGCAAACCAAGCCTTTCCTACGACGAGGCAGTTGAGGAAGCACTCTGTTTCGGCTGGATAGACAGTGTGGTTAACAAGTTGGATGCCGAACGCTATAAGCAGCTCTTCTCGCCACGCAAAGCGAAGAGCAATTGGTCGCGCTTGAACAAAGAGCGCGTCGCACGCCTGATTGAGCAAGGACTCATGATGCCCAGCGGACTCGCCAAAATTGAGGCGGCAAAGCAAGATGGCACATGGACTGCCCTTGACGCGGTCGAAGATTTGGTTATTCCCGACGATTTAGCGGCAGCTTTTGCATCACAGCCGACCGCACGCGCTAATTTCGACGCCTTCAGCCGTTCGACGAAGCGTGGTATCCTCGAATGGCTGCTGAATGCCAAACGCCCTGAAACACGCGCCAAACGCATCGCCGAAGTCGTCTCTAAGGCGGCGCGTAACCTGCGCGCCAACTTTGACCGCGACTAGACATTCAGTAAATTTACCATGCCACTCTACACCTGATTCCGCTATAATGGTAGCAACAACCACAGCAGGACGGGAAAAGTGACGTAATGGCGATAGATTGGCTGGCGCAGGCACAGGCTATGCGCGCTGAATTGGTGGCACGCCGCCGTGATTTTCATCAACATCCAGAACTTGCCTTTGAAGAAGTTCGCACAGCGGGCATCGTGGCGGCTGAACTTGGCGCGCTTGGCTTAGAAGTGCAGACAGGAATCGGCAAGACGGGCGTTGTGGGCATTCTGGAAGGCGCGCAGGATGGCATGACGGTGTTGGTGCGCTGCGATATGGATGCGCTGCCTATCCCAGAGGCGAACGAGACCGAATACATCTCGCAAACGGCGGGCAAAATGCACGCCTGCGGGCATGATGGGCATACCGCCATCGGGCTTGGTGTGGCGAAGTTGCTTGCTGCACACCGCGATCAGCTTGTGGGACGGATAAAGTTCGTCTTTCAGCCCGCAGAAGAAATCGCCGCTGGCGCCTATGCCATGATCAATGATGGCGTGCTAGAAGCACCTGTGCCGCAAGTGGCGCTTGGCTTGCACCTTTGGAATAACGTACCCGTTGGCACCGTCAGCGTGACCGAAGGCGCGGCAATGGCAAGCGCTAACGATTTCACGATCACGGTGCGCGGCAGAGGCGGTCATGGTGCGCTGCCTGATGAAACACGCGATCCACTCTTGGCAGCCGCGCAGATCGTCACCGCCTTGCAGAGCATCGTTAGCCGCAACGTCAGCGGCATGGATACCGCCGTCCTCTCGGTTTGCAACATTCGCGGCGGCGATGCCAACAACGTCATCCCTGCTGAAGTAACGCTTGGCGGCACGTTCCGCACCTATCAGCCCGCCACCAATGACTTGGTGACGCGCCGCCTGTGCGAAGTTGCCGAAGGCGTGGCAGCCGCGCTGGGCTGCACAGCCGAAGTGCGCGCCGATCTGCTTGCGCCGCCGCTCATCAATGATGCGGGCGTGAATGCGCGCCTGCGCGAAGTCTTTGGGCGTGCCGCGCCTGAGATCAGCCTGATTGATAGCGCACGGACGATGGCATCTGAGGATATGGCGTGCTTCTTGGAGCGTATTCCCGGCACGTTCTTCTTTGTTGGCTCTGCCAACAGCGGGCGCGGGTTAGATTTTGCACACCACCACCCGCGCTTCGATTTTGATGAGGACGCGCTGCCGATTGGCGCGGGACTCTTAGCGGCAGCAGTTGCCGAATATGTCCTGCCGAGCGCGTAGGAGTTGATGCCATGAAAATGCGCCCTGTGCGTTCCACCCGCGATTGGATTCAGACGCCGATTTTTGCCTATGGCACGCTGCGGCATGGCGAGCGCAATTACATGCGCCTGCTGTGTGGCTATACCGTTAGCGAGTTTGCTGCTGAGGTTGATAACATGCATCTGTACTCGCTTGGTGCTTTTCCCGTGCTGCTGGATGCGGCGCCCGACGAAGGCGTGGCAGTCAAAGGTGAGGTCATGGTGCTGCACCCTGCCTACTATCCGCGCTTGCTGGCAGAGTTGGATCGCCTTGAGGGCTACAATCCCAACGCAGACCAAGCCAGCGGTGAGATGGGCTTGTACCAACGGGTGCGGCGGCGCGTGCGGCTTAGCGGCGGCGCAGAGGCTTGGGCATGGCTGTACGTGGGCAATCCGTCCGTGTTAGCTGCCCATCCGCACACCGAGATTCCGCACGGCGATTGGCTGCGCTATCAGCGTGAACGTGGTAAGACTCCCCGTCTGTTCAAAGCCGCTAAAGTTGGTCAGAATTGAGCCATGCCACAGGTAAACGTTTTGCGTTGGCGGGATGGGCGCGGCTGGCTGGTACTGGATGGCGGCGGCGCGCAGCTAGGCGATCAGGAAGGCGTCGATCTGGATATTGAGGCGCAAGCACTGGCGCGCATTGCCTACGGCGAGCCGATTGCCTATATCTGGGCGGCAAGCGACGCAGATACCGCCGACCGCCACCTAGCACGCCTTGACGAGATGGGCGCACCAACCGGTTATTTGGTGGATGTGATCACGGAAGATGATGCCACCATTCGCGCCCAACTGGATGAAGCGGGCATGATCATCTTGGGAGACGGTCATGCGGCAGAAGCGCTGCGTGCGGCCTTGCCCGGCGCCGCCCTTGAAGGGATGCAGGCTGCCTATGCACGCGGCGCAGTCATCTTAGGGATGGGCGCAGGCGCGGCGGCGTTAGGCAGCTATGTGGCAGGTGCAACTGGGCTAGGTTGGCTGGAAAACGCGATCATCATGCCCAACTACGATGATCCAAGCCAAGCAGCACTGCTGCACAGCTTGCTAGAAGAACATCCAACTGCCTATGGCGTGGGCATCAGCAGCCGTTCGGCATTGGCACTTGGCGCGGAAGGGCAAGTTGAAGCATGGGGCGAACGCCGCATCACAATCGCGCTCGGCAGCGCGCTAAGCGCTGCGGCAGGGCAGAATGGCAATGGAGACCGATGACCGAAACACCTGATTTGACGCCCTACCTACCCGAAGAGGATCCCGATCTGGTGGCGCGCCACACACATGCCTACGACTACACACAGCCGATTGATTTTGTGCCGTATCGCGTTGTCTCGCTCGTGCCAAGCTTGACCGAATCGCTCTTTGAACTGAACTTAGGGCAGCGACTCGTCGGCGTGACAGATTACTGCATCCATCCAGAGTCGGCAAAGGCACTGCCCAAGGTTGGCGGCACCAAAAACCCTGATCTCGAGAAGATCAAGGCGCTTGATCCTGATCTGGTCATGCTGAACAGCGAAGAAAACCGCCGTGAGGATGCTGAAGCGCTCCAAGTGGCGGGCATCCCGATCTGGGTAACGCAGCCGAACACCGTGCGCGACGCTATCGAGTTGCTGTGGCAGATCATGGAGGTCTTTGAGGAAGCCTCGATGGTGCATCGCGTGCGCCTGATCGAGATTACCTATGAGATGATGCGCCGCTACGCTGAAGAGACGCCGCCTGTGCGCGCTTTTGTCCCCATTTGGCGCGATCCATGGATGACCTTCAACGCTGAAACGTTTGCCCACGATTTATTGTTCACCTGTGGCGCGCTGAACGTCTTTGGCGAGCGCGAACGGCGCTTCCCGTTGGCGGCTGATCTGGGTGAGGCTGAGCCGCTGCCTGACGATGATCCACGCCGCCTAGGGCGCGATACGCGCTATCCACGCCTTGCGTTGGCAGAAGTTGAGGCGGCACAACCTGAGATCATCCTGCTGCCGACAGAGCCTTACGCCTTCACCGAATCCGATGCGCTATCCTTCGATCATTTGGATGTGCCAGCCGTGCGGAACGGACACATCTACCTTGTGGAAGGCAGTTGGATCACGTGGCACGGCACACGCATGGCACGCGCCTTCCGCAATCTGCCGCCTGCCATCGCAGCCGCACGCGGCAACGGCACGCCACCGTCAGGTTTGCCGCAAGGCTAGGCGTTCTGCGATCAGCGCTTGTAAGCCCGCTTCATCCAGCACGGCGATGCCGAGGCTCTGTGCCTTTTCCAGCTTGCTGCCGGCTGCTTCACCTGCCACCACATAACTGGTCTTCTTACTCACGCTGCTGCCAACTTTGCCGCCATGCGCTTCGATCAGCGCGGCTGCCTCATCACGGGTTAGGCTTGGCAGCGTGCCAGTCAGCACAAAGGTGAGTCCGCTAAGGGCTTCAGAGCGCGGCGCGGTGTTCTCGGCGGGCAGCATTTGCACGCCGTTGGCGCGCAGTTTTTCCAGCAGGGCGCGGTTGCGCGGCTCGGCAAACCAAGCGACTACTGTCTGCGCTAACGACTTGCCAATGCCGTGAATGGCATCTAATTGTTCAGCAGTGGCGCTTTGGAGCGCCTCTAGGCTTGGGAAATGTTTCAGCAGAAGGCGCACGACCGTCAGCCCAACGCCGGGGATGCCCAAAGCGGCGAACACGCGCTCCAGCGGGCGACTCTTTGCCGCCTCGATGCTTGCCAGCAGATTTTTGATCTTCTGTGCGCCGTAGCCTTCCAACGGCTCCAACTCCTCAGCCGACAGTGCGAATAAATCCGCCTCGTCACGGATCAGCCCTGCCTCAATCAGTTGGCGCACACCGCGCACCGCCAGCCCTTCAATGTCCATTTGTCCGCGCCCAACGAAATACTCCAATTGGCGCGCACGACGTTCAGGGCAATCCAAATTGCTGCAATAGTAGGCGATCTCACCCTCAGCGCGTACCACAGGCGAAGCGCAGAACGGGCAGCGTTTGGGCGGCGTGATAACCTGCTCTGTGCCGTCGCGCCGTTCGGGGAGAGCGCCGATCACGAACGGGATCACCTCACCGGCGCGCTTAATGCGTATCCAATCACCAACGCGCACATCTTTACGCGCCACATCCTCAAAGTTGTTCAGCGTGGCTTGCCGAATGGTAGCACCGCTGACGAAGACAGGCGCCAGTTCCGCGCTTGGCACGATCATGCCGGTGCGCCCGACATTAAAGGTCACGTTGATCAGGCGTGTGGTCACCTCTTCCGGCGGGAATTTGTAGGCAACCGCGCCGCGTGGATTTTTGCCAACCACACCCAGCGCATTATAGATTGCGGCGTCATCTACTTTAATGACCATACCGTCAATTTCAAAGGGCAAGCCGTGCCGCTGTGCTTCAAATGCCTGCACGTAGGCAATCACTTGTGCCAAATCCTCAAAGCGCTGCACTGTGTCGCTGGTCAGGAAGCCAAGCGCACGCAGATACATCAGCACCGCGTACTGATCGCGTGGCAGCCGTTCGCCAAGCTCATCAGAGGCATCCACAATGCCAAAGGCATAGCACGTCAGCGGGCGCGAAGCGGCGATTTTTGGGTCAAGCTGTTTAAGTGCGCCAGAAGCAGTGTTGCGCGCATTGATGAAGCGCGCCGCACCTTCAGGCTGCTCTGCCTGCATCCGCGCTTGGAATGCCTTAAAATCATCCTTGTGGATGACCACTTCGCCGCGCACGACCAAACGCTGCGGCACAGGCGGCGCATCCTCGCCAACGGGAATGCGCTGCGGCACACTGCGGATCGTCCGCACACTAGCTGTCACATCGTCGCCAATGTAGCCATCGCCGCGTGTGGCAGCTAAGGTCAGCACGCCGTTGATATAGGTCAGGATGACTGAGAGTCCATCGAATTTCGGCTCAACGGTGTAGGCAAGTGCAGCCGTTGTATCCAAGACTTTATCAATCCGGGCGCGCCATGCCTGAATTTCTTCAGCGGTATATGCCTTAGCAAGGCTGAGGGTCGGTGCGGGATGGGTGACCTTTGGCAGGCGCTCATCAAGATCGCTGCCAACACGCTGCGTTGGCGAGTCGGGTGTGACCAGATCAGGGTAGCGCTTCTCGATGGCGTCTAGCTCATCAAAAAGGCTGTCATATTCAGCATCGGTGATGCTCGGCGTGCCAAGCACAAAATAGCGATGGTTGTGTTCGTGCAGCAGGCGGCGGAGTTCGGCAGCGCGTTGGGCAGCAACGTCGCGTTCAGAAAGGGTAGTGGATGTCTCGGTCATGGCACTCTCTCAGGGCGCGCAGATCGTTTATGCCAAGAGTATAGCACAGATTTTCTAGAGTGGCGCGCTCAGGTAACGGCAAAAGTGCGGTATACTCGCGGCGATTGCACATACACCGCAGATAGTTGTGAGTAACCATGCCACTTTTTGTGATCTTCGTCTTTGGTTCCATCATGTTATGCGCTGGCGCCATGTTAGCACCCGCGCTGCCCACGCATAGTCCGCGCATTGGCTTAGCGGCGTCGGTCACTCTTGCGTTCATCACAGCCGGCGGCATTTTTTATGCAACACTCTTTGGCTGGAACATCCTTGTGATTGATTACATGTGGTTTGCCGCGTTGGTTGGCATCTTTTTCACCGGCACACTCTCGGCGGGCATGTTCCGTGCTGAGGAAGAAGGCGGCACGCGCCAATTTGAAGGCTGGGCAGGTCCGCGTGAGTTGGTCTTCTTTTTGATGGTTGGTGTCATTTTCATCGCGCCGATCTTAGTGCTGCCCGTGCCGCTGGATACCGACGCGCAAGGCTTTGGCTATCTGGCGCTGACTCTGCGCCAAAGCGGCAGCTTCACCACGTTGGCGCCCTTTCACCCAGAGGTCAATTGGCTCTATTCGCCGGGCTTTCCCGTCTTGGTTGCCTACCTCAGCGAGCGCCTGAACGCCGGCATACATACCATTCAATTCTCAATTGGCGCGGTGCTATGCCTGATCTTCATCTGGACAGCCTATGACTTTGGGAATGAACTTGATCCGCAGATGGAGAATGGCTCGCGGCGCTATGGTGTAGCGATGGCATTCAGCGCCTTGATCGGGCTTGGGCTGTTCCTTGCCTACATGGATTCGCACTTCACGGCGCTGTTGGGCTTGGTTTTTTCGCTGGCATTCCTCACCTTTGCCTTGCGCTTTGCCAAAGAAGGGCGCCGTGCCGATTTCATCGGCGCGGCACTGTGTTTAGGCAGCGTGCCGCTGGCACAGCCAGATATGACGATCATCTTGGGCTTGGGCTACGCGCCGTTTGTGCTGCTGGTGTGGCAGGAGAGCGGGCGCAATTGGCGGGCATTCTTGCCGCGTTGGCTGGGCTTGGTGGTCGGCATTCCGTTGGTAGCAGTGCTGGGCATTTCGCCATGGCTGGCGCAGATTGCGCCGCTGCTGGGCAGCGAGATTCGCTCGCCGTTCGAGATCAGCCTGAGCCATTTGTTGGTGATCGTCGTTTATCATGGTGGTGTGGTTGTTTTGCTCTCGCTGATCGGCATTGTGATAGGCGTGCGGCGGCGCACCGTGATTGACCTGACCATGATTGCATGGCTGCTTTTGGTCATTGATTTTTCCAGCACGGGCATTTTGAAAGCGCTCTTGCCAACGCTGCTGGCACCGATCATCAAGTATGAGTATCCATTCAGCGTGGCGTGGCACGGTCCGATCATTCCTTATATGTATCTGGGCGGCATCGGGCTGATTTGGCTAAGCACATGGCGGCGTGAGCGCTTTGAACGTTGGCTGCGGCGGTTCAGCCTGCCGCTGATGAGCGGCATGATGATGGCAGCACTCTTGGCTGTAATTTTTGCGGAGCCGCTGCTTGCCCTGAGCAAACGCACGCCGATTGCCTTCTTTGGCGCCTTCTCCAGCCATGCCGATGTAGAAGCAATGCGCTGGCTGAGCCAAAATACGCGCCGCGACGTGCTGATCTTGAACCATCCCGGCTTGCACGAGGCAGATTGGGTGCCGATCATCGCGCAGCGCAACACGGTGTTCTTTCGTGGGCAGCCTTTTTTCACCAACACAGAGCGCGTTGAAGCAATGTGGGAAGATTTCCGCGCCTTCTGGCTGAATCCGCGTGATCCTGCCCACCGCGAGCTATTCAGGCGCTACGGCGTCGAATATGTGATCGTGCCGCAGCTTTTCAACACCCCAGAGTCCCTACAGCGCATGTTCCGTTGGCGTCCGCCGCTGCCCGAATACACCGTTTACGATGTGTTTGCCGTCAACGATCTGCCCTACCTAGAGCAAGTTTTCGATCAGGATGGTGCACGAGTCTACCGTGTGAGGTTGGATCAATGAATGTGCTGCACATCACGCCTTACTATGCACCTGCATGGGCGTTGGGCGGCGTGGTGCGCGCTGTAAGCGAACTGGCGGCGGCGCAGGCAGCGCGTGGCGATCAAGTTCAAGTGCTGACGACGGATATTGCCGACCTAAACGGCGGGCGGATCGCTGTGTTGGAAGAAATGCGCGATGGTGTGCATGTTCAGCGGGCGCGGAATGCCTTTCCGCTGCTGCGCGGGCGCTTTAACCTCTCCACACCGCAAGGCTTCGGTGCGCTGCTACAGGCTAGGCTGCCACAGGCAGACCTGATTCACTTGCATGAATTCCGCACGTTAGAGGCACTGCTCACGCTGCGCGCCAAGCCTGCTGTGCCGATTATCCTCTCGCCACACGGCACACTCAGTCAGGCGACAGGGCGCGGCACACTCAAACGGCTATGGGATCGGCTCTTTGGGCGCTACACAGCGCGGCATATCACGGGCGTTACGGCACTCACGCAGGCAGAACGGGCAGAGGTTGAGGCGGCGTGGTATGCTTTCGGGCTAGACCTGCCGCCTGTGCGCGTTATCCCGAACGGCGTTGGTGCTGATGTATGGGCAGGTTTGGCAAATCCGCAGCTTGGCGCGGATGTTGCCGCCTTGCGAAAGCGATTCGGGATTGGTGATGTGCCGATTGTGCTGTTTTTAGGGCGTTTGCACGAACGTAAGGGCATCCAATACTTGATCCCTGCCTTTGGGCAAGCCATTCAGGCAGGCGTTGCGGCGCACTTGCTCATTGTCGGTGCGGATGATGGCATGTTAGGCGCAATGCAGCGTTTAGTGGAACAGGATAACCTCTCGGCGCAGGTTACCTTTGCGGGCTTGTTGGAAGGGCGTGAGCGCAGTGCAGCCTTGGCGGCGGCAGAGATTTTCGCCCTGCCGGCGGTCGGTGAGGGACTCTCGCTGGCTGCACTGGAAGCAGCGGCAAGCGGCTGTGCGCTGATCTTGACGGAGGGCTGCAATTTGCCCGAAGCAGCGACGCACAGCGCAGGCATGGTTGTGGCACGCCATAGAGATGCAATTGCGGCGGCACTGCGGCATTTGTTAGAATCGCCAACGGTGCGCCGCCAAATGGGTGCGGCAGCGCAGACATGGGCAAAAGATGCTTTTCAGTGGCAGGCAATCGCTGAACATATGGCGCAATTCTACGCGGAATGCGCTATACTCAAACGCCAATAGAAACCTTACGGAGTAAATTATTGTGGATGCCTCTCTTTCGACTGCATCATCGAATGCTTCCGCGCCAATACTACGCAGCCGCTTAGCACGTTTCTTCAGAAGCTATCTCGTCCGTTCGCTGCTGCAAGCGCTTTTCACGGTTTGGCTAGTGCTAACCGTCACCTTTGTGTTGATCCGCCTGATGCCGGGCAATCCGGTAGAGGTTTTTGTGGATCGGCTGGTCTCGGATCAGGGCATTACCCGTGAAGAGGCTTTAGCACAAGCAGCCGCGATGTTCTCAGTAGATTTCAATGCGCCCATCCACGAGCAGTATGTACAGTATTTGGGCAATCTGGTGCGCGGCGATCTGGGTGTTTCAATCAGCTCCACCAACACGCCCGTGCTTGAGATCATTGCCCGCTTTTTGCCATGGACGCTCTTTAGCGTTGGCTTGGGCTTACTGATCAGCTTCATTTTGGGCTTGCTGATCGGTATGCTGATGGCATATTGGCGCAATAGCATCTTTGACGTTGTCGTTTCAACGCTTGCCTCTTTTCTGAGCAGCATTCCAAACTACCTGCTGCCGATCATCCTGATTTACCTGATCGGTGTGCAGTGGAAACTGCTGCCGGTGGCACGTATGCGCGGCACCTATGATCCTAAGCTGACGCCGGGCTTCTCGCTGGAATTTATTGCCAGTGTGCTGCTGTATGCGATGCTGCCCGTCCTCACCTATGTGCTAAGCCAAGTTGGGCATTGGGCGCTGAGCATGAAGAACAGCACGCTGAGCGTGCTGGGCGAAGAATATGTGAACGCGGCACATGCACGCGGGCTGCCACAGCGCCGCATTTTGGTGGCATACGTTGGACGGAACGCCTCGCTGCCGCTTTTTACGCAGTTGGCGCTCAGCGTTGGTGCAGTGGTGGGCGGCGCGATCATCATTGAGTTGTTCTTCCTCTATCAGGGCATTGGCGTGCGGCTGTTTGAGGCAATCGGCGCACGCGATTACCCGCTGATGCAGGGCATCTTTTTGATGATCACACTCTCAACCGTGCTGGCAAACTTGCTGGCAGACCTGCTCTACTCACAGCTCGATCCGCGTGTGCGGCTTGGCACGAGTAAATAAGCGAGGTGCGATCATGACCACAGCTACGCCTAGCCTTCCCCAAGCACGTCGCTTTGCCCTGCCGCGTCTGGGCGGCATTTGGAGCGCCATTCGGCGGCATCCAAGCGGTGCTATTGGTCTGTTCGGCGTCACTTTCTTCTTGTTGATGGCGTTCGTCGGACCGATCATCATCCCTGAGCCAAAGGTCAATGTGAGTGCGCGCAGCCAACCGCCTTCGGCTGAGTACTTCCTCGGCACGGATAATCAGGGCAAGGATATTGCCGCGCAGATTGTGCATGGCGCACGCCCTGTGATCACAGTGGCGCTGCTTACAGGCATCCTAACGACCATTGTTGCAATCACGCTTGGCGCGTTGGCTGCCTTCTTAGGTGGGCTTTTTGATCGCGTGGTGAACAGCGCAGCAAACTTTGTGCTGACCATTCCCTACCTTGTGGCGATGACTGTGCTTGCCAGCTTCATACGCTTGAACAGCCCGATCACGCAAGCGCTGATCCTCACGTTGTGGTCGTGGCCCGTGCTAATGCGTACTGTGCGCGCTCAGGTGCTGAGCCTGCGCGAGCGCGAATATGTGGAGGCGGCGGTTGCGCTGAATCTTGGCACACCGCACATCATCTTCCGCGAGATTTTGCCGAACATGGCAAGCTACATCGCCATCAGCATGATCTTGGCGATGACCAGCGCCATCTACGCGCAAATTGCCCTGATCACACTGGGCTTGGTGCCACTCTCTGACCTGAACTGGGGCAAGATGATCTTCAGTGCGCGCACCACCGGCGCCATCTACATTGCCGATACCGTCTGGTTCATCCTTGCGCCTGTCTTGGCAATCGCGCTCTTTCAGTGGTCGCTGGTCACCTTAGCACGTTCAATTGAAGATGTGTTTAACCCACGTTTGCGCTCAGGAGCATAATAGCGCATGACTCATCAACCTGTGCTGAGCATTCAAAATCTTTATGTGGAATACACAGCGCGACGTGGCAAGGTGAAGGCTGTGCGCGATGTGAGCTTTGATGTCTTCCCCGGCGAGACTGTCGCCGTGATTGGCGAGAGTGGCTGCGGTAAAACGACGCTTGCCCTTGCCCTTGTGCGCTTGTTGGCGCGTTCCGCCAAGATCACAGGCGGCAAAGTGCTGTTTCAAGGCGGCAAATATAGCGCACCGATTGACGTGCTGCGCCTGAATGGGCGGCAGTTGCGCGCCTTTCGTTGGCGCAACTGCGCGATGGTCTTTCAAAGCGCGCTGAACGCACTGAACCCTGTTTTGAAGATCAGCGCCCAAGTGCAGGATACCGCCCGCGCACACGGTGAACATGACGCCAAACGCATTGAAGAACGTGCGCTGTGGCTGTTTCAGCAGGTGCGCCTTGATCCGCGCCGCGTCTATGATGCCTATCCGCACGAGCTGAGCGGCGGTATGCGCCAGCGTGTGCTGTTGGCGCTTGGCTTGCTGCTCGATCCACAAGTGGTCATCCTGGATGAACCGACTACTGCCTTAGACGTGCTGACGCAGCGCACTATTATTGAAGTCTTGAAGCGCCTGCGTGAGGAGATGGGCTTTGCGCTCATCTTCATCTCGCACGATCTTTCGATGGCGGCGGAATTGGCACACCGCATCGTGACCATGTATGCTGGCAACATTGTAGAGATTGGACAGGTGAACGAGGTCTTTTACCAGCCTAAGCATCCCTATACGCTTGGCTTGATGCGCGCCGTGCCGAATCTAAGTGGTCAGCGCACCGACCTGATCTCGATCCACGGCTCGCCGCCCGACCTGATCGATCCGCCGCGTGGCTGCGCCTTTGCGCCGCGCTGTGCCTATGTTCAGCCGATTTGCCACGATCAGGCGCCGCCGCTTGAGATGCGAGCCACCGACCATGCCAGTGCCTGTCATTTTTGGGATCAATTGCCCATCCTACGTGAAATGCCCGCCTTACAACCGAAAGCGATTGACTCATGACCGACTCGACACCCATCCTTGCCTTAGAAGGCGTGCATAAGTCTTTCAAAGCGGGCAGAAATACAATTCGCGTGCTGCAAGATGTCTCGCTCAGCGTGGCGCAGGGCGAGATCGTGTGTTTGGTAGGCGAGAGCGGCTGTGGTAAAACGACCACCGGCAAGATCATCGCCGGTTTATCATCACCCACAGCAGGCAAGGTTCTTTTTGAAGGGCAAGATGTGCGCCGCTTAAATGGTGAGGCGTTCAACGCCTATCGGCGCGCTGTACAGATCGTGCATCAAGACCCTTACGCCTCGCTCAACCCAACCCAAACGCTCTACCGCATGTTGAGTTTTCCGCTCTTTCGGCATCGCATGGTGCGAACGCAGGCAGAGGCGCGGGCGCGTGTGCTGGAGCTGCTCCAGTTAGTGGATTTGACACCACCCGAAGATTTCATTGATAAATTTCCGCACCAGCTTAGCGGTGGTCAGCGCCAGCGCGTTTCGATTGCGCGTGCGCTGACGGTCAATCCGCGCCTGATCGTGGCGGATGAGCCTGTCTCTATGGTGGATGTTTCAATCCGTGTTAGCTTGCTCAACACCCTTTCGGAGTTACAGCGGCGGCTCGACTTGACCTTTGTTTTCATCACGCACGACTTGGCTGTGGCGCGCTATTTCGCTTGGGAAGGGCGCATCGCCGTGATGTATCTAGGGCGCATTGTCGAGCTAGGCAGCGCGCCGGAAGTGACTGCTAATCCGCAGCATCCCTACACACGCGCCCTGATCACCTCTCTGCCTGAACCTGATCCGCAACTGACCCGCAACAAAGCGCGTATAGGCTTACGCAGTGAAGATATTCCCAGCCTGCTGCGGATTCCGAGTGGCTGTGCTTTTCATCCGCGCTGCCCGTGGCATGTGCCAAATGTGTGCGATGTGGCACTGCCGCAACTGGCAGCCACTGAATCCAGCAGCCTTGCAGCGTGCCACGTAACAGCACAAACAGCGCAGCACGCAGCGGCACTCAGTGCGCAGGGGCAGGAAGCCTAGCCACAGGACTAATTTTGCATGGACTTTAACCCACTTTCGCCTGAGTTCAAGGCAAATCCTTACGCCTTCTACCAAATGCTGCAAACCCATATGCCCGTCTTCCACATGGAAGCCTGGAATATGTGGTTTTGTTTCCGCTATGCCGATTGCAATGCCGCCTTGCGCGATCCGCGCCTTGGACATGAGTTCCGTAACGCGCTCACCGATGAAGAACGTGCCGCTTGGCAGCCGATGCAGCCCACTGCGCGCCAAAACCCGTTATGGCAAATGCAGCGCAACTGGATGCTGGTGCGCGATGTGCCAGATCATACCCGCTTACGCACCCTTGTGCATAAGGCGTTCACGCCGCGCACGGTGGAGCGTTTGCGCGAGCGCATTGAGTCAATCACAGCAGACTTGCTCAACCGCGCTAAAGAGCAAGGCACGTTCGACGTGGTGGCTGACCTCGCCTATCCGCTGCCAGTGACCGTCATCGCTGAGCTGCTCGGCGTGCCAGCGGCTGATCATCCGCAGTTTAGCGTGTGGTCGCGGGCTATTGTTGGGTCGCTTGATCTAACTGAGCAAGAGTCTGTTTACAACGAGGCAGCCGATGCCACTGTTGCGCTGGACGCCTACATGCGCGCCCTGATTGCCGAGCGCCGCAAAGCACCGCGTGAGGATTTGATCAGCGCGTTGGTGGCGGCTGAAGAACAAGGCGACCGCCTGACAGAAGCAGAGTTGGTTAGCACGCTCATCTTGCTTCTGGCAGCCGGGCATGAGACGACCGTGAACCTGATCGGTAGCGGCGTGCTGGCGCTCTTGCGGCACCCTGAGCAGTTCGCCAAGCTGAAGGCTGACCCAAGCCTGACGCGCAACGCCGTCGAGGAGATGCTGCGCTACGATAGCCCTGTGCAGCTTACCTCGCGCCTTGTGCAGGCGGATGATGTGGTGATTGGTGGGCAGCACATTCCGCGCAAGACACAGGTTGCCCTTGTGTTGGGCGCTGCCAACCGTGACCCTGAAAAGTTCACCAACCCTGATGTTTTCGACATCACACGCCCTGATGCCAACCAACACATCGGCTTTGGCGGCGGCATTCATTTTTGCTTAGGTGCGCCGTTGGCACGCTTGGAGGGTGAGATCGCCGTGCGCTTGCTGGTGCAGCACATGCCCGATCTGCGCCTGAGCGATGCACCGCCGCGCTATCGCCCAACCTACGTATTGCGTGGACTGGAGTCCCTGCCTACCCACTTTTAGGGTACACTAGAGGGCATGGATGCGACCCAATTCTCAGCCAATCTGAGTGAACGCCACAAGGCAGAGTTGATCGCCACCTCTGCCGCTTTACTCAATTACCCATTGCATGTGCCAACGCAGCGCCTAGACTCCTTTGCGCTGCGCCTGCACCGCATTGAGCCGCCGCGTGACCGCGATCTGCCCGTCCTGACGCCTCAGCCATTGTTGCGCCCTGCACCACAGTGGATCAGCCTTGCGCGTGCTGCCTTGCAAGCACCACCACCCACCTTGATCATCGGTTATGAGGCAGCCCTTGCTCGCGCAGCCGATGCGCTGATCGCTGAACGCCCTGTGGTGCTGAGTGGCACCTCAGGCAGCGGCAAAACCGCTTTCTTGCGCGCACTCGCCGCCAACCCGCGCCTGCAAGCGCACTTTTCCGTCATTTTGTGGCTGGATGTGCTGCCCGACCGCGAAACCTTTGCGCGCCTGTTGGCGCTCGCCCTTGATGCACCACACATTCTGAGCGCAGCACCCGAAGCACAGCCCGCCATGCTAAGCGCAGCCCTTCAGGCACAGCGCGCCGTCCTGCTCTGCGATTTTGCCCTCCCAGAAGCAGATCGCGCCTGGTTGAGCGCCCTTGCGCCGCACACTGCCCGCCTGAGTGCTGCTCTGCCTGATCCAAATGCTGAGCAGATCATGCTTGGCAAGCTGCCTAGCCCTGCCGTGCGCCAGTGGCTGGCGGAGCAGACGCCCCTCAGCCCTGCTGAACTGGATAGCTTAACCGAACTAATCGACGGTCAGGCTGCTCTGCTGCGCCTGTGCGCGGCACTGCTGGCTGAAGATGATCTAACACCTGTGCAGCTCATCGAAATTTTGCGTGCTGCGCCCACTGATCAGCGTTATGCTACCTTGCTGCGCGAGTCGATCAACACCTTTCCCGCCGAATACCGCGCCCTGTGTCACGATCTAGCCGCGACGCAGCCTTTGCTGCTGCCCAGCAGCCTGATCACCGAACGTATAGGGCATCCCGTCGCAGCGCGGCGCGCCCTCACCTTTTTGGCACGCCGCCGCCTGATTGATTTGCACCCAATGCCCGAAGGCGATTTGTGCAGCATTCTCTTTCGGCTGCCCGCAGATCAGATCAGCGAGGCTGCCCAGCCTTTTTCGGTTGCGCCGCGCACCTTTGAGCGCTTCAGCCAGCTTGACCTTGTGCAAGACGAGCGCGCCGCACGCGCCGAATTTCTGCATAAGCAAGGCATTGCGCTCACTGAAGAAAATCGCCCTGATGAGGCTGCTGAGTCCCTACACCAAGCGCTAACGCTGCGCCAAGCGCTGAATGCGCCGTATGCCATCGCCGAGACGCTCAGCGCGCTTGGACGGCTTGCCTACCTGAACGGTGATGATGCCGCCGCCATTGCACACCTTGAGGCGGCTGCTGAACTCTTGCATAAATTGCGCGATGTGCCTGCCCTAGAACTGCTGCGACTGGCACTCTGCCGCGCTTATGCCCGTGCAGGCAGGCTAGAGGCGGCGCTCTCCATCGTGGATGATGAGTCCGCACCGCCCGCTGACCTTGCCGCGCTCTACCGCGCACGCGGCGATTGGGAAAAGGCATTAGAATGCTACGAGCGCTGGACAGCCACGACGGATGATAGCGAAGATGGCTGGCTGTTGGCACAGATCGGGCGCGCCGAAACGCTCATCTTGGCAGGCAGGGCAGAAGAAGCGCTGCACAGCGCGCCGCAAGGTAGCTTCACGGCACTGTGGGCGCAAGCGCTGATCTGCCAGCTATCAGGCGATCTAGAGGGTGCCTTAAACAGCTATGCCGCCCTTGAGTCAGTGACTCCGCACGCATGGCGCGGCACGGTGGCGCGCAGCGCAGCCCGTGTCTTGGCGGCACGCGGCGAGGTGCGCGAGGCTGCCATGCTGGTTGGCGCGGAAGGCGTTTGGTATGAGGCGCGCCAGCCCTACGCCGCCTTTGCGCGCCAGCGGCTCAGCTTGGCGCTCTATGCGCATTTCTGCCTGATGCTTGGCGATTCTGACAATGCGCTGCGTGCCGCACAGGAATCGCGTGCGCTGCGCGCCGAACGCGCTGACCCTGAAGCAGAGGCAATTGCTTGCCGTGTGCTAGGGCGTTTGGCATGGCAAGCGGGCGATTATGAAGGTGCGATGGCAGCCTTTGAAGCAGAGCTGAAGGCACTCAGCGCGCCAAGCCTACGTGATGATGCTGAACGTGCCATTGTGCTGCACCTGTTAGGCGATCTGCACCGTGAACAGCGCAATTTCGAGCGTGCCGCAGCCTGCTATCGGCGCGCCTTAAGCTATCATGGCACTAACCCCTCAGAGCGCTTGCTCACGCTGCTGGCGCTTGCCGAATGCCTTGCCGAACTTGGTCGCAACACTGAGTCGCTTGAGGTTGGCGCAGAGGCAGTTGCCGCGCTCTATCCGCACGCCGAAAGCGCTGATCTTGCCCTTGTTGGCAGCGTGTTGGCAAAGCAGGCGCAGCGCCAAGCGGCGTTTGGTCGCCCTGAGCGTGCGCTTGCCATCGGTGAGCATTGGCTGCACACCCTGACCGAACGCTTTGAAGAAGCGCTTAATCACCCG
Source organism: Anaerolineae bacterium (assembly GCA_034436355.1). GTDB lineage: Bacteria > Chloroflexota > Anaerolineae > Aggregatilineales > UBA2796 > CP2-2F. Next base: position 135,182 of record DAOTVQ010000047.1, read on the forward strand.
GAGTCGGCTCTAAATGCGCTGGCAATTGGTCTCTATCTGCGTAGTATGCCCAACTCAGCGCTGGCGGAGCATGATCCAATCCGCTTGATTGACCTTGCCGAACGGGCGCTGCTCATCACCGAGACGCGGGCACCGCAAACACAGGCAGCGTGGGCAGCCCGCCGCGATCTGGCAGAACTTTATGGGCGGCTTGGGCATTGGGCGGAGTCAGCAGAGGTCTTAGCGCCGCTTTTGGCACAGGTGCGCCAAATGAGCGTGCCTGAAGGCGAAACCGGCTATTTGGCGCTGGCTGTGCATAAGGGCGTGGCACGTGCTGCCGCCAACTTAGGTGATTTGGCATTGGCGGTTAGGCATTATGAGGCAGCCCTGCCTTACGAGACCGATGAACAAGCGCGCTGCTTGCTCTGTTTGGAAGCGGCGGAAGCCTGCCACACCGCCGGTGATGATGCTTGTGCCGCTGAATACTACACACAAGCTGCTGCCCTGCTGCGCCGCCAGCGCGATGCCAAACGCTACGCCGAGACGCTCATCGCGCTTGGCTATGGGCGCTTGCGCCTGAAGCAGCACAGCGCCGCTGTAGAAGCCTTTCAAGAGGCGCTGCGTGCTATGGAGCGCACCACCAAGCCTGAGGCAGCGCTTATGGCGCAGCTTTATGCCGATTTAGGCGCCGCCTATGCCGCACTTGGTCAGACACGCGGCGCAGCAGGTGCCTTCAAGCAGGCATTAGGGCTGATTGACCAATTCAGCGCGCCTGAACGCTATGCCGCTATCCTAACTGCCTTTGCCCGTTCAGAGATGCTGTTGGAGGCATATCAAAGCGCTGCAACTGCCTACCAAGAGGTGCTGCAATTCGATCATTCGCCTGCCGAGCGCCGAAAGTTGCTCAGCGAGCAAGCCGCCGCACTCAGCAAGTTAGGGCAAGTGCGAGAGGCGATCCACGCCTACGAACAAGCGCTAACCCTCTCTGAAGATGCGGCTGAGCGCGCTGCCCTTCAGCAAGCACTTGGCGAACTCTATATGCTGTTGGAAGATTTCGACACAGCACGCGCACAGTATGAAGCTGCCCTTGATGGCGCGCCACCTGAGCAAGTTGGTGCACTGTGGCACGCACTAGGCGAACTTCAACGCGCCGAGGCGAATTCCGATGCTGCCATCAACGCCTATACGCACGCTTTGCTGCACTTAGATGCACGCCGTGCTTCTGCTCTGCGGGCTGCTACTGAACGTGCCATCGGTGAGCTGTATCTTGCCACGCAGCGCCCACAGCAGGCAATCCCGCCTTTAGAGCGCGCCTTAGAGCTGGAAAAGGCTCAGCCACGCCAAGCCACTGGGACGCTAATCACGCTGATGCAGGCACTTGCCCAAGCCCACGAAGCCTGCGGCGACCTTGCCCGTGCGGTTGCCTATCACCACAGCGTGTTGGTCTATCAGGATGCCCACAGCGTCCTTGACGATCACCTTGCCACACTTGGGCAGTTAGCGCGGCTCTATATGCAACTAGGGCGCTATGGCGAAGTCCTCAAGGCGGCTGAGGAAGCACTCCGCCTTGAAGCACCCCTTTCGCGCCCGAATTATGCGCGCCTTAGCCAGACCTATTTTATGTATGGCAAGGCACAGCACGGGCTGCATCAGCTTGACCTTGCCGCTGCCAATCTGCGCCGTGCCATAAAAACTCCCCGCCCAACGCCTATCCAAGAGGCAGCCCGCCAAGCCCTTGCCGAAGTTGAGGCAGAGATCGCCCGCCACGAGCAAACCCTTGCCGCTGCTGAGCAATCGCGCCTATTGTTGGAGCGCACGCGCCTGCCCGACCTGAAAAGCCTCGCGTTTGTGATCGCGCTCCAAGCGCAGAGCAACCACGCACTCGGACGCCTTGAGGCAGCTCAAACGCACCTTGAAGCACTTATCGCTTTGCTGCGCCAGCGCCGCCACGAGATGAGCGCCAATGCTGATCCAACCCTTCAAACGCTGCTGCTGCTGCTGCGCGGTGCAGAAGCGACCAACGCCCAGCTCACGGCGGCTGAATACCGCGCCGCCCTAGAGTCGCTTCAACGCGAGCCACATCCGAATGCAGCCTTGCTATGGGTCGTGCGCTTTTTGTTAGAAGGCAAGAAAGCAACGCCGTGAACCTCTTTCGCTACCGCGATGCAGCCCTGAGCCTTGCGCTGCTTAACCTGCGGCTGCGCTATAACCACACCCTAATCGGTGCGGCGTGGAGCTTGGTCAACCCGCTTTTCTTCATGCTGATCTTCACCTTTGTGTTCAGCGTGCTGCTGCCCAACGATACGCCTGATTTTCCCGTCTTTGTGCTTTCGGCGCTGCTGGCATGGAATTACTTTCAGGCAGCCATCAGCAACGCGGCAATCAGCGTGACCAACGGGCGCGGACTGGTGTTGAAGATCGCCTTTCCGCGTGCTGTGCTGCCCTTGGCGGCTATCCTCACCGAGTTGGTCACCTTCAGCCTTGCCCTGAGTGTTGTGGTCGGCGTGCTGTATCTATCAGGGCGTGGGCTAGGTGCAGGGCTGTTGGCACTGCCATTGTTAGTGCTGCTGCTCACCCTTTTGGCAGTCGGCGTTGGGCTAGGGCTGGCTGCCCTGAATGTGCGCTTGCGCGATACACAAGAATTTTTAAGCGTGTTCCTGTTTGGCTGGTTCTTCATGACGCCGATCCTCTACCGTTTGGAGAGCATTCCCGCCGAGCGCGAGTTGCTCGGCATCAGCGCACGGACGTTCGTTCAGGTCATTAATCCACTTTCACCCCTGATCACGGCTTTTCGTCAGGCGATCTATGAACAGCGCTTCCCCGATCTCAGCTTGTTGGGCAACGCTGCGCTCTCTGCTTGTGCGCTGTTTATCGTCGGTGTCTTGATCTTCGGGCGCGCCAGCCGCACCTTTGCCGAGACGCTATGAACAGCCTTGAAGCACATGCGCTCTCCAAAACATTCACCATCATCCGCAACCGCGCCGAGACGGTCAGCGGCTTCTTCATAGACCTTGCGCGCTTTTGGCGCAAACCTGAGCATATCCCGTTTGTGGCACTGCAAAACATCTCGTTCAAGGTGGCAGCAGGCGAAACACTTGGCATCATTGGCGCCAACGGCAGTGGCAAAAGCACACTGCTCAAGTTGTTGGCAGGCATCTACGCGCCCACTTCAGGCACAGTCCGCGTTAATGGGCGATTGGTGGCACTCTTGGAGCTAGGCGCAGGCTTTCACCCTGAACTGAGCGGACGTGAGAACATTCTGCTGAACGGTGCGCTGTATGGGCATACGCGGGCAAGCATGGCGCGCCGCGTGGCAGAAATCGCCGATTTTGCCGAGATTGCGCCCTTCCTCGATACGCCGCTGAAGCACTATTCCAGCGGGATGCAGGCGCGGCTTGGCTTTGCCATTGCGATGGCAACCCCTGCCGAGATCATGCTGTTGGATGAAGTGCTTGCCGTTGGCGATTTGGCATTCCAAGCGCAGTGTGTGGCAAAGCTACGCCAATTGCAGGCGGCAGGGCGCACATTGGTGCTTGTTTCGCACACCTTAGAGTTGGTGCAGGAGCTATGTGATCGCGCCCTGTGGCTGCACAAGGGCTGCTTGATGGCAGCAGGCAGCCCTGACCAAGTCATCGCCGCCTATGCCGCACATTGCGCTATGCCCGCCGCGCAAACGCTTGTATGGTCTGGCTAATGCCCTCTGCCAACGGCGTTTCATAAATGTGGGACGGAAAGGCATTGTAAAGGGCAGTGCCATCGGTGCCTTCCGAGAAGGGCAGCGGCGCATCGCCATGTGTGATTCGCACATTGGGCGCATACTCCATGATCAGCGCTGCAATCTCGCCAATGCTGATGGGTGTGGTGCCAAGGTTAAAGACATGCGCGCCGTTTAGCGGCATCTCCGCTGCCGCGATGAATTGGCGGGCAACATCGCTCGCAAAGTGCATTTGTGTTTTGCCGCCAAAGCTGATGTGATAATCCTTGCCGTGTGCAGCAGCTTGCATTGCTTTGGTCGGCTCGCTGGTCAAGCCCTGATCGCGCCCTAAGCCATAGACCGTGAAAGGACGCAAACCTGTGCTGCTGAGGCTGTGATCTTGCCAGTAGAGGCGTGCGGTGCCTTCATTTGCCTGTTTATAGACGCCGTAAAGCGTGCGCGGCTGCAAAGGCGCATCATGCGGCAGCAAACGATACGGATAATCGGCAGCGTTGCCGTACACGGCGATGGAGGAGGCATAAGCAAGGTGCGGAATACCGCGTTGCCGCGCTGCCTCAAACATATTAACCGTGCCAACCACGTTCACTTGAGCGCCTAAGACGGGATTCGCACGGCAGGCTGGCACTTGCAGCGCCGCAAGGTGAATGATGTGCGTAACGCTGTGCGCTTCTAAGGTTGCCTTCACCTGCGCGAAATCGGTCAGGTCGCCATGCACAAAGGTGATCGCCTCTTGCGCTTCACGCGGCAGCAACAAATCCAGCCGTCCGCGATCTGTGCTAAGGTCAAAGCCGATGGCGCGCTTACCTTCACGGTGCAGGTGATAGAGCGTCCAGGCGCCAATGCAGCCCATACAACCACTCACAAGGTAGGTTGGCTCAGCCATGTTATAGTCCAATCCTGTGTGCAGGCGAATGGCGCTGAAAGTAACACACGCTGCGTTGCCCTGTCAAGGCGCACCCTTCACAAGGATGCAGGCTGCGTTATGATTCAAGAACAATTGCCAAGTGAGGGAACAATGCGAACCACAATCCGCGATCTTCAGCGCCTGAAAGCCGAAGGGCGGCGTTTTGCCATGCTGACCGCTTATGATGCCACCGCAGCCCGCCTTGTGGAAGCGGCGGGCATCCCTATCATCCTCGTGGGTGATTCGCTGGGCATGGTGGTGCAAGGGCAAGCGACCACCATCCCTGTAACGCTCGATCAGATGGTCTATCATACGCAGATGGTGGTGCGTGGCACCCATAAGGCGCTCATCGTGGCAGATTTGCCCTTTGCCACCTATCAGGTTAGCCCTGAACAAGCGCTGATCAGCGCGGCACGGCTGATGCAAGAAGGCGGCGCCGGCGCGGTGAAACTGGAAGGCGGCGAGGGGCTTGCACCAACCGTCGCACGCCTAACAGAGGCGGGCATTCCGGTGATGGCGCACATCGGCTTGACGCCACAGCACGTGCATCAGCTTGGCGGCTGGCGTGTGCAAGGGCGTGTGCTTCAGGCAGCGCGGGCATTGGTGGCGGCTGCCAAAGCGCATGAGGCAGGCGGTGCCTTTGCCATTGTGCTGGAAGGTATCCCCGCAGCGTTGGCAGCCCATATCACAGCACACCTAAGCATTCCAACCATTGGGATTGGCGCAGGCGTAGGCTGTGACGCTCAGGTGCAGGTCTTTCACGATTTGCTGGGGCTGATTGAGGAATTTACACCGAAACATGCCCACCACTACGCCGAATTGGGTGCGGCAATCCGTGCAGCGGTGGCGCAGTATGCCGCTGATGTGCAAGCTGGCAGCTTTCCAACCGAAGCACACAGCTTCAGCATGGATGACAGCATCCTAGCGCAGTTGGATTAGGACTGTGCATTTTGCTACAAATGGGTATGATCGGCGCTGAATCTACCCAATTTGCTAAATGAGGACACTGCCCTATGCGTTTTGCAACGATACTCTATCAAGGCGTGCCACGCCTCGCCGCCGCGCTCGATGAGCAATCACCGCGCCTGATAGAAGGCTTTGCGGATATGTTCAGCGTAATTGCTGCGCCGCGCCCAACCCTTGAGGCTGCCTATGCAAACGGCAAGCCGCTGCCAGAGACAGGCTGGCGTTGGTTAGCGCCCCTGCCGCGTCCCGGCAAGATCATTGCCATTGGCTTGAACTATGCCGACCACTGCCGTGAAACCGGACAGCAGCCGCCCGAAAAGCCGCTTATCTTCGCCAAACTGAACAGCAGTGTCATCGGCAATGGTGACGTTATTGAGTGGGATCCGTCCATCACAAATCGCGTGGACTATGAGGCTGAACTTGCGGTGGTGATCGGCAAGGAAACGCGCCTCGTCTCTGAAGAAAACGCCCTCTCGCACGTTTTTGGCTATACGGCTGCTAATGATGTCAGCGCCCGCGATCTACAGGCAGGCGACGGTCAGTGGACACGCGCCAAGGGCATGGATACCTTCTGCCCACTCGGACCGTGGCTCGTCAGTGCGGATGAAATCCCTGATCCGCAAAACCTGGCAATTCGCTGCACTGTGAACGGCGAAGTGCGCCAAGCGAGCAACACCCGCGAGATGATCTTTGGCGTGAAAGCGATCATCAGCTATGTGTCGCGTGTTTTTACGCTCTATCCAGGCGATGTGATCCTGACTGGCACGCCTTCGGGTGTGGGCAATGTGATGCAACCGCCGCGTCTGCTCACGGATAAGGCGTCGGTCGTGGTGGAGATTGAAAAGCTAGGGCGCTTGGAGAACATCTGCCGCGAACTAACCTTCCGCGTGCGTTAGCCAAGCGCCACCACAAAAGCGATGGCATGTGTTTCGGTGTGGCTGAGGCTCACTTCCCACGCTGCAAGCTGTAGATCGCGGGCAAGGGCTGCGGCTGCGCCATGCAGCCGCAGGGTAGGTCTGCCGCGTGCGTCGCAGTCTATCTCCAGATCCACCCAGCGCACAGCACCTATCCCTGTGCCAAGCGCCTTGGCAGCTGCCTCTTTAGCGGCAAAACGGGCGGCAAGGCGCTGTGGCTGTTCGGCGCAGATTTCGCGTTCGCGCTCGGTGAAAAACCGTGCGTAGAAGCGCTCACCGTGCCGCGCCAAAGCACGCCTGACGCGCTCCACCTCGATCATATCAACGCCGATCCGCAACATGGCGGGTGCTTTCAGGTGAGCAGGAAGGCTTCTTCACGTGGCTTGGGCAGCAGATGCTCTGGAATAGGCTCGACACGCGCCTCAACGTAGCGGAAGTGCGTCCGTTCCAAGCCGCGCTTGGTCACGGCGCGCACTTCACGGCGTTCCACCAACGTGATACGTAAATTGCGCGTTGGCAGCGTGTAACGTGTGTGCCATTCATTGCCAACCGCCACACGGAAAATATCAAGGCGGCACTTGGGATCAAGGTTGCGAATGTGCCACTTGGCACGGTTAAACCGCATTTTGGCAAGCCGTTTTGCCAGTTCGTCTATCTCATACTGCCCCATGATAATCGGCATATCAAGCGCTCCGTTGCTGCTGAGAGTGTCTTTTTTAGGTCTTGCGGCATATTGTAACACGCTTTGCGCCGAAAAGCGGGATCAAAGAAGGGATCAGGTTCGGCTGATCCCTTCGCAGCAGGTTTACTTGGCGCCGTTTGGCACACCGCCGCCAAACATCTTGCCACTGAGCTTAAAGCCGGCTTGCTCTAGGCGCTCGCCGAACTTGGTGCGATAGCCGGTTGGTTGCAACGTGCCGCCGCCAACATGGCTGGGTCCGGAGCCTTTGTGATCGGGCGTCTTGTAGACGAACAAGTCCTGCATGGTGATACTATCACCCTCCATGCCCTGAATTTCGGTCACCTGCACAATTTTGCGGCTGCCATCCTTCAGGCGGGCTTGCTGCACGATCAACTGCACGGCACTGGCAATTTGGCGGCGCACAACGCCGATTGGCAAATCCATGCCCGCCATCAGCACCAACGTCTCAAGGCGCGCAATGGCATCCCGTGGTGAGTTGGCGTGGACGGTGGTCAGCGAGCCATCATGACCAGTGTTCATTGCCTGAAGCATATCGAGCGCTTCGCCGCCGCGGCACTCGCCGATCACAATGCGATCAGGGCGCATACGCAGGCTACCCTTCACCAAATCACGGATGACCAGTTGCCCGGTGCCATCTTTTGCGCCGGGGACGGGCGGCGCAGTCTCAAGGCGCACCACATGCCGTTGAGTCAGTTGTAGCTCGGCGGCGTCCTCAATGGTCACGATGCGCTCATCATCAGGGATGAAAGAGGATAGCACGTTCAGCAAGGTTGTCTTACCGCTGCCAGTGCCGCCTGCCACCACAATGTTCAAGCGCGCCACAATGCAGGCTTGCAGGAAATCTGCCACGTCTTGGGTGAACGAGCCAAAACGGATCAGGTCTTGCACCGTCAGCACCTTATCGGGGAATTTACGGATAGTCATAGTGGTGCCTTGCAAGGCGGAGGGCTTGCGGATGAGATGCACACGCGAGCCATCAGGCAAGCGCGCGTCGGTCATGGGCGGTTCGCGGCTGAAACTCCGCATCAGGCGGCGCACGATCTTTTGGGCAACCCAATCCGCGTGATCATCATCGTCAAAGACGTATTCCGTCTCTATCAACTTGCCCTTCTTTTCAGCAAAGATGATCTCAGGTCCGTTGACCATGATCTCGCTGTAGGAACGGTCACGCACCAGCGGATCAATCGCGCCCCAGCCTAAAATGTCGTCGAGCAGCGCCTCGCGCAGTTCGTCAAATTCGGGCTTGGGAAGCTGCAAGTTGGCGCGTTGCAAGAACACATTGAGCCGATCCACGATGATCTTCTGATGCTCAGGGTTATCCCGCCGCCATTCGTCTGCCTCGTTGGGTGCGGCAAGCAGCTTAGGGCGCAGTTGGCGGCGCAGATCGGCAACGCGTGGCGTCGTGCGGCGCTTGGGCGGCGGGATATAGGCATGTGGAGTGTCGTCAGCAGGTTTTTCGGCTGCGGGTGCAGGCGACGGCGGCGGTGCGTCCAGCGGGCGTATTTCGGCAAGCGGTTTGCGCGCTTCTTCGGCAGGTTTGTTCAGGCGGCGTGATAAGGGCGATCCCATAGTGGTGTACCTCTTGTTACTTCAATGTATTGAGCAGCGCAATTGACGTTAAGAAAGCGTCAAGCAACGCATAATACGATCTGACTTCAGGCTGATGTCTTCATCTTAGCACAAGGTATGCCACAGCGTATGGGTTAGGCGGCAGATCGTTACGAAACTGCGAAAGGCTGCTCAGTGAGGGAATTCGGTGAGGCGCGCTGTTAACTGTTCGCCTCACGTGGCAAGGCGATGGCAAGCGCTTCGGCAAGGTTGCGGGCAGGGATTGCCTGAATGCCTGAGGGAGTCGGATCGCTGCGGCGCATGGTCTTTGGCACAATACAGCGCTTAAAGCCAAGTTTGGCAGCCTCGCGCAGGCGCGCCGTAAGCTGATTGACGGCGCGCAACTCGCCACTCAAACCAATTTCACCGATCAGGGCAAGATCAGCGGCAAGCGGTTTATCCCACACGCTGGAGGCAATAGCGGTTGCTACAGCGAGATCGGCGGCTGGCTCATCCACTGTCAGTCCGCCCACCACATTCACGAAAATATCCTGCTCTGCCAGCCGCAAGCCAACCCGCCGCACAAGGACAGCCGTCAGCAGTTGCAGGCGGTTGAAATCTATGCCGTTGGCAGTGCGGCGCGGATTAGGATAGACGGTTGGGCTGGCGAGTGCCTGCACTTCCACCAAGAGTGGGCGTGTGCCTTCCATCGTGACGACAATGGCAGACCCTGCCGCATTGACTACACGCTCTGCCAAAAATGCCTCTGATGGGTTGTTGACCTCAACCATGCCTTTATCGCGCATTTCAAAGACGCCCACCTCACTGGTTGCGCCGAAGCGATTTTTGACGCTGCGAAGCAGGCGATATGCCTGAAAGGCATCGCCTTCAAGGTAGAGGACGGTATCCACAATATGTTCCAACACACGCGGACCGGCAATAGTGCCTTCTTTGGTGACGTGACCCACCAAAAAGACGCTGATTCCCGTCGTTTTTGCCAACAGTTGTAAGCGTGCCGTGCATTCGCGCACCTGTGTGACTGTGCCAGCACTGGATGGTTTGTCGTCGCTATACATGGTCTGGATCGAGTCCACGATCAGCACTTGCGGCTGCACGCTCTGCACATGCTCAAGGATGGTCTCTAGGTTCGTCTCGGTGACAAGGAAAAGGTCTTCCGCTTCCAAGGCCAGCCGTTCGGCGCGCATCTTGATCTGGCGTGCGCTTTCCTCACCACTGGCATATAAGACGCGCCCTAACGTCTGTGCCATCACGGCTGCAATCTGGGTGAGCAGCGTGCTTTTGCCGATGCCCGGATCACCGCTAACCAGGGTGATGCTACCCGGCACCAACCCACCGCCCAACACGCGGGAAAACTCCTCGACAGGCACAGGCAAGCGCTCTTCGCCACCGCTTGGCACTTCGCGCAAGCGCTGCGGCTCAGTGCGGAGCGCGTTGGCGATGCTGCTTGCCGCAGCATTGGCAACCTTGCGCGCAGCAGGCTTTGCCTCAGGCTGTTCCACCACTTCGCGCAGACTATCCCATGTTTTGCAGTTTGGGCAGCGCCCATAGGCTTGCGTGTAGCGCCTGCCGCACGAATCACAGACATAAGCAACCGTTGGTTTTGCCACAGGGTGCCTACTTTGCCTGCCGTGCAGCCAACAAACGGTTCAGCTCGGCGATGAGCTCGGGGAATTTGATAGGCTTGGTGAAATAAGCATTGGTGCCTGCTTCTAAGGCGCGGTGGCGCATTTCAGGGCTGCCGTGCGCCGTGATCATAATGACGGGCAGATCGGCATAGGCGGCTAGAGTAGGCAGCGTTCGCAGTTGGCGGCACACCTCAATGCCACTCAAATCAGGCAGTTGTAGATCAAGCAGCACCGCATCAGGGCGTTCTAGTTGGATCATTAAAAGCGCATCCTCACCATTCAGCACTGCTACTGTGTCATAGCCGCTGATTTTGAGGAATGTCTCTAACATTTCGACGGTCAGTGGCTCATCATCCACAACGAGCAGCTTAGGCATGTGTGTTGAGCGCCTTTCCAACAGAGCAGATAGATTCACAAGACATAAGATAACTATAGCACACTCTAGACAGGGCAAATGCACATTAAATTTCGAGGTCGGAAAAGATGATGCAGCCTAGCAAAGTCAAAGCAGGCGCGGTGCGCCGCGCCTGCTGGTAGTCATAACAAGGCTTTACCGCCGTGAGCCGCGCTCTTCAAGGGCAGAGACCAACATGCGGAAATGCTCGCCGCGCTCCTCAAAATCTTCGTAGGCATCATAGCTGGTGCCGCCGGGGCTGAGCATCACGATGTCGCCGTTCTCAGCAAGTTCTGCGGCATGTTTCACAGCAACATCCAGCGTCGCACGATGTTCGACTGTCTCAAGGGTGCTGTTCAGCGTCTGCGATTGCTTCACCATCGCGGCAATCTGTTCGCCAAATTCGCCAAAGGTGATCAGGTGTTTCACCCGCTGCGTCACCAGCGCCACCAGCTCATCCCAAGGCAGCTTTTTATCGCGCCCGCCTGCCAGCAGAATGATTGGCTCGTTGAAGCTCCGCAAGGCAGCGACCACCCGCTCTGGCGCTGTAGCGATGCTATCATTGATGTAGGTGACGCCGCCAACGACGCGCACTACTTCCAAGCGGTGCGGCACGCCGTTAAAGGTCTTAATCACCTCACGCATCGCCTCGACAGGCACACCTGCCACACCTGCCACTGCACAGGCAGCCAGCACATTTTGCAGGTTATGATCACCGCGCAGTTTGATGTCTTCACGGTTGCAGACGATTTTTGCACCGCCATCCGGCGCGCTGATACCTGTCACCATCAGGCGGCTGCCTGCCACAAAGGCACCATCGCTGACCATCTCGCGGGTGCTGAAGAAGGCAGCGCGACCGGGCGCACGCTCGGCAAGGCTGAAACTGCCCGCATCATCAAGGTTGAAGATGGCAACATCGTTTGGGTGCTGGTGCAAAAAGATATGTGCTTTCGCCTCCAGATAGGCTTCCATTGTGCCGTGCCGATCAAGGTGGTTGGGTGTGATGTTGGTGATGGCGGCAATATGTGGGCTGCGCGTCATCAATTCCAGTTGGAAGCTGGAGAGTTCCATCACCACCTTATGGTCAGGCATAACATCCGAGAGTTTATCGAGTAGCACATCGCCAATATTACCGCCAACAAGGGTTGGCAGGTTGGCGGCTTTGCACATTTCACCGACAAGGGTCGTGGTGGTCGTCTTGCCGGCGCTGCCGGTGATGCCAATGACGGGTGCAGTGCAGCGCTCCAAGAAAAGTTGGGCATCGTTGCTCAGTGGAATGCCACGCTGGCGTGCCTCTACGCAGATTGGTAACTTTGGGTCTACGCCGCCGCTCAGGAACAGCACGTCCGCCTCGTCCAGCAAGCCTAATGGATGCCCGCCCAGTGCGTAATTAATCGGCATGTCAATAAAATCTAGCACAGCTTCTGCCAACGCACCGAAATCGCGCTTATCCGAGACGATCACCTTAGCACCAACGCTCGGCAGCCAGCGCGCTAACGCTTGTCCTTGCCGTGCAAAGCCAAGAATGACGGCGGTTTTGCCGAAAAGTGGGTCGCTCCAGTCAGGAGTGGTCATGGGTTGGCAAGCTCTTTCTACTCTGTACACACACGCTCAGCGTAATTGTACAATAGTTAGGATGCTGTACACAAGACGTGGAATTAGGGGTTGACCGTGAGAAGCCCTTCTGTTCGCTTTACTGGGCAGAAGGGCTAAAGCGGGCTTAAAACTGGGCAAGGAAGCGTGTATCGTTGCTCCAGAAATAGCGAATATCCGTAATGCCATACTTCAACATGGTGATGCGCTCGGGGCCCATGCCAAAGGCAAAGCCGCTATGCATCGTAGGATCATAGCCACCATTGCGAAGCACCGTTGGATGCACCATGCCGCAGCCGGCGATCTCTAGCCAGCCACTGCCACTGCACACCGAGCAACCCTTACCATTGCACAAAATGCACTCAACATCCACTTCCATGCTTGGTTCTGTGAACGGGAAATAGGAACCACGGAAGCGCACGCGCCGATCTGCACCGAACATGCGCCGTGCAAAGGCGGTAATAGTGCCTTTCAGGTCGCTCAGGCGAATGTTAGTGCCAATGGCAAGCCCTTCCACCTGATTAAACTGGATTTCCTTGCGTGCCGAAATTTGCTCATAGCGGAAGCACATGCCAGGCAAAATCACCCGAATGGGCTTGGGTGCATAGCGGCGCATCGCGTGAATTTGACCGGGCGAGGTGTGCGTCCGTAAGATGACGCCAGGCGTTAGGGTGTGGAAAGTATCCCACATATCACGGGCGGGATGATGCTGTGGGATGTTGAGCATCTCGAAGTTGGTTTCATCATCTTCTACTTCGCGGGTGCGGAAGATTTGGAAGCCCATTTCGCGCCAAATTTCGCCAATTTCGCGCAGCGTGCGCGTGGCAGGGTGAATGCCACCCTGCGGCGTGCGGACGCCGGGCAGCGTCACATCAATAGCGCCTTCTTCCATTTGGCGGGCAAGTTCGTGGCTGCGGACCAGCTCAGCCTGTTGCGCATATGTTTGTTCAAGCGCATCACGGATTTCGTTGGCACGCTTACCAAAGGCAGCGCGTTCCTCTTTGGGCAAATTGCCCACCGAGCGCAGCGCAAGCGTCACAACGCCTTTGCGCCCGATGTAGTGCGCTTCCCACGCTTCCAACCCTTGCGAGTCCTTCACTTCGGCAAGGGCGGCACTTGCCTCTTGATAGAGGCGCTCCAGTTCGTTAACCATTGTTTTGTCCCGTCCGTTCGGTGTGACCTGCCCATTAATTATAACGCAGCGGGCAAGCCACGCCTATCCCCAAAACAATACCGACCAGCACAGAGGCTGGTCGGCATTGATCAGAACCTAATTCAGCTGTGCTTACTGATTGTCGCGGAACTGGCGTGGCACGATTTCGCCTGAGCCAGCCGGAATCCACAGGATGCGGTTCACGAAGAAGATAGCCCAGGAGCTGGTGTTGACCGAGTTCTCGCAGATCAGCCATTTGGAGCGAACTTTGTCAGGTGTAGTTGCGCGCAGTACGACCACAGGTGCCGTTAGGCTGCTGTTAGCATGAGCCGTCGTATCCCCATACAGACGCACCTGGAAGCGCACTTGCCCACCACACAGCCCTTCTGCCGATGGTGCGTACTGCGCCTGCACATTTGCTGTGTTGGCGAATGCAAACACGGATGCTGCCACAATAGCGACAGCCAACACTACCGACATGACCTTCTTATTCAACATGCTTCACACTCCCTTTTTTGTGTGCTAGGTCGAGTCATATATTACAGGCTAGGGCTAAAGTTAGCAAGTCATCTGCAAAGAAAAAGTAGCTTCTTTCAAAAGATTTTGAATGTTTCGCACAAGCATTCCTGCCGAAAAAAAACAGCCGTTGGGTCTTTCTATAGCTGTACAGCATGTCAAATTGAGATACTTTTGTGAGATGTTAGCCTCATGGTTTAGCGCTAGGTGCAGTGGTTTAAGGCTTACTGCATAGCGAAATTTCCATGCTGCTTGCACAGGCACGCAGCGCACTGCCAATTTTCCTCTATTGACAAGATCATCATTGCTGATATAATCTAGTGTTTACTATGCAGGCAGCAGGTAAAAGGTTAAACACCGTTGAGAACTACGTGGGAACCCTATCTCATGTTTGGGTGTTTCGTGCGCCGCTGGCTATGCGTTTAAGTTAACCACTCACAAGACCTCTGAACAGCGCACCGTGCTGGAGCAGTGGTCTTTTTTATTGGCAGGCAGTTGCCAAACCGTCTCAGTCCATCGTTTTTTCGTATCCGTCACTAGCGCAGAGGAGGAAACGCCTTGGAGGCGAAAGATTTTAGCGCACTGCGTATCAGTCTAGCTTCACCGGAGCAGATCAAGTCGTGGTCGTATGGAGAAGTCCTCAAACCGGAGACGATTAACTATCGCCGCCTGCGCCCTGAAAAAGATGGGCTGTTCTGCGAGGCAATCTTTGGCCCCACCAAAGATTGGCAGTGCTACTGCGGCAAATATAAGAATGTGCGGCACAAGGGCATTACCTGTGATAAGTGCGGTGTGGAGGTAACACGCGCTGCCGTGCGCCGTGAGCGCATGGGACACATTCAACTTGCCGCGCCGGTTGCCCATGTGTGGTATACGCGCCGTGTGCCAAGCTATATGGGCATGTTGCTGGATGTCAGCCGCCGCAACCTTGATCGCGTCCTGTATTTCGCCCAGCATGTCATCACCTTCATTGATGAAGAAGCACGCGCCAAGGCGCTGCACCGCATTGATGAGGAAATCGCCCGCCAAGAAAATGATGCCGGCAGCGATCTGGATACGCAGATTGAACGTATTAAAGAGTCGCGGGATGTAGACCTCAATGAACTCCAAGCCCAGATTGATGAGATCAATGATCGCTACAACGAAGAGCGTGATAACCTGACGGATGAGGTGATGCGTGAGGCGCAGAGCCTTCAGCGCCGTGTTGAGGCGCTGCGTGGGCAAGTGCTCAGCGAGCCGCTGCTCTTCGAGAGTGCTGCGAAGCTGATCGCTGATTCCGGCGAAGTCGTCAGCAATGAGTTTTTCAGTCGCATTCAGGCAATTGTGACGGCACGCCTGAGCGAGATTCAGGCAGAGATCGAAGACCGCCGCCGCCAAGAAATTGATCGGTTGGATGTGCTTGCCGATGCACGCACTGCCACGGCTGCCGAAGAAATTGATGTGCTGCAAGATGAGCGCCGTTCACGGCTTGGTAAGGCACGCGCCTTGGCTGTGGAAGCACGCCAAGAATTGCAGAGCCTGCAAGTGCTGATGTTCCTGCCGGATTCACGCTACACAGAGCTAAAGCGCCGCTATGGGAACGTCTTCCGTGCTAATATGGGCGCAGAGGCCTTTCACGAAATCCTACGCAACATGGATTTGGAGAAACTCTCGCGTGAGCTGTGGGAAGAAGTGCGTACAACGCGCTCCAAGCAGCGTAAGAAGAAGGCGACTAAGCGCCTGCGCGTAATCGAGAGCCTGCGTAAAAGCAACAACCGCCCTGAATGGATGATCCTAACCATGCTGCCCGTCATCCCGCCTGATCTGCGCCCAATGGTGCAGCTTGACGGTGGGCGCTTTGCCACTAGCGACCTAAACGATCTGTATCGGCGCGTGATCAACCGCAACAATCGCCTCAAGCGCCTGATTGAACTCGGTGCGCCGGATGTGATCGTGCGGAATGAAAAGCGCATGTTGCAAGAGGCGGTAGACAGCCTGATTGACAACAGCCAGCGCGGGAAAGCGCTCTCGCGGCGCGGACGCCGTGAGTTGAAGTCGCTCTCGGACATGCTCAAGGGCAAGAAGGGGCGCTTCCGCCGCAACCTGCTCGGCAAGCGCGTGGATTATTCCGGGCGTTCGGTGATCGTGATCGGGCCCAAGCTCAAGCTGCACCAGTGCGGCTTGCCCAAGACGATGGCGCTTGAACTCTACCGTCCGTTCGTGATCAGCCGCCTTGTGCAGTATGGGCATACTAGCAACGTCAAGGGCGCCAAGCGCCTGATCGAGAAAGAGCGTCCCGAAGTTTGGGAAGTGCTTGAGGAGGTTATCAAAGAGCGCCCCGTGCTGCTGAACCGTGCGCCAACCCTGCACCGTTTGGGCATTCAGGCGTTCGAGCCGCAGCTTGTGGAAGGCAAGGCAATTCAAATTCACCCATTGGTGTGTTCTGCCTTCAATGCTGACTTTGACGGTGACCAGATGGCAGTCCACGTGCCGCTTTCAAAGCGTGCTGTTGAAGAGGCGCGCACGCTGATGCTCTCTACCAAGAACTTGCTGAAACCTGCCGATGGTCAGCCGATTGTCGGACCAGCTAAAGACATGGTGCTAGGCGCTTACTACCTGACCATGGATCCGACAGCAGACATTGTGGCACGCAAAGAGCGCGCCGAAGAATTTCGCTATCAGGCTGGGGTGAAGAACCGCGGCTACAAAATCGGTGTGGCGCGCAACAGCAGCGGGCAGAACTGGCTGATGCAGCATGAACTTTATGACGGCAACCAGGTTGTGGTCTTTACGCCGACAGAGCCGCCCATGAACGAGCAAGGGCAAAAGGTTGGCAAGGCAACACCGGCTGATATTGTGCTGCTGAATGCCGTCTTGAATGGCGAAGTGGATTTCGGGCTGATCAACGGCTACGATTTCCAGCAACTGTGCAAGAAGCGCTCCGAATTTGCTGAGGGGCTGATGCTGACCAACCTTGCCGACCGCCGTAAAGTGGCGGACATGAATGAGGTGGAATACCTTTATAACTTGGGCTTGGTTACCCTGCACACACCGATTCTGCTCGGCAACATCTACGATACCCGCGATCCTCAGCCCAAGCCCGAACTAACCACTGTTGGGCGTGCGCTCTTCAACCGCATTCTGCCGGATGAGGCGCGCTTTGTGCAGATCACGATGGGCAAGAAGCAGCTACAGGAATTGGTGGCGAAGCTCTATCAGCGCTTTGGCGCAGACCGCACCACCGATATTGTGGATGCTATCAAGGATATTGGCTTCCACTACGCCACCATCAGCGGCACAACCATCGCCGTGAGCGACCTGACCGTGCCAACGGAGCGTGAAGAAGTGCTGCGCGAGGCGAACGCTGAAATTGACATGCTAGATCGTGATTTTCGGCGTGGAATGCTCACCGAAGAAGAGCGCTACCAACGCACAGTAGATAAGTGGAAGGACTCGAAGGATCGGCTAGGCGACATCATCCGTGACACCCTCGATCCCTTCGGTCACATTGCTATCATGGCGATCAGCGGTGCCACCAAAGGCGGTTTCGGTCCAATCACGCAGCTTGCCGGTATGCGCGGCTTGATGACCGATCCCAGTGGACGCATCATCGAACTGCCTATTCGCAGCCATTTCCGCATGGGCTTGACGGCGCTGGAATACTTCATCAGCACACACGGCACCCGCAAAGGCTTAGCGGATACTGCCTTGCGGACTGCGGACGCAGGCTACCTGACCCGACGTCTGGTGGATGTGGCGCAAGATGTGATCGTGAACCGCATGGATTGCGGCACAGAGCGTGGCATCACCATCCGTAAGAGTGATAACGTCGCCGGGCAGACCGTCCAAGAGCGCATTGTTGGGCGCTGTGCCTCACACTCACACTATCATCCTAAGACGGGTGAGCTGATCATTGAGCGCAACGGCATGATTGACGAGGATAAGGCGGATGAGTTGGTTGCCAGTGGCTTGGAGGAATTCAACGTCCGCAGCCCACTGACTTGCGCGCTAATTCACGGCATTTGTGCCTACTGCTATGGGCGTGACTTAGGCCGTGGCGAACTGGTCGAGATCGGCGCAGCCGTTGGCATTGTGGCAGCCCAATCCATCGGTGAGCCGGGTACGCAACTGACGCTCCGCACGTTCCACACGGGCGGTGCAGCGCAAGCCTCCGGCGATATCACCAGCGGTCTGCCGCGTGTGGAAGAACTCTTTGAGGCGCGCAAGAAGCCAAAGGGCGAGGCAGTCATGACTGATATTGCCGGCACATTGCGCTTGCTCAAGCAGGACGGTGTGCGTATCGCACGGGTGATTCAATCGCAAGTTTTCCGCGATGAATTTAACATTCCCTCCGATTGGGAAATCCTCGTTGAGGATGAGCAGACCGTCAAAGAAGGGCAAGTGCTGGCGCACCGCCTGAACGAGGATGGCGACGTAGTTGAGACGATGGTTGCCAAGTTTAGCGGCACAATCCATCGGGAAGGGCAAACACTCTACCTCCGCTATGAGCGTAAGGAAGTCTCTGATCAGGAACTGCCCAACAGCGCACGCCTGATGAGCGGCATTCACGATGGCATGGAAGTCTATGCTGGGCAGCAGCTTACCGAAGGCGCGAAGAATCCACACCGCATTCTACGCATTCAGGGCAAGGAAGCCTGCGAGATGTATTTACTCTCTGAAGTGCAGGATGTTTACCGCAATCAGGGCGTGAACATTGCCGATAAGCACTTTGAGATTATGATCCGCAAGATGCTTTCGAAGGTGCAGATCACCAAGAGTGGTAGCAGCACACTGCTGCCGGGCGAACTGGTTGATCACTTGCAACTGCTTTCGATGAACGATGAGTTGATCAAAGAGGGCAAAGAGCCAGCGCAAGGCGTGCCGGTGCTGCTGGGCATCACCAAGTCTGCCCTCAGCACGGATAGCTTCCTCTCGGCGTCCAGCTTCCAACACACCATCAAGGTGTTGGCGGGTGCCGCCATCGAAGGCAAGGAAGATCGGCTCTACGGCTTGAAAGAAAACGTGATCATCGGCAAGCTGATCCCGGCTGGCACTGGGTTCCACACCTACCGTGATCGTGAGTTGGTTGCGCCAAGCGTTACGCTAGAGGCACAAGGCGCGCTTGACCGTGAGGCAGAGGTGGACTACGACATGATGCCGGATACTTCTGGTTTGGGCGATGACGGCGATACTGCCGGGCTGTAGTTTAGCCTAGCACAGGCAACGAAAAGCGCGTGGGCATATTCCGCACGCGCTTTTCGTTTGGCAAAACACGTGGATAAGATGGCTCAGCCGACGGGTAAGATCGGACGGAACTTATAGCCGTATAGGATCACGCCATCGCTGCCATCGCTGCGAAGTTTGCGCGTCACCATCTCAACGCGCATCCCAATCTCAGGCACGCCGTCTAAATCGGTTAGTTGGGCAGTCAGCATCGGACCTTCGTCCAGCTTGATCAGCGCCAGCACATAGGGTGCCTGTTCCTCAAAACCTGCGGGTGCATCCTGCACGACAGTGTAGCTGAACACCTCACCTTTGCCGCTTAGAAAATGCTCTGTCTTTGCCTCAGCGGCGCACTCAGGGCAAACATCACGCGGCGGGAAAATAAACGTGCCGCACGATGGGCATTTTTCGCCAATTAGGGTGTAGCGCTGCGTTTTGATGCGCCAATTTTGAGAGATGTGCATGGCTGCTGTTCCTTTCGTTATCTATGCTTGCTGCTTAGCGCGAAAGGCGCACAGCCTGAGCAGGCATGGTCACAGCGATAGGCGACTCTTGCCGCGCTTCGGCGGCACGCTCGCGGCAGGTTGGGCAAACCGCACGCGGCGGAAAATAGACAGTCTGGCACGTTTCGCAGCGAACAGCCTTCAAAGCATAGCGCTGTGCTTTCAAGCGCCAATTCTGTGCAATGTGCATGAGTTTTACTCCCTAATTTGACTTGGTATAGCTTTTCGCGCTGCTTGCTTGAAACAAGGCGCGCTTGCTTGTGCGTTATGTCACAAATGTAGCACGCCTAGACTCTCAAAACCTCTCAGATAGCTTTTTTTAGCTTGCAAAATCACTCAAAGGTAGCCACAAGCACCACTTTGAATAAGATTAGCTTATGTGCCACTCATCTAAATATCATCAGGCACTAAGCACACGCGATAGCGCCTGTGGCTACAATCTAAGGGTATGTTTTAGGTTAGCTTATGGAGGTTATAGGTTATGGAAAAGCTCTCTCGGCGCGATATGCTCAAGCTGATCGGTGTGAGCGCGCTTGGCGCAACAGTTGCCAGCCAAGTTGCCCTTGCGCCACGTGCAGCCCGCGCACAAGGCGCACCTGCCACGACGCCCATTGCATTCTTCAGCTTTGCGCTTGGCGCGATGCAGCTTACCGTCATTCGGGATGCGGCACGCACCCAAGACCCAAATATTTTAGGGCGCAACGCACCAGAAGGTGGCATTGCTGAAGTGTTGCAGGCAAATAACCTTCCCGCGCCCATCAATTCCACTTTCAACGTCCTTGTTGCACGTAATGGTGATAAGACCATCCTGTTTGATACTGGCTTGGGTGCGGGTGCTGGCGGTGCGCTGCTCTCGACGCTGGCGCTGCTGGGCATTGAGCGCGAAGCCGTTACAGATGTGATCTTCTCGCACTTGCATCCTGATCATGTGGGCGGCGCGCTGACCGATGGTGCGCTCACCTTCTCAAACGCCACCTACCACTATCCACAGGCTGAATACGATTTCGTCAGCAACATTGCGGCAGATTCACCACTGGCAGGCGCTGCCAACACCAGCAAGGCAATCTTTGAGGCAGCCGCCGATAAACTGAACGTCTATGCGGCTGATGTTGAAGTGCTGCCCGGCATTATGTCTATCGCCGCTTACGGACACACGCCCGGTCACACCGCTTTCCGCCTGACCTCTGATGGGCAGAGCATGGTTCACATTGTGGATGCGGCGATCAACAGTGTTGTTTCGCTGGCACGCCCTGATTGGCAAGCGAACTTTGACGCCGATGGCGATAGGGCAGCCGAGACGCGCCGCCGTCTGTTCGGCGAGGCAGCCAGCAGTGGCACGCGCATCTTTGGCTATCACTTCCCCTTCCCCGGCACCGGCTACGTGATTGCCGAAGGCGAAGGCTTCCGCTTCATCCCCGCCATGTAGCAGCACTTGCCTGTGCGCCTGATCCCGATCAGGCGCACGCCTTTCTAGCCCTCAATCAGCCGCTGATTCGTGCATCTTAGCAAGCCGCGCAATTTCAGGATCAGCTATTACTGCGCCACCGCGCACTGTCGCACCGATCACCAAGCCGGCTGCCACCAGCACCACATTCTTGATGATGTACTGCCCTTCCAACGTTGGCGCATAGGGAAACTGCGTGAACGTCTGGCTTGGGAACAACACCAACGGCGTGACCGTGCCAAGCATTTGGAACAAGAGCAGCAGCAGCGTAATCCGCATGAATTTGCCCGTGATCAAGCCCAAGCCGATCAGCGTCTCAAGCGCCGCCAGCAGCGGCAGCGCGAGATCAGGCTGCACAATGCCAAAGGTCAGCGTCTGGATGGTCTTGGTTGCCAGTTCCTCAGCCGGGCTGAGGTTTGGAAAGAATTTCAGCACGCCGAACCACAGGAAGATCACACCCAACCCAACGCGCAGAATCACCACACCATAACGCGCCATCCAGCGCGTGACTCTTACATCTATTGCCGTGAAAAGCTGCACCGCACGGTTCACGAACACACCTCCTGACTAAACTTTGTGTATCTTTTCACAAAATCTAGCAGAAGGTGCGTAGAAATGCCCAAAAACAGGCGGTTGCTCAGACCATGACTTGTTCTGCCAAGCGTGCGCCGCTTGCCAATGCCTCAAAGTTATCTTTCAGCAGGTGGCGGCGGTGCGTTGGAATATGCGCCTCTAGCGCCGTTTTAAGCGCTTCTAGCCTCAGGATTGGCTTCACCGTGAGCAGTGCGCCCATCATCACCATGTTGGTGAGTTGTGGCGTGGGTGCATTTTCGGTAGCAGGCACGGGCAAAATCATCAGATCGTTGCGTGCGGTGCTTTGCGGGATGAGCGATTGATTGTAGACGAGCAAGCCGTTCGGCTGAAGCATTGGCACAAATTTATCGAAGGAAGGCGCGTTGAAGATCATGCCAATGCTAGGGTGCTTCACCACAGGCGAGCCGATTGGCTGATCGCTGATCACAACGGTGCAGTAGGCTGTGCCGCCGCGCATTTCAGGTCCATAAGATGGAATCCACGTCACATGGTAGCCCTGATCCATCGCGGCATACGCCAAAAGCTGCCCCGCAAACATAATGCCCTGCCCACCAAAACCGGCGAAGATGAGTTCATGCTGCATGGCTAAAGCTCCTTTACCGCGTCTAGCACTTTGTAATCACCGACAGGGAAGGCGGGCAGCATGTTGGTCTCAATCCACTTGAGTGCCTCTGGTGGCGTCAAGCCCCAGTTGGTTGGGCAGCTAGAGAGCAGCTCGACCATGCCAAAGCCCAGCCCTGACTGCTGCACCTTGAGCGCGGTCAGGATTGCCTTCTTCGCCTTGCGGATGTGGGCGGGATTATGCAGCGAACGGCGCACGATGTAGGCTGCGCCCGGCAGCACAGATAGCAGTTCGCTCATTTGCAGCGGCACGCCCTCCCGCCCAAAGGGTGAGGAAACAGTGCGCTGCCCTGTCAGTGAGGTTGGCGCAACCTGACCGCCCGTCATGCCATAGATAGCGTTATTCACAAAGATGACCGTGATCGGCTCGCCGCGTGCGGCTGCGTGCAAAATCTCGCCCGCGCCAATCGAGGCAAGATCGCCATCACCCTGATAGGTAATCACGATGTTTTCAGGCTGCACACGCTTGATGCCAGTTGCCATGGCTGGCGCACGTCCGTGTGGCGCTTCGCAGCCGTCTATTTCAAAGTACTGATAGGCAAAAACAGCACAGCCCACCGGCGCAACCAAGATTGCCCGTTCGCGCAAGTTCAGTTCGTCCAGTGCCTCTGCCAGCAAGCGGTGCGCCACGCCATGCGTGCAGCCTGGGCAGTAGTGCGTTGGCTGTGTGCCAAGCGCCTGTGGCATACAATAGACTGTCTCCATTGGCACAGTGGTTGGCTCTAAGAGCAGGTCAGTCATGATAGCACCTCCGTTGGCAGCAGTTTGTGCAAGGCGTTCTCAATTTCCTCTGGCACAGGGATGGCACCACCCATCCGCCCGTAAAAGTGAATTGGCGTGCGCTCGGCAACCGTCAGGCGCACATCTTCCAGCATTTGCCCGGCGTTCATCTCCACAACCAAAATTGCCGAGACCTGGGCTGCCAATTGGCGCAAACGCACCTCTGGGAAGGGATAGAGTGAGATCGGGCGGAATAAGCCGACAGGCACACCCTGAGCGCGCAGTTTCTGCACAGCGCTTAAAGCAATCCGCCCGGCGCTGCCATAACCAACCACCAGCAATTGTGCGTCCTTTGTGAAGTATTCGGTGCTGCGCTGTTCAGCCGCACGGATGCGCGCCAAACGCGCTTGGATTTGCAGGTTATATGCCTCTTCCGCCTCTGCTTGCAGGTAGAATGAGGCGATGCGGCGTGGTGCGCGCCTTTTGGCACCCGTCAGTGCATAAGCAGGGCGCTCGTCTGATAGATCGCGCATCGGTGGCAGTTCAGCTGGCTCCATCATCTGCCCGATCAAGCCGTCAGCGGCAAGGATCACCAAATGCCGATAGTGATCGGCAAGGTCGAAAGCAAGGATGGTTAGGTCTACTGCCTCTTGCACAGAAGCAGGCGCTAAGACGATGGGATGATAGTCGCCATGCCCTGCTGAGCGCGTCACCTGAAAGTAATCACCTTGTGAGGGTAGGATGTTGCCCAAGCCGGGGCCGCCGCGCATGACATCCACCACCACACACGGCAAATCAGAGGCGGCGATGTAAGACATGCCCTCTTGCATAAGGCTGATGCCGGGGCCTGAGGAACTGGTCATCGTCCGCACGCCAGCACAGGCGGCTCCATAGACCATGTTGATCGCGGCGATCTCGCTCTCTGCTTGTAAAAAGGTGCGCCCTAGTTCGGGCATACGGCGGGCAAGATGCTCTAGCAGTTCGGTCTGCGGCGTGATTGGATAGCCAAAGTAGGCTGTCATGCCAGCACGCAGCGCCGCCTCTGCGATGGCGACGTTCCCTTTTAGTAATTCGCGGCTCATCTCAACCTCCCTGTGGTGTGGCGGCGACCGCTTTAGCGTGTGCTTCACGGTAAACGGTGATGCAGACATCAGGGCAGACCAGCGCACAAATGGCACAGCCTGTGCAGTGCTGCTCAGGGTCGGTGAGCAGTGCAGGGTGATAGCCTTTGCGGTTAAGCTGCTCGGCTGCCATCGTGATGACCTGCTGTGGGCAGGCAAGCGCGCATAAAGTGCAGCCCTTGCAGCGTTCAGCGTCTATGAAAATCGTACCCTTTGCCATCTAAAAATCTCCCCGAAAAAGTTTCTTAAAGATAAGTATAGGCTTATGAACTAACGCTTGTTAGTAAGCAAAGTCATCAAAAAGCGTGCAGAGTGTCATCTTTTGAAGAATCACGCTTGACAAGGGCAGTGTTGCCTTCTATACTCTTTCATATGCTCAGTTGCTTATATTATGAAGTGTCTTATGATAGCGGATCAAACGACCTGTTCAGATGAACACACCGATGCAGAATCCCTGCAAGATAGGCTGGTCAGTCCGCCAATAGCGCTGGCAATCGCTGATTTTTTCAAAGCGCTGGCAGACCCAACCCGTGTGCGGATCATCAGCCTGTTGGTGGACTCTGAGCTATGCGTTGGCGATTTAAGCCGCCTGCTTGGCATGTCTCAGCCGTCCATCTCGCAGCAGCTACGCACCCTGCGGGCGGCAAACCTCGTCACCATGCGGCGTGCAGGCAAGCATATCTTCTACACGCTCAGCGACGATCACGTTCGCACTGTCTTTCGCCAATGTCTCGATCATATTCAGAAATGACCCTAGCATGTCTGCCACAACACGAACCTTAGAGATACCTATTCGCGGCATGGATTGCCACGAGTGTACGCTGCATGTGCAGAGCGCCTTAGCCGCCCTGAAGGGCGTGCAAAGCGTGAACGTTTTCCTCGCCAGCGAGAAGGCAAGCCTCACCCTTGATCCTGCTCAAGTGAGCCTTGAGGCGATCCGTGCGGCAGTCCAGCGCGTCGGCTACAGCGTGCCAAGCGCCGATCCTGAAACGGCTGAGGCAAACCTGCGCCAAGCACAGGCAAACGCCTTCACACGGCGCATTTTGGTGCTGTTCGGCGTCGTGATTGGCATTGTGCTGTTTGTAGTGGTGGTTGGCGAATGGCTGGGTCTGTTCGAGTCGCTGACCGCGCTGATTCCCTATCCCATTGGCGCAGCTGCCGTGATTGCCGCTGCATTGCCTATCTTTCGGAATGTGCTGCGTGCGGCACTGCGCCGCCAAATCATCGCGCATACCTTGATGAGTGTCGGTGTTTTGGCAGCACTGTTGGTCGGTGAGTGGGCAACGGCGGGCGTGGTCGTCTTTTTAATGTACGTTGGCAGCAGCATTGAACAGCTAACCGCTGAGCGCACACGCCGCGCCGTGAAAGACCTAGCCGCGCTTGCCCCACAAAAGGCACGCCTGCTGCGCGACGGCGTTGAGCAAGATGTGCCGATTAGCGCTGTGACGGTCGGTGATGAGGTGATTGTGCGTCCCGGCGAGCAAATTCCCACGGATGGTGTGGTGCGCGATGGACAGGCAACCGTCAATCAGGCGGCAATTACAGGCGAATCACTGCCGATAGAAGTAAGTTGTGGCGCGCAGGTCTACGCGGCAACGCTCATTCAGCATGGTTATTTGCGCGTGCAAGTGACTGCTGTTGGCGCGGAAAGCACCTTTGGGCGCATCATAAAATTGGTGGAGAATGCCGAGGCGCACCGCGCCGATGTGCAGCGCCTTGCCGATAGATTCGCGGGCTATTACCTGCCTGTGGTGCTGCTGATCGCCGCGCTCACGCTGCTGTTGAGCGGTAACGTGCTGGCGATGGCGGCTGTGTTGGTAGTGGCGTGTTCGTGTTCATTTGCGCTTGCCACGCCCATCGCCATGCTGGCAAGCATCGGTGCAGGTGCGCGGCGTGGTGTGCTGATCAAGGGCGGCAAGTATATTGAAACACTGGCACGTGCCGATGTGCTGCTGATTGACAAAACAGGCACGCTCACTTTGGGCAAGCCGCGCCTGACCGATGTTCTTCCGTTGGCAGACTTGCCAGCGGATGCCTTGTTATGCCTTGCGGCAGCTGCCGAACGCTATTCAGAGCATCCGCTTGCCGAAGCGGTGCGCCTTGCAGCGGCTGAAAAAGCGCTTGCCGTGCCGCCGACCGAACACTTTGAGGCGCTGGCAGGCATGGGCGTGCGCGCCAGCATCGAAGGGCAAGTGATCATAGTTGGCAATGCGCGCTTAATTGGTGAGGAATTGCCAGAAGCTGCCGCGCTCTCGGCACAGGGCAAGGCGCTGCTTTACGTAATGCGCGATGGGCAGTTGATCGGCATTCTGGCAGCAGCAGACGTGCTGCGCCCTGAAGTGCCTGCTGCCCTAGAAACGCTTCGCAGCCTAGGCATCCGCCACATCGAGCTGTTGACGGGCGATAATGCACAGGCAGCTGCTGCGCTGTGCGCGCCGCTGGGTGTGCCATTCCGCGCTGAACTGCTGCCAGAGGATAAAATCCGTGTCGTGCGCGAGTATCAGGCGCGTGGGCATACGGTGGTCATGGTTGGTGATGGCGTTAACGATGCGCCTTCCCTTGCCCAAGCGGATGTTGGCATGGCGATGGGTGCGGCTGGCTCGCCAATTGCGATTGAAGCGGCGCACATCACGCTGATGGGCGAAGATTGGTCGTTGGTGCCGCACGCCTTTCAGATTGCACGGCGCACTATGCAGGTTGTGCGCCTGAACATCGGTTTCACCGCCATCTACAATCTGGTTGGCTTAAGTTTGGCAGCCTTTGGCATGTTGCCGCCAATGTTGGCGGCTGCCGCGCAGTCTATTCCAGATATTGGCATTCTGGGCAATTCGGCACGGCTGCTGCGGCGGACAGCTACTGACCAGTAATTTCGCGGTATTCGCGGCGGTTGATCAAGCCAACTTGCAGCGCCACATCTGGGTTGTTGCGGACGAAATACTGCACTGCCAACAACGCACGGTGTGTTGGCGGGTAAGTTTCGGTCAGCGTTTTGATCCATTCGATAACGGCAGGCTCTAGTGGAATCATCACCTCAAGGTATTCCACACCTGCCGCTAGGAAGTATTCGCTGATCTCGTCATCGTCACCCACCAACGTGATCATGCGGTCTAGCACGGCGCGCCAGTCGCGCACGTCATGCAGATAAGAGAGCAAACGCAGCGCATGGTAGCTAACGCCAGCATCCGGATCGTGGATCAGGCGGCGTGCCGTATCCGCAATTTCGCGTGGCAGGCCGCGCCGCGAAGTTCGCCCTGCGTCGCGCAGCAGCGCATACTTCACCTCTGGAATTTCAGTCGGCACTAGCAAAATTTGGTTGACCAGCGCCGATGCCTCATCGAAATAGCCATCAATCATGGCATAAAGGATATGGAAATGCTCCGCTGCGTTGATCCGCATAGCAGGATCAGGGTGATGCAGCAGTTTGAGCATCAAACGGTGGTTGCGGCGCTGTGCGGCGATCTCCAGCACATTCAGCGGATAGTCAGCTTTGCTGGAACGCGCTAAGGGCATCAGCCAATGTTCGGCAACCAAGCCCTCAAGTTGTTCAACAGGCAGCGTTGCATGAAGGTTTGCCTGCTTTGCCTCGCGCAGCACCTCGCGCACGTAGCTTTCCGGATCATTCCGCAGCTTGGCAGATTGGCGCTTGCTGTTGGCAATGTTTTCTAGTTTTTGTTTCAAGTCTTCTGGAATCATGAGTAACACACAAAGTTAGTAGAATGCCTTGCACAATAATAAACGCGCATGGGGTGTATGGCAATGCCTGAGGGATGGCGGCGTGCCAGTTTAGCGTGCCTACCTTGCGGCAATGCTCATTCCTGACTTATAATCGTGGTTGGCTTAGCTTTGCGACGGGAGAGTGGATGATGCCAACCTTGCGCCCTGCCTATCGTTTTTTCGTGGTGATTTTGCTGTGTGCGGCTGCCCTTGCCGCTTTGCCCACGGCGCCTGCCCAAGCTCAGGGCGGCAGAACGTATGTGGTGCAGCCGGGCGATACGCTCTTTAGCATTGCGTCGCGCTTTGGCGTTGGCGTGAGCGAACTCGCCACTATCAACGGCTTTTATGATGTGAACCGCGTTTTTGTTGGGCAGGTCTTGGTGCTGCCGTCTGGTGCGGCACAGCCACAGCAGCCCGTGGTGCCGATTGTGCGCCCGGTGGTGCAACCTGTTTACCCGCCCGGCACCACTGTCACCACCGTGACCACCTTCACCGCCTACACGGTGCGGCGCGGGGATACACTGGCGGGCATTGCCGCCAATTTCAATACGACGGTAGCCGCCATTATGGGCGCTAATGGCATCAGCAATCCTAACTTAATCTACGTTGGGCAACGCCTGAACGTGCCACGGACGCGCACCACCATTGTGCCAGCGCCGCGCACCAACCTACCACGTGGACGCACCTATGTGGTGCAGGCGGGCGATAGTTTGTTTCTGATTGCAGCGCGCTATAATCGGAATGTCTATGATATTGCCCGCGTAAACGGTATTTTGAACTTGAACCATATTTTTGTTGGGCAAGTTTTGGTCATTCCCTAGCCAATTGAGTGTCGAGAGGTAACAGGGCGTTGATGGCACGTGATTCTGTTGATCGACTCTATTCAGAACTGCCGTTGGTTTTAGGGCATCGCGGTGCCAGCTTTGATGCGCCCGAAAATACCTTGGCAGCCTTCTTACAGGCACGCCAGCAAGGTGCTGACGGCGTAGAATTGGATACAATGCTCACCCGCGATGGCGTGCCTGTCGTCATCCATGATTTTACACTGGATAAGACGACCAACGGCAGCGGCTTGGTCAAAGATCACGATTTGCGCGCCATCAAGACGCTTGACGCGGGCAGCCATTATGATTTTCAGTTCCGTGAGGAGCGTGTGCCAACCCTTGATGAGGCATTTGAGGCACTCGGCACAGAGCTGGTCGTCAATGTGGAGCTAAAAACGCTGGCGTGGCGCTCGGACGGACTCGAACTCGCCGTGCTGAACGTTATCCGCCGCCACAATGCTGCCAACCGCGTGATTATCTCTTCCTTCAATCCGTTTGCGCTGCGCCGCTTCCGTGCGCTTGCGCCGCACATTCCGCTGGGCTATCTCTACGCGCCTAGCGAGCCGATCTACCTGCGCTTTGGTTGGTTTCTGATCGGCTTCCCGCATGAGGCGCGCCATCCGCACCACAGCCTGATTGATGCGCGTTTTATGGCATGGGCAAAGGCGGGGCAGTTTCGCGTCCATACGTGGACGGTAGATGATCCTAGCCGCATTCGCCAACTGCGCGATCTGGGCGTGGATGCTATCATCACCAACCGACCAAACGTCGCGCTAGAGGCACTTGGTCGGCGTGTGCGCGCTCGCTAGGTTGCACAAAGCAGCCGCACGCGTTAAACTGGCGGGTGATGCTTACCAAACGTGCTAGAACTCTCTTGATCATTGGCGTGCTTGTGGCGAGCGCTGCCCTTGCCGCTGATCTGGCTATGCGCGGCGCCATATGGCGCTATCTGTACAGCGTCACCGGCGAACAAGCGCCTTTCTCACAGCTTTACGCCTTCCTCGATTATTTGGGCAACCTTTCACGGCGAATGCCGAATACTGCCGATCACCTGCCTGTTGCCTACACCGTTGAAAATCCGCTGGGCGTGAACAGCTTCTTAGAGCTAGAGCCAGAACTTGCCAAGCGCGAACGCCAAATGCAGATGATCGCAGCGGCGGGCATTGGTTGGGTGCGCCAAAAATTCACGTGGCAGGATATTGAGATACGCGGACGCGGCAACTTCATTGATGATCGCAACGATCTAGATGGTGACGGCATTCCTGATCCAATAGATGCTTGGGAAAAGTACGATACGATTGTGGACTTGGCAGAGCAGTATGGCGTGCAGATTTTAGGGCGGCTTGGCACGCCACCCGCTTGGAGCCAGCCTGAAGGCGTGCAAGGCACTTTTGCGCCGCCTGCCGACCTGCAAGACTTTGTGAATTATGCCGTTGCGGTGGCAGAGCGCTATAAAGGGCGCGTAACACACTTCCAAATTTGGAACGAACCGAACCTTGCGATTGAATGGGGCAATCAAGCGGTTGATCCTGAGCGCTATACAGAGTTGCTCTGCCGCACCTACCGCGCACTGAAGGCAGTTGATCCACAAATCATCGTGGTGAGCGGCGCCTTGGCACCGACCATTGACCTCAGCGGCTATAACCTGAGCAGCTTCGTCTTCCTAGAGCGCATGTATGCCGCTGGCGCCAAGGATTGCTTTGATGTGCTTGGCGCACAGGGCTATGGCTTGTTTTCAGGCCCGACCGATCAGCGCTTGCGGATCACGACGATCAATTTTGCCCATGTGGTCTGGCTGCGCGATATGCTGGTGGCACACGATGACGCTGCTAAGCCGATCTGGGTGGGCGAAATGGCGTGGAATCCTGTCCCTGATGATCCGAATATTCAGGATCGGCTGACCTATGGGCAGGTCAGCGATGCTCAGGCGGCGCAGTATGCCGTAGATGCCTATGAGCGGGCGCGTACCGAGTGGCGTTGGCTAGGCGTGATGGCATACTGGTTCTTCAAACGCCCTGACGAGAGCGAGATCAACCAAAGTTGGTACTACTTCCGCATGGTTGATCCTGATTTTACGCCGCGCCCTGTCTATTTTGCCATTCAGGACTATGCCAAAGCGCGTTTTGGCAGCGCACCCCAGTGATTGGGCTGCCTAACATAAGATTTCACCACTTCCTCAGCTAGGGAGTGTTGCTCTAAGGCAGTCAGGTACAGTACAATCTCAAATATCGTTGGGCGCAGTTTAGGTGAGAGTCTCTGCTATGAAACGTTTGTTAAATGTGGTGTGCATCGTTATATTGATCAGCGCTGTGTTTAGCGCGGGCGTCTTAGTTGGCACGCAGACGCCCGCCGCGCTGGCGCAAGGCGGCACACCAAGCAACCTTGAACAGACCTTTGCGCCGTTCTGGGAATCTTGGAACTTGATCAAGCGCACCTTTGTACGTGGCGAGGAATTAGACGACGTAAAGCTGATGGAAGGCGCACTGCGCGGCATGATTCAATCGCTTGGCGATGATCGCAGCGCCTACCTCGATCCAGCAGCCTTTGAGCAGCAGACCAGCCGCCTGCAAAGCGAATATGAGGGCATTGGCGCCAGCGTCCGTAAGGATGAAGTGACCGGCGGTGTGCAAATCGTCCGCACCTTTGAAGGCTCGCCAGCGCGTTCGCTGCTGCGGGAAGGTGATATTATCCTCACCGTGGATGGGCAGGATATTACCTCACTCTCGCTCACTGAGGCTGTCAGCAAGATTCGTGGACCGTCTGGCTCATCGGTGAAGCTGGGCGTGCTGCGACGTGGCGAACGTGATGTGTTCGAGGTGACGGTGCGCCGTGCGCGCATCAAGCAGGAGATCATCACCACTGCGCTTTTTGAGGGCAACATCGGTTATATCGGGCTGGCGCAGTTCACGGATACCAGCGCGGAAGATGTCTCGAATGCGCTTGCCGCCTTGGATGCCAACAACCTGAACGGTTTGATCCTCGATATGCGGAATGATCCGGGCGGTCCGCTCTCCTCAGCCTTGAACGTGGCAAGTTTGTTCTTGCCCGATGGCACGATCATCCTAGAGCGCGGGCGCCGCAGCCGCACCGACATCCGCTACGAATCGAACGCGGCGCAGCTTGAAGCGCAGGGCTACACGCTCGCGCCGGATGTGCCAATGGTCATTATCCTGAATCAGGCGAGCGCCAGTGCCAGCGAGTTGGTTGCCGGCGCGCTGCAAGATCGCGGGCGGGCAAAGGTGGTTGGCACCTATTCATTTGGCAAGGGCTCCATCCAGACGTGGAACACGCTCAGCAACGGCGGCGGCTTGATCGTGACAGTGGCAAACTTCCTGAAGCCAAGCGGTGGCGTGATTGATGGCATCGGCATCATCCCGGATGTGTTCGTTGGCTGGACGGAAGCACAGCAGGAAGCGCGTCCCAACTACGATCCACAGCTTAGCGAGGCAATCTGGCTGCTGCTCGGCAAATTCTAGGGCATAAGCTACGCGCTCTCCAAAAGCCTTCTCGGTGTGAGAAGGCTTTTTGGTTGCCCATTCTGGAACTTTTGTGCTAAAATAGAGGCTGCGAAAATTCTTGGAGAGGATATTGACATGGAAGCCGAGAGCAAGGCAAAAATTGCCGCTTATGCTGAGGTGCTGCGGAAGGCATTGGCAGAGGTGCGCCCTGATGCTGAGTTGGTCGTCAAGCATATGTTTGGTGGTGCGGGCTACTACGTCAACGGCAAGATGATCGGTGGCTACTATGGCTTACGCTTGGCGCTGAAACTTTCGCCGACCGACCGTGCCGCGCTGCTGCAAATTGAAGGTGCGGAGCAGCAGATCATCTCCAAAACAGCCGTCGAAGTGCCGCCAGCCTTCCTTGATGATCCGTCGCTGCTTGCGCCATGGCTCGCCAAATGCCTGACCTTTGCCGCAGTTTAGGCGGCTTGTCTTGTGGCGGACTGAGCGCTACAATCAGCGTATATCGAGATTGATTAGGCGCTCAGCGTGTTTGGAGCAGTAGAATTCATGACGCTTCTGCAAAAAATTGGCATCCTCATTTCGGCAACGCTGCACAGCATCGTAGACCGTGCCTTAGAGTCGAACTCTGTAGGCGTTTTTGATGAATACATCCGCCAAGCGGAAAGCAGCATGAAGCTGATCCAAAGCACGCTGGTAGACCTGAAAACGACCGTGAAAACGCTGCGCGCCAAATATGATCAGGCTGCTGATGAGGCGGCACGCCTAGACCTGCAAATTGATCAGGCGTTGAAGGCGGGCAAGGAATCGATGGCGAAGGCGCATATGGTGCGCCTAAACAGCCTGATGGAGATTGCACAGACCTATAAAGTGCAGTATGAGCGCCAAAGCCGCGCTTACAATATGTTGATTGAGGTAGTGCAGATTTTGCAGAGCAAGGTAGACGTGCTGCACGCGCAGCGCGATCAGGTTGCCACCATGCTGGAACTGATCAAGAGCAAGAACATCGTGGCGCGCTCCATCAAGGATGTGGAAAAAATCTCCGACACGCGCACCCGCCAAATCATGGAGAACGTGCGCTCCCAAATGGATACCGCTGATGAGCGCCTAGAAATGGCAACTAGCCGCCTCTCTGCCGAGATCGATCAGCAGGTTGGCGATGCCACCCTCGAAGCGCAGCTTGAAGAACGCCGCCAGCGGCTTGGTTTGGCGTAGGGCTGCCACATGGAACTGACGCCGCGTCCGCAGGACTGGGCAGCACTCTACAAACTGATGATCGGCTCGATCCTGCCGCGTCCTATCGGCTGGATTTCCTCAGTAGACGCGGAAGGCACACCCAATCTTGCGCCCTATTCTTTCTTCAATGCGGTGTGCGCCAATCCGCCGACTGTCCTGTTCTGCCCAATGATTCGCGGCATGGTGGGCAACCATAAGGATACGCTGCGGAACGTGCGCGAAACAGGCGAATTCGTCGTGAATATCGTCAGTGCGCCGCTGGCAGAGGCAATGAACGCCACCGCTGCCGATTTTCCGCCCGAAGTGGACGAGTTTGAGGCAGCCGGCTTGGCAAAGGCGCCATCCGTTGTGGTGCGTCCGCCGCGTGTGGCTGCCAGCCTGATTCACTACGAATGCAAAGTCTCTCAGATTATCACGGTGGGCGAGGCAGCCGGCGGCGGATCAGTCGTCTTGGGTGAGGTGGTGCATCTGCATGTGGATGATCGCGTCCTGATCGGCACGGATAAGATTGATCTGGCTATCCTACAGCCTATCGGCAGGTTGGCGGGCAGTGCCTACACGCACGTGACGGTGGAAAGCCTGTTCGAGATGCGCCGTCCGAGCGCGTGAGCAAACGCCGCACGCCCAATCCGAAATTGCTGCTTGACAACTTTTCCGATTTGTTATAACATATGTTCTATAAAAGTCAGTCGCACGGCAAGCGACGCGGTTAGCCAACATGCTGCGATGTCCCGTCGCGGTGGCAAACTGTGCAGGTCACTTCTTCACGGCTCCCACAGCTCGGACAAGCGTGGGAACCGCTCCATCACGGAGATCGTAACCGCCTGCTTGCTGTGTGGCTGATTTTTCTATCGTCAGTTTTCCCTCTGTCTCACTTTCGCAAGGAGCGCACCGCAATGACGAATGCCGCCGATGTGCTGCAAGCATGGCGTCTGAATTGGCAGCCCGACGAATTTGAATGGCGTCCTCTCACTTGGGAAAACCGTGCCGACCTCAGGCGCGAAGAGCGCGAACAGCGCAAACGCGAGCGCACCCGCCGTGATCGCCTTACCTTTGGTGAGCGCTTGTGGGGCGCCAGCGAAACACACCTCAGTGCCGCACTTGACGCCGAGCGCCTTGCCCGTTACGGGCTGCCCACCTTTGCCCACGAGCGCGATCTGGCTGAGTGGCTTGGCATTTCGCTCAAGCACTTGCGCTGGTATACCTACGACCGAAAAGTCAGCCCAATTTACCACTACACACGCTATACGCTGCCCAAACGCGGCGGCGGTCAGCGTGTGATCCTCGCACCCAAACGTCATTTGAAGGCGATCCAGCACAAAATTTTGTTTGAACTGCTGGCGAAAGTGCCTAACACCGATGCCGCGCATGGCTTCATCAGAGGGCGCTCGATTGCCACCAACGCCGCGCCGCATGTTGGCAAAGCCTGCGTGCTAAACCTTGACTTGAAAGATTTTTTCCCAAGCATCACCTATCCGCGTGTGCGTGGTCTGTTTGTGGCGCTGGGCTATGGTTTCAGCATCGCCTCCGTCTTGGCGCTGCTCTGCACCGAATCGGAGCGGATTGGTGTACAGCGTGGCGATAAAACGCGCTATGTGGCGATCAATGCGCGGCATTTGGTGCAAGGCGCGCCAACCAGCCCTGCCATTGCAAACCTGATGGCGCGGCGGCTGGATGCACGACTGCACGGCTTGGCAGCCAAAAAAGGCGCAGCCTACACACGCTATGCAGATGATCTCACCTTCTCGGCAGAGTCGGCAGAGGTGGCAACACAATTGCTGCGCGCTGCCAAGCGCATCATCGCCGATGAAGGCTTGACGCTGCACATGGGCAAAATCCGCTTTTTCAGGCAGTCGGCGCGCCAAATGGTCACCGGGTTGGTGGTCAATGAGAAGGTCAGCGTGCCGCGTGATGTGCGCCGCCGCGTGCGCGCCATTTTGCACCGCGCCGCACAGACAGGGCTTGCCGCCCAAAACCGTGAAGGGCGGCAGCATTTCCGCGCCTACCTGCACGGGCTGATTGGGCATATTGCCCTACGGCATCCCGAACAGGCGGCGCAGATGTTGGCGAAGTTACGCGAAATTGCCGATTAGCGCTCGGTGTAGTTGCGGCTGGTTTCGGTCAGTTCATCAAGGCGCTTCATCTCGTCTTCGGTAAGGCGTTCACCCACTGCACCAAGCGACTCCTCCAGTTGGGCAACGGTGTTCGCACCAACAATCGGCGAGGTCATAAAGGGCAGCGTGAACTGCCATGCCAGCGCCATCTGCGCGATGCTCTTGCCACGCGCCGCACCCATCTCGCGCAGTGCATCCACCACCGCAAAGCCCTTATCGGTCATCCAGCGCGCTGCGCCGCCGCCGCGGCTGCCTTGCGGCACGCCGCCCTCACGGGTGTATTTACCAGTCAGGAAGCCACCTGCCAGCGGGCTGTAAGGGATCACACCGATGCCTTCCTCAAGGCAGAGTTGGGCAAGTTCTGGCTCTACCTCGCGCCGATTAAGCAGGTGGTAGTGCGGCTGAATGCAATCATAGCGGGCTAGGTTATATTTATCGCTGATCCAGAGCGCCTTGCACAGATACCACGCCTTGAAGTTGCTGGCACCTAGATAGCGCACTTTGCCCTGTTTCACCAGATCATCGTAGGCGCGCAGCGTTTCTTCTTGCGGTGTCTCCCAATCGGGCCAGTGCGATTGGTACAGGTCAATGTAGTCGGTTTGCAGGCGGCGTAAGCTGTGTTCAACGGCAGCCATGATGTGCTGGCGGCTGAGGCTCTCGCCATTCGGACCGTCCCACATCCTGCCGCGTGTTTTGGTGGCAATGATGATCTGCTCACGCGGCTTGCCTTGCAGCCAGCGTCCGATGATTTCTTCCGCCACACCGCCGGGATTGCCTTCTGCCCAACGGCTGTAAATATCCGCTGTATCAATAAAGTTGCCGCCGGCTTCCCAGAAGCGATCCAGCACACGCAAGGAGTCTTCCTCAGTGCTTGTCCAGCGGAAGGTCATGGTGCCAAGGCAAAGCGCGCTCACCTTTAAGCCCGTGCGCCCAAGTTTGCGGTAATCCATCTAAAAATATGCCTTTCAAGCCGTGAAAAAACGCGCTTGAAGTATAACGCATCTGGCAGGCGTGCCATCCGCCCAAAGGCGGGAAGCTGCCCTTAAACTTGCCCAACCACCCGCGCAGGATTGCCCGCCACAATTGCACGCGGCGGCACGTCCCGCGCCACAACTGCACCGGCGCCGATCACCGCACCGCGCCCGATCCGCACACCCTTCAAGAGGATCGCCCACATGCCGATGAAGACCTCATCTTCAATGGTGATCGGCGCACTGCTGCCCGCCATCGGATCAGCACGGCGCACTTCGGGCGAGAGTGGGTGAAAATCGGTATCAATGATGGTGCTGTTGGCGCCGATCCAGACGTGATCACCGATCTCGACCCGCGTTTGTGCCACGATCACCGCGCCCGTCATACCGACGCCATGCCCGATGATCAGCGCTGCATCTCGCGCCCATGTGCAAAGCAGCGTGCGGCGCACCACGCCCAATGGATTCGAGGCATACCAGCTTCGCAGCGTCAGATCGCGCCCGATGCTGAGCGTGCTGCCCGCGTGCCGCTGAATGATCGGCGCGCCGTAAATGCACCAGCCGCGCTGCCATGCCACGCCATGCAGCGCAAAAGTGAGCCGTGCAGCGGGCAGCGTTGCATAGCGGCGCAGTTCGGTGAGCGCCTTCCACGGCGTTTGGCGTGCCTGTTCCAGCAGATGCACTAGCGCGAGTCGTCCTCTTGCCAGCCCGCCAAGCCATAGGCGCCCACCTTCAGCACCTTCAGCGAGAGCAGCGCGCACTTCAGGCGCACCGGTCCCAGCGAAATGCCGATCAGATCAAGCACGTCGTCTTTGGTCAGTTGGCGTGCTTCTTCCAGTGTTTTGCCCAGAATGATCTCGCCGAGCATAGAGGCTGTCGCTTGGCTGATCGCGCAGCCCTCGCCCGACCAGCCAATTTCCGCGATGTGGCTATCGCGGACACGGACGGTCAGCCGCAGGCGGTCGCCACACAGCGGATTTTTTTCCTCATGGTCAATATCGCAGGGCTGCAAAACGCCCCAGTGGCGCGGTTGGCGATAATGCTCAAGGATCGCCTCATGATACATATCCATACGTTCAATCGCCTTTCCTTAGCGCGCAAAAAAGCGCTGGACTGCTGCGACCGTCTGCACAAAGTGATCGGCCTCTTCAAGGGTGTTGTAGAGGTAGAAGCTGACCCGTGTTGAGGCTGCGATGCCGAACTTTTCGTGCAGCGGCATGGCACAATGATGCCCTGCCCGCACTGCAATGCCCGCCTGATCCAAGCCCGCCGAGAGATCGTGCGCGTGGACGCCGCGCAACGTGAAGGCGACCAAGCCTGCCCGTTGATCAGCACTCGGTCCGTACATCTGCACGCCTTCAAGGGCTGCCAAGCCCGTCATAGTGTGCTTGATGAGCGCCGCCTCGTGGGCGTGAATCGCCTCTAGCCCAATGCCGCGCAAATAAGCAAGCGCTGCGCCCAAGCCCACCGCGCCGCTGATGTTGGGCGTGCCTGCCTCAAAGCGCTGCGGCAGATCGGCGTAGGTGGTCTTAGCAAAGGTCACACGGTCAATCATACTGCCACCGCCCATAAAAGGCGGCATTGCCTCTAACAGCGCACGCTTGCCATACAGCGCGCCGATGCCGGTTGGCGCACACAGTTTATGCCCACTCAGTGCGAAAAAGTCGGCATCAAGGGCGCGCACGTCAATTGGCATATGCGGCGCGCTTTGTGCGCCATCCACCGTGACCAACGCGCCGACCGCGTGCGCCATACGGATCAGATCGGCAAGCGGATTGATGGTGCCAAGCACGTTCGAGACGTGCGCCAACGCCACCATCCGCACGCGCCCACTGCCTAGCAAGGTTTGATAGGCGTCTTGATCCAGCTGCCCATCGGCGGTAATTGGAATCGGCAGCACCTGCGCGCCTGCACGCTCTGCCACCATCTGCCATGGGACGATGTTGGCGTGATGCTCCATCTCGCTGACCAAAATCTGATCGCCGACGCGCAGGTTTGCCAGTCCCCAGGCATACGCCACCAGGTTAATTGACTCGGTGGCATTGCGGGTGAAGATGATCTCGCGGGCGGACGCTGCACCCAAAAAGTCGCGGACGGCATCGCGTGCCGCCTCGTAGGCGGCGGTTGCTTTTTCGCTGAAGGAATGCACGCCACGATGGACGTTGGCGTTCATGTGTGTGTAGTAGTCCTCAACGGCGCGCAGCACGGCGGTTGGCTTTTGGGTGGTGGCGGCGTTATCAAGGTAGACCAGCGGCACGTTTGGGCGCACCATTTGGGCAAGAATTGGGAAATCGGCGCGGTATGCCGCCATTTGGCGGGTAATTTGCTCAAGGGATAGGGCAGACATAAAGTGTTTACTCTCTGCATGAGGATACTTTATGTTATTTTAGCAGATTCTGCGATGAATTACGCGCTCGCTGCTCTTGGGCGGTGCTATTCTCTCGGAATGCCGTAGAAGATCAAGCCGCCGCTCGCCTCTGCCAGCACGATCAGCTGACCATCGGGCGAAAAAGCACCCGTCAGGAAGCCGCTTTGCCCTGCGCCAAGCGTGCCACGCAGATAATTCGGCGAATCGGCGCGAATAGACTCGACCAACCATAAATAGGCGCCGCGCTCGCTGTTCATCACGCTGAGCAGCAGCGCACCATCGGGCGAGAACGCTAACGCCGCCGCCCTGCCACTGTGTTCGGTCAGGCGGCGCACCGCTGTGCCATTTTCTGCGGCTTGCACGAAGACCTCATCGCCGCTGCCACCGATCAGCACATAGCGCTTATCGGGCGAGAAAAGCAAGCCGCGCCGCGGATCAAGTTCTTCCGCTACGACGCTGTAGACTTGTGCGTAATCTGAGGTGCGGAAAACTTGCACTTCACCGCGTGAACCAACTGCTAAGAGCGTGCTATCGGTGTTGAAGGCAAGTGCCGTCGGTGTCCCTTGAAAGCCACGCAGAGCTGCCAGCACTTGCCCACTGCGCGTATCGTAGAGGCGCACCAACGCACTGCGCTCATCACGGCTGATGGCTGCCACCCGCACATTGTCGGAAGCAAACAACGGCTGTTCGGCAAGGTAGCCGACGCCGGGAATGCGCCGAATCACGCGCCCTGTCAGCATATCC
The DNA here is from genome assembly GCA_034436355.1 of Anaerolineae bacterium. Taxonomy (GTDB): domain Bacteria; phylum Chloroflexota; class Anaerolineae; order Aggregatilineales; family UBA2796; genus CP2-2F. Next base: position 174,850 of record DAOTVQ010000047.1, read on the forward strand.
CACAGCCACAGCTCGCCGCCGCCGCCTGTTGTGGCAAGCAATTTACCATCGGGCGAAAGCGCCGCACCGCTGATTGCAATCGCGCCGCTCGGCTCAGCAGGCAGTGGCGCGCGGTCAGCGGCGCGCAAAAAGCGCACGCCACGCCGCGTCACAAGGGCAATCACCTCGCTCTGCGCGCTGAAAAAGGCGTGCAGCACGTCACCTTCGGCGTTGCGGCTGGCATCCGGCTGGCTAAGCACCTGAATACGCCGCCCCGTGTTCAAATCCCACAAAATTGCCACGCCTAGGGCATCTATGCTGATCAGCCAGCTCCGCACGGCATCAAAGGCAAAACGGTTGACCGTCGCCTGATGCTCCACCAGATTGCCAATCACGGCGATCTTGCCCGCATTCGCCTGAGAGATTGGCTCTGCCAGCAAGCGCCAGCCCGTGCGCGGCAAGGTTGGCAGCGGTGCGCGGGTTGGGTTAGCAGGCAGCGCACTGCCGCCACAGGCGGATAGCACAAGGCAGACGATCACAAAAATAAGGCGGCGGGTGGGCATGGGCTAAGGCTCCTGTGGTGCGCGTCGGGCGCGCAAAAGGGATAGGCTGAGCATGGCGACCAACAGCAGGCTAAGACCACCCAGAATGAGCGCAATCACGCTATTCTCGGCGGGCGTGGCAGGTGAGGGCGCTTCAAGGCTTGGTGTTGGGCTAGCTGCTGCTGGAGTAGTGGTGCGCGGCGGGCTAGGCACAGGGTTGCCAAAGGCGCTCAGCAAAAGCAGCATGGCGCCTAGCGTTAGGGCGATGATCACGACGGCTAAAACGATCACTTGCCGCACAGGCTGGCTCATCTGCTCTAGCGCCTCCTGAGGATGTTGCCAAGCACTACACTGCTGATGATCAGCACATTCAGGGCGATGATCAGCGGAATGATCAGGCGCAGTGGGTTAGGCGGCGGCGCAGACTCTGCCTCAGCAAGGGCAGGTGGTACATTCGGCGGTGGGGCAGTGGCAACCACAGCAACTGCGACTGCGGCGGGCGTGGCAACCGTGCCTACAGGCGTTGGCGTGGGTGCATTCGGTGCAGCGGTGGAGATAGCGATCAAGATCGGTGTGGCGGTCGGCGGGATGCCCGTCGGTGTGTCGGTGGGGGTGAAGGTTGGGCGCGGTGTATAGGTCAGGGAAGGCGTCAGGGTAATGGTTGGCGTGGGCGTCTGGGTAGGTGGACGGGTTGGGCGCGGCGGCGCAGCGGTCGGCTGTGCGGCGTTGCGCCCAGCGGCAGGGTTGGCGCCAGTGACGCCTTCCGACTGGACGGGTGCGCGCCCACCATTCCCAAAGACGACCACATACCAGCGTCCGTATTCGCCGCCATCGCTAAAGCCGACGCCAATTTCCGTCCAGTTGCCTAGCATGTTGCTGTAATGAACCGATGAGTTCATCCACCAGTTGAATGCCCAATCGAGGCTGGCATTTCTGCCGCCCACTACATTCTCGCCTACACGCCCACTGTAGCCCGCCGCCGCCGCCCGATCTTGCGGCAACGACCCGTTGCTCTGGCGGTGCGGATGGGTGTAGGGTGTGGTGGCAAGGTAGCGGCTGTGGCTTTGAGCAGCCGCTGCCAAAGCGCTGTTATAGCTAAGGGTATTCAAGCCCTGTGAAGCGCGCAGTTCATTGATGCGTGCCACAAGCACACCTGCTACATCTTGGGCGGCAGCCGTGCGCGGTGCAAAGCTGCCTAGGATGAGCAGGCTGAAGATAAGCAGACGTATTAAGCGATTCATGCCGCGTAGTGTAGCGCAAAGCCGCCCACTTTGAAAAGCACCGCTTAGCCTACGCTCACTAACCTTTCAAGGCGCCTTGCAGCATCGCCTCGAAGAAGCGTTTTCGCAGCAGCACAAAGAGCAGCAGCACCGGCAGCATGATCACAATGCAGGCAGCCGTCCAGACGTGATAAGCGATCTCAAAGCTGCTCTGAAAATCGTACAAGCCAACGGTCACTGTGCGCGCCGTGCCGTTCAGCAGCACCAACGCCGCCAAAAATTCGTTCCAGGTGTCCACAAACATCAGTAAGAAGGCAGCCATCAAGCCGGGCGCTGCCAAAGGCATCACCACGCGGATCAGTGCCTGAATCGGCGTGCAGCCGTCAATCAGAGCAGCTTCTTCTAGCTCAATTGGGATGTTATCGAAGAACGATTTGATGATCCAAATGGCGAAGGGCAAGCCGCCTGCCGTATAGACCGCCGAGATGAACAGGTGCGCGTTAATGCCCTGCGGGCGCAGCACACCCAAATCGCTGGCGATGCGGTAGAGCGGTACAAGGTTCGTCAAGCCGGGAATCATCATCAGCCCAAGAATGGATAGCTCTAAGGCGCGGCTGCCACGAAAGCGGTAGCGCGAGAAGGCATAGCTTGCTAACGAGGCAAGCACCACCACCACGAGTGAAGAAGTGCTGGAGTTGAACAGCGAGTTCCACAAGTAGTAGCGCGTCATATCGCTGTTAAAGACCGTCTCATAGCCATCGAAGCGCCATGTCGGCGGGAAAAAGGTTGGTGGGCGCGTCAGCACTTCATCTTGGCTTTTGAAAGAAGTCATCAGCGTGTAGGCAATTGGAAAAATGGCGAGCAGTGCGAATAAACCTAGCACAAGGTGCGTGCTGATCTGATCAAAGCGCCGTGTCGTTTGGGAGGTGACCATGCGCGGGAATATCCTTCAACTAGTCGCGTCTGCGACCAATAATGCTCAAATAGAAGATTGTTAGGCTTACGTTGATCAGGAATAAGATGACTGAAACAGCCGCACCTGTGCCAAAGTCACCTTGTTCCCAGCCTGTTTGCAGCAGGTAATACGCAGCGGTGCGTGTGGCGCCGCCGGGACCGCCGCGGGTGATCGAGAAGATCAAGCCGACGGAATTGATGGATTGAATAGAAGTCAGCAGCACCATCACCAGCACCGTAGCCCGAATTTGCGGCAAGATCACATGGAAGAAGCGCTGAAAACGGTTAGCGCCATCCAGCGAGGCACTCTCGATGATCTCCTGTGGCACGGTTTGCAGCGCACCCAGTGAGAGCAGCGTTGTGAATGCCAAGCCGCGCCACACCGCCGCCGCGATCACAATGGTAAGTGCGCCGTGGGCAGTGGTGTAAAGTTGGTTGCCCAGAAACGGCGCGTAGGTGTTGATCCAGGACTGCGCTAAGCCATAGGTTGGCTGGAAGAGCCAGCGCCACATGGTGCCAGCCACCACTTCGGAGATCACCCAGGGGATGAAGATAATCACAAGGTAGATGCCGGTGAACTTGAAGCGCCGATTGAGCAGCAGGGCTAAAATCAAGCCCAAGCACACCGTCAGCGTGATGTAGGCAACCGAATAGATCAGCGAAACGCGCAGACTTTCCCAAAAGCTGGGCGTTCGCAACAGGCGCTCAAAATTGGCAAGCCCAACATGCAGAAATTCGCCGCGCCGCACACGCGTGGTGCTGAGATAGACTGAGTAGAGCGTCGGGTAAACTTGTAACACCAACAGCACAACAATTGAAGGCAGCAAGAACCAGATCGGCAACCACCGATAGTTCCGCCCGCTGCTGAAAGTGTGTGGCACGCTGTCAGCTTTTGCGCGCCAAGATAAGTTGATCATGCTTGTATGTTCCTGAATCGCTTTGTCTCAACCTCAGGCAGCAATATGGGCGGGTCATATTGCCCGCCCATAGCGCACACCGTGCTTCGTGAAAGCGCGCCTGATTGCTTTAGTCTAGCCCTGCGTTGTACTCATCTTGGGCAGCCTGCAAGGTCGCCATAATGTCCAGCGAGGGGTTGGTAATCAGCCTGACGATGGCATCGCCCAAGAGCGTGATGCCTTTGTCATAGTCAGCGAGCGTCGGCGAGGGCGTGGCATATTCACGCTGAATCTTCGCCACTTCCACCCAATAGGGCGTTTGGAATTCTTCAGCCGCCGCCGCTGAGATCAGGGCGGGCAGGGCGCCGTAGGCGGCTGAGTAGGCAACGTTTTCAGGCGTCGTCATTTGGAAATCAATGAATGCCTGTGCCGCTTCCACATTTTGCGCGCCCACTGGAATGCCCCAGGCTGAGGCGACAATCAGCGAGGCAGGCTTGCCGCCGGGCGCTGCAAACTGCGGTGCAATGCCTAATTTGCCCGCCTTGAGCGCTGCGCCTGCCGAAAGTGCTTCAGGGTCGAAGGTGCCGGTGATCTCGCCCTTGAACTCGGTGCCATCCGGCGCGGTGATCGGCGTCAGATAGACATACGAGTAAGAGCCAGCCACGAAGGCGCCTGCTTCACCACGCATGAAAGGCTGTTCGTTATCAAAGCCGGGCGCCAGCGATTCCTGTGCGGCATAGCCATTTGCAAACAAGGCACGCGCAAACGCCACAGTTTTCATCGTTGCTTCGTTTGCCCAGACCGCACGCCCTTCGCTATCCGCAATCTGCCCGCCATAGCTGACGATCAGGTTGTAGTAGAAGCGCTCTACCGAGATTTTTTCTGCCAGCTTGCCGGTGAAAGCAAAGGCATTCGGGTTGGCTGCCTTTAGTTCAGCCGCCTTCGCTAAAAATTCATCAGTGGTGGCTGGCACGCCGTCGGGATAAATATCTGTCCAGTAGTAGAGGAAATGCACCGCGGTGTGGGCAGGCACACACAGGATTCTGCCGTCAGGTGTGGTGCAGGCTGCCAACGCGCCGCGATCAACATCGGCAAACCACGGGCGTGCTTTTACCCAGTCGGTAAGGTCAGTCAGCGTGCCATTCTGATCAAAAAAGCCAAGCTGCTGGCTATCCACATAGCTCACATCTGGCACTTCACCGCGTGCTTGCACAGCAACATTTAGCTTGGCGTTAATTTGGTCGAAGGGTTGGAAAGTATTGACCACCTCAACACCGAACTCGGTGCGATAGCGTGCAATGACATCTGCCAGCCATTTATCTTGTGTGTTCTGCGGATTCTGATCGTTGAATTTCGTCCAAAGCTGAAGGGCGCCGCTTTGGGCAGTTACTGTGCTGCTGAGCGTGCCGAAAAGCATGGCGCCGATCAGGGCTAGGCACAGTAAAAATCCAGTGATTTTGCGCGTTTTCATGGCAATAGTCTCCAAGCGGATGTGTAAAGACAATGCAGAGCATAGCATAAAGCCAAGCCAAGTGCCTAATCAGGGCGTTGGATGAGGAGGGAACATTATGCCCTCAGCCTGTGTAAGACTGAGGGCAATAAGGGTTGTGAGGCAGCGCTATTGAACAAACAGGCGCGCATCTTGGGCAGCGAATAGGCGCGTAATGGTTGCCCATTCCTCAAGGGTGAGCGTCTCGGCACGGCGCATTGGGTCTATGCCGGCCCGCTCTAGCAAGGCTGCCGCCGCCGTGTGGGGCATATCCAAGCCGCTGCCCAGTGAATTTTTAAGCTGTTTGCGCTTCTGCCCAAAGCCGGCGCTCACCACGTGGAAAAAGACTTCCTCATCGGGAATATCCACTGGCGGTTGTGGGTAAATATCAATCCGCACAACAGCAGAGGCAACCTCTGGGCGTGGGTAAAAGACGGCAGGATTCAAGCGTGCCACAATCTGCGGCTTGCCATAAAACTGCGCGCTCACACTGAGGATGCTCATCTCGCCCGGCTTTGCCACAAGGCGCTCTGCCACTTCTTGCTGCACGGTCAGGATCAAGCGCTGCGCCTTGTTGTTTACCTCGAAAAGGTGGCGCAAAATCTTGCTGGTGATGTAGTAGGGCAGATTTGCCACCACAAGGTAAGGGCGCTCACCCAGCAGGGCATCGAGGTTCACCCGAAGAATATCAGCGTGGTGAACAGTCACATTCGGGAAATCGTGCAGTTGGCTGTGCAGGATTGGCAGCAGGCGGTCATCAATTTCAATGGCGATGACCTGCGCGGCGCGCTGCGCCAGCTTCACCGTTAGCGCGCCGGTGCCTGCACCAATCTCTAGGACGGTGTCCGTTGGGGCGATTTGGGCAGCAGCGGCGATTTTCTCCAGCGCGTTTGGGTCTTGCAGAAAGTTTTGCCCAAGGCTCTTTTTGGGCAGAACATCCATTTTTTCCAGCAGGTATTTCACGTTCATTGGCGACGACTCCGTTATAGCAAAGCTAATCACGAGCCGGGCGCAGTGGGTGATAAAGGAATAAGTGGCGGCACAGGCGTGAGCAAGGCAGGCGTGGCGCCCACAGCGATGACTTCGTGGCGTGGGTCGCGCACCACTACCGAGTAAGGTAGCGAACGGCTCACTTCAACACCATCTTCGCGGCGCACACGCACACGGCGTTCCAGCACGCCCTTCACGCCCACCTGAATAACCTTCTGCGTCTCCGGCGGGATGCCCGTATCGGGCTGAAAAACCTGTTGAAAGTCTATTTCGCTGCGGTCAATTTCATCTTCTTCGGTCACCCGTACAACGCGAATGGTCATGCCGGCAACCAATGGCGCATTTTCTTCGGGCAGGCAGTAATCTAGCCCGATGAGCGCCACACCTGACTCAGCCAGTGCTTCGCCAACGGTGCGCGCTGCGCTGCGCGAAGGCAGCACGCGCCCATCCAACAGAATGCTAAACGCCACCGAACGACGAATGGTGATCAGGCTGTTTGCCTCTAGGGGCGCACTGACGGACGGCGAGACACGATCCGCCACGTACAGCCCAATGCGTGCGCTGTGCAGCGCTTCCCCAGTGGTCTGCGCCACTGTATAAACAAGCTGTGGTGGCTGATCACCATCCTGCACCTGCACCAGCCGCGCTCGCAGCACGCGCACATGCTGCGGCGTCAGTTGGTAGGCTACCTCGCTGAGTAGTGCGCCATCCACCCACACCTGATCGTAGTCGCCCAGTGCCACGCCTGCCTCAGCCAAAATGGCGAGCGGCTGCTTTTCATGAGTCAGGATGCGGCGGCGTTCGCCATCATGCTCTAAGATGACTGACTCGGCTTTGTCAATATAAAGGGTTAAGCCGTTGGTCAGCGGTGTTTCAGGCGCCAGCGAAAGCCGATCTTGCGGTGCGACGAACACCCCTAATTCGCCCAGCAAACTGCCCACTGTGCGTTGATAGGTTCGAACCTGAAACACGCTTTGCTCCACCACGACTCTAACAGAATAGGTCGTGATCAGGTAGACGCCAAGCACCAGCAGCCCTAGAAGGCTAAGGAGGGCAAAGCTGAGCAGCAGGAGTGGATGAATCGGCAAGATGCTGCGCCGCGCCACAGGTTGCTTAGGCGGCGGCAAACCAGATTTAGGGCGCTGTGGTTGCGAATACCCGTTCACGGCTTTCACATAGGGTGTGAGTCGGGCGAAAGGCTGTTTGATGATGAGATCAGGTTGACCTGCGGCACCCAGAGTGAACGCCTTAGTGCTGCTTCTGTTAGGACCTGACACGGTTCGGCGGCTCTGCCGCGCAGAACCCGACCTCATCAGTGTGTATCCTAGCACAGGCTGTGCCGTTTGTCAAAAAAGCTACACAAAGGCGGCTGCCTCAAAAGCGCTATGCCCACCGCTCGCCTGTGCCAAAATTGCTTGACAATCTGCCTGATCGCGTCTATTATCCTTTGCAAATAAACTTGTTTCCTCATTGAGCAGGCAGTCATCAGGCAAAATGAGTCGCACAGGCGAATAAAATGCAGCAAGAAACCGCATTAACCCAAAGTGTCAGCCATGCACCCGCCGCCGACCACGCGGTAGATCATCATGCTGAACACACCAATCACCTTCAAGTGGCAAGTTTCACCTACAGCGTCGCCAACAGCAAGATGGCGATGTGGCTGTTCCTTGCCTCAGAGATGTTCCTTTTTTCGGTGCTGATCATCGCGTATATCATCGCTCGCTACGCGCATCCTGAAGAACATGCGCTGCTGAATGTGCCGCTGACCAGCATCAACTCGTTCATCCTGCTGCTGAGCAGCTTCAGCGTGGTGTGGGCGCTTTCGGGTGTGCAATCGGGCAACCAAACGCGCTTGCTGCGTGGTTTGGCAAGCGTGATTGTGTTGGGCAGCATCTTCTTCCTGCTGATGATGTATGAATATGCTGAGATGAGCCACCACGGCGTCACGCTTTCGCATCCGTTCGGCATGGCGTTTTACGCGCTGACGGGCTTCCACGGCGCGCACGTCCTCATCGGCTTGGTGTATGGCGTCTACGTTTTTAACCGCGCCTTCAACGGTGTGTATACCAAAGAAAATCACTGGGGCGTAGAGTTCTGGGGCTTGTATTGGCACTTTGTGGACGTGGTGTGGATTTTTATCTTCACTGTGGTCTATCTGATTTAGAGAGGCGAGGCATTCACCGATGAGCGAACCACAACACCTCAGCGCAGGCGCTGACCAGCACGGCGAACGCCACACCGCCAAGCACGCCACCGCAGGCACCTATGTGGCGGTCTTGGGCGCGCTTGCCGTCCTGACCCTGATTGAGTTGGTCGTTGCTTACATCCCGATTGTGCGCGAACCGCTGTTGATCATCATTGCGATTGGCAAGGCATGGCTGGTGCTGCAATTTTATATGCACTTGCGCTACGAGAATAAAATCCTCACATGGATTTTCCTGATCCCAGCCGTGGCAGTGGGCATCCTCACCGTCATTATGCAGTTTTTTGTCTGAAGCCTTCGCTGTGAACGCTAGACTGATCGCCCGTCCGCCGCACATGCGGCGGATTTGCCTTATAGTGCTGCTGGCATTCTTTGGGGCAAGCACCTACGCGCCAAGCCATGCCCAGGGCGCGCCGCCTTGCGAAAATCGCTTCGGATCGCCTTTTGTCATGCCCGATCTCTGCCCCGAATATGTGCTGGAGACCTTTCCCGCTCTCGGTGACCTTGCCGCCATTAGCAGCCTTGCCTTCACACCCGATGGCGCGCTCTATTTCACTAGCCCCTCACAGCGTGCGCTCTACCGCCTGCCACCTGATGGGCGCGGCTTTTTTGGTGCGCCGCAGCGCGTGGCAACCTTGCCCGAAGCACCTTTCGGGCTTGCCTATGCTGACGATGAAGACGCCTTCTACCTCTCAGCAACGCAGCGTGTGTTCCGCCTTGCCTTAGATGGCACTTTCGAGCAGCGCTACAGCGACCCTGAGGCAGTTTGGCACGGTGAACTGAAGATCGGCGCCGATGGCAGGCTCTATACAACGCGCCACAGGCGCGAAGGCGCCGCCTTGATCAGCATGGCGCGGGATGGCAGCCATCTGCGCATTGAGGCGGACGGCTTGCACGAGGCATTCTCGTTCACATGGCAGGCAGGCAGGCTGCTGATTGCCGATGCGCCACTGCCGCCTTTACCGAGCGCGCTCTACACCGTTCAAGATGGCGGGCTGGTGCGCCTTGCCGAGCTGCCGCCTGAAAGCACGCCGCGTGGTATGCTCACCTATGACTCGGAGACACTTCCTGCGTGGCGCGGTGGTGTGCTGCTGGCACTTGGCGGCTCGTGGAATGCCCCGATCATCAGCGGCTACAGCGTGCGGCTGCACCATTTCAACAATGAAGGTGCTTTGCAGAGTGTGCAGCAGGTCGTCCCGAACTATTATGGCTTTGCGGAGTCTGAGGCGGCACTGCTGCGTGCATCCTTTCATCCATATCAGTTGATGGGCATCGCCATCAGCGCGGAAGGTTGGCTGTATACGGCGCTGGCAGAAGGGCGCATTTACCGCTTCCGCCCGCGCCTGTGAATCCTGCGTGCCTAGTTCAGCCAGCGCACCTCAACGCGGTAGTTGAAATACCAGCGCACGTCAAAGCGCCCATAGTCGTTTTCGGGCGAGTTTCGCAAGCTGCCTGCCGACCAATCGTTGGTGCTGCTCAGGTTACGAATGCACACTTGCCCCGTCGGACCTGAGTACGTGCCATGCCAGCGCCGCCCATCCGCGCAGATGGTGAGCCGTTCGTTTTCGTTCAGCACCCGTGTCAACGTCAGGTTGATGGCGCGGTTATTGTTGATAGTCTCATCGGTGCCGCGCTGATCATCATTGATATTGCCAAAGGTTCGGATCGCCGTTTGCCCGTTCATATCAAAGATCATCTCGATGTTGGTGCCACCAAAGCCATTCGCATCATGCGGCACGATGAAGCGGTTGAACACGACGCGCACCTCAGCACGGCGCAGGTCTACGCGCAGGCTGCGCCGCAGCAGATTGTTCCCTTCATTCGACTCACGCACGGCGTTATCAGGGTCAATCTGCACTAAGGTGTCGAAATTGCCTGTCTCAGGATAGGTATACGAGAACGTGAGCGTTTGGCTGACGCCGGCGTCAAGGCGGGCGATGCGCGTCTCGCGGCGTGTGCCAGCGTTACCTGCCACTGCTTCCCAGCGCACGATGAAGTTGGTGGCTGCGCTGCCGCCTGTGTTTTGCACGATCAGGGTAGCAGTGGTGGCACGCCCGCGCACAGGCACAGCGGGATCAAGCGTCAGGCTGCGGAGGCTGAGATCGGCAGGTGGTGGCGGTGGTGTTGGCGGCGGATTAACGCGCACGACGAGGCGTCCGCCTTCTACCTCACCATAGCGCACGATCAGGGTGTGGTCGCCATCGGCAAGGCTGAGCGTTTGTGTGTTCACGATGATATTCTTGTCATCCGCAGCGGAAACAGGCAGGCTTTGCGTGCCGATCTGCACGGTTGGCTCGCCTAAGGCGCGCAGATGAATGCCGCGTACGGTCAGGCTGCGCGTTTCGCCGCGCACAAGGGCGCTCGGATCGGCGAAGAACACTTCCGGCTTCGGATTCTTAACCGCTTCAAACTGTTTCTCGATGCCCAAGCCTGTTGTGCTAAGCGCCATGGCGCGCACCGAAGGCACAAGGGCAATTGCGCCAAAGACGGCGATGAACGCCAGCATCAGCAGCACCGCAAAGACCAACGCGCCACCTTGCGGGCGTTTTTCACGAAAGAGCAAGCCCACAAAGATCAACACGCCGATGCCAAGCAAGATCAAGGCGATGATCTGCACGACAGTGAACAAGGTGCGGTCAATCACATAGACTGCTGTCTCGCCACCAACCACGATTAGGCTTTGCAAGCGCGCCTGAATATCTGCCGCTGCGCCTTGCAATTCACGGCGGGCAGCCGTCAGCACTTCGATCAGCCTATCGCGTACTAAATCAATGTTTTGGCTGACCAGTTCGTTCAGGGTGAATAAAAGCTGCTGCACCTCCAACAGCTTGCTGGAAGTGAAAGCATCGAAGTTGTTGATGGTGGTGTTGAGCGTATCAGCATAGGCAGCGCGTGCCGCACCAATGATGCTGTCAATCTCGCCTAGCACAAGGTCTACCGTCTGGCGGATTTCTGAGCCAAGCGTGGCGGTAGCGCTCCGCACATTACCGCCCACCACTTCAGATAAACCTGCTAAGGCGCCCAGCGAGATTGGATCGAGAAGAGCGACGGCTGGCTGTGGGCGTGGCATTAGGCTGAACGCCAACAGGCTAACCAGCAAAAGATGCAGCATTGCACGGCGAATCTTGGGGAAACGTACCCTAAACATAAACACATAACCTCCCAATAAAAACGCACAGATAGGGAGTTGTGTAGTTCAGTAAAGATTGCGTCTATAAGAGTAAACGTTGCATCAAGCGCAGATGTTCCTCGCGGTTGATCAGGCGCTGTGCGAACAAAATATAAAAAATGTAAAGCGGTGGATAGATGCCACCTCTGACATTGAACAGGCGGCATCCGCGCCTGCTTATCTACGGTGCGCTAAGAGCCACTCATACAGCCCGAAGGCAGGTGCAAAGGCTCTGTTGGCAGTCTCAACATGATCGGCGCCTTCGATCAAACTCATCTTGACCTTACCGCCGCACGTCTCTAGGGCAGCGGCAAGGTTGCGCGTGTTCTCGCACGGCACAACCTCATCGGCGTTGCCATGAACTGCCCAAATTGGTACGTCTTTCAGATCACACAGGTGCGTTAGGAAGTGCGGATCGGGCGGAATGCGCCCTGCCACCGGCGCGATTGCCGCAAATTGGCGTGGCGCACGCGCTGCGATATACCATGTGCCTTGCCCGCCCATGCTGAAGCCGGTTAGATAGAGCCGTGCCAGATCAAGTTGGTGCGCTTGCAGCACGCCATCAATGAGCGCCAGCACAGCCGCTGCGTGATCCGTCCAGCGCGTGTCGTTTGGGCATTGCGGCGAAAGCACGGCTGCGGGAAAATTTGGCTGCGTCTCCAGCAGGGCAGGCAGCGCATAGCGCTTCACCAACGCCAGATCGTCGCCACGTTCGCCGCTGCCATGCAAAAAGATGATCAGCGGCAGGCGTTCCGCAGGCTGATCATCGGGCACATGAAGCCAGTAGTTAAGAAAGCGTGAAGTGTGTGCCTGCTGCATCCACTCAACATCCTTTTAGGATACAATCCTGAGTTATGAGCGAGAAAGAACGTTTAGATATTTTACTCGTTACACGCGGAAAGGTGGAATCGCGTGAGTTGGCGCGCCGTTTGATCATGGCGGGTGAGGTGAGCGTGAACGGGCAACTTGTGGATAAGCCCGGTCAGCGCGTGCCAGCCGATGCCGATCTGAATCTGCGCGCTGCGCCACGCTTCGTCAGCCGCGGCGGCGATAAGCTAGCTGCCGCGCTCAACGCTTTTGAGGTGCCAATTGCCGATCAGCCCTGCGCCGATGTTGGCGCCAGCACGGGCGGCTTTACCGATTGCCTGCTGCAACACGGTGCAGCGCGAGTCTATGCCTTGGATGTGGGCTATGGGCAGCTTGATTACCGCCTACGCACCGATCCGCGTGTGGTGGTCATGGAGCGCACCAACGCACGCTACGTCAGCACGCTGCCTGAGCCTGTGCGCGTAGTGGTGGTGGATGCCTCGTTCATCTCGCTGCGTTTGCTGCTGCCAGTGGTGCGCGGCTGGCTGATGGCAGATGCCCACCTTGTGACGCTCATCAAGCCGCAGTTTGAGGCGGGCAAACAAGATGTGGGCAAAGGTGGCGTTGTCAGATCGGCGGCGGTGCATCGGCGCGTGCTAGACGAGGTCTTGAATGCAGCACGCGCTGAGCAGCTTATACCATGCGGAGTCATCCGCAGCCCGTTGATCGGACCCGCCGGCAATGCCGAGTTTCTGGCATGGCTGCGCTACGCCGCGCCCGATTTGCCACCTTTTGATCAAGCCGCCACGCTTGACGAGATGCTTTCTGGACACAGTGATCCACACGGAGATGAATCCGCATGACTGCAAGAGTCATTCAAATTGCGCCGTCTATTTTGGCGGCAGACTTCACCAAGCTGGGCGAGGAAGTGCGCGCCGTAACCGCTGGCGGCGCAGATTTGATCCACATTGACGTAATGGACGGGCATTTTGTGCCGAACCTGACCTTTGGGACGTTGATCGTGGCAGCGGTGCGCCGCACCACACACCTGCCGCTGGATGTTCACCTGATGATTGAACAGCCCGAACGCTACATTGAGGCATTTGCGGAAGCGGGCGCCACCATGATCAATGTGCATGTGGAAACTTGCCCACACCTGCACCGCACCTTTCAGCACATCCGCGCTGCTGGCGCCAAGACAGGCGTGGCGCTCAATCCGCACACGCCCTTTGAGTTGATCCGCGATGTGCTGCCCGAAGTTGACCGCGTATTGGTGATGACAGTCAATCCCGGCTTTGGCGGGCAGCGCCTCATTCCCGCCACGCTAAACAAAGTGCGCCACATTCGAGAAGCGATCAGGGCGCTTGGGCTGCCTATCGAACTCGGTGTGGACGGCGGCATTGACCTCAGCACGATTGCCGAGGCAGCCCACAGCGGTGCCGATGTGTTTGTGGCAGGCAGCGCCATCTTTGGTGCGGCAGAAGGCGTTGCCGACGCAATTAGCGCCTTGCGTACCGCCGCTACGCCAAATCATCCGGCAGGGTGAGATAACCTTTTTCGGGCATAGCGCGTAAACGTGCCATCAGGACGGCGTTCAGATGTGCGGGACGTTCACCGCTGTTGGCGCTGAAATTCGGCAGCGTGCCGATGTGGCTCAAATTTGGGTTGTAGTACGGATCGCCGCGCTCAATCCACAGCTTGAAATGCTGATCAGCGCGCAAGAAGTCTGCATATGGCACGCGCCGCTGATGAGTGAGCGACTCGTAGTGGATCAGGCGCACATCGGGCGTATAAACGACGCGATAGCCGTGCGCCACAGCACGCAGGCAAATCTCCACATCGCTGTAGATAAGCGCATATGCCTCATCAAAGCCGCCGATCTGCTCAAAAAGCGGCTGCGCGATCATCAGGCAGGCGCCGGTGACTGCTAAATAGTTCCGATACCAATCATCGCTGCCAAAGTGAGTCATGATCGCTTCCCGCGAGAGCATAAAAGCGTGCGATGCCATGCCCGATAAGCCGACAATAACACCACCGTGCTGAATTTCGCCGCTTGGGTAGAGCAACTTGGCGCCAACAATGCCGACTCCTTCGCGCTCAAACCACTGCGCCATGCGCGCCAACCAATCCGCCGCCAAGATTTCGGTATCGTTATTCAGAAAGAGCAGCAGATCGGCATCGGTGGTGTGCTGCGCACCAAAATTGCAGGCGCGGCTGAAATTGAACGGCTCGGTGTAATACACTACGCTAAAGCGCGGCTCAGCCGCATAGCGCGCATACAGATCGGCGGTCGCTTGTTCACGGCTGCCGGTATCCACCACGATCACGCGGTAATGCGGATAGTTGGTCAGACGGAAAAGGCTCTCCAAGCAGCTACCCAGCACATCGGCATGATCGCGGGACGGAATAATGATTGCTATGTGGCGCGGCTGCGGCTGTTCCCACTGCACATAGGGATAGAATTTGCGAATCGGATGCGCCTCATCGAAAAAGACGTGCGGCGCAGAAATGCCCGTCCGCAGCAGGTGATTTTGCACAGCGGCAATCTGTGCGGCGGCGGCGTAATGTTTCGCGCTGCGTGCCTGTGCCGTCGAACCTTCCCACGCCCGCCAATGGTAAAGCACTTTGGGCAAGTGATGAATGCGCTGCGTTACTTCGCTCAGACGCAGAAAATAATCCCAGTCCTGTGCGCCGTCCAGCGCGGAATCAAACTGACCAACGCGCAGTGCAACCTCGCGGCGGAAAACGCTCAGGTGGCGAATGTAATTGACGCACAAGAGCAGTTCAGGCGACCAATCAGGCTTAAAGAGCGGCTCAAAGCGGCGTCCTTTGGCATCCACCTTGTCCGAGTCGGAGTAAATCAGATCGGCATCGGGCTGTGTTTGCAGGCAATGCGCCACCTCAAAGAGCGCCTCCGGTGCCAGCAGATCATCGTGATCAAGCAGCAGCAGGAAATCCTCTGTTGCACGGTTGAGCGCGGCGTTGGTGTTGGCGGCAATGCCGCCATTGTTGGGAAGGCGGATCAGCGTAATGCGCGGCTCTGTGGCAGCCAACTGCGTAATATATGCCGAGAGCGCGGCATCAGTGCTGGCATCTGCCACGTACCAACGCCAATTGGGATAACTTTGTGAGGCGACAAAGGAAGCGGTTTGTTTGAAAATATGGAGAGGCGCATTGTACACAGGCGTTAAAATGGCAAAAGTCGGCTGCGCTTGCCACTCAAGCGCCATTTGGCGTTGGATTGCTAACTGCTGGGCGCTGAGAGCAGCCGTTTGGCAGTGTTTTTCATAGGCAAGCCATTCCAACGGACGGTAGTAGCGCCGTTCGCCGCCAAGCCAACGCCGCAGCCGATCCGTAAAGGCATGAATGCCATCGCGCCGCCAAATAGTATAGGCAGTGCGGAATAATTGAAAGGTGCGCCGCCGCACAAGGTTGGCGCGCAATTTTTTCAGAAAGGTCATGAGTAGAAAGGCAGCCTGTGGCATATTAACATCGCAGCATTCCGACAAGCAAAGCAGGGGAAGTATACCGAAAGCATATGAGTCAGCCCAACCGCACTTTTTTTGATCTCGATCTACGGCAGCGCCTAGACCGCTGGCTGCTTGAGCCGTTGCGCGTCGTGCCAGACCAAAGCGCTCAATTGGCGCGTATGGCGCTTCGGTGTGGCTGGCGCTGCTGTTGATCGTCGTTGCATTCAGCGTGCTGATGGTGGTATTGGGCGCTGCTGCTGATCCTATGCCGCCCGCAGCGCAGATCGGCATTCTGAGTTTGGCGGTTGCTTATGGCACTACACGGCTTGGCTATCCCCAGGTCGGCGCATTGGTAATGATTGGGGTGACCATGCTCAATCTTGGTGTGCTTGCTGCGCCCAATGGTATCTTGAGTCACCCAACCTTCTTCTACTACCTTGCTGTGCCAATTGTGATTGCG
This sequence comes from Anaerolineae bacterium, assembly GCA_034436355.1. Taxonomy (GTDB): domain Bacteria; phylum Chloroflexota; class Anaerolineae; order Aggregatilineales; family UBA2796; genus CP2-2F. The sequence continues at coordinate 191,029 of DAOTVQ010000047.1, forward strand.
GGCATCTTCTTGAATGCTTTCAGCATGTTGGGTGTGATGGCAGGTGCCTTAGTTCAGGTCATCCTGATTTATCAGCTCACAGGGCAAACGCTCCAAGCCTTTATGAACGAAGCACCACTTGCCTTTTTGCCCATCATTACTTTTGTGATGTTGGCGGCGGTGCTGCACCGTGAGCAAGCGGCGCAAGCGCGCCGCAGTGAGCTAGAAGCCAGCGAGCAGCGCCTGCGAAACCTGATTGAGAATTTGCCAATTATGGTGGATGTGATCGGGACAGATGCCACAATCCAACTATGGAACAAAGAATGTGAGCGCGTGACGGGCTACAGCGCTGCTGAAGTCATTGGCAACCCAACCATCTTCGAGCGCTTCTACCCTGATAAAGATTACCGTGAGGCAATGCAGCGGCAGTATGCACCCAATCCCAGCTACCGCAACGTGGTCTACCGCCTGACCTGCAAAGATGGCAGCACACGCCTGATCGCATGGTCGGTTGTAGATTACGATGCACCAGAACTGAAGTGGCACAGGCTGAGCGTTGGGATAGATGTGACTGAGCAGTATCAGCGTGAGCGCGAGCTGATCGCTATTGCCGCAATTGCTACCGCACTGCGCTCTGCTGGCACGTATGGCGATATGCTGCCGATCATCCTTGACCAAACGTTTGCGCTGCTTGACGTGGAAGGTGCCTCCTTGGCAGTGCGCCACTACACCAAAGCAGGCGAGGCGATTGTAGTGGAGGCGTCGCTTGGTGCATGGCAGCACCAAGTGGGTGCCACGCTCACGCTAGAGCGCGGCATGTATGCTCATGTCATTCACACGCGGTGCCCATATGCCACGCCGAATGTCTACTGCGATCCAATTATTGCTAAGCCACAACTGCTTGGCGGTTTATTGGCAGCAGCAGCGGTACCATTGATCGCCCAAGAGAGTGTGATTGGCGTGATCGGAATTGGCAGAAACACGCCTTTCACTGATGAGGATATGCGTGTGCTAACCGCCATTTGCGATATTGCTGCCAATGCCTTGCAGCGCGCTGAAATGCTGGAGTTGCTTGAGCAGCACGTTCAGGCGCGCACCGCCGAACTCGCTGAGGCGTACCACAAATTGGAAGCGCTTGATCACTTGAAGGCAAAGCTGATTGCCGATCTTTCGCACGAGCTTCGCACACCGATCTCAACGCTTGGTATTCAAATGCACATCATCGAGGCTGCGCCGACTCATGCCCAAGTGCCAGAGCGCTTGAAGGTGATGAAAACGCAGATCGAACGGCTGAATAAGCTAATCGAAGGTGTGCTGGACGTGCTGCGCTTTGAGATGCAGCGCGCCGAAGTCAAGATGACTGCACAGGATATTGGCTTGTTGGTGAGCCAAGTAGCGGCAAGGGCGCGCCAGCGCAGCACAGCCGATCAGCGCCTTGTGGTGAACATTGCGCCCGATTTGCCACGTGTGCAGGGCAACCTCTCGCTTTTGGTGCGCGCCCTTGAAAATGTGCTGGATAATGCGCTGAAATATACGCCTGAAGGTGAAATCACTGTTGAGGCGGTGCAGCACGCAGATCAGGTAGTGATCACCATCAGCGATACAGGCATCGGCATTCCACCTGAAGACTTGCCCCACATTTTCGAGCGGTTCTATCGTGGTAAAACAGTTGGGCAATCCAACCTGCCCGGCATCGGCTTGGGCTTGAGCATCACCCAAGCCATTCTAGAGCTGCATGGCGGTGCTATCACCATTCAAAGTAAGCCAAACGCTGGCAGCCAAGCGCAAATACACTTGCCAAGCGCTATTTAAGCACGGTCGAGATGTGCGCGCAGCACTTCCACAAAGGCATCCGGCGTCTCAACGTTGGGCGAATGTGTTGCACCATGCAGCACCTCGTAGCGGGCGTGCGGAATGCCCTGTGCAGAGGCAAGCACCACTGCTTCCGGGATGATGCTATCATGCACGCCACGCGCCACAGTGGTTGGGATGCCGTCCAGTTCGCCAAGCCGCTGATCCACTGCCCACATCTTGAGGGCTATCGGTGTGCGGTAGCTGGCAGCATCTTGTTGGCGCAGGCTGGCAGTTTCCAGCACGTCCCACCCTTCATCGGGATGGTTGGCTGCCGTCATGCGGAGCGCCATTTTGAGGATCGCCTTGTTTTCCACCATCATCTTGATGCGGGCAGGGTCGCCAACTTCAGCGGGCATATCGCCTGCCACCCAGCCCGGCGCCAGCAAGAACAAACTGCGGACTTCGGGCTTGAAATCGAGCGCGTATTGAAGGGCAACCAGCGCACCCAGCGAATGCCCGATCACGTGCAGGCTGCCAAGCCCTAGCGCCTTCACCAGCCCACGCACATCGTGTGCCAGCGTCTCAATTGTCCAATGCTCAGCTTGCCCTTGCGTCTCGCCGCGTCCGCGCAGATCGGGCGCAATCAGGCGGTAGGGCGAATTGGCAAGGCGTTCGAGGGTGTAGCGCCACCAGACGCTGCTAGAGACATTCCCGTGAATGAACAGCAGCGGTGTGCCGTTCGGATTGCCTTGATCAAGATAGTACATCTGTAAATCATTAACAGTTTGGAAAGGCATTTTTGAAAGCTCCCGCACTAAGTTGTTCAAGAAGATGCAACTCCTTCTCAACTATCTCGATTCTAGATCAGATTTGTGCGTGAGACAATCCTATATGTAGGCGCATGGGCGAGATGGCTCCCGCCCACAGCACTGTGCAGTATGTTATTTGCCCAACTTGGCGCGTGCAGCAGCACTGAGCGCAGGCAGTACCTTGAACATATCACCCACGATGCCATACTGCGCGATCTTGAAGATTGGTGCATCAGGGTCTTTGTTAATCGCCACGATGATCTTTGAGGTACGCATTCCCGCCTGATGCTGGATCGAGCCTGAGACGCCCGCCGCCACATAGAGCGTTGGGCTAACCACTTTGCCCGTCTGCCCAACTTGGTGCGCATAAGGAATGTAGCCTGCGTCCACAGCGGCACGGGTGGCGCCAACCGCGCCGCCTAGCACCTCTGCCAACTCGCGGACGGGCGCAAAGCCTTCTGGGCTGCCAACAGGGCGCCCACCGGTGACGATGATCGCGGCGTCGGTCAGGTTGACGCTGCCGCGCTGCTCCTCAAACGATTCGATCTGGGTAGCGATCTGGTCGGCAGGCATAGCGGGCGCAATGTTGATGACCTCACCGCTGCGGCTGGCATCTGCGGCTGGCAGCGCAAAGGCACGGCTGCGAAGCGTGATGAAGGCGGTGCGGCTGGTCGAGGCGACATCGCTCAGCACCTTGCCAGCATAAGCAGGGCGCACCGCTTTGATCGACTCGCCATCAGCGCTCAGCTCAGTCACATCCGAGAGCAGGCTGCTCTCGCTATCGGCGGCTGCGGCTGCCAACAGTTCGCGCCCGCGTGTGGTCGCACCGCTCAGCACAGCACGCGGTGCATGGTCACTCACCAATTTGGTCAGCAGCGCGGCATATGGCTCTAGGCGGAAATCTGCCAGTGAGGGATCATCACACAGGATGACTTTTTGAGCGCCGTAGTGAAAGGCGAGTGTTGCCAGATTGCCCACACCACTGCCAAAGACCAACGCCGTGATCTCGCCGTTGAGCAGCTGCGCGGCGCTGATTGACTCCCACGCAGCGGGCAGCGCCTTGCCGCGAAAATGATCAACCCATACAAAAATGCCACTCATAGCGCTTTTTCCTCCAAGAGCTTGGCGATTAGCTTCTCTGCTTTCTCTTGATCGGTTGCCCCTTCGATAATCTCGCAACTGCCGCCACGCACAGGCAAGTTGCGGAAACCCACCACCTTGACGGCAGGTATGGCGCTGTTCACGCCCAAGTCGGCTGCTGCCCAGACGGGAATATTCGCCTTAGAGGCTTTGCGAATGCCGATGAACGATGGCGATTTTGGCTCGTTGATGTCTTTCAGCACGCTGATGACAGCAGGCAAGCGCGTGCTGACGATCTGCTTGCCCTCCTCAACCATGCGCTCGACCTTGAGCGTTTGGGCGGCAAAATCAACCGCCACAATCTTGGAGACGGCGCCCACCGCGTTCCAGCCGAGTTTGCGCGCCAGCATGTAGATATGTGCATCGCTGTTCGAGTCAACAAATTCTTTGCCGAAGATAGCGAGCGAGACATCGCCCAATTTGCGGATGGCAGCGGCGGCAAGCACAGCGAAGGTCAGCGCGTCGTGTTCGGCATCCGCCGCGATGCGAATCGCCTCATCCATGCCAATGGCAAGCGCTTGTTTCAAGGCATCGTTGTGAGTCTTGTTACCAACGCTCAGCACGGTTGCCTTGCCCTTGTGCGCGTCACGCAGCAGTACTGCCTCTGTAACGCTATATTCATCCCAAGGATTCAGCACAAGCTGTGCTGTTCCCCAAGTCACCGCGCCATCCGCACCGACTTCAACCTTCGCGGCGGTATCAGGCGTGTTGCGCGTGAAAACAACAATGTGCGACAAAGTTTACGTACCCTCCAAACTTTCTTTGGAAGGGCTGCCTTGCGTGCGCATTCAGGCACACAGACTGGGCAGCCACTTCGCGTTCTCTAATTGTTAGCCTATTGTAGCGCGCTGCGATAGAATGTCGAGGGACGCCCTAAGCGCCAACCCAAACGCAAAGCCTTATGAAGCACGCCTTTAGGTAACGGCATGACGACTGAAACTCTGATCAATGCGGCAATCTCAATTGGTGCGCCGCTAATGTTCATCTTCTTCATCTACACATCGAACACCTATGGCGATGGGAAATTCGTCTCGACTGTGCTGACGAACCTGCTGTGGGGCTTGATCGGTGCGTTCGCTATCGCCTACGTGGTGAACATTTATGTGGCGCTGCCGCTGGTTAATTCGGTGGAGGTTGTGCGCGGCATCACGGCGCCTATCACGGAAGAGATCGCCAAGGCGCTGTTTATGGTCTATCTGATCTGGCAGCCGCGCTTTCGCAACATCGTGGAGGGCGCCATTTATGGCTTTGCCGCCGGCATCGGCTTTGCCATCGCCGAAAACCTGTATTTCACGCTTACCAACGCTGCCAGCTTTGCCGATATTCTGACCCGCGTGATCTCCACCACCTTGATGCACGCCACTGCCAGTTCGTTGGTCGGCACACTGTTAGGACGCTATCGGCGCTCCAATCAGAAAGGGCGGGCGTTCTATCCATTGGTTGGCTTCATCCTTGCCATCCTGCTGCACGCTGCCTACAACAACAGCGAGACGGTCTTGGGCAGCGGCACGCATTTGCTGGTGATCGCCGTGGCGGTGGGTGCCATTGGCGCCTTCCTAACCTGGCGGCAGATTCAGCAAGGCTTGCGCGACGAGAAAAAGCGCTTTGATGAGACGCTCAACATGCGCGATGTGACCAGCGGCGAACGGCGCGCCGTCCAACAGATGGGAACAGAGGCAATTGACGAAGTGTTCCGCGCCCTGACTGAGACGTTTGGCAAACGCCGCGCCGACCAAATGCGGCGGCTGTTGGTGGTGCAGGCAAACGTCGGCATCCTCAAAAGCAACCTGAACACGCCTGCCAGCGAACGCCTGCTGGAGGCGTGGCGCACCGAAATTGATGAGCTGACCGCCGAAATGAGCCAGTTGCAGCGTAAGATCGGCACAATGGCGATGGTCTACTTTCGCGGCGTTTTTCTGGATGAAAAACAAGCCCTTTCAGAGAGCATCAACCAATCTTTAGCGGAATCCGAGCAGGCTGAAGTTCATCAGTTCGATACCCTGATGCTGGCGGCGGCACGCGCCAACACTTTTGAGCCTGCCGAACTGGAACGGCTGGCGGCAATGCTGCGCCGTGCGCCGATCTTCCAAGATGTCTCGCTGGCGGATTTGGAAAACCTAAGCCGTTCCGTGCGCGAGATCACCGCCGAAGATGGTGAGATCATCTTTGAGCAGGGCGTCAGTGGCGATACACTTTATATGATCGAAGTAGGTGCTATTGCACTTTACAAAGTGGATGAAAAAGGCAGCGAGCATTTACTGCGTTTGTGCCGCATTGGTGAGGTTGTTGGCGAATTGGCGCTGATTGACGGTTCGCCGCGTTCGGCAAGGGCGCGTGCCAAAGGCAACTTGTTGGCACTAGAAGTGCAGCGCACGCACTTTAATATGTTCATCAAAAGCCGCCCGCAAGTGGTGCTTGCCATGCTGCGCTTCTTGGCGGATCGCGTGCGGGATACAACCACTGCGCTAGAGGCAAGCGTGCATTGGGCGCGCCAGGTGGCGGCGGGCAAATATACAGAGGCGCGGGCGCTCAGTATGCTAACGCCACGCGAAGATGTGGCAGTGGCAAGCGAGGCCGCCATGCCTGCCGCTGAACCTGAGCGCGCCGTCTCGATGGACACGGCAGTACAATTGCCCGTGGCGCTTGGTGGCGCTTTCGGCAGAGTGGCAGCCGCACTCGAAAAGCGCGAGAAAGCGTTGGCGGCTGCTGCGGAAAGCAAACATGAAGGCAGGACGGGCATTTGGGCGCGCTTTAACAAAGAGGCAGACGAATCAGGTGATGAGGCATGATACAACGTTCCACACAGACCATACAGGCACAGCGCATTGAATTTAGGCAGCGTGTGGTGGCACAGTTGCAGGCAGCGCGCCTGTTCAAAGGCATTCCAACCAACGACCTTGAAGCACTCATTGAGGTGATGGAATCTAAAACTTTTGCCGAGCATGAAATGCTCTTCCAAAAAGGCGATCCCGGTGATTCGATGTTCTTGATCCTCAGCGGCAGCGTCCGAATCTTCACACAGGACGCTGATCAGAACGAGATAACGCTTGCCTATCTAGAGCCGACGCGCATCTTTGGCGATTTCGTGATCTTTGATCAGAAACCGCGTTCCGCTGCTGCGATCACCGTCGCGCCGACCGAATGCCTTGTGCTATACCGTGATGCCTTCCTGAACTTTTTGCCGCAGCATACTTTCGTCGGCATAGTGATGATGCGGAACGTTGCCGAACAGGTGCGCCAAGTGACCAGCTTCCTGAGCAAGGTGAACGGCACGCTTGATCAACTCTCGCAGGGCGCCTTTGAGGAGGCGCTCAGGCAGCTTACCGAGACGACCAGCGATGATGCCGCCTTGCAGACGTTAGTCAGTGCCTATGTGGAGATGATTCACACCGTTCGGCAGCGTGAGGCACGCCTGAGCCGTACCGATGCGCCCGACATAGCCTCCGATGCCTCGAAAACCGAGTTGTGAGCCGTTCGGGTTAGCGCTACATCACGCCCTAAATCAGGGTGCGTGGTGAGGCAAGCGTCGCCTCATCGGTGATGATTGTGTAGTTGCGCCCGCGAATGTGCGTAACAGGATAATCATCGCCCACGGCGCCCAAAAGTGCTAACCGCAGCACCGTGTTTGCCCAATCCAGATCGCCACCGTTGCGGCAGTAGAGCCGCAAGCGTCCCGCGCCTAGAATCTCGCGCATCCCAAGCGTATAGGCTTCTTTTGGAAAGCACGCTAAGTTGCCGCCGATATTGGCGCGCACGGCGTTCATGGTCAGGGTGAAGGCGTTCAGGCGCACGCGCCGCGCCGAAAGGTGGGCAACGCCTACCTCCGGTTCGTTAAAGGCGAGATGCCCATGAATGCCAATGCCGCCATAGCAGGTGTGAATGCCGCCCAGCGATTCGATCAGGTGCGGCAGCGTGGCAATATTGTGCTGATCGGGAAAGATGACGTGCGGCTGATTGTGTTCGCCAAAGTGCGCCCGCAGTGGCGCGAAGAATAAGCGCTCCATCGTGCCGCGAAAGCTCAGGGGATGCTCTGGCAGCAGCGCGCAGCCGTCCATATCGCAATATTCATCCATGAAGAAAAACCAACAGGCTGCCAATGAAAGCTGGCGCGCCGCGATTAGCTCCACCAGATATGGGTAAGCACCAACAGGCCCTACGGGCAAGATCAAGCGCAGCGGTGCTTTGTCAGCGTTAGCGGCGGCTATCTCGGCGGCAATCGCTTCTGCCATATGACGGTGCAGCGCATCCAGATCAGGGCAGACGACCAGATGCTCAGCGGCGCGGCGGCGCACTTCTTCAGGCGACAGGCTGAGCAAATGGCGCACTTCAGCCTGCCGTTCAGCGGTGATAATCACATCCATAGGGAATGCCTAAAACTCCTAGTGTGCCTTTCATTATACGCTGTGGCACAAAAAACGGGCAGAGGAAACTTTCCCCTGCCCGCCCTGAGTGCCCTGCCTTACAGCGCGGTGGTAGAGCGTGGCTCAAACAGCACACCAGTCGCGGTGTAAATAATGCGCTCGCAGATGTTTGAAGTGCGGTCGGCGAAGCGCTCAATATCATGCGAGACCCACAAGAGCATGGTGGCAAATTCCACAGTTGCCGGGTTCTCGGTCATGATCTTGATCAGGTACTCATAAACGCGGTTGTGCAAGGTGTCTACCTCATCATCACGGCGCACAATTTGCCGTGCAAGGTCGGCGTCGCACTTTTCAAAAGCAATCATCGCCTGATTCAAGTTCTCGGCGGCAAGGCGTGCCATATCGTTAAACAATGGGATATGCACCACTGCCTGCAACGGCTCAGTCCGCAGCGCAATGCGCGCCACACCGGCGGCATGGTCGCCCATGCGCTCTAGGTTGGTGGCAATGCTGACGGCTGCCACAATGCGGCGCAGATCGCTTGCGTTGGGCTGTTGCAGCGCCAAAAGCGTGTAGCATTGCTCCTCAATCTCATAGCGCAAGCGGTTAATAGTAGCGTCGAATTCGTCAACGCGCCGTGCCGTCTGGAAATCGCGGGTTTGCAGCGCACGGACTGCCTCCACCAACTGTGTTTCGACCAATTCTGCCAAACGCAGCAGGTCGTTGCTTAAAACCTTCAATTGCCGATCAAATGCTGAACGCAGCGCTACCATTGATCCACCTCCTCTTAGCTGTTACGTTAGCTACAAACTATGCACGCAGCTGCTGGTTTTAAAGGGCGCAACCTGCGTGTGGTCACCGCGTTCTTATTCAGTGATGTTTTATAGTTTAACACACTCTTAAACATTTTTGAAGTGCTAAACGTCCAACAATGCCATGAAATTTGCGTGAAAAGCAGGGCAGAATGTCACAATTTTATGACTGCCTGCCCTTCCAGCGCCTAGAACAGGCGTGTGATCTCAAAAATCTCGCGCACCTGCGCGTTGAAGATTTGCTCATTTTGTGCAGGCAGATCGAACAGCTTCTCCATATAGCGCATTTGTGGCACAAGCTGCTCAACGCTGATGCCGTTTGCTGCTTCAAAGTCACGCACTGCTGTCGTGCCGTTCAGCAGGTTGCGAATAGCGTCTGATGCTACCTTCCCAAAGCGCATGTAGAGTTGGAAGATGGCTGGGAAATATTCAGCGATCAGCAGCAAGCGGGTGACATTTGGCAAGTGTGCATCTGGTTTGCGCCGTTCAAGATAGATCAGGTAGCGGTTCAAGATGCGCTTGATGCGGCGCGGATTGTTAAACTTGCTCTCCGCCAGCACACTGCTGAGTTCGTCAAACTCGCGCTTGTAATCTGTTTGACCCACCAACATAAATCGCTGTTTCTGCACAAAATGACCCATCGTCGCCTGATCGAGGTCAATTTCTGGCACGTAGAAGGCGTAGTTGAGGATTTTCTCCAGATATTCGCGCCCGTCAATGCCTTCGCTGCCGTATTTGCGCCGAATCGCCTGATAGACGACGCGCCCATTGACCGCCAGCACAAAGATGCAGTTCGGCACGCTCAGATGATGCTTGATGCTCTCCAAGATGCTGATCGTCGTATCCGGCAGGCAGCGATCAAGGTCATCCACCAAGATCAGGAAGCGCACGCGCTCAGCATCCGCTTTGCCAACCATCTCCTCTGCGTAGGTCTGGAGCAGTGCTTGAAATGCCTCTGCAAACCTGCCGACGCTATCCGCCCAATCGCTGAGGACATCTGCCACAGCACCAGCATTGGCAGCTTTCTTTTGATCCTCGCGCACCTGCTTCAGGGCATCTTCCAGTGTTTTCAGGTCTACAGCGCCGCCTGTCAGCGTCTTTAAGAGCGCCTTCAAGCCAACCTGACCAAGCGCTAAAACGCTGGTGGCAATCACCGTTTGGAAGGTCTGCTGAAAGTGGCTGCGCCGTTCCTGTGGCACATCGCGTTCGTACTGCTTTTTGATCACGTGCAGCAGCGGATAGACGATATTCGCCTCGTTCTCATACTTCCATGCATCAAACCAGATCGGCACGAAAATATCTTTGCCATCGGGCAGGCGCATAACCTCACGCTTGTCATCAGTGGCGCGGAAGCGCGCTTCCAGCAGGCGCAGCACGGACGTTTTGCCCGTTCCCCAGTCACCCAGCACGCCGTAGACAAAAGGCGTCTGCGTGCCACGCACTGCCCTTTCAATCAGGTCTACAAAGCCCTTGAAGCCGAACAGATCGTGATCGGGATGTTCAATCGGTGCATCGGCAATAAAGCGCATGGCAGTTCCCATCAGACAGACTCCGTTTGCGGCACAAGGACAACTGCATCGCCCACTCGAATCAGCCCGCCGCGCACGACGCGGCACATAAAGCCAACGCGCCCTTCCACAGAGTGCGGCATACGGCTATCCAGCTCGGTGAGTTGTTCACAGGGTTCGCGCAGGGCAAGCAGGGCGATGACCGCCTCGCCGCCAATTTGCAGATGTGCGCCTTGCGGCAGCCTTCGCAAATCAACACCGCTGAGGATCAGGTTTTCACCTAAGACGCCTGCACCTATCGGATAGCCCTCAGCGGCAAGTTCTGCCAATGTCGCCTCATCCATCACGTTCAGGTTGCGGCGCGGATGCCCACCTTTGCGATCCCCTTCAATGCCGTAGCCCTCAACGAGGCGCGCCTCATCAAGCAGCAAGCGCTGGTAGCCACGCGCAACCGTCGGCGCGTCTTTAGGTTTATAGGCAATGCTTTTAAGCGTTCCGATCATAGCGGTTGATCCCTTTCGCTGCGTGCGGCAAACCGAGGTTATTATAACATAAGCTGATTGGGTCGGAATACAGACCTGCGCTGCAACCTCATTTCCGCAAACTCCCCCGAATCTTGAGGGCTTGCTCACCTTCCGCCAACCGATCACAATGTGATCAATCCCGAATGCCCGAAAGGTCGTTTTGCCCATGTCTAACAGCAATCCATTCGTGAACGCCCTGCTCACCGATTTTTACCAGCTCACCATGCTGTCCGCCTACTATCAAAGCGGGCAGCATCGGCGGCAAGTTGCCTTTGAATATTTCTACCGCAGCGCGCCTTTTGGCGGCTTATATGCAATTTTCGTCGGCTTGCACGATGTGATTCACTACCTGCAAACGTTCGCCTTCAGCGAGGAACACATCGCCTATCTGCGCTCGCTGAACACTTTTAGTGAGGAGTTTCTGGCGCACCTGCGCGCACTGCGCTTTACAGGCAGCCTTGAGGCGGTGCGCGAAGGCGAGGTGCTGCTGCCGAATGTGCATGGCCTCCGTGTGACGGCTGCCCTTGAAGAGGCGCAGATCATCGAGTCGGCGCTGTTGGCGCTGGTCAACTTCCCAACCCTGATCGCCACCAAAGCGGCACACGTCAAGTTCAACGCCGAAGAAAAGAGCGTGCTGGAGTTCGGCTTGCGGCGCGCACAAGGCGCTGATGGCGCACTAACTGCTTCACGGGCTGCCTACATCGGCGGCGCAGACGCCACCAGCAACGTGATGGCGGGCTTTCAATATGGCATTCCGGTGGCAGGCACGCACGCGCACAGCTACGTCATGTTCTTTCCAGATGAACTGAGCGCCTTCGAGCGCTACGCGCAGGTTTTTCCCAAGGCAGCGCTCTTCTTAGTAGATACCTATGATGTCTACCATGGCTTACAAAACGCGATCCGTGTGGCGCACGAAATGCAGGCGAACGGCAATCAGGCACGCGGCGTTCGCATAGACTCTGGCGATCTGGTCTATTGGGCAATTGTGGCGCATGTGCTGTTCGAGCGCGCCAACCTGCCCGAAATGCGAATCGTGCTGAGCAACGATTTGAATGAGCGCAACATCGCCCTGATTCACAACGAAATTCGGCGCAGCGTGCGCGATGAAGGCTATTTACGCGAGATCAGCCTACAAGTTGGCGCAGAAGTCGGCAAAATCTCGGCGGAGGCAGTCATTGATCGGTTGGTCTTTGGCGTCGGCACGGATTTGATCACCGGCGGCAGCCAGTCTTCGCTCGGCGGAGTCTATAAGCTGGTGGCAGTCCAAGAAATGGACGGCACATGGCAGCCGCGCATCAAACTTTCGGCACAGCCCGAGAAGCTGACCAATCCGGGCAAAAAACAGGTTGTGCGCCTGCTGCGAAACGGCTTCGTGGTGGCAGATATTATCGCGCTGCCCGATGAAGTTATCACGCCTGATCATGTGTTTGTGGGTATTAATCCTGCTAATCCAAGCCAGCAGACCACCTACCGCGATTTTGACGAGGTGCAAAAACTGCACCTCCCGATTTTTGAGCAGGGCAAGCTGGTTTACACGCCACCGAGCCTTTCGGAGGTGAAAGCCTATGCCAAGCAGCGCGCACGCACCATCCGCTTAGAAAGCCGCCGCTTGGAAAATCCGCACACCTTAAAGGTGAGCCTGACTGAGCGCTACTTTGCCTACAAACAGTCGGTCATTCAAGCAGCAGCGCGGCAGCCCTAAAAGAGCGCGGCGAAGACGCGGTTCGAGATCAGGCGCGCCGCGTCCGTCAGCCGCCAGACATCCCCTTCTTGGTGCAGCAAGCCCTGATCGCGCAGCCTCGTGAATGCACTGCCGAACTGCTCTAACAGCGAGACGCCAAAGCGCGCCGTAAATTCAGAGTCGCGCACGCCTTGCCGCACAAGGCGCAACCCTGTGAAGAGATGCTCCAGCATGGCAGTGTGCGCGTCAATGTGTTCGTGCGCTTCTACCGCCGCCGTGAACGGAAAGGGCAGCGGTGCGCCTTGCCCGCTTGCCCGCGCAATGTACTGTGGAATAGCACGCACGGTTGAATAACGGATGCTGTTGGCATAGCCGTGCGCGCCTGCCCCAACACCAAGATAGGGCAAGTTATGCCAATATTGCAGGTTATGGCGGCACGCTTTGCCGTGCTGCGCCCAATTGCTGATCTCATACTGGAATAAGCCGTGCTGCGCGGCGAGTGCGTCAGCCGCCTCGTACATCTCAGCGGCAAGGTCATCATCAGGCAAGGGCAGGCGCCCACGTCCCACATCACGAGTCATCGGCGTGCCGCTCTCCAGTTCAAGGGCATACATCGAAAGGTGTTGCGGCTGCAAAGCAAGCGCTGCTTGCACACTCTCTAACCACATCTCAAGCGTTTGGTAAGGCAGCGCAAAGATCAAGTCAAGGCTGAGGTTCTCAAAGCCGGCGGCACGCGCAGCACGCACGGTGCGCGGCAGTGCCTCTGGGTCGTGATCGCGTGCCATCAGGCGCAGTTCGCTGTTGTGCGCGGATTGCATCCCAATGCTGAGCCGATTCACCCCTAAGGCGCGCACCTGCTCGAAATAATCGCCCGTCACGCTGCTCGGATTGACCTCCAGTGTGATCTCAGCCTCAGGCAGCACCGCGAATGCAGTATGACAGGTTGCAAGAATGTTAGCAATCTGTGATGGGCTGAGCAGGCTGGGTGTGCCACCGCCAAAAAAGAGGGTGTGTAAGGGCTGCTGCACCACGCTGCCAAGCCAGTGAAGCTCGTTGCAGAGCGCGGCAACATAAGCGGGTATGTATGCCTCAGCGTTGGTGTATGTGTTAAAGGCGCAATAAGTGCAGCGCGTGCTGCAAAACGGCACATGCAGATAGAGCGCGAGTGGTGCTGTGTGTGAATTATCTAACATCCGAATCGTGTAAATTGCATATGACCCTAGCCTCATGTACAATATCTTAGCATGGCAGCTTGCAATTTCCCTACCCTATTTTAGCGTGATGGTGTGATGAGCTATGGTTGAAACACAAAAGTTCCCACAGGGAACGCGGCGGATGCAAAGCGGCGATAGCGCAGTTGGCAAAACGCTCAATGATCGCTATCGCATCACAGGCGTGCTAGGTGTAGGTGGCATGGGCATGGTCTATCTGGCGCGTGACATGAACTTTCCCGACGTAACGCGCAACGTTGCCGTTAAGGAAATGCAGAACAGCGTGATGGATCCGGCTCAGCGCCAAACGATGGCAGAGCAATTTGCACGCGAGATCAGCATCCTCGCCTCGCTCACACATCCCGGCATCCCACAGATCATAGACCGCTTCATGCTGCAAGATCGCTTCTATTTGGTGATGGAATACATCAACGGCAAAGACCTTGAGGCCTATATGAACGCGATGCCTGATTTCATGCCGTTGGAGATCATCATCCGCTGGTCAATTGAACTGTGTGATGTGCTGCATTACCTGCACAACCAAACACCTCCCATCATCTTCCGCGATCTGAAGCCATCCAACATCATGATCGATGCACACGGCAAGGTGCGCCTGATTGACTTTGGCATCGCCCGCAAGTTCCAAGAAAATCTGCCCCAGGTAACGCAGGTCGGCACGGAAGGCTACGCACCACCGGAACAGTACCGTGGTAAGGCAACACCGCAAAACGATATTTATTCGCTAGGTGCAACGTTGCACCACTTGCTCACCCGTAAAGACCCGCGCCTTGAGCCGCAGTTCACCTTTAAGGAACGCCCAATCAAACAGTTCAACCCCAGCGTGCCAGATGCCTTTGTTCAGGTGGTGATGCGGGCCCTTGAACACCAGCCTGAGGCGCGCTTCAAATCCGTGGAGGAGATGAAACAAGCGATCATGGCGGTGGAGCGCGGCTTGAAAGCGCCTCAGTTGCCCAGTGTGCCGAGTGGCGGCGTAGTGGCGTCGCCAAGCTTGAGCAGTGTGCCAGCGCAGAGTGGCGCAGCTACCTTAGCATGGGGCAGCAGCGTGCTGCAAGCCAGCCAGTTGCTCTGGAAATTCCGTTGTGAGGATGAAATTCGTGGCACGCCCACTGTGTGGGATAATTCCGTCTACATTGGCGTTTACGATAACAACCTATATGTGCTGAACGCGCTGGATGGCACTTACCGCTGGCAGTTCCCCACCAATGGTGGGATTGCCACCACGCCTGTGATTGTGCCAGAGGAAAATCTGGTGATGTTCGGCTCGCAGGATAAGACCTTCTACGCGGTTGATGCGCGCACAGGGCAATTGGCGTGGTCGTTCCCGACTGATGCGCCCATTCGCTCATCCCCTGTAGTACATCACGGTGTGGTCTTCTTCGGCAACGATGACGGCAAGCTCTTTGCCCTGCGCTTCAACGCCATCAGTGGTCGTTTAGCCTGGAAACACGATTGCAGCGCACCTATTCGCAGCCGCCCCTGCATCTACGAGAATCTGGTGATCGTGGCAACTGAGGCGGGTGAAGTGATTTGTGTGGATTTGGGCAACACCTTCAAATGGCGCTTCAACAAGCCCAAGCGCCCAATCTATTCTTCACCGGTTGTGCATGATGGCGTCGTCTTTTTCGGCGGTATGGATATGCACCTTTACGGCGTGGATATTCAAAACGGGTGGGGCGTTTGGCGGCAGCGCATCGGTGGGCGCATTGTGGGGTCGCCGCTGATTGTTGGGCGGAATGTGTATGTTGGCGCCGATGATAACACGCTCTATGCGATGGAACTTGGCACCAACAAACCGCCCATTTGGAAATTTATCACCGAAGGGCAAATTGTGAGTGCGCCTGTGTTTGCCAATGGTGCGGTATACTTTGGCAGCGCCGATCATTGTGTTTACAGTGTAGATACGCGCAAAGGGCAGCAGCGCTGGAAATATGAAACGGGCGGACCGATTACATCCTCAGGGGTTGTTTCGAAAAACGGGACGGCTCTCTACATCGGTTCGACCGACAAGACGATGTATGCACTCAATCTCTAGGGCAAAGGGCAAGGTGGAGTAATTCTCATGGGATTTCTGCGTCGCATTTTTAACTCACGTCCAGAAGCAGAGCCAACCAAAGCAACGGACGCGCCGCCTCCCTCTGTGACCAATGAGCCAGAGGGTGCCTCACGCGCCCCTGTTGAGCACGCAGAGCCTGCCGCACCGACCACCGAAGTGCCTGCTGCCAGTTTGGTTACCACCAAACTAGAGCAGCCCGGCGTCACCCGCAACATCCAAGATATCGAGCCATTTGTGGGCATTCCGGGCAAACACCTTGCCTACGGCATCAACAGCGATAAAGGCGT
This sequence comes from Anaerolineae bacterium, assembly GCA_034436355.1. Taxonomy (GTDB): domain Bacteria; phylum Chloroflexota; class Anaerolineae; order Aggregatilineales; family UBA2796; genus CP2-2F. The sequence goes on from DAOTVQ010000047.1 coordinate 207,209, forward strand.
CGTGCGCTCCAACAACCAGGACTCGCTGTTTGCAATGCTTACCTCTCAGGTGGGGGCGCAAACCATGCCCGACTTTGGGCTGTTCGTTGTGGCGGACGGCATGGGCGGGCATGAGAATGGCGAGCGCGCCTCTGCCCTTGCCGCACGCATTATCGGGCAGCATGTGCTAAGCAACTACTACCTGAAGCGCCTAGTCGGCAGCGATAGCGAAGACCTCTACCTCAACGAAATCCTCACCGAAGCCCTCCAAAAGGCGAACGAGATGGTTGCCAACGAAACGCCCGAAGGCGGCACAACCGTAACGGCAGCTGCTATCAATGGCAGCATGGCGTATATTGCCCACGTCGGTGATAGCCGCGCTTACTTGATCACAGAAGAGGGCATTGATCAGATCACCCATGATCATTCCCTTGTGCAGCGCCTGATTGATCTGGATCACCTAACGCCCGACGAGGCAGCCGTTCATCCGCAACGCAACGTGCTTTACCGCGCCATTGGGCAGAACGATAATCTGGAGATAGATACACTGGTGCGCCGCTTGCCGAATGGCGCACGCCTGATGCTGTGCAGTGATGGACTGTGGAACATGGTGGATGAGGCGCAGTTACGGCACGTCATCAGCAGTGCGCAAACGCCACAAGAGGCTTGTGATCGTCTTGTTGAACTTGCAAATCAGAACGGCGGTAATGATAATATTACGGTTATTCTTGTACAGATTCCCGGATGATAGCTTCAAGCTCTGAACAAGGATTCGTTTCTGATTAAGGACGCCATATCTATGCTAGACCTCTACACTGTGTTAGGCGTAACGCCCGATGCGCTTGAGGATGATATTCGCCGCGCCTACCGTTCAGCAGCACGGCGCTTGCACCCAGATGTGAATGGGCATCCCGGTGCAGTCAACCAATTTCGGGATATTACGGCGGCGCATGAAGTGCTGACCAATTTAACTGAGCGCGCAAAATACGACAACAAACGCCGACAACTCGGTTCAGGACGGCAATATTTCACCATGCGCGTCACACCCAGCGCTCGTGCTTTGCCCGCCTTGAACGAGACTCAGGTGCTTTACCTGTTGGTTGAGTTGATCCCCGACCCTACCATAGATCGCAGCACCACCAGCACGCCCATGAACCTGACCCTCGTCATTGATCACAGCACCTCTATGAATGGTGTGCGCCTTGAACGGACGAAAGTGGCTGCCCACCGCCTGATTGATCAATTGGCAGAGAGCGATATTCTCTCTGTGGTTGCTTTTAGCGACCGCGCCGAAGTGTTGGTGAAGGCAGCGCCCCTTGCCGATAAAAACGCTGCCAAAACCATGATCACCACCATTCAGGCAAGCGGCAGCACCAAAATTTATGAAGGGTTGCAAGCTGCTTATGATCAGAATCGGCGCTACGCGGGCAAGAACTTTGCCAACCACATCATCTTCATCACCGACGGGCGCACCTATGGCGATGAAGCCAAATGCTTGGTGCTGGCAGAGCGTTGCAAGGATGAGGGCATCGGCATCAGCGCCATGGGCATTGGCGATGAATGGAACGATGTTTTTCTCGATCAGTTAGCAGGCATTACTGGCGGCACCTCGCAGTATATTAATTCACCCAATGTGGTGCAGCGCCTGCTTGACGAGCGCTTGCGCTCGCTTGGGCAAGCCGTGGCAGAGCGTGTTACACTTTCTTTAGCGCCTGATCCTGACGTCATCGTTGAGGGCGGGTTTCGCCTTTCGCCCAGCGCGCAGCCCATCTCTGTCGAGAGCGATCCGCTGCCGATTGGGCAGGTGTTAGCACAATTGCCAACCGCTGCTATCTTCACCCTGCAATTGCCACCACTGACCGAAGTTGGCACCCGCAGCTTGATCCGCTTTGCGGTTGAAGGGGATATTTTGTGGGACAAGCGCACGAACTATCAGCTGGCGGCAGATATTTCACTGGAAGTGCTGACGAATCCGCCCGTTGAGGAGCCGCCGCGCATCATTTTGGATGCCCTGAGCAAACTGGCGCTCTACCGCATTCAGCAGAAGGCGGCAGAGGCTGCCGCACGCGGCGATATTCGTAAGGCAACCCGCAAACTGGAAACGGTTGCCACGCGCCTATTAGCAGGCGGCCACACAGAGTTAGCAAACATCGCCATGGCAGAAGCACGCCGCCTCTCAAACACGCACGCCATCTCTGAAGAAGGGCAAAAGGCGCTGAAGTATGGCACGCGCCATTTGCTGCTCACATCAGGAGAGTAGTTCTTTGGGAGATTAGCTATGAAAATATGTCCTTATTGCGCTCACAGCAACCGTGAAGGCATTCTTTTCTGCGAAGAGTGTGGGCAAGTTTTGTATACTGAGCAAGGGGCTGCCACCTCAACCAAGCGCTTGCCTGTTGGCACAGGCGGGTTAAGCGCTAAAGGCGGCTGGGGAACGGCGCGCTTCAACCAATCTGCCACGATTATGCTGCACATTCGGGATAACCCTTCCCCAATTGAGGTCAAGCCGCAGCAGGAAACCATCTTAGGGCGCTATGATGGCAGCAGCTCCTCTACGCCTCCTACCATAGACCTAACGCCATTTGGCGCCTATGAGAACGGCGTTTCGCGTATTCACGCTGCCATTCGGCGTGGCGAAGATACGCTCACCCTAGTGGATTTGGGCAGTGTGAATGGCACACACCTAAACGGACAGCGCCTCATCCCAAACCAGCCACGCGTGCTGCGCGATGGGGATGAAATTCGGATTGGCAAGTTAGTTTGCCACGTCTTTTTCAAAACAAGCAGCTAACCAAGAAGGAAGATCATGGCTTATACACTCTACATACACCTCATCAGCGATCCGCCATTACTGCTCGACGTAGACGAACTCCCCACCATTACCGATAACCTCATCATCGGCAGAAATCCGCGCACCCGTGATGGCAAGGATTACGGAAATGTGCTGCCAGAGGTGACCACCGTCATGTTCCCAATGGCGCGTATTAGTTTCATTGAAATTATGCCAACCGATGATGAGCCGACGCTGCTGCCCTTCCGCGATTAAGCTCACAACAGGAGTGTTTTATGGTTGGCAAACCTGCCGCTGGCAGTAAGACTCCTTCCGCACCGCGTGAGCGCCAGCGCGTTCTTGTGGTGGATGACGAGCCGCGCATGATCGGCTTTATCCGCCTGAACTTGGAGCTGGAAGGCTTTCAGGTGATTGAGGCAACTGATGGCGTGCGCGCCTTAGAGGCAGTTCGCACCCAACTGCCCGATGTGGTGCTGCTAGATGTGATGATGCCCAACTTGGATGGGTTTGAGACGCTGCGGATGCTGCGCGAATTTTCCAACCTGCCGGTCATCATGCTCACAGCAAAAGGCGAAGAAGATGACAAGGTGAAGGGCTTAGAACTCGGCGCAGATGACTACATCACCAAGCCGTTCGGGCCGCGGGAGCTTTCCAGCCGCATTCGTGCAGTGCTGCGCCGTGCCGAAAGCGCTGCTAGCACGCCTGAACACGCCATCCTCAAAGTGGATGATCGCCTCAGCGTGGATTTTAACCGCCGTGCGGTGATCGTGAACGGTGAGTTGATCAAGCTGCGCCCGACCGAGTTCCGCCTGCTCTACCACCTGATCGAAAACGCCGGCTGGACGGTGCCGCACGAGCAGATTCTTGCCAAAGTCTGGGGCTATGAATACCGTGACGAAACCCATTATGTGCGGCTCTACGTGAACTACTTGCGCGAAAAGATCGAAGAGAACCCTGCACACCCAAAGTACATCCTCACAGAGCGCGGCGTTGGCTACCGCTTTGTGGATTTCAAGCGCGAACTGCAAGGTGAGAGCGCTTGAGCGCGCTCTCCACTTCATCTAGCTGCTTGCCCTAGCAATGCCATCAACAGCGGATGCAGCTTGCCCAACGCCCTAGCGCGGTGGCTGACCGCGTCTTTTTCGGCGGCGGGCAACTCGCCAAGCGTGCGTCCGTCAGGCATTCTAAAGATCGGATCGTAGCCAAAGCCATTCTCGCCACGTGGCGCAAAGGCAATGCTGCCTGCCACCTGCCCTTCTGCCGCCAGAGTGAGTGTGCCATCGGGCAGCGGCAGTACCATCGCCACCACGCATACAAAGCGCGCTGTGCGTTGGGCAGGCGGCACACCTTCTAAGGCAGCCAGCAACTTGGCGTTACGCTCCGCGGCAGTGGGCGCATAGCGCGCCGAGTAAACGCCCGGCGCACCGTCAAGCGCATCTACAGCCAAGCCCGAATCATCAGCCAGCACCGCCAAGCCCGTCAGCGCGCTGTAGGTATGTGCTTTCAGCAGCGCGTTCGCCTCAAAGGTGCTGCCTGTCTCCTCGACATCGGGCAGGCTTTCGGGCAGGTCTGTCAGCGAGAGCCAGCGCAGCGGCAAAGCTGCCAACAAGCGCTGATACTCTCGCATTTTGCCCGCATTAGTGGTTGCCACCAAAAGCTGATCGATCACGGGCGCGGATTGACCACAAAGTTAAAGCCGTAGTAGCCCGACCCACGCGCACGGACAAGGATCGAAAACGACGCACCACGCAGTGCCACGCCGCCAACATCGGCGGGAATGGTGAAATTGGTGGTGAGCGTGCCGTCAGCGTTCACTGTGGCTGAGCCGGAAGGCAGCGCGGGATAGGTAGGCGGGATGCCGGGCGTGCGCGGTGCGATGAAAATATCCACCGTGGCGTTGCCGGGGAAGCGCTGCCCTGAGATCACAAGCGTATCTCCCACACCTGCGGTGCGCGTGTTGAACTCAATGGCGGGATAGACGCCGGGCGGTGGGTAGTAAACGATTGGGTTCGGATTTGGGTTGGGTGTGGCTGGCACGCCAATGGGCGGCACCCCACGCGGCGGAATGCAAATCACCTGTCCAACACGCACATAGTTTGGGTTGGGCAAACCGTTATACTGCTGAAGCACCGTCCAGCTATAGCCATATGCCAAGCCGATGCGGAACAGGTTTTCGCCTTGCTGCACCACATGCCGCACAGCACAGGCTTGGGCATGGGCAGGTGCCGCCGCGCTCAGGCTGGCAGCCGCCACCACCACCACAACCATGAACACGGTAAGAACACGAGAGAACTTGCGGGTACGGTTCATGTAACGATCCTTTCAAGGCAGGCTTATTGGGCTGAGGCATACGCAGGCTACGCTATGCTGATCAGCGTTGCTTAAGTCTATGTCAGTCTTGTGAAATGCGCTAGTCGCACCCTACGCACTTCTAACAATTTTCGGACGCCGCATTAATCGCGCAAGGGCAAGCAGCATTGCCACCACTGCCCACACCCATGCCCAATCTGCGTTTTGCGGCGGCAGCGGCAGGTCTGCCAGCGGCGCGATGATCACCATGAAGATGCGCTCTCTATTCTCTAGGAATGCCTCTAAGGTGAAGGGAATGCCAAGCTGCTCAAGGTAGGGCTTGAGTGCAGGGCTGCGCTGAAAGTGCTGAAAGGCAAGGCGGAAGTGTGCTTCATCGGTGCAGCGCGTTGCCTTGCCGCCAAAGGCGCCCACACGCGGCACTTGCAAGGTGACGTTCGGATCCGCCTCAATGTTCTTCAACCAGTCAGCACGCTCGCCCCATGCTGAAACAACATAATAGGTGCCATCAACCGGTGTGCTTTCAACCATTGTGCGGCGTGGCAAGCCTGATTTACGCCCGCGGGTGGTCAGCAGCACAAAGGTGGGTGGCATGAACGCGCCAAAGCCCAAACGCCAAGCGTAGAGCGGCGCTTTGAACAGCCAACGCCGCCCACCCCGCTGCGGATAAACCGCGATAATGTCTCGGTAGCGTGCTTCTGAGAGCGCCATACAAATAACCTCCAAACTCAAACGGATGGTAAGTCTATTTTACACCCATATTGCTCTATTTTTCACAAAAGCGCCCGCCACATACTTAACCCCTTTTGGCAGAAAGGTTGCCGGTTCATCAGGCTTGCCTGCTCTCGCGTTATAATTCCACAAAACTTAGTATAATGCAGTAGAGTGTTTGAGAAACTTCGGCACTGACTGCCTGCACAAATGGGAATACTTGTCTGATGCAATCGCCAAAACAAGAGGAACGCCGTGCCACGCTGCTGATGATCTTTGCTGTGGTCTCATCGCTAGTTGTGATCGCTATCTTGCTTGGCACGCTGGCAGCCGTGGGCGGTCTGATCACACGGCTTGGGCAGCCTGTGCGCGATTTCGGTCCTTACGATCTGGGCGCACGGCGCATCCCGCTGGTCGGTTTTGTGGGCGATCTGCTGCCGCAGACACTCGGCGATTTCACACGCTTGAACCTAGAGGGCGATTTGCAGACGTTTCGCGCTGTCTATGCGCGTGGCGACGAGCGTGTGGCTATCAGCGGCTCGGAGTCGGTTTCCTTGGCAGCAGCGCAAGCCAGCGTTATCCGTGTGCAGGAGACCGATATTCAGCGTGGCGCCCGCTCGCTCATCGAAACAGCGCGGCTGGGCTTTTCCTACTACACCTATGGCAACGCTGAGCGCGCACGGCTCGTCTACAACCGTGATCGCTGGTTTTTCGACATCATCACTACATCGCAGCGCACCCTTGACGATTTTATGAAAGTGTTTCAGTATTAACTGAACTTTATGTAGTCCTATGGTAAACACGAATGCCTGTACGCATCACATGGTACGAACCTGACCAGATCATCCTCTATGATCTGACGGATCCGCTCAGCCTTGAAGACCTAGAGGCAGGTGCTGAGGAAGTGTGGGCATTGGCGGCGGGTGTGCCAAGCCTTGTGGATATGATCCTCGATTACCGTGCTGTAACAGCCTTTCCGCGCGGAATGCTGCCCTTGATGCGCGACGGCAGCTTTACACTGCCCACCTTAGAACGTGTGGCATTGGTTGGCAATGAGCCACTGGTTGAGATGATGTTCACCACGATTATGCAAAGCACCTACCGCCCTGACCCAACGGTGCATCCCAGCGTAGAAGATGCCGCCGACTTTCTGCGCCGCATGGCACGGGAAGATAGCACCCGTGCCTAAAGGAGCTTTCACGCCCTATACAGCGCGGCGCACCACAGCCGAATGGCTGGCGCTGGCGGCGCTTATGGCGTTGGCACTGCTGCTGCGGTTGGGAATGCCCGCTGTGGTTGAATTTAAGCAGGATGAGGCGAACCTCTCGCTTTTGGCGCGAGAGATGGCGCAAGGGCGCGCCTTTCCCCTGCACAGCATTGACTCTTCCGTGGGCATCCTTCAACCGCCGGCGCCTATCTACTACTTTTTGCCGCCCTACCTGCTCAGCAGCGATCCTCTCTTTGCAACGCAATACGTTGGGCTGATGGCTGCCCTTGCCGTGTTGCTCAGCTATTTCATCGCCCGCCGCTATTTTGGTGTGGCAGCGGCACTCGGCGCAGCGGCGCTCTTCGCGGCAAGCCCGTGGGCAGTCGTTTTTTCACGGAAGGTGTGGCCTGCCGATCAGCTTGCCCTGCTGACCGTCCTTACTTTCGGAGCAGGCTTGCTTGCTATGATCGAGGGCAAGCGTTGGGCGCAAGTCGTCTTCTTGCCTGCCCTTGCCCTTACCGGTCAGAATCACTACCTGAATTTCGTGCTGCTGCTGCCTGCTGGCTACCTGCTTTGGCAAGGGCGCCGCCGCCTGACGCGCTACTTCTGGCTTGGTGCGCTCATTGCCCTGATCATCAGCTTGCCCTTCCTGCTCGGGCCTGCCTTTGCTTCACTGGTAGAAGCGCTCACAAGTGGTGGGCTAGGGCGCTCGCAGTCGGCGCGCAGCCTTGCGCTGAGCGGTGAGGCGTGGTTAGGCTTTGCCGAGCTGCTCAGCGGCGCGCATTTGCCCGTTTGGGCAGGCGATTACCGCGCCCTGTTCTTAGAGCGGCTGCCGATCAGTGCCTTGCTGCCAATCTTTCACAGCGTGGCGGCATTGGCGGCACTGAGCGTGCTTTGGTTAGCCTTTCGCAGCTTTCGGCAGCCTGATGCGCGCACGCCGATTGACGTGACGCTGCTGCTATGGCTGCTGTGTGCGCCGTTGGCGACTTCGATCACGTGGATTCCAGAGTTTAACGATCACTACTTGCTGCCTTCGCACGTGGCAGCCTATCTGTGCCTTGCTGCACTGATCAGCGATTGTGTGCGTGTGCTTGGCAAAGCACGCCGTGCTGTGCTTGCCATTGGCGGCTTTGCCCTGATCCTGATCATCAGCCTGCAAACATGGACTCAGCTTGCCCTGCTGGATTTTGTGGGCAAATATGCCACCCCAAATGGCTTTAGCACACCGCTGGGTATGTATGTTGCCGCACGGGAAGCCATTCTTGCCCAAAAGCCAACGCACGTCTTGGCGCGCTTGGATGGGCAGTATATTGGCTATAATGAGGGGGCGAGCGTGTGGAACTTTCTGCTGCATGACGTGCCGACGGTGCGCTTTCTGCAAGCAGGCATTGAAGTTTATCCTTCTGTGCCAACGCTCTACATCTCGGATCGCTGCGATGGTGCGGATGGGCAGACTTTCTATTGGCGGCGCGATCCGATCAGCAGCGTGCCAGAAGGCTGCTTTCACATCACCAACAGCGCGCCTACCTTTGATGGCAGCGCCTTTACGCCCCTGCCCAGCGCACAGCAAGGCGTGCGCTTTGCCAATTCAGCGCGGATCACTGCCTTCCGCTGGCAGCCTGACGCAGGCTGTTTGGCGTTGGTTTGGCAGGCAGATGCGCCTGCGCGTGGCACCGTCTCAGACTTTTTCCAGACCGCCGTTCACTTTTATAATGAAGCCGGCGAGCGGATTGCCGATGCAGACGGCTATTTTTGGAATGGGCGCTATTGGCGCAGTGGCGATCAGATCGTGCGGACGTTCTGTTCGGATGTGGCGCGGGCGAATGCTGAGTCGATCAGCACGGTGCGGATCGGGCTGTATACCATCGAGGATCGGCGCGATGGGCGGCTGTTTCACAACGTTGATGTGCTGGACGCAGATGGCACACCTATCGGACAACAGTTTGAGATTGGCTTGAAGTCTTAAGGGTGCGTTGCGTCGAATCTAAGAAAAGTGCTATAATGCGCGCAGACCTATCCGTGCGACATAGGCAAATTCTTTAAGCCCAAGCGAGACTGCATTCAGGGAAGTGCCGCGTGACAATGAGTGAAGTTGCACCTTCAAGCCAGTCGGTAGATGAACTGCGTGAGCAGCTTAAGCAATATATGAGTGAGCAAGCACTGCTGCTAGAGATTACCCAACGCATTGCCAAAGGTGGCAGCCTTGAAAGCGTGCTGACGGATGTGGCACAGCTTGCTCAGCGTGGCTTACAAGCGGTTTGTTTGCGCTTTGTGGTAGGTAGCGGCACACCACAACACACCTACTATTCGGAAGGCAGTAATGGCGATTTAGCGCGCTTCGATGCACCCTTGCTCAACGCTGCCAGCCAGCAGGCGCTAGAAATCACCGATGGCACGCCTTTAGAAGGCGCTTTAAGTGCGCTGCGCCCAACCTTCAGTGCAGTGATCGCCCTGCCACTCACCGCCCGCGATATGCTGATGGGCGTGCTGTGGGTTGGCTATCATGCAGCACACACCTTCAGCGCTTGGGAACGCAACTTTTTGCAGTTGCTTGCCGCGCAGGCTGCCATCGCCATTGCCAACACCAACGCCTTTGAGGCAGCCCGTAAAGGGCGCGAACAGCTTTCCGCCATCCTGACCAGCAGCGTTGATCCGATCCTTGTGGTGGACGTGCGCGAGCAGATTTTGGTCTTTAACCCAGCGGCAGAGCGCGCCTTTGGCGTCAGCGCCGACCGTGTGATCGGTAATCAGTTGGCTGCCCTTGCCAGCATGACCGAGAGCGAGCCGTTGGTTGCTCTGCTGCGCGGCGAAGCCGAGAGCGCCGAAGGTATGGAATGGCAGAGCGCCGCCGGGCAAACCTTTGCGCCGCGCCTTTCTCAAATGCATGATGAGCATGGGCAGCGCAGTGGCAGCGTCTTGGTGCTGCGCGATATCACCCGCTATAAGAACCTGCGCGATAATCAGGCAGAATTCACCAGCACCGTCTCGCACGATCTACGCTTGCCGCTCACCTACATGAAAGGCTATGTAGATATGATGCCGATGGTCGGTGAGTTTAACGAACGCCAGCGCGCCTTTGCCGAAAAAATTCAGGGCGGCATCACCCAAATGAGCGACTTGGTTGAGAAAATTCTGGATGCCAGCCGCCTCGATCCCGAAGGCAACTACCGCTTGCACCGCGAGCCGTGTGACATCCTCAAGTTGGTGAGCGATGTGGTGAACACACACGCGGCTGCCGCTGAAAAAAGTGGGCAAACGCTCACCGCCGAGACCGCACAGAGCATTCCCGTGCTGCAACTGGACGATATGATGATGCGCCGCGCCTTGAACAACCTGACCGATAATGCCATTAAATACACGCCGCAAGGTGGTAGCATCACGGTGCGCGCCCAAGTGCAGGATAACACACTGCTGCTCAGTGTGCAAGATAGCGGTAAGGGCATTAGCGAGGAAGATCAGCGGACGCTTTTCACGCGCTTCCGCCGCGTCCGCACCAAAGATAACATCCGTGTGCGCGGCAACGGCTTGGGCTTATACATCGTCAAGCGCGTGGCGGAACTGCACGGTGGCGATGCCTGGGTGGAGAGCGTGGTTGGGCAAGGCAGCACCTTCCACATCAAGATACCAATGTCTGGCGCCAACCTGATCGGCAGCGGACGCCTGCAAGAGGGCTAAGGCACCGTGCATGACGCTTGATCTGCCACCTGCCTTTGCCTTCAGCCAATCGAGTCTACAAGACTTTGCCGATTGTCCGCGGCGCTTCCAACTGCGCTACCTGCTGGCGCAAGCCTATCCCGCGCCCATTGCCGAACCGCTTTTCGAAATAGACCGCACCATTGAGCGCGGCGAGCGCTTTCATGCCCTGATGGAGCGCTATTGGCGCGGTCTCCCGCTCTCCTCAGAGCGCATTGACCCTGATTTAGTAGACCTGTGGCAGGCATTTTTGGATAATCCGCCGCCGAATGTGCCACGCACCTTCCTTCGCCCTGAGTTCAGCGTAACCGTAAAACCTGCTTGGGCAAAGGGCGCCCGCCTAACCGCCAAGTACGACCTGCTGGCGTATGATCCTGATGGTGAGGCGCTCATTGTGGATTGGAAGACCAGCCGCCGCACGCCGCGCAACCGTCTAGACCGCCGCCTGCAAACGATCCTTTATCCCCTGCTGCTGGTGGAAGCTACGCCACGCCTGTTCGGCGAGGCACTGCTACCAGAGCGCGTGCGGCTGCTGTATTGGTTTGGCGGTGAGGGCGGTGCCTTGGAGAGCTTTCCCTACAGTGCGGCGCGCTATGCCGACGATCAACGCTATATTGCCAGCTTGTTAGCGCGTTTGCACGCGCTGGCTGTGGCAGAATTTCCGCTTACGGCTGATCTGCGCTACTGCGCGCACTGCCAATATCGTTCGCTGTGTGAACGTGGCGAGAGTGCTGGCACCTTTGATGACCAAAGCGCCGAGGTGTTCCCCGATCTGGAAGAACTGCGCGAAGTGATTGCCGCCGCCGCCGCTTCAGACGATTTTGTGCTGTAAGCGCTCAGCCACACGCGGGCGGAGCTTGCCGAATTTGCAAACTTCAGGCATCCTGTTGCATTGTGCTTGATGACCTTAGGCTGCCTATAATCATTAGTAGTGATTGCAGACTAATGAGGTTAGATAAGCGTGACCTTACTGAATTCGCAGCGGCTTCGCATCAAACAATGGACGTTTTGGGAATGCAGCATCCCGCTTTTGCACAAAATGCTGGCGGAACTCGATCAAGAGCTGGGCAAAGTGGTGAAGCAGTGACGGGCTGCCGAGCGCACCTTCAACCAACTGATCGCCGCTGGCGACCCACTCAGCATTGATGACACGCGCAACGAGATCGCGGCGCTCTGGCAGCGCCAAGAGCGTATGCTGCGCCGCAAGCGCGAAATTGAGGCGATCATCCGCCAAAAAACACTTGATGAGCGCATGATCGCGCTTGGGCGGCGCGTTGGCATCGGCGATCTGACGGCACTGCTGCGCTACATGCGTATTATCATCTTGACGGTCAGTGTTGCCGTCACGCTGTTGGCGCTCTTTCAGCCAAGCCCGCGTGAACGCCAACCTCTCGATCAAATTGATCTAATCTGTTCGCTATTGCTCTCTAGCGAGTTTGCCCTACGCCTATTGTTGGTCAATCGGCGGTTAGCCTATTTCCGCAGCCGCGCCTTCGATATTCTCATCTCGCTGCCGCTGGTGGCGTTGCTTGCGCCCTTTGAGGCACTCAGCTTCACGGCGCGCTTCCTCACCCTGCTGCGTGTAGGGCGTTTGATCCGCCTGCTACTTGGCGAACGCAAAGATCGCGCTCAGGGCTTCCGCTTTTTGCGCGCCCCTGAGTTTGTGCTGCTTTACCGTGCCGCACTGACGGCGTTTGTGTTGGTGGCAATTGGCGCCGCTGCGCTGATGAGTGCTGAAGGGGTTGCTAACGCACGTTACAGCAACTTTGATGAGAACTTTTGGTGGGGCGTGCAAACCGTGCTGCTTGGCGAGCTAGATGGCACCCCAGAAAGCCTGCTCGGGCGGCTGATCACGATTGGCATCGCGGTGCTCGGCGTCTCGCTGACCTCAATCCTGATCGCCACGATCACCAGCACCTTAGTCAACCTCTCTGCCGAATCGAGCGACCTTGAGCGCCAGCAAGAAGACATGCTGGCCAAACTCAATGAAATGCGCGTCCAGCTTGATCTGTTGACCAACGCACGGCAAGCAGCCATCCGCGCCGCAGCACGCATCAATTTTGCGCTTAGCAACGCCACAGAGAGCAACGGGAACTTGCTCGACTCAGTGATGCAGACGCTCACCACCGATTTTGGTTGCCAATACGCAGCGCTCTACACATTAGATGAATCGAGCCGTGAAGTAGTGCTTTTAGCCTCACACGGCGCGCCAACCTTAGCACTAGAGCCGCGCATCGCCTTTGACTCAGGCATTGTCGGGCGCTGTGCAGCGTTGGCGCGGCGCGGCAGCAGTGGCGATCTGCCCGACTATGAGACCGAGCCGCTGCCTTTGGCAGATGGTGCTGCGCTGGGTGTGCCGCTTTATGTTCGGCGGGCTAAGCGTGTATGGGCGGTTGGCGTGCTGTATACCGTTGTGCCGCAAGCCTGGCTGCGCGATGAGCTAACGCGCCTGCTGCTGCTGGATGTTGGCATTGCACTGGCGCAATACCTCTACAGCCACGAGACCATTGAACGGCACGAGGCATTGCTTGCCAGCATCTCGGATTTGCAGGCGACAATGGAACAGGTAACCACGACGCTAGACTATGAGCAGATGCCCTTTGTGTTGGCGGGCGGCGCCAGTGCGCTGCTGAACGCAGATATGAGCAAGGTGATGCTGCTGGAGGATAACAAAACAACGCTGCGTGGTGTGGCGTGGCATGGCATGGAAGATGACTTAGGGCGTGCGCTCTTTAGCAATGTGGGCGAAGGCTTAAGCGGCTTGTGCGCGAAGACGGGCAATGCCGTCAAGAGCAGCAATTTGCTCACCGATCAGCGAGTGAACGAGAACAACAGCCAAGCGCGGCGGAGCGGAATGCGCTCTGAGTTATGCGTGCCAATCCGCGTGCGCGGCGAGATTCTGGGCGTGCTAAGCGTGATGAGCCGCACACACAAGCGCTTTTCGCAAGAAGAAGAATATCTGCTTGGCACGTTGGCAGGGCAAGCCGGCGCGGCACTGGAAAATGCGCGCATCTACGGCATCATGCAGCGCCAACTGACCATTGCACGCACCATGAAAGAGGTGAGCGACTATCTGAACCGCGTCACCGAAGAACAAACGGCGCTCCAATGGCTGCTTGGCAAAATTCGTCAGGCAGTGCCGCACGACAGCGCCTCTGTGTTGTTGGTGCAAGGCAAGGAACTGCGCCTTGCGGCTGCCTTCGGGTTTGCGGAAGGTGTGCTGCCTGCCAATTTGAGCTTCCCCATTGCCGAACACAAGCTCTTTCAAGAAGTTTCGTCACGGCGGCAGCCCGTTCTGGTTAAAGACACCCAAGCGCACGCTGAATGGTTGGGCGGACCCGTCAATTTTCGAAGTTGGATTGGCGTGCCGCTGATCGTTGAAGGCGTCTTGATTGGTTTGTTAGGCATTGACAGCCAAGCACCGAACGCCTTCACCCCTGAGGATACTGAGATTGCGGCGCGTTTCGGTGTGCAGATTGCCCTTGCCGTCCGCACTGCACGCCTCTATCGCCGCTTGGAAGATTGCGTAGCCGCCTCAGCGCTTGGTGGCTAATGTGAACAGCGCTACTTGCGGCGCGCCCGCCACCAGAGGATCGGCGCACAGAGCGCACGGCGCAGCCTGCGGCTAGGCAGATAGGCAACCAGTGCCAAGAGGTAGCTGCGCCAATCGTGGTAGCCCGTGATGCCTGCTTGCGTGGCACGCGCCGCGATCTCGCCTTCTACACGGCGGAAGGCTTGTCGCTGATGCGGCGTGCCTTCTAGGATCAGCGTTAGCAGGCTGCGGTAGAAAGCGCGCTTTAGCTCATGGGCAACACAGGCATAGGCAGCTTGCCGCTGCGCCACATCCTTGAAGTGATCGCTTTCTTCCAACGCCTTCAAATATTCCTCTGAGGCGGCGTACCAATCGCCAAGCTGCATGGCGTAGGACATGCTCTGCCCATGCACGCGATAGCTAAATGTACAGCGCGCACTGCACGCCAAATAACCAAGACTGCTCAGGCGATACCACAGCAGCAGATCGGCATACAGCAGATTCCGCAGCGGCGGAATGCCGCCCAAGCGCACATAGTCCGCTGAGCGCATGACATAGCCCGTCGCAAAGCTCTCTAAGCGGCGCGTATGCAGCCCTAGCAGATATTCGTCGGCGCTTAGGCGCGGCGGAAAGGGCTTGCAGGGGCGGATCAGCACACCTTCGCTATCAATTAGGTTGAAATGCGTCAGCCACAGCGAGGCATCGGGCTGTGCTGTGATTAGCGCCGCGATCTCTGCCAAGAAATCCGTGCCGAACAGGTCATCATGCCCAAGGATGGTCAGGTACTCACTCAGATCAAGCTGCAAAATGCGCGCCCAATTGCCCACAATGTTCAGCGGTGGCTGATCAGGCGGCGTGCTGTGCAGCGTGATGCGCGGATCGTTCAGATAGCGCGCCACAAGCGCGGCTGTGCCATCCGTTGAGCCGCTTTCGAGGATGTGCAAGCGCCACCGCGAATAGCTTTGGGCAAGCACACTCTCGATTGCCGCACTAAGATAGCGCTCGCCATTACGCGTTGGGATCACAATGGAGAATTCAGGCGCGCTCATGCTGGCTTCCTGAAAATGAGCGTGTAGGCGCTGCCGCGTAAGCCTGTGCGCTCTAAAGGCATGGCAGCCAAGATCAGGGCGCGCAACGCGAGGCGAAACAAGCGCGCCTTTAGCCGTGAACTACGCGAGCGCGGCTGGTCAGCACTTTGCGGCAAACCAAGCGCCGCTTGAGCGCGCCCTTTACCAACCAGATTGATCAAACTGCTGCGCCATGCGCCATAGTTATGCCACGCTGCTTCAGCGCTGCTGGTTGTGCGGTGCAGC
Organism: Anaerolineae bacterium; assembly: GCA_034436355.1. Classification (GTDB taxonomy): domain Bacteria; phylum Chloroflexota; class Anaerolineae; order Aggregatilineales; family UBA2796; genus CP2-2F. The sequence continues at coordinate 222,742 of DAOTVQ010000047.1, forward strand.
AAGGTAAGCCCATGCTTTTCGGCCAGCCCTTCCAAGAGCGCGACGGGCAATAGGTGAATATGGCGCGGTGCGTCAAGGTAGCCCCAGCGCCGACGGAACAGGCGGAAGGTCAGGGCTTGCGGATTGGGCGCCGCGATGATCAAAATGCCGTTCGGCTTCAGGTGTGCCGCCGCCTCTGCCAGCACATCCCACACATGCGGCAGATGCTCCACGACATGCCACAAGCCGATCACGTCGTAGCTGCCCAGTGTTTTCAGCGCCTCAGCGGGCGCGGCGCTCTGAATAGTCGGAATACCTTCCGCATTAAGCGCTGCGACGCAATCGGCGTCTAGCTCAATTGCCTCTGGTGCAAAACCTGCTTGCTTGGCAAGCCGCAGAAATGCGCCGTAAGAGGGACCGATCTCTAAGAGAGTTTTGCCCTGTGCATAGCGCTGCACATAGGCGAGTTTAATCGCCTCTAGGCGCGCATGGAAAGCACGTTCAGGCTCAGCCGGCTGCGCGTGATAATCACCGACATAGTAAATGCTCAGATCAACAGGCAACGGATGTAGAAAGATAAGCCTGCAAGCGGTGCAGCGGTAGTAGGTGAACGCCTCTGCTGTGCTGTGGCGGTTATCATCTTGGGCGCTTAGGAAAGGCAACGCCGCGCCGCTGCAATAGGTGCAAGGGATGGTTTCGGGCATAAGAGCATCTCCACTAAGGCGGGCTGGGCAACACACGCCGCAGCCAACGGACGCCAACCTGCCGCAGTTCGGCATCCAGCAGGGCAATGCACACAGCAAAGCTGAGCAGGGCGGCACAGGTAACGCAGGCAAGGCTGATCAGAAGGTTGGGGCTTGTCAGTCCGTCGTAAAGGGCGCGCAGCACGCCAAAGATCAGCGCGTTGAGCAGCAAAAACGGCGCAGCGTTGCGCGCTGACCAACCAATGCTATAGCCACTCAACACACGCCGATGCACCGCAGGCTGCTGCGTGAACAAATAGGTGAAGTTGAGCGCTACCCACGTCAGTGCAGCGCCTTCAATGCCCAACACCACAATCCCGACATACATCAGCGCTAGGTAGGGCAGCAGCAGCCACAGGTTCACGCGCACGATCACATCTGCGTTGGCGGTGGCAGCCGCCGCCGTATAGTCCGCCGCCGAGATCGTGTTGAGCAGCGAGCCAAGCGCCAAGAGCGCCATCACGCGGAAGGCGCCTTCGGCTGTCTCAGGTGTCGTCCACAGCAGCAGCAATTCGCGCCCAAAGAAAAGGCAAGCAAAGACCAGCGGCGTGATCAAGTAGAGCATCACTTGCAGCAACCGCCGCATATGCCGCCTGAATGCTTCTTGATCGGCTGCGCCGTGATCGTTTGCCAAGACGGGCAGCAACGCCGTGCTGATGAAGCCTTGCAGCGTGCCAATGCCCTGAATGATGATGAAGGCAGTGTTGTAAAAGCCAAGCTGAGTGAGCGGAAGCAGGCGGCTAATCAGGACGCGATCCACCTGAATCAGGATCAGCGAGAGCAGCACCGTGCCGTAAACGCTGCCCATCTGCCCAAGCGCAGGGCGCAGCGCCGACCACATCAAACGCGGCACGTGCAGCAATCCGCTCCCTGCGCGGCGCACCATCAGGGTATAGAGCAGCACACCGCCCACCGAAGTCAGCGCGTTCCACAGCATGAAGGCGCCCAAACTGCCCGTCAGCAGCAGCAGCAGCGTGCCACCGCCCTGATAAATGGTAATGTACACCACCTTGACCACATTCAACAGATCGAGCCGCTGCACGCCGCTCAAGAGCGCCACATAGAGGTACATTAGGTGGTTGAACGCAATGGCGATTGCCCACAGGCGCAATGCCGAAACTGCCTCAGCCGTCGGCACTTGTTCCAGCCTCAGCCAGCCCTCTGCCAGTGGCACCGCCGCGACAAAGATCAAGATGGCGATCAGGACAGCGCACGCCCAATAAATGGCGGCGGCGCTCCGCACAAAGGCGCGGGATTGCTCACGTTCGGCGCTGCTATCGGCGGCAAGGCTGCGGATGAGCGCCGTTGCCAGCCCAAAATCAAAGAGTGTGTTCATCAGCATGAGCGTTTGCCCAAAGCTGATCAGCCCGTATGCCTCTGCGCCGAGCGTCTGTAGCTGCACACGCACCAAGACCAAATTCAGCCCAATTGCCCACATGCCGCCGAATACATTGTAAATCACATTGTGTTTGACGTTTGGTGCTGCCATGTGCGCCTTATTGTGTCTGATTTCGCCCGTTCAGGTTGCCGACTAGCCGCATCGCTTGTATTATAAGCCATAATGCCCTTGACTCAAACGTAGGCTTCTATGCGGATCGGCATCAACATTCTGTATTTACGCCCTAGCTGTGTGGATGGTGCCTACATCTATGCCCGCCGCCTGCTCGATTCGCTGGCGCTCATTGATGCGGAAAACACCTACTACGTCTACTTAAACGGTGAAGCGGCACACTTTGCCATGCCGTCGCCGAATTTTCAGCCTGTGATCTTTCCTTTTATGCCAAATCAGCGCTTTCCGCGCTACTTCCACGAGCAAGTTATCTTGCCGCGCCACGCTGCCAAGCACAAGCTGGATATTGTTCACTCACTGCATCTGACGCACCCTTTTTTTCTGCCCTGTTATGGCGTGATGACCCTGCACGATACGCGCTTCATGATTCCCGCGCTCGGCGGCGATATTTACGGCTTTCGGCGGCAGGTGATCCGCTTTTTTGCCGGCAACGGCGCACGGCGCGCCAACCGCGTCATTACCGACTCGGACTTTGCCAAGCGCGAGATGATCGCGCACTTTGGCTTGAAGCCTGACAAGATTGATGTAGTGCATCTGAGCATTAGCCCACTTGAAGGTGCGCCGCCAACCGAATCGGCTGAGGCGATCCGCGCTAAGTACGGCATTCGGCAGCCCTACATCGCCGCGATTGCTGGCAGCTATGTGCATAAGAACATGCCGCGCCTGCTGGAAGCCTTCACCCAAATTCAGGGCGAGTTTCCGCACGAGTTGGTGCTGTTTGGCAGGCTGCCGCGCAACATCAGCGCTGAGTCGCTCGGTGACCGTGTGCGGACGACAGGCTATGTGCCAGATGAAGACCTGCCCATCCTGATGAACGGCGCGGATGTCTTTGTGGTTACCTCTCTCTATGAAGGTTTTGGGTTGCCCGCGTTAGAGGCACAGGCTGCCGATGTCGCGCTGGTCTGCTCAGAGGCTGCCTCACTGCCGGAAGTGGCGGGCAAAGGCGCGCACTATTTCGATCCGTATGACGTGAACGCCCTTGCCGAAGCGCTCCGCACTTGCCTGCGCGATCCCGATCTGCGCCAAAGGCTGCGCGCTGAAGGGCGGGCTAATTTAGCGCGCTTCTCTTGGGAAAAAACTGCCCGCGAAACGTTGGCAGTTTACCAGAAAGTGGCGCGCCGCTAATGCGAATCGGCTTGAATGCGCTCTATTTGCGTGCAGGTGTCATCAATGGCACATCCATCTACGCTGAGCATTTGATCAAGGCGCTGGTGGAGGTTAGTTCCGATAATGACTATTATCTGTATTTGAACCGCGAGATGGCAAATTTCCCGCTGCCGAACGCGCCAAACCTGAAGCGAATCGTCTGTCCTGTTAACCCAAAGAACCGTCCGCTGCGCTATTTGTATGAGCAGGCAATCTTGCCGATCTTGGCGCGGCGGCATCGGCTGGACGTGCTGCATTCGCTAAACACGATTGCGCCGCTGATTTTGCCCTGCCCAAGCGTCGTGACGCTGCACGATACGCGCTTTGTGGTGATGAGCGAAGATATGTCCGCCTTTCGGCGGCGGGTGGTGATCTTCTTCACGGCAAGCGGCGCACGGCGCGCACAGCGCATCATCGCCGATTCCGAATTTGCCAAGCGTGAGATGATCGGGCATTTGGCGCTGCCTGCCAACAAGATTGAGGTTGTGCCGCTTGGTGTACAGAGCAGCACCGCGCCGCTTCAGGGTGAGGCTGCGGCAGCAGTGCGCGCTCAATACGGCATCACGCAGCCTTATATCGCTGCCATTGGCGGCGGCTATCCGCATAAGAACATCCCGCGCCTGTTAGAGGCATTTAAGGCGCTGTCGGCTGAATTTCCCCATACGTTGGTGCTGATCGGCAAGCTGCCGCCGAACGTTACGCCCGAAATGCTCAGTGCGCGCATTAAGCTAACCGGTTACGTGCCAAGCGCGCACTTGCCAACCTTGCTCAACGGTGCAGAATTATTCGCCCTACCATCGCTTTATGAAGGCTTTGGGCTGCCTGCCCTTGAAGCACAAGCAGCCGATGTGCCGCTTGCCTGCTCAACGGCTGCCTCACTGCCCGAAGTGGCAGGCGAAGGCGCGCACTATTTTGATCCCTACGATGTGCAGGCGATGGCTGCGGCGATCCGCGCCTGTTTGCGCGATCCCGATCTGCGCGCCGCGCTGCGCGCCAAAGGGCGTGCCAACCTTGCCCGTTTCGACTGGCGGCAGACTGCCCACCAAACGCTGGCAGTTTATCAGCGCGCCGCTCGCCCTTAGCGTGCCAATAGCTCAGTGCGGAACGCCTGCACTACTGCTTCACCACGCAGCGTCAGGCACACCTGATCTGCCTGCAACTGCACCAGACGCTGTGCTTGCAGACGCGCCAGATAACGCCTCGTTTTGCGCGGCGACCAGTTCAAGTGTTGGTGCAGCGTCCCTCGCGCACATTCGGCGTCTGCCTCTGGCGTATCCTGATGGTTGTAGAGATGCCCAAGCAAAAGCTGCTCTGCAAAGGCACGGCGCTGCCGCCAGCGCCGAACAACTGCTGCCAGCAACCCATAGCGCGGCGAAAGCACCCAAATCAGCAGGAAGCAAGCAAAGAGCATGATGACCATCGCCGCCGAGATTGAGATGTCCCACATTCGCGCCACCTCGTAGCCCGTGAAGGCGGAAAAGATGCCCAACAGCGGCGCGATCACAAACATCAGCCACAGCCGATCTGTCAGCAGATAGGCAGCCGCCGCTGGAATGATGAAGAATGCCACCACCAAGATCGAGCCGACCGCATCAAAGGCGGCAACCGCCGTCAGGCTGACCAAGATCATCAGCGCGTAGCTGAGCAAGGCAGGCTTGAAGCCAAAAGCAGCCGCCAAGCCTGCATCAAAGGTTGCCAGCTTCAGCTCTTTATAGAAGAACAGCACAAAGAGCAAGTTCAGCAGCGAGACGCTGCCCAACGGCAGCAGCGCACGCGGCAAAAAGACCAACTGCGGCGGTGTGCTGATCAAACGGCGCTGCCAAGCCTCTGCTGCGCTAAAAGTGCCGCAGTTGCCGCATGTTTCCTCAAAAATGGCGCGTGGGCTGCGCGGCGAAATGCCTTCCGTCGCACAGTTCACGCAGATACGCGCTACCGTCGCACGCGGATCATCAGCAGTGATGGTGACAGGCTCGCAGTTGTCAAGACAATGGCTGTTTGTGTTTGCCCACGCAACGCCAATTTCACCAACCATCACCGAATCAATATCCAGATGCACATTGGGAATATAGCGTGTCACCAAAATCACGGCGAGCGCAAACAGGAACGGAAATGCCAGCCCAAGCGCCGTATCGCCCTTTACCAAGTTAGATCGCTGAATCAGTTCGGTCAGCAGCACCGTGCCAACGCCGGCAAGCGCCGCGCCAAGCAGCAGCAGCGGCGAACTCAGGCTTGGCGCTTGCCCAAGCCACACCATCGCCAAAAAGGCAGCCACAATGCCAAACAGCACCGTATGGCTGATCGCATCAGCCGTCATCGCCATCTTACGCAGCACCAAGAACACACCGCAGAGCGCCGTTGCAAAGGCAACCAACGCACCGATCAGCAGTGCTGTATTGCGCGGATCGCCGAAGAAGGCGTTGATCTGCTCGGCAGTGGCAAAGTTTAGCAAAAATTCAATCAATAGACGTTCAATGCCGTGCATGGTCAGCCTTCTTTCGTCAGTTGGTGCGTCGTGCGCTGCTGCCAAAGCTGCCACAGCACGCCGCGCTCTGGCGCAAAGAGCAGCGCAATCAGCACAATGCTGCACACAACCACAATCATCAGCGGACCGGTTGGCAAGCCGCGCTCCACCGCGCTCAGCACCGCGCCCGATCCACCCGCGAAGGCGCCTAAAAGCGCCGCGAGGACGATCATTTGCTCCAAACGGCGCGTCCATTGGCGTGCTGCTGCCGCTGGTGCGATCAACAAGCCGACCATTAAGATCACGCCTGCCAATTGCAGCCCAAGCACAATGACCGCCACAATCAGGCTGGATAGGATCAAATTCAGCCGCCGCGTTGGATAGCCGTTGGCACGCGCAAAGTCAGGATCAAAGGTGAGCAGCTTGAATTCCTTCCAAAAGGCAAAGAGTGTTGCACCCACCAGCAGGCACGCCGCACCGAGCATCAGCACATCGCGCTGCACAATGGCTGCCGCTTGCCCAAAGATGAACTTATGCAAGCCGGCTTGGCTGGCATCAGCGCGCCCTTGAATATACGAGAGCAGCGCCACACCAATCGCAAAGAAAGACGCTAACACAATGCCCATCGCCGCATCTTGCTTAAGGCGTGTGGTGCTGGTGAGCGTCCCAACCAACTGCGCGCCCAGCCAGCCTGTGGCGGCGGCGCCAACCAAGAGCGCAAATGGCTCACGCCCAACCAACAGAAAAGCAAGTGCTACGCCCGGCAGCGCCGCGTGTGAGAGTGTATCGCCAATCAGGCTTTGCCCACGTAGCATCGCAAAACTGCCCGCCATGCCGCACAGCACACCCAGCAGCGCGCCGCCTAAGGCTACATTGGTCAGCGTGTAGTCGTACTGCACGCCAAGTGCCACACTGAGCGGAATGCCGAGTGCCACCAAGAGTGCCACCAGACCGATAAAACGCCATACGCGCCGATCTTCAGACAGCATACTAGGCAACATAGACGCCTTCTTTCTGCGGCAAACTGCCATTCAGGGCGGCTGGCAGCGCACCGATGCGTCCGCCGTAAGTGCGCCGCACGTTTTCTTCGGTGAAGGTGCGCGCCGTTGCACCACTGCCGACGACCTCTACATTGAGCAGCGTCACCCAGTCGAAATATTCGGTTACAGTCTGCAAATCGTGGTGGACGACGATCACTGTTTTCCCCTGTTCGCGTAACGTGTGCAGCAAACTGACGATGGCGCGTTCAGTGACGGCATCCACAGCGGCGAACGGCTCATCCATGAAGTAGAGATTAGCAGCCTGCACTAAGGCACGCGCCAAAAAGACGCGCTGCTGTTGCCCGCCGCTGAGCTGGCTGATCTGCCGCCCTGCAAAATTCGCCATGCCAACTTGCGCTAGGGCGTGTAAGGCTGCTTCGTGTTCCGCCTTACCGGGACGCCGCAGCCAGCCCAGTCGCCCATATAGTCCCATCATGACCACGTCGAGTACGGTGGTTGGGAAGTCCCAATCCACGCTGCCGCGCTGCGGCACATAGCCGATCAGGTGGCGTGCTTGGCGCAGCGGCTTGCCAAAGAAGCGCACATCGCCGGAAGCACGCGGAATAAGACCGAGCGCCGCCTTGATCAGCGTGCTTTTGCCCGCGCCATTCGGTCCGACAATTGCCATCAGCAGGCCGCTCGGCACGCATAAATCAACATCCCACAGCACGGGTTTGTTCTGATAAGCAACCGTGAGGTCGTTAATTTCGAGTGCGTAGGGTTGGTCTGTCATCTTCAATGTATCCTTCTGCTTGGCAACTACCTAGCACACAATGCGCTAGGCGGATTCTGAACTTCTGCTAACGCCCTTGCAATTCCTTTGGCAGCGCTAACCCTAAACTTTCAGGCAGCGGCGGCACAGGGTAACCGAACGATTGCAAAATGGTGATGATGTTGTGCGTGATCATACCCGTATAGCTGCCGCCGAAATCCTCAGGCGCGCCCATCGCATCCGAATAAAGTTCGCGCACGCCCACCTTCACCGATGCACCTTTTGCCTGCGCCGCCGCAACGACTGCCTCAATGGTGGCACGCGGCACGCTGCTCTCGACGAAGATCACGGCGATGCCCTCACTGACCACCAAATCCGCCACTGCCTGAATATCGGCAACGCTTGCCTCAGCCGCCGTGCTGATGCCCTGAATGCCGCGCACTTGCCAACCGAAGGCATCCCCAAAGTATTGGAAGGCATTATGTGAGGTGACTAGCACGCGCTTTTCCTCAGGGATGGTGGCATCGGTCATGGCAGCCAAGCCCCAGTCATAGAGCGCCTCAAGCTGTGCAGTGTAGGCAGCCGCATTAGCACGGTAAAAATCGGTGTTGGCGGCGTCGCTTTCGGCAAGCACTTCCGCCAAACCTTCGGCGGCAAGCGCCCAATTGAGCGGATCAAACCAGAAGTGCGGATCAGGCACGCCGACTTCTTCCTCTAGCAAGAAGCCCGCATCCGCTACAGGCGCGCTCAGTGCGTAAGTGCGAATGGCACGCTGACCCAACGCCGCAAAGACTGCTTCAAACTGCCCTTCAAGGTTCAAGCCGCTATAAATGACCACTTGCGCGGCATTCATGGCGGCAATATCGGACTCGGTGGGCTTGTAGAGGTGCGGATCAACGCCGGCGCCCATCAGCGCGGTAAGCACAATGCGCTCGCCGCCAATGATGCGGGCAAGGTCAGCCGCCTGTGTGGTGGTAACCACCACACGCAGGCGATCCTCAGCGCGCAGCACGCCGAAGGGCATCAACGTAAGCGTCATTAGAAGCAACAGCAACACCCAAAGTTTGGATTTCCCCATTTTTCATTTCCCTGCGATCAGAATTTAGGTTAGACTAAATACGATAAACACTATAAATAAACTTTTGGTTTTTGTCAATGGGCAAAATAGGGAAAGGCGGGGTGAATTTGGCAAAGTAAATCGCCAAAACGCTGCTAAGGTGTGCAGAAGAGGAAATAAGGCTTAGGTCGTGAGGCGGGTTGCTGGGTAAAGTGAAGGGCGGTCGGGCTTGCTCTGCACCAACGCGCCCTCACGTTCATTGTGGCTGAAGGTTATTCGTCCTCAAACAGGCTATCTACAAAAGCATCTGGGTTGAATAAAATCAGGTCGTCCATGCGTTCGCCAAGCCCGACGTAGTGAATGGGCAAGCCCAACTCGGATTGAATGGCAAAGACCATACCGCCCTTCGCCGTGCCATCCAGCTTGGTGACGATCACGCCCGTCAGCTTTGCCGCCTCAGTAAAGCCCTTCGCCTGTGAGAGCGCATTCTGACCGGTGGTGCCATCCAGCACAATGAGCGTCTCATGCGGCGCATCCGGCACGACTTTGCCGATAACACCGTATATCTTTTTGAGTTCTTCCATCAGGTTATATTTGGTCTGCAAACGCCCGGCGGTATCAATCAGCAGCACGTCATAACCACGTGCTTTTGCCGCGCTAACTGCATCATAGACGACCGCGCCCGGATCGGCATTGGGTTTGCCAGCAACAACCGCCGCGCCAACGCGCTCGCCCCACACCTGCAACTGCTCAATGGCGGCAGCGCGGAAAGTGTCGCCAGCGGCAAGCATCACTTTTCGGTTGTTGCGGATCAGGCGCAGTGCTAACTTGGCAATGCTGGTTGTTTTACCGCTGCCGTTCACACCAACAATCAGCACGACCGAGAGTTCGCGCCCACTGATGTTGAGTGGTCTAGGCGGCAGCAGCAGCCCGCGCAGCTCTTGGCGGAAGGCTGCCTGCACCTGCTCAGGGCGAGTCATGCCTTGCCGCCGATAGCGCTCACGGACGCGCTCCATGAGTTTGAGCGTCGTCTCCATGCCCACATCTGCCTGAATGAGCAGCGTCTCAATCTCATCCCAAGTGTCTTCCGTCACCTGAGAGCCGCCCAGAGCCTGCTTAATGCGCCCAAAGAACGAGACGCGCGTCTTGCTCATGCCCTTGTGATAATCCGACATGCTGCCATCCTTTATGCTTATGAGTCCTGATCTACGTGAAAGACTTTCACAGGTTGCCACGTTTCTGCGTGGCAGGTGGCGATGGCGAGAAAGGCGCCCGATGCCGCGTAGAGGCGCGCCAAAGCGCCTTGCGCCGCGCCCTGTGTAGGAATAGCCCGCCCATGCCGAATCGCTTCCGCCTCAGCAGCGCTCAGCAGCACTTCGGGCAAGTGTGGCAAGGCAGCGCGCTCATTAAGTAGATAGCGCGGCCAAGTCCCATCGCTAAAGGCAGCTTGCAGAACGTCCCATGCAATGGGCTGCTCAAAGCTGCCGCTGGCAAGGCGGCGCAAGCCTGCCAAATAGCCGCCCACGCCTAGCGCCGCGCCCAAATCGCGGGCAAGGCTGCGGATGTAGGTGCCGGCGGAACATTCGATCTCCACTTCAGCGTGTGGCGCGGCATAGCGCACAAGCCGTGCCTGCATCCAGACGCGGCGTGCAGGGCGTTCGACGGTCTCGCCGCGCCGCGCCAACCTATAGAGCTTTTGCCCACCTTGTTTGATGGCGCTGTACATCGGCGGAATCTGATCCGTCTCGCCGTTGAAGGCTGCCAGTGCTGCTGCAACAGCCGCTTCAGTCAGATGATCAATTGGCTGCTCAGCGCTGATTTGCCCTTCAGCGTCGTCTGTTTCAGTGGTAGCGCCTAGCCGCACCTGTGCAAGGTAGCGTTTGCGCGTGTACATCACATACTCACTCAGGCGTGTTGCCGTCCCGATGCACACCACCAAAACACCGCTGGCAAGCGGATCAAGCGTGCCACCATGCCCAACACGCTTGATGCGCGTGCCGCGCCGCACGGCAGCTACCACATCATGGCTGGTCATGCCTAGTGGTTTATCCACAGGCAGAAAGCCAAAAGGCTCAGGCAATGCTGGGCGCTCCAAGCTGGGCTGCCTCTTTCAAGGCTGCGATCACACGCCCTTCAACCTCACTGGGTGTGCCTTCCAGCGTGGCGCCCGCCGCCAAAGTATGCCCACCGCCGCCCAAGCGCATCGCCACACTTGCCACGTCAAAGCCCGGCACAGCACGGAAGCTAATATCGGTCTTGCCGTCTTGCAATTCACGGAAGATTGCCGCGATGTAGGCATCTTCTGCCTGCAAAAGCAGCCCCACCAAGTCACCATCGCCGTGATCGGGTGCGTTCGCAGCCTGCCGTGCGGCAAGCGTCACCGTCACCCAAATCACATGATCTTCAAGCTGCACCGTCGGCATTACCTGTGACCACAAACGGATCACGCCCGTTTGCACGGTGCTGAGCGTCTTTTGCACGAGGTAATTCAGGTTCGCACCAGCATCCACAAGGCGCTGCGCCTTGCCCAGCGTATCCGCCTTCACGCTATCGGTGCGGAAACAGAGCGTATCCGTCACCAAGCCGCACAGCAAGCACTGCGCCACGTCAACCGTCAGGGCGATGCCTAAGCGATCCAGCCATACCAGAATGCCTTCGGTGGTGCTTACCCACGCGGCATCCACCAAGTTGGCTGTGCCGAAAAGCGTGTTGGTGCGGTGATGATCAAGGTTGATGGTCGGGACGTTCAACGCCTTGATTGCCGTCATCAGTTTGCCGGGACGCCGTTCGTCGCTGCAATCCAAGATGATGACCAGATCGCCCGTCACACCTTCAAGATTTGGGCGCACCCAATGGGCGTTGGGCAGAAACCGAAAGCGATCTGTCAAGCCATCTTCAACGGCAAGCGTGACGCTTTTCCCGCTGGTGGCAAGCGCGCTGCCAAGCCCAAGCAGCGAACCAAAGGCATCCCCATCGGGCTGTGTGTGGGTGACTACAATGATGTGCTGCGCGTTGTTTAGCAACGCGCTTGCCTGATCCCAATCGAATTGCATTTAGGCGTCGTCCTTCTCTTCAGATGTTTCAGCATCAGGTGTTTCGGCAGGCGAGATATCCAGGCTATCCAGCACCGCTTCGATGTGGGCAGCGCGACTGAGCGTCTCGTCCCAGTGGAAGCGCAGTTCGGGCGCACGGCGCAGGCGAACGCGGCTTGCCAGTTCGCGGCGCAGGAAGCCGTGTGCGCGGCGCAAGCCCGCCATCACGTCCTGCGCACGATCTTCTTCACCAAGCGCATTCACATAAACGTTGGCATATTCCAGTTCGCGGTCTAGCACCACTTCGGTCACAGTCAAGCCTTGTAGGGCAGGATCGCTCACCTCAAACAACAAAAGTTCGCTCAAAATCTCACGGATACGGTCTGCCATGCGTTCTTGCTTAAGTGTCATGATTTACAACTCCGAATTTGTGCCTACCCCAAAGGGCGGCAACAGGCTAGTACGCCGCCACAGACAGCAAGCAACCTACTGATGTGCCTCACCAATTAAGCGAGGCTGAGGCACACCCAATTAATTCACGCGCTCACGCACCAAGAACTCGATCATATCGCCTGGCATGAAGTCCTCAAAGCCTTCCAAGCCAATGCCGCACTCGAAGCCGGCGCGCACTTCGCGCACATCTTCCGTCTCGCGCTTCAGTGAACTGACGCCAATCCCTTCGATCAGCGTCTCACGCCCACGCCGCACGCGCACTTTTGCATTGCGGCGAATTTCACCATCGCGCACCATACAGCCAGCAATCTTGCCCTGCTTTGGCACCTTAAAGATTTTCCGCACCTCTGCAACGCCGATCACACGATCCTGATAAACGGGATCGAGCATCCCCTTGAGCGCCTTCTCAATATCTTCCACTAGGGTGTAGATCACGTTGTAGAGGCGAATCTCAACAGCATTCGATTCGGCAAGTTTGCGTGCCGCGTTATCGGCGGTTACGTTGAAGCCGATCACGGTGGCGTCAGTGGAAGTGGCAAGGTTGATGTCGTTTTCGGTGATGTTACCCGTCTCGGCATAGAGAATTTTCAAGCCAAGTTCAGTATTACTGAGCGCGTTTAGCTCATTCACAATTGGTTCCAGCGAACCTTGCGTATCCACCTTCAGGATGACCAACAGTTCTTTTGTTTCACCTGCCTGAAAACGCTTGAAAATATCCTCAAGCGAAGCAGCAGGACGTGCTGATTGTGACGCGATCTGGGCAGCGGCTTGTTTGCGTTCTTCCACAAGGGTGCGTGCCTCGCGTTCGTTGCGGAAGGTGGTGAACATATCACCAACGCTGGGCAGCTCAGCAAAACCCATCACCTGCACCGGTGTGGAAGGTGGCGCTTCGCGCACGTTTTTGCCGTTTTCATCAAACATGGCGCGGATTTTGCCCAGCGTGCTGCCTGCCACCACCACATCACCCAGCCGCAAGGTGCCGTTCTGCACCAAGAGCGTTGCGATGACGCCGCGGGCTTTCTCTAGGCGCGCCTCAATGACGGTGCCTGCCGTTTTGCCTTTCGGGTTGGCATGAATTTCGGCGCTTTCGGCCGTCATCAGGATCGCTTCTAGCAGGTCCTCAATCCCGATCTTATCGCGGGCGGAGACAGGGATGAACAGCGTATCGCCGTCCCACTCATCCGGCACAATGCCCAGTTCGGCAAGTTCCTGCTTCACGCGGTCAGGGTTGGCGTTGCGCTTATCAATCTTATTGATGGCGACCACAATCGGCACGTGGGCAGCCTTCACATGGGCGATAGCCTCTTTGGTGGTTGGCATCACGCCGTCATCTGCGGCGACGACCAACACGGCGATATCGGCGCCTTGTGCGCCACGTGCGCGCATAGCGGTGAACGCTGCATGACCGGGCGTATCTAAAAAGGTGATTTTCTGCCCATTATGCACGACCTGATACGCGCCAATGTGCTGGGTAATGCCGCCAGCTTCCCCTTCGGCAACGTGGGCGTGCCGAATCGAATCGAGCAGGGTTGTCTTGCCGTGATCAACGTGACCAAGAATGGTGACGACCGGTGGGCGCCGCACAAGGGTTTTGGGATCCTCAGCCGCATAAATGCGCCGCCAAGGCGGCAGATCATCAAGGCTGACAGGCACCTCGCTCTGGGCAGGCTCTAGCGAGCGCACTTCAAAGCCGAGATCGCCGGCAATCAGCGATGCCGTCTCAAAATCAAGCTGTTGGTTGATGGTTGCCATGATGCCGCTGTTGATCAGCTGCTTCATCACGTCAATGGGGTTGGCGCCAAGCAGTGTGGCAAGCTCGCGGACGGTTACAAACTCAGGGATTTCGATTAATTGGCGTTCTTTAGCCATACATTCCTCCCGCTGCCGCAGCTAAGACGGCGGTCAGCTCAGACTTTCTACAACGAAGCGTATGCTGCGCGGCAGATCAGCGGGAGGCACTTCGCGGGTTACATCGCGCCCTCACCGTTGAGGCTTTGCCTTGCACATACGCACAAAAAACAGAAAACAACCCTACACGCGGCGCTGTGTGCCACATGCTCGCAGCAGCCATAAGCCACCATGCGCCTAGCTCGCCTCAGAATTCGGGGCAGCAAGGCGTGCCGCTGCGGCACGTAGATGCATGCGATCATCGTCAGTAAGTGTGGTGCGGAGTGCCTTCGCCAGCACATCGCTGTTGATGGCACGCTGCCAGCAGGCGGCATCCTCACACAGATAGGCGCCGCGTCCGCTGCGTTTACCGCTTGGGTCAACTTGCACACCCTGATCTGCCGTCCGCACGAGGCGAATCAGGGTGCGTTTGGCTGCCGTCTGGCGGCAAACCACACACATGCGCTGCGGCACGTGCTTGGGTGGTTTGGGCAGGGCGGAACGCTGCGCCATACGCATCACTCCTCGTAGTCTTCCCAATTGCGCCCGCTGCGCCGCTTGTGTTTGCGCAAACGCACCGTCTCACCACGCTCTTCATCATAGATCAGGTCGCGGGCGGCGGCGGGCTTAGCGGGCTTGCCCTTGCCTTTGCGGTCTTTCTTGCTGTCCTGCTCCAACTCAGGCTCTAGGAGGGCAGTGGTTAGCTCAGGGGCAGTGGGCTGCGGGCGGCGCGGCTTGGAAGGCATGGGCGGCGGCAGCACGGGTGCAGCAGGGCGCGGCGCACTTGGCACTTCCACATCAGGGAAGGCGGGCGGTGCTTCTTCGTCCAGCCCTTCAGCGGCTGGCTCGGCAAGGTGGGCAGCCAATTCAGGTGCAGGCACTGCTGCTTCGGCTGCCACTTCTGGTTTGGCTTCGGGTGTATTCAGGTAGTTTGGCACTAGCGACTCAATGGCGTCTTTAATAGCGTTGAGGGCTTCGGCGGCGCCATCTTTCACTTTGGCAGCTTCCAGAATATTCAGCAGCACAGATTCTTCGGCTTGCAAGCGCGCCATCAAATCACCCACATTCAGGATGCTGCGCGTCTTGATCGCTTTTAGGATGTCGTCTTCCAATTCCAGCTCTTCAAGCTGCATTTGGAAAATACGGCGTGGCAGCTCGGCTTTGGCGCGCTCAATTCGTTTGCGGCGCTCTGCCAATTCCGTAACCCGATGATCGAGCAGGCGCGTTTCTGCCATATGCACAAAGCGCGAGAGCGTCTGATATTCTTCGGGCATCACGGTGCGCTCAGCGCGTTTCTTTTCTAGGATGCGCGCCACTTCTGCAATCAGATCGGGATTTTCCGCCGCGAGTTTATCCAAAGGTGGCTCGGCAAGGCGGGCTTGCGCGCTAAAGGCTGCCTCGCTAACACTTTTAATATCAATGCGCCAGCCCGTGAGCTTAGCAGCAAGGCGTGCATTCTGCCCTTCGCGCCCAATCGCCAGTGAGAGCTGATCATCGCCGACGATGACAGTGGCTGTGTTGCCCTGATCAATATCTTCTTCAAGGTAAACGTATTGGCTGTTGGTGTGGGCAGGGCTGAGCGCTTTGGCAATGAAGATCGATGGATCGGCGTTCCATTCGATCACGTCTATGCGTTCGTCATTCAGTTCCTTAACAATGGTTTGAATTCGGATGCCACGCTGACCAACACAGGCGCCCACTGGATCAATGCCGGGCTGCAAGGCTGCCACCGCCACCTTCGAGCGCTGTCCCGGCTCGCGGGCAATGTTCTTAATTTCCACCTGCCCATGGTAGATTTCTGGCACCTCAAACTCAAAGAGCCGCCGCAGCATGTTGCGGTGTGCGCGGGAGACGATAATCTGCGGACCGCGTGTGCTTTCGCGCACTTCCATCACATATAAGCGGATTTTATCGCCCTGTTTGAAGCGCTCGTTACGGATTTGCTCTTTGGCGGGCAGCGTTGCCTCAGCGCGCCCGTTCAACATCACAGTGACTGTTTGGTTGTTGATGCTCTGCACTTGCCCAACGATCAGCTCACCCTCACGCCCTTTGTATTCTTCGTAGAGCGTGGCGCGTTCTGCCTCCCGAATTTTTTGTAAGATCACCTGTTTGGCAGTTTGCGCGGCAATGCGCCCAAAAGTTTTGGTGTTGGTCTCTTGCGGCGCCATGATCACATCCCCCACTTCAGCCTCAGGGGCAATGAGGCGTGCTTCAGAGAGGGTGATCTCAGTTTTATCACTAAGCCCTTCGGTCGAGTCTTCGACCACCTCTTTTTCGAGCAGCACACGGTAGCGGTTCGTGGTGGGGTCAACTTCTGCCTCCACACGCTGCGCGCTGCTCACGCCGCTATCACGGCGGAAAGCAGACACTAATGCCTGCTTAAGTGCTTCAACCACCACGTCACGGGGTAGGTGATGCGCCTCAGTAATTTCATTAAAAGCTAGGGTAAAATCGCTTTTCGCCATGCCCTGCGCGGCTCCCGCTCGGTCCTATCCATCAGAATTTAAGACAAAAAGTGGGAGCGACCCACTTTTTGAGAGAAAACACATCTAAGCTATAGTCTAGCACGCCTTCACCACTTTGACAAGATCGTTATACGCCCATTGGAACACCCTTTAAGCCATGCACCTTTGGGTTGGGTATAATTAGCTGGGGAGTAGTGAACGCGCTAAATTCCTGTAAAACACAGGAGGGTTAGCCATCTGGCGGCTTGGTTCTCTGTCCATCAACTCCCTCTCCACAGCACCAAGCTAAGTGTTAACCGTGCGATACCTTTCACCACTTCCCGAAGTGATCAGAGAGTGGGAGGATGATTTATGCTTCCAGCAGTGACGGCAGCAGCTTTTTTAGTGGGTGCAGGCACCGCATGGTTAGCGCGCACTTACCAATATGAAATGCGGGCAGCCGCGGCGCGCCAACTGACGGGCAGCCATTTTGTGAGCGTTGGAAAGACCAACATCGAATACGTATTGCGCGGTGAAGGCGCACCGCACGTCCTCATTTCGCATCAGGCGATGGGTGGCTATGATCAGGCGGTCTCCGTTGGCAGCCTGTATGAAAACTGCACGATCATCGCACCATCGCGGGCGGGCTACCTTCGCACCCCGCTAGAGGCAGGGCGCACTCCAGAGGCAATGGCAGATACCTTCGCTGCTTTGCTGGACTATTTGCACGTGCCTAACGCGGTTGTAGCGGGCTATTCGGCGGGCGCTATGGCTGCGCTTGCCTTCGCGCTGCGCCATCCCGAGCGCTGCCGCGCCCTCGTTTTGGGCAACGCCATCACCCAGCCGCCGCCCGCTTATGTGATGGAGATTTTGGCGCCGCTGGCGCTTGCCAACCGCTGGGATTTCTCGAATTGGTTGATCTCCAGTGCCGTAGAGCGTGCCTTGCCGCTCATCGAGCGCAACGCCGAAGTGTTGTCGATCCTACGCACCTTGCAGCAGAATAACCCTGCCAGTTTGCGCTTTGAAGGCTTCAAGCTGGATGTTGAGCAAATGCGTGCCTTTCAACCCAACCTTGAAGCAGTGCGCGTTCCCACCTTGATCATTCACGGCAGCAAGGATATGCTTGTGACGGCTGAACAAGCACGCAGAGCGGCGGAGCGAATCCCGAACGCGCAGTTGTTGATGATCACACGCGGCGGGCATGATGCCTCTGTGCGTTATCCGCACTTGGTAAAGCCTACTCTAGCACGCTTAATCCATGAGACGATCCAATGAGTGAAGCCTTGCCACCCGCCCAACCCGATGATCAAACCCCTTCGGACTTACCCTACGCCGCCGAGTGGCGCGTGTGGACAAAGCGCGTAGCCGCCATCTTATTGTTGGTGGCTGCGCTCTATTCGGTCACCTTTCTCGGTCCGGTGATGCAGGTGCTGATCATCGCGCTGCTGCTGGTGCTGTTCTTCTTCATCCCTATCCAGTTTATGATGCGGCGCTTTCGCTTTCCTTATTGGTTGGCAATCATCAGCGTCTTTGTGATCTATTTGGGCAGCATCACTTTTGCGGTGCTGCGGATCGGACCTGCCGTTGCCGAGACAATCACGTCTTGGCAGCCCGCCGTCGAAAACTTCGTCAGCACAGGCATCACCTTCTTTCGGCAATACACACCAGAGCGTGATCGTTACCTCTACCTGCTGCGTGATGAGGAAACACCCGAAAACGATCTGCGCCTTGACCTCAACTTTCTGCTAGAGCCGATCAGCCAATTGGTGAAAGGCGAGGAATCGAACATCAATGTCGCCTCCATCCTGAGCAGCATCGCAACGAGTTTCGCCAGCGTAGCGGGCGGCGTGGTTGGCACCTTAGGCAACCTTGTGCTTGGGCATTTGCTGGCATTTTTCATCCTGTTAGAGCTACCGCGATTTTACCGCGCCTTTTTGGGGATGCAGGATGCTTATGAGCGTGAGTATGCCATCCTGCTGCGTGGCGTGCTGCGTGTGTGGCTCTATTTTTTTCGTGGGCAGGTTATCATCGCCCTGATCATTGGCGTGGCAACTTGGTTACAATTCCAATTGATGGGCGTGCCGGGATCGGTCTTTGTTGGTGTGACGTGCGGCTTGTTGGCGCTCATCCCAACAGTGGGCAACCTGTTGAGCATCTTCCCAGTGATCATCGCGCCGCTGATCGGTGGATCAACAGTCTTGGTGGAGTTGGATCGGGGCGCCCTAACGCTGCTCGTGGCACTTATCAACATCTTGGTGACGCAAACCTTCACCTTGAATGTAATCGCACCTAAGATCACTGGCGACGCGGTGAGTTTGCCACTCCCTGTCGTCATCGTCGCCTTGTTCATTGGCACGGCATTTGGCGGCATCTTTGGTGCGCTGCTGATCGCGCCGATCCTCGGCACCCTCAAGTTGGTGATCACCTATATGGTGCGGAAGATTCGCGGCGGCGATCCCTTCCCAAACGAACCGCGCCCAGAGCTGATCCTCGATACCATGTTTATGCTGCGCTCACGTGCAGCGCAAGCACTGCCGCCTAAAAACAGCTAGTAATCCACTGTGACGGTGCAAGTCTCTGCTGTGCAAAATGCCTTGACAATGGTCAGGCGCGGCAAGTTATTCAGGTAGAAGCGAAATTCGGCACGCTGATCAGTCAGGATCGGATTAATGCCCGCACGCCAGCCGTTCACCTGCACCACAAGGTAATAGTAGAACCTGAAAAGCTGTTCGGTGGTGTGCCGCGTGGTGTATTCAAAGATGCCGCCTGCCTCGCGCACGGTATGATAGCGCAGCACAGCATCGGCAGGCATCGGCATTCCGCCAATGCGCGTCACCTCACCTGTGATCTGAATGGCAATGCGCGTTGGGCGCTCAAAGGGACGCCAGACGCTCGGTGCAACAGCGGCAAATGTGGCGCACACGCCTAGCGTTAGCGCCAAGATTAGCGCCGCACCACCGAAGACCACAAGGCGATAACGCTTTTCACGGGCTGCCAGTTGCCTTTCTGCTTGTTGGCTCTCCATAAGCATTTTCCCCTTCGCCAAAACTCGGTACAATAAACGCCATGTGCTGTCTGCGCTATTGGCTTTAGAGAATCATAACACGCTTAGCGCGCTTGAATGCATAAAATCACCCTATACGCCTTTGGCAGACTGCCTTCGGCGCGGAGGAAATGCTTGTTGCTGCGAAGATTGATCACTCACCGCCCTGCGCGCAGCGTGCTGGCTGTGGCACTTTTGATGGTGCTGCCTGCCTGCGGCTTGAACGCGCAAACCTTCCCAACCCAGATTGTTTCGGTGCCAACCGTGCCAACCAATACCCTTGCGCCGCTGCTGACCATGACGCCGCGCTTCACCGCCACGCCCATCCCAACCAGCACCATGATCCCGACTAACACGCTGGCACCCACCGAAACGCCCCTCATCCCAACCGAGACGTTCACGCCAACGCCTGCACCCACCACAGCCGTGCGTGGCGCAGTCAATAACCGCAATGCATCGGTGCGCTTGCGCGCCGGACCCGGCACGGACTATGAGCCGCTGCGGACGGTGCCAAGTGGTGCACTCTTGATTGTGATCGGCATCAGCAGCGATCAACTTTGGTACAACGTCATTTTGGAAGATGGCACCGAAGGCTGGATGTTGGGTGAGTTGGTGACCGTTCCAGAGCGCACGGCTGTGCCGATTTTTGCGACCGCAGAACTGACTGCACGCGCCGCGCTGCCGCGCTCAACGCTTACCTTCCCAACCAGCGTGCCAACCTTGCGCGCACGCGCCAACACGCGCACCGACGTGCTTGCCTACTGCGATCTGCCCGGTTTCCGCAGCGAGGCGAATAAGACCTTTGGCGCTAATGAGCGTCTCAGCATTTATTGGACGTGGTTTGCGCGCACGGCTGAGCAGATTCAAGATCACCTTGACGCGGGCTTTTATGAGGTGCAGCTTGAGCGCAAAGCAGGTGAGGCGTGGCAGCTTGTCCGTAAGCTGGATGATTACAATAATTTCCGCACGGCGACGGTGCGTCTGAGCGCCACACGCCAAGAAGTGCGCTGGTTCGTGCCGATTGGCACGCTAGAATCGGGTGAGTACCGTGTGGTCTACCGCCTCACATGGTCGCGCCGTATTGAAGATGGCGATAAATCGTTCGGGCCGGGCGGTGATGAAGAAATTAACACAGGCACTTGCCTATTTCGCGTGCGTTAAGAGACTTTAGAGCAGAGAGAAAGGCGGCAAGCGGTGGCAGAGAGTGAACTCGATAGTCTTATCGCACAGTTGAGCGATTCGGAAAAGGCGGCTGAGCGCCGCAAAGCTGCCAAACGGCTTGGCGAACTACGCGAACCTGCCGCGATTGATGCGCTGGCAAATGCCTACTACGACGATGAGGATGAGTCTGTGAAGCAGGCAGCGGCGGCAGCGTTGCGCATCTACCGCCAGATGCAGCTTGCCCGCGATGCGGGCGACGATCAGCATGATCCGATGGAGAGCGTGGCACGTGCGCCCTCACCCTTGCGGACTCCACTCATTGTCAGCCTAGTTGCCCTGATCGCCGTCAACGTTTTTGTGATGGCAGGGCGCGGCATTAGCGGCGCCATTGCCAACCAACCGACTCCTATCCCTGCCACCAACCGCACCGCATTGGTCATCGAGGCGCAAACGCGCTTTGCCGCCTTAGAGACGGAGGCGGTTGCCTTGCGCCAACCGCTGCTCGACCTGCAAGTGGATGTGGAGAGCCTGCGGCGGTTGCCGCGTTGCACAACGCTGCCCGAAAGCCAAACTGCCACCCGCACGTTGGCGGAGGCGGATATCACGACCTATCCCGACTTGGCGGTGATTTTCAGCACGTTGAACAGCGGTATTGAAAAGCTGCGCACCCTGCGCGGCAAATATGCGGATGCCTGCGCCCAAACCGACCTGCCAACGCTTGATCAGCGTCTACAGCTTGAAGGCGGCGCCGCGGGCTTGGTGGCACAGTTAGATGCCCTCATCAACGGCGAGGTTGGGACGCTGCGGATCGGCATTGATCAGGCAGTCAACGCGCCGCCGCCCACCACACCCGCACCGAGCACACCTGCTGAGATTGCCCAAGCAACACTACCACCGCCCACCACCCCGCCCGCTCCTGTTGCCCTCACACCCACGCTTGAGGCTACCACCAGCGAGACACCTAGCACGCCACCGACCGCCGCCGAACTGCCAACCGCGGTCGTGGTGCAGCCGACTGCACCACCTATCGCCGCCATCAGCTATCAGGGCGTGCAGTTGGCAGGGCGGGCGCGCTTCCGCTACCGCCTGACGGTGGACTATGAAGCACTGACGCCACAAAATCGCACTGTGCGCGGTGCACTGTCGCTGCGCGTGCTTGCCGAAAAGGGCGATGCACCCAGCGGGCGCTATGAGATCAGCTTGCGCGATGATCCTGAAGTAGCGGGCTTCGCGGGCTGGCTGCCGGAGCCTTTCTATCGGCAAGGCAATGCTTTTTACACTGCCCTTGATGGTGTTTTTTATCACACCGGTGCGGGTGTGCCGCCACCTGCTACCTGCACGGCAGAGCCAATCGGCTCGGCAAATGTAGGTGTGCTGAGCGCCCTTGATCTAGACGCGCTGATTGGGCGCATTGCACCGCCGAATCTGTTGGCAATCTGGCAGAATGCGCCATCTGTTGGCGGCAAGCCGCAGTACCGCGCCGAGTTCGTGACCCAAGATGCCGATGGCGTGCAAATTGGCTTGGTGGCAACCCTGATACTTGGCATAGATGGTTTGCCTGAGCAGCTCACTATCCGTGAAGGGCGCCGCGCACCGTCAGGTTATGCTAAACTATTGATGCGTGAGCGCACGCTCAATTACACGCTGCAAGCAGCCGACGCGGCGGTGAATCTGGCAGAGATTGCCCAGATTCTAGAGCCAGTCTGCCGCAGCGTGACACCCAACACACCATAAGCGATCAAAGGATTATTGCGTGACCCTTCCGCCTACGATTGCCCTTGACGGACCAGCCGGCTCGGGCAAGACTACGGTTGCCCATGCCATAGCGACGCAGCTTGGCTATCTGCTGGTGGACACCGGCGCCTTTTACCGTGCTGTAACGCTGGCTGCCTTACGGGCTGGCGTGCCGATTGGCGATTCAGAGACGCTGATCGCGCTGGCTGAGCAGCTTCAGCTTGAAACACTTTGGGCAGATGGCACAGACGGTAATTTTTACCGTTTGTTGCTGAATGGTGAGGACGTTTCTGAGGCTATCCGCAGCGCAGCCGTTGAGGAGGCTGTTTCGCAGGTGGCAGCCGTGCGCGGTGTGCGTGATGTGCTGAATGCAGGCTTTCGCCGCCTTGCCCAAACCCAGCCCTTTGTGATCATGGTGGGGCGCGATATTGGCACCGTTGTGCTGCCAGAAGCAGCCCTCAAAATCTATTTGGATGCCGCACCCGAAGTGCGTGCAGCACGGCGTGGGCAGCAGATCGGGGTTGCTGATCAGCAAGACGTGCAGCGCGCACTCAGCCAGCGCGACCAACGCGATAGCCAACGGGCAGTGGCACCGCTGCGCGCCGCGCCGGATGCTCACTATATTGACACGAACACGCTCGATGTTCAGGCGGTGATCGCCCATGTGCAGGGCTTGATCACCGCGTGGCAGGTGCGGCACGGCTAGGGTGATCAGGCGCTGCCTTGCCCGCTGACTTCAACGAACTTTTGGCGCATTTCCTCTGGGATGGGCAATGGGCGCATGGTTGTGAAATCCACAAAGACGCCGTGCTGGGTGGCGGTCGTGGTCACTTCGCCGTGCAAGGTGAATTCGGCGGCGATGGTGTAGCGCGTCCGTCCGAGATCGGCAAGCCACATATGCCCGATCACTGGGTCGAACATGCGCAGCGGGCGTTTATATTCAATGTTGGTCGCCATCAGCACGGGACCGTGTTTGCGCTCAACCATCGGTTGCAACGGCATAAAGTTTTCCAACCACATTAGGCGCATATCTTCCAACCACCGCAGATAGACGATATTGCTAACGATGTTGGCAAAATCAATATCATAGGTGCGGATGGCAATTGGCGTGCTGATCGCAAAGGCGCGCGGCGCACTCGGCATAAAAGGCTCTCCTCATTGTAAGTCGGTGTCTCTTGGCTTTGGCAACGGCAAGCGCACCGTGATGGTAGTACCCTTGCCGTGTTCGCTTTGCGCGCTGATCGCACCGTCGTGTGCCTGCACAATCTCACGAGAGATGGTTAAGCCTAGCCCTGTGCCGCGCTGCGTGCCAAGATTGGCGCGGAAGAATGGATCGAAAATATGGGGCAACATCGCGGCGGGAATGCCAACACCACTATCAACCACATGGATGACGGCGTGATCAGCTTCACAATGCAACTTGAAGGCAATTGTACCGCCTGGTTCGGTGTAGTTGATAGCGTTCACCAATAAGTTTGTGAAGACTTGGGTCAACCGTTCAGGATCAGCCCAGACCATGACGTCTGTTGTGGGCAAGTCAAGCTGCATGTGAATGAACTTTTGATCGAGGTGTGGACGCTGCACCTCAGCCACTTCTTCAAGCAAGGCTTGCAGGCTAACGTTTTGGCGATCCAGCACCAACAGACCGCGATCAAAGCGGGTAACGTCTAGCAAATCTTCAACGAGTGCGTGCATTCGGCGTGCCACTTGCTCTAGCACATTCAAATGATCCTCGGTTGCCTCTGGCTGGCGGCGCAGCAGGTAAAGGCGCATTTTGAGGTTGGTCAGCGGCGTGCGAAGCTCGTGGGCAGCGTTGGCAATGAAGCGATCCTTTTGCTCTTGGAGCGTCTTCTGGGCGCTTATATCACGGATGATTGCCATTGTGCCAAGCGAGCGCGCTTGTGGGCTGGCGGCTCGGCTCACCGTGATGTGCGTTTCAAGCAGCCCGCCGTCGGTGTGCTTCAGGCGCAGTTCGCCTTGCCAATAGCGGTCACGGGCGAGGGCAGCCAGAATCTTATCAAGCACTAGCGGAGAGTCTTCAGCCAGATAGTAGAACTTTTGAGTAAGCTCTTGAATGGTGAAGCCGATTACTTCAGGTTCAAGGCAGCCAAGCATACGGTAAAAAGCGGGGTTGGCATAGGCAGCACGCAGGGCGTCCTGCGCCTCAAAGAAGATGACGCCTTCATCCATTGAATCGAGGATGGCATTCAGGCGTGCGCGCTCGGCTTCCAACTCGGCGGTGCGTTCGCGCACGTGGCGTTCAAGTGCCTTCGCGTTCTGCTGAATGGTGCTATACAGGTTTGCATTTTGGATGGCGATTGCAGCGTAGCCAACCAAGGTTTGCAGGCGCTCGATATGCTCTGGCGTGAAGTAATTGGGTGTGGCGCTGTCGAAGTGGATAACGCCCACCACGCGCCCTTCTACCTCGATAGGCAGCCCTAGATATGCCCTGATCCATTCGGTGCCTTCGATGGGCAACCAATGGTCGCTGGTGCGCGTATCTTGAATCAAATCCACCTTGGCGGCTGCCCGAAATTCCTGAATTTTGTTAGCCAGTTCGGGCAGTGCAAAAAGCTGTTCCCAACGGCGGTGCGTTAGGTGTGCCGACTGCCCACGCGCTGCCGTCACATAGCCACTGTCGGCGGTGAATAGCACCACTGAGCCGCCATCGCTTGGCACCACACGCTCCGCGTAAGTCAAGATGTTCTCCATCACCTGTTTTATATCCAGCGAACTGGTTAAGGCGGCGGAGGCTTCTGCCAGAGTCTCTAGCAAGTGGCGCTGCTGGCGCTCTGCTTCTTGAGCGTGCTGGCGTTCAGTCACATCAATAGTCACGCCAATGCCGCCGATAATCACATCATCATCATCGCGCAGCGGCGTCAGGTGCAGTTCAAGGGCGATGTTTTCGCCAGGCTCAATGACGCTCGTCACGCTTTCGCCCTGCAAAGTCCGCAGCAGATGAGCACCTATATGAATATCCTCTAAGGCAGATCGACCAACCCACTCGCGCAAAAACGGATAGCGTTTCTCGATGAGTGAACCTTCTACAAAGTTCACTGTGCCTTTCGTATCGAAGGTGAACAGGATGAGGGGCGCGTTGCTGATCACAAAGCGCAGACGTGCCTCGCTTTCGCGCAGCGCACGGTTGATCTCGGCACGGCGCAGCGTGCTGGCAAAGACGTCCGCCGCAATTTTGAGCAAGGCAGCATCTTCATCCTGCCAAAAGCGCTGTTGCAGCACAGCGTTGAATGCCAAACAGCCACGCAGCGTGTTGTTCACGTGTATTGCCACCACCAGTGACGAACGCACACCACGCCGCATAAGCCCTTCGCGGACGGGGTGTGTTTCGGGCAGCGCTTCCACGCTAGGGATGTGTAATGTGTCGCTGTAGGTGAGTTGCTCTATGTAATAGCTGAAGATTGATTCGGGATTGGTCTGCTGGTAAATGCCTGCAATTGCCTCTGTTTCCCATAAATGGGTAATGCTTTGTGGTGAAGGCGGCACCATGAAATCTATGATCAGGGCGCGGTCTGCACCGATGAAGCGCGCCAAATGTGCCAACGCGCTGTGAATGGTGGAATCCACTTGGGCAAGCGGTAAGCTAACAAACTGCGCCGAAAGTGAGGCGAGCAAACTTTCTAGGGCAAGGCGGCGCTGAAGGCGTTGCTGTGCAAAGCTGCGCTCAGTGACATCGCGCAGCGTGGCAAGGTAGGCAGGTTGGTTTTCCCACTCGATAGCCACCGCACGCATCTCAACAACGCGGTTAGGTGCATCAGTGCGCGGGATATCGAGTTCAGTTGTTTCGCCCAGCACTAACGGAAAGCCAAAGGGTAGGTTTAGCAGTGCATCCTTCTCACGCTCAAAGAGGGCAGCCGCGGCGGGGTTAGCAAAACGAATCATGCCGTGCTGATCGATCACTAACATGCCATCGGCGTTATGGTTGATCAGGTTGTGCAGCAAGGCGCTACCACTGGAAAAAGCGCGTTGGGTTTGGCGCAAGGCACGGTGTTGGCGGGCTTGGTCAGCGGCAAAATTGATCACTTGGCGCAGCATGGGCGGGCTAAGGGCTGTATAATTGAGTGCCAGCGCATGGTGACGTTCAGCATCCGCTTGGGCGGCAGCCTCATGGGTCTGGTCTGCCAGCAGGATGATCGGCACGTCAGGCAGCCACTTGTGCAGTTGTGCCGCCCAAACTTCGTAGTCCCTATGCAGCGCAGCATAATGAACCAATAAGACATCAACGCCCTGCTCAGGCAGTGCCAATGCCCACTGGTCGGCTTGCACATAGACCAGGCTTGGCTCTGGCAACGCTGCGGTACGTAGCACGTTTTGCAAAGCCATTTGCTCGGCGTTGTGTGTCGTGATTAATAGCAGATGGTAGCTCACAGCAGTTCACCAACGATTAAATCAACTAATAACACGAGCCTCTCTGCTGGCTGCCTACTAATCGCTCTATTTTGAAGTTTAGTGTATCTGGCAGGCTTCAGCAAGCAACCCTATCTCTCAGTTGTGTCTACGTTTGGTGCGCAGTAGAAATGGCTAGGGATCGAGATCAGATGGCTTTTGAGAAAGCGATGCATCCATAAAATTTTCCACGCCTAACCCCTAACACACGGATAACGCGCTCCACATCGGAGAGATCACCCACCAAACGGCGCTGCGGCAAGGGCAATTCGCGCACGATGGTTGGTGTTGCCAAAATTTGGGCGGCAAGGGCAGCCTCAGGGTTTTCCAAAACATCTATTACCTGAACTTCGTATGCACAATCTAAATGCTGCGCGCATAAAATTTCCAAATGCCTTTGGGCGCGCACAGAACGCTCGGTTTGCCCTGCCACATAAAGCGTTAATTTATACATGGTCGCCTTCTTTCCGCACTCAGGCGGGTAAGTGCAGAACACTGCGCGCACGGTTGGGTCTATAAGGTTACGTTAATTAAAACGCTCCTCCAGCGGTAAATCTTGTGTGCCAACCAAACCATAGATGGCTTGGATGCCAAGCGCTACCGCTCGGCATCCAAATGCTTCTATCACATTATCGCACAGTTTTAATGAATCGCGCTTAGTTCATCAATAGTGCGCTCGATCAAGGTCACGACGTCACGCAGTGTGGCAGCATCAAAGGCAAAGCGTGCGCCTGCCGCCTCGTAGAGTTTAGGCAGCGTCACCGAGCCGCCAAGCGCCAACGCTTGACGATAGCGCGCTACTGCGCCGCTTTGATCAGCCAACGCGCCACGCCACACCTGCGCTGCGCCAAGCTGTGCCAACCCATACTCCACATAGTAGAAGGGAATGCGGAAGATGTGCAGCTTGCGGTGCCAGCCCGTCATCTTGGCAGCCTCCAAGCCCGACCAATCCACGCCTTTGATGAAGCGATCCCACAATTCCGACCATTTGGCGTCGCAAGCGGCAGTGTCCTTCGCTTGCTCAATGTTGTTGTAGACCCAATGTTGGAAGGCATCCACGACTGCCATGTAGGGCCAAAAGGTGATCATGTTTTGCAGGTGTTCAACGCGGGCGCGGGCAGCATCAGCAGGGCTGTAGTAGCCGCCCTGATCAACCGTCAGGTAGGGTGCCGCCAGCAGTTCCATGCCCATCGAGGCTACTTCGGCAAACTCAATCGGCACATCGCGCTGCTGCATATACGGCAGGTGGATGCTCTCAAAGACATGGAAGGCGTGACCTGCCTCATGCAGCAGCGTTTGCACATCATCATGCAGACCAACCGCATTCATGAAGATGAACGGGCGCTGTGCAACCGGGTAGGCAGTGCAGTAGCCACCGGGCGCCTTGTTCATGCGGTTATCCAGATCGAGCAAGCCTTCGCGGCGCATGGTGGCGAAATAGCTGCCGAGCGTCGGATCAACGCTTTGGAAGATCGCCTCAGCGCGGGACTCCATCTCCTCAATGGATTGGTAGGGCTTCAGGGCAGGGCGCGGGTGCGGATCAATGCCCAAGTGCAGCGGATGGGTTGGATCAATGTTCATATCCCAAGGGCGGAAAGTCTCCACACCCATCTCGCGGCGGTGGCGATCAAAAAGGCGCGCCATGGCCGGCACGACCACCTCTTCAATAGCGGCGTGAAAGCGCTGGCAGTCTTGTGGTGTATAGTCAAAGCGCCCAAAGGCTTTCCAGCGATAATCAATATAGTTATCGAAGCCGGCGTTGGCTGCCATCTGCTGGCGAATGGTGAGGAACTTCACCCACAGCTCGTTCAGCGCTTCACGGTCTGCCAGATAGCGATCATGTGCCAGCCGCCAAGCGCGCTCACGCACAGCGCGGTCAGGGTTTTGAGCAACAGGCTGCAACTGCGCGATGGGAATCTGTTTGCCTTCCCATTCGACTGTTTGCGCGCCGATGATCTTATCGTACTCTGTGCCGAGTTTTTGCTCTTCTACAAAGAGCGGTAGGTTTTCTTCACGGAATAGCTCTAGCTCCACGCGCATATTCCGCAGCGGAATCTCGAAGCCTGAGGGCTGCAAGCCGCTTTCGACCAGTTTGCGCTGTAAGGCGTTGTTGGCGATTTGGAGCGGCGGCAGCATCGTCTCTACATAGCTTAAATAGCGCCGCTCTGCCTCCGCATCGGCAGTGTTCTGCGAGTTGGCAACGGCAAGCCGCGAAAAGACCTCACCGATCAAATCGCCAAGCTGAGACCACTGTTTCAGCCACGTCTCGATGTTCTCCTGCGTCAGTTGTATCTCGGTCAGCGCTTGAAAGTAGGGCTGGTAGCGCTCAATCGTCCAGTCCATCGCCTCTAAGGCGCTGCTGGGTAGACTATCAAACATTTTTGACTCCTCAGAGCAGTTTTTACAAGGCGTATTGTTGCATAATTTCGTGGGATTGTGTAGTTTTCCTAACCTGAATTTTTGAACAGCCCTGCGAGAGGTGTTTATGAAAGCACATTGGCGGCTGATGCTGATCATGATTGGTGTATGGGTGATGCTGCCGACCGCTATAGCCTATGGGCAAGCATGCCTAACCTATGGGCAGGTGGTGACGGGCAGCTTGAGCGCCGCACAGCCTGAAGCGCGCTATCTGTTTAGCGGGCGCGAGGGCGATGCCTTATTGATCACGGTTGACGCGCTGGAAGCTGAAGCGCTCGATCCGTTCGTGATCTTGCTGGATGCAGCACAGCAGCAAGTCTACGCCGTGGACGATAACAACGGCGGCGGCGTGAATGCGCGCTTGCGCTATGTGCTGCCGCGCAACGGCGATTACCTGATCAAAGTGCTTGGCGCACCCAACAGCAACCGCACCTTTGGTGCGTTCCGCCTTGCGCTGAGCCTGATCAATCCCACGCCCACGCCCTCACCGCTCAGCCAACTGCCGCGCCTTGCCCCGCTGCGCGCTGGAGAGACCATCCGCGCCGAACTCAGCGATCTGGCGCCTTTCCGCCTGTATGCCGCCTACGGCATGCCTGAGCGCCCGCTGCGCTTTCGCTTAAGCATAGAGAACAATCTACCTGTCGGCATGTACCTTTACAGCACTGATTTTGAAGCGCGCCTTGCCACCGCTGAGCTAAACGACAGCCTAGCTTTTACACCACCCGCCGAAGGGTGGTATTGGCTGGTGGTGGCGCGCATTCCGCCGACGGGTGGCAGCGCCTATACGTTACTGCGTGAGCCTGAGCCAGCCCTTAGCGAAGTGCCGCTTGCCGAAGGCGTGCGCCTTGTGGCAGGCTTGGCACAAGAAGGCGCGATCAGCCCGCGCTTTGCCACACTCTATCAGTTTGAGGCGCAAAGCGGCAGCCTTGCCGACTTGCTGCTGCAAACACAAACGGCGCTGCCTGCCCTGATCCTGTTAGCAGATGAGAACTTTGAGCAGGTGGCGCTGGGCGAAGGTGCGCTGCGCGGCATCGAACTTCAGCGTAGCGGCAGGCATTATGTGATTGTGGCGCGCAGCGGCGGCGTGAACGATACCGCCAGCGGCAGCTATACCCTGACGCTGAGTGGCGCACTGACGCCACCTGCCACACCCACACCTGCGCCGCCACCGCCGATCATGCCCATTCGCTATGGCGAGACTCTGCGCGGAATCCTCGATAATCAGCGCTTCCTCGCCTACTACGCCTTCACGGGCAAGCACGGCGAGTCCGTCCTGATCGAGATGGCTGCCAGCAGCGGCACGCTGGATGCCGCCCTTTATCTATATCTTTATCAAGATAATCAGCCTGTCTTAATCGCCAGCAACGATAATCTAAGCTCTGAAAGCCGTGATGCTGCCATTCGTGCCGAGTTAACGGCAGATGGCGACTATTTGATCGTTGCATCGCGGGCAGGTGCAGCACAAGGCAGCACACAAGGCGCCTACCAGATCAGTTTGTCGCTTATAAATCAGTAGTCCGCGCCTTAGGTTTTTTCAGCAGAAAGGTTTGACTCGCCTTATGCCGTTCTACTGCTATAATCTGTATTTGTTCACAGACGCGATCAAGGAAGTCCATGTTTAGGTTCGATCTACAGGCACAAAGTGGTGCGGCGCGTGCGGGTATGTTCTATACACCGCATGGCGCGATTCCAACACCCGTCTTTGCGCCGGTTGGCACGCAGGCAACTGTGAAAGCCATGCAGCCACGCGAACTCTACGAACTGGACGCAACCCTGATCCTCTCCAACACCTACCACCTCTACATGCGTCCCGGCGATGACTTGATCGCCCGTATGGGTGGTTTACACCGCTTCATGGCATGGGATCGCCCAATCTTGACGGATTCGGGCGGCTTTCAGGTGTTCAGCTTGGGCGCACTGCGCCACATTGACGATGACGGCGTCACTTTTCGCAGCCACCTTGATGGCTCACTTCACCGCTTCACACCTGAAAAATCCATTCAAATCCAGCACAACCTTGGCGCCGATGTGATCATGTGCTTTGACGAATGCCCTAAGCCGCATGATCGGGATGAGGTGCGTGCCGCTTGTGAGCGCACCCATGCTTGGGCGCTGCGCTGTGTGGAAGCCCATCAGCGCGGTGGGAACGCCGATCAGCAGGCGCTCTTCGGTATTGTGCAGGGTGGCATTTTCCCCGATCTGCGCGCTGAGTCCGTGCGTTTTCTAACCGACCTCGGCTTTGTGGGTTATGCCATCGGTGGGCTGGCAGTGGGCGAGAGCAAAAGCGAAATGCTGGCAACCCTTGACCAAACCATGCCGCTGCTGCCAGACAACCGCCCGCGCTATTTGATGGGTGTAGGCAGCCCTGAAGACCTTGTGAATGGTGTGGCACGCGGCGTTGATATTTTTGATTGCGTGCTGCCAACGCGCACAGCGCGGCATGGGGCGGCACTCACGCGCCAAGGGCGCATCAATTTACGGAACCTTGAACATGCCGAAGATAGCGCACCACTCGAAGCAGGCTGCACCTGCTACACCTGTACACACTTCTCACGCGCCTATCTGCGCCATTTAGTTAAGACCAACGAACTGCTTGGTCATCAACTACTCACCTTACATAACCTCCACCTTTTAATCACCCTAATGCGAGAGATGCGTGCCGCCATCCTAGACGGCACGTTTGCAGCCTATGCTGCGAACTTCTTGGCGACCTACCGTCCGACCAGCAAGGAGGCATCCGCGCCACCGAGCCTCTGACGGCGCTCGCATCTCTCTCGGTGGGCGCTTGCCCACCCGCATTTAGGCTGCTTTTGGCACGTGCCGCCGAAAGTTAGCACGCTTGGTCACGCCTGCTCAGAAAGGAAAAGGCAGCTTGCGTTGGCATTTTATTAGCGGCACAGGCAAACAAGGGTTTTAATGGTGTTTACTCCAGTTTCATGGCGGTATGCCAAACGTACCCTTGTGGCACTGTCGTTGGCGTTGGCAGGCTGTCGTGCTACGCTGCCTGCTGCCAGCCCAACACCGGAGACGGTTTCGCTGCGCCTGTTGGTGGATAGCGCCAGCGCACCCTTGCTGCGTGATTTGGCGAGCAGCTACCGCGAGGCAAGCGCGCTGGTGGCGTGGGAAATCGTCACGGTTGAGCCACGCTTTGCCCTTGCAGCCCTAGCAGGCGGCGATGTGCCATTTGCCGTGCTAAGCCACCTGCCCGATCCACGCTTGGTGGAAGATGGTGGCAGTTTGTGGGCAACACCCATAGGGCAGCTTGGCATCGCTCTGATTGTGCATCCAAGCAACACCATCACCAACCTAACGGCTGCCCAAGTGCGCGCCCTATTGCGCGGTCAGGTGCGGAACTGGTCTGAGGTGGGCGGCACAGATCGCCCCGTTCAGGTGGTGGCGCGCCCTGATGAAAGCAGCGAGGCGGCAACCTTACAAGGCTTGCTGCTTGGCAGCGGGCGCATCACGCGGACGGCGCGCCTTGCACCAAGCGGACAAAGCATGATAGACCTTGTGAGCGCTGATCCAAACAGCTTTGGCTATGTTGCCAGCGGCTACCTTGCCGAAGGTGTGCGCGTGGTCGCCTTTGATGGCATTCTGCCCACCACAGAGGCGATCACGGCCGGCAGCTATGCCCTGCGCGCACCGATCCTCATTGTGGGGAATGCAGAGCCCGCCAACGATCTATACCGCGCCTTCTTCGTCTGGATTCAAAGCCCAGACGGGCAGCGCATCGTCAGGCGCTATTACGGTGGCTTGCCCATGCAGTAGGGATAGCTTGCTTGCCGCACCACATCCTTTCACATTCTAGCCTTGCCAGCCGCGCCGCCCTATGGTAGACTCTGAGTTGCCTTGGGGAGTGGCCAAGCGGCAAGGCAGCGGACTTTGAATCCGCGATTCGCAGGTTCGAATCCTGCCTCCCCAGCACAACAAAAAAACACCAATGGGCTATCTCCATTGGTGTTTTTGATCGTCATGGCTGCGGTGTCTCACTTCAAGCCGAGAGGTAGGTCTCCAAGCGATCCCATGTCTCGCGGAAGCCCTGTTCCATGCCCATAGCAAGCACTTGTTGCAGGGCTGCCTCGCTGGGATATGTAGTGCGGCTGACCACCCGCGTTTTGCCGCCCTCAGCGTAGAAGTGCAGCGTTGAGTCTGACTCCGGCATATCGGTATTGATGGTGCGGTTCGCGTCTGAGAATACATCGCGGTAGCGGATAAATTCTGGCGCGATGATCTCGTCAAACAGCATTAAGCCCCATGATTCGTTGCCCGTCGCTGTTTCACGCATGGCATAGTGCCACGATCCACCAACGCGAAAATCCATCTCACAGTGTGCCAAAGTCCAGCCGTGCGGTCCCCACCAATGCGTAAGATGCTCGCATTGGGCGAAGGCAGCGAAAACCTTCTCACGCGGGGCGTTGAAAATCCGTTCAACCGTAAACGTGCGTCCTACTGCGCTATCTTGCGTGCTAGGCTGCGTCATGGCGTGTCGTTCTCCTCATCTAGCGTATCCAGATAACCCTCAAGGCGGTCAAAACGGGCTTCCCACAACTGACGGTATAGCTCAAGGTAATCCGCGACTTCCTTAAGTGGCGCGGCGTCAATTTGGCAAGGGCGCCATTGTGCCTTGTGTCCTCGTTTGATCAGTCCCGCCCGTTCAAGCACGCTAAGGTGTTTGGAAATAGCGGGCAGGCTCATCGCAAACGGTTTTGCCAATTCCTTTACAGTTGCTTCGCCCTGCGCCAGCCGTGCGAGAATGGCACGACGGGTGGGATCAGCAAGCGCAGCGAAGGTAGCATTGAGCGTCTCAGTTGTCATCTTGGGAACCCTCATTAACCAGTTGATTAATTAACCTAATGGTATAATATCATGCCTTTAAGAGGCTGTCAAGCCGTCTGAGGAAACTGTTTTATGTGCTGTGCGCGGCAATCTCCGCAGCGAGTTCGGCGCGGCTTGGTGCATAGTTGCCCACGCGCCGAATCACGATGCCGGCGGCAAAAGTTGCCAGCGCGGCAGCCGTTGCCAGATCAGCACCTGCCAGCAGCGCCAACGTCACAACTGCCACCACTGTATCGCCCGCGCCCACTGTATCAAAAACGTCTTCCACGTGCGGCGCCCGCACATGCGTTACGCCTGTTTCACTTGCCACCGTAATGCCCGCCGCGCCGCGCGTCAGGCACATACCGCGCCGCAGCCCAAGCTGCGCCACAAGCCGTTGGGCAGCATCGGCAAAATCGGCATCGCTGTGCAGCTCGCGCCCTAAGGCACGTGCCGCCTCATCCGCGTTACACTTCACCACGTCGAAGCCGCTGTATTTCTCAAGTTCGCCCTGTGCATCTGCCACGCGCAGCGCAGGCACAGCGCGCACGCCAGCCACCACCTCCGCCGTCAGCAGCCCATTCAGGTAATCTGAACAGATCACTGCCTGCTGCGGCGCTTGAAGGCGCTCCACCAGCAACTCAGCAATGTCTGCCCGAATGGGCGTCCGATCCACGCGATCCAAGCGCGCCACCTGCTGCGGAAAGCGCAAGCCGATCTGTGCCATAATGCGCGTTTTGGTTGTTGTCTGGCGCGTCACATCGGTCACCAAGCCGTCCGTCAGAATGCCGCGCTCTGCCAGCAAGGCGCGCAAGGTGGCGCCATTCTCATCGGCGCCAACCACCGCCACCTGCTGCGCGAAACTGCCCACCGCCGCGATGTTGGCAGCAGGGTTCGCCGCGCCGCCCGGAATCACGTCCCGCCGTTCAAATTCCAGCACCGGGATGGGCGCTTCACGGCTGAGCCGCTGTGCATTCCCGATCAAATACTCATCAAGGATCACATCGCCAACGACTGCCACGCGCCAATTGGCTAAACCCTCCACCAACGCTAGGAGTGCCGCCACCTCAGCCATATTGCCCGCCAATCCCTTCAAAGCCACGTGGCGGACGTGATCCGCGCCGCAGCACCGCCCACACAAAGCGCGGCAGCCGACTCGCCATGCGCCGCCAGCGCCACGGCTGCCTGACCAAGCGATGCAGCCATTCTAAGCCGAGCCGCTGCATCCACAACGGCGCACGCTGCGCCACACCCGCCGCGAAATCGAAGGCGCCGCCCACGCCAAGCGCCACGCGCACCTGTAGGCGTGGCAGATTACGCGCTAACCATTTTTCCTGAGCAGGTGAGCCATACGCCACAAATAAAATATCCGCACCTGCTGCGTTGACCAAAGCAACGATCTGATCTTCCGCCGCTGGTGAAGGATCGCCCGCATAGGTGCCAACGATCTGCAAGGTTGGGAAGCGTTCGCGCAAGCGCGCTGCGGCACGTGCCGCCACGCCTTCCGCCGCACCGAGTAAGAACAATCGCCAGCCTTCCCGTGCGGCGCGCTCTGCGATCAGCGGCAGGCTATCCGAGCCTGTCACGCGCTCTGGCAATGCCGCGCCCAAATGCCGCGCTGCCCACAATAAGCCGACTCCATCAGCAGTGACCAGCGCGCAGCGCCGCAGAATGGTATAAAACAGCACATCGCGCTGTGCCAACATCACCAATTCTGGATTGGCAGTGCAAATTAAGCGCGCTGACTCGGATTCGCGCACCCACCCGCCGATCTGATCGAGAAATTCGGCAAAGGTCAGCCGATCCAGCGGCACGCCCAGCACTTCTAGGGCAGGCGTGCGCGCTCGCTGTGCAATTGCCGTGCAGCTCTCGCCCTTGATAAGCTGCTCAGGCGTGATCAGCCGCATACAAGTGCGCGCCGTGCAGCCGCTGCGTAAGCCAACGCTGTTTCCGATGTAGGCACAGGGCGAACACAACACACCTGAGCGCCCGATCACAGCCTCATCGCCACGCGGACGCCACGCCTGCCACGCGAAATGGTTGGTTGCACCGAACGGCGTATAGAGCGCAAGGTGCGGAATGGCTGCCGCCAAGTGCATCACGCCACTATCGCCGCCGATGAAGACCGCGCAGCGCGCTAAGACGGCAGCAAGCTGCCCAAGTGTCGTCTTGCCAATAAGGTTGATGGGCGGTGTGCGAAGCTGCCCGATCAACGCCTCTGAGTCGTCACCCGCACCGCCAATCAGCACAATGCGGCTGCCGTGCTGCGCCGCGAAATGCTCAGCCACGGCTGCAAAGCCCTCTGCCGACCAACGGCGTGCCACATTCAGCGCGCCGCTGCCGCTGTGAACAGCCACATAGCCGCTTTCGGGCAAATGTTGCGCCGCCCATGCGCGATCCGACTCTGAAATGCCTACGCGCAGCGGAAAGCGCTCAGGCGCATCCGCCGCGCCAAGCTGCGCCGCCACCTTCAGCCAATAGGCAGCCTGATGAAACGTGCCAAAGCCCTGATCAGGGGCGCGCTGCGTTAGAAACCAACCGCGCCTGTTTGCCAGCCCAACGCGGATCGGCGCACCTGTGCCAAGCACAACAGCAGCGTGCTTCCATGCGCCAAAGCGCGTGCTGAGCTGATGAAAGAGCAAGACTGCCTGATAGCGTTCGGCGCGCAAACAGCGCAGAAAGCCCACCAACTGCCATAGGGCGGCAGGCTTCAGCAGATCAGCGGCACGTTCGTAGGCACGCAGTGGGAAGATCAGCACCTGATCAGCAAGCCCTGTGCCTTCCAGAATCGGCGCGGCGTGTGCGCTGGTCAGCACATCCAACCGTGCGGCGGGAAATGCCTCGCGCAGCGCGGCAAGGGCAGGCGTCACCGTGATCAGGTCGCCAATATCGGAGGTTTTGATGCACAAAATGCGCTGAAGGTCGGGTGTCATGGTGCGGCTGCCTCATGCAGTGCTTGTAAAGTCTGTTCGGCGGCGCGCTGCCACGTGAATTGTGCAACTTGTGCCGCACCGCGCTCGATCAGATCGACGCGCAAGGCAGCGTCCTGCACAAGGCGCGCCATGCCCGCGCTGATGGCATCTACCGAGAGCGGATCAACCAGCAGGGCAGCCGCGCCAACCAGTTCGGGCAGCGAGGATGTTTCCGCACACAGGACGGGCGTGCCGCAGTGCATGGACTCCAGCACGGGAAAGCCGAACCCTTCGTAGAGCGAGGGAAAGACGAAAGCAAGCGCGCCGCTGTAGAGCGCTGCAACGTGCGCGTCATCCACATAGCCCGTCATGTGCAGGCGATTGTGCAAAGCAGGTGGCAAATGTGCATAGAGATCGCGCTGTGGCTGTAACAGCCAGCCGACTTGCCCTGCCAACACCAACGCCAAATCGGGATCAGCGCTGCGCGTTAGATAAGCGGCAAATGCCTGCACAAGGCGCGTCAGGTTCTTGCGCGGCTGAAGCGTGCCAAGAAAGAGCAAATAGCGTTCGGGCAGATGGTAAGCAGCGCGGATGGCGGCGATCTGCTCAGCAGTGGCGCGCTGAATGCCTTCCACGCCGGGATAGACCACGCGAATCTTAGCGTCGGACGCGCCATACTGCCCGATCAGATCGCGGCGTGTGGCGTGCGAGTCGGCAAGGATGCGATCTGCGCGCCAGGCGCTGTAGCGGGTGGTCAGCTCTAGGTAGAGGCGCTCTTTCAGGCGGTGCGCTTTGGGAAAGAAGCGATAGCCGAGATCATGCACAGTCACCACAGCGCGCTCACGAAAGCGGAAGGGCAGCGTGTGGGCTGGCACAAAGACGACATCGGGCGTGTGTTGGGCAAGCGCTGCTGCAAAGCGCGTATGCGTCCAGGCGCGGCGGGCGGGCAGCACATGGTGCGTGACGTTGGGCAGCGTCGGCAGCAGATCGGGCATTGGTGCATCCCGAAAGTAGAGGCTGAAGCGCTGATCAGCGCTCTGGGGCAGCCTTAGCAAGGCGCGGATGAGTTGCAGGGCGTAGTTTTCTGTGCCAGTGCGCCGCGCCGTCGTGGTGCGGCTGGCATCTATGGCGATGTGCATAGGGCAGGGCTAATCACGTTCGCGCAAGGCACGCGGCAGCCACAGCAGTGCCGCGCCAATCAGGGCAAGCGGCGCAAGGCGCACAAGGCTGATTAAAACATCGGGCGAGAAGGTGCCTTCAGCAACGGGAATCGCTACCAAGCCGACCACAATCAGGGCAAGGGCAGGCAGCACCACGCCGCTATCACGTCCGCGCCCAAACAGGTAGCTGAGCAGCAGTGCCGCGCCAACGACCATAATGCCAAACGTCCAGAGCTGAGTGCTAGTCAGCCTGCCTTCAGCGGTTAGTGCTGCCAAGCCAAGCCCGCCGCCAAGCGTCACGCCGATCAGGAACAGGCTGCGCTCACGCCTGCCGTTGATGAAAAAGCGCGCCAAGAGTGCCACTGCCAACGCACCAACGCCTGCGCCAAGCAGCAGCAGGGGTGGATATTCTTGCACATCAGGCGTGATCGTCTCGCTGAGCAGCAGCACGCCATAACCCATCAACAGAAAGGCGGGAATCACCATGCTGAACTGTGTGCGGCGGCGGCTGCGGAACTGTGAGAGACGGGCGGGACGCGCCAAATCTGCATCGGCGTTGGCATCGGCAGCCTTGAGTGCCGCTGCCTCAGCGCGGATCGGTTCGCTCTCCACCTGATCGGGGTCAGCCGCCGCCTCTGCGGCTTGGAAAGCGCTTTCAGATGGCACTTCTGGCGCGTCAGCAGCGAAATCATCGGGCAGCGTGTCGTTAGGTCGCTCGCTCATCATGCCTCTTGGCTGAAAGCTATTTTACTGAAAGACGAAAAAGGCAACCGAAAGGCGCGGCTGGATGAGGACGTTGCCACTCGTCCGCACTTCCCACTGACCAATTCGCACGCCGCCTTGCGTGGGTGTGCGTCCACGTAAGGGGAAGCGTGCTTCTTCGCCGGGACGAACAGGCGCCGTGTTGCTCATCTCAATGCGGCGCGGCAGGTTGAAGCGCTCACCTTCAATATAGTTGATGCTGGTGCCGGGCAGCCAATCGCAGTTGCCGGTATTCCGCAGCACCACGTCGGTTTCCAACGGCGTGTTGGCGCGGATCGGATTTTTGGGCGCCAGCGGATCGGGCGGTTCGGGCGCGATGAGTTCATATTCCAAGACGCACAGGCGCGCTGTGGCGGTATAGTCCGGCGTGGGCGAGACGAGGGCGCGCTGAGTTTCGAAGAAGGCGACAATGGTCTGCTGTACAACGGTTGCCGTCGCGTTGGCGGCAACCACCGTCGCCGCTTCAATAGTCGCCGTGATGTTGGGCGTGGACGTGGGCGTGTTAGAAGGCGTCAGGGTTGCCGTCGGTGTTGGCGTATAGGTGGGTGTGCGTGTGTTGGTCGGCGTCGGCGAAGGCGTCTCG
>DAOTVQ010000048.1:0-65032 GCA_034436355.1 Anaerolineae bacterium
TGTGGCGTAAAGCCAACTCATGGGTGTTGAACACGGCGTAGAAGTCAGCCGTCACACTCACGCTGCTATGCCCTAGCAGTTGTGAAACAGTGGCAAGGTCGTTACCGTTGCGCGGGCAGTGAAGGCTTGCCCGTCGGTCGTTTTCGCCGTGCGCCACACGCATCACTCTCCCGCCTCTTGAGTGTGTGGACGGCGTTCTGGTCAATTCCGCACGCCGAAAGGGGCTTCCGCACAGCACATATTGACATTCCCCTGCTTTCTTCTTATTCTTTAGCCAAGTGTGCTGATTATTTCACACACCATCAACGCAATACAGGGCAAGCGGCTAAGATTATTTAGCATGATCACAGAGCGCTACGAGCTTTTCGAAACCATTGGGCAAGGCGGTATGGGCGTTGTCTACCGCGCCTACGACCGCCTGACACGCACTTACGTGGCGCTCAAATCTATTGCTGCCCTCAGCCCGCGCCTTGCCCCAGAAGCACGTGATGCACTCGGCACTGATCTCAACCTTGCCCTCTCCCACGAGTTCCAACTGCTGGCGACCATGCGTCATCCGCATGTGATCAGCGTGCTGGACTATGGCTTTGGTGAAGATCAGCGCCCATTCTTCAGCATGGAACTGCTGACCAACGCACAGAGCATCCTCAGCGCGGCGCGCAACCTGCCCTTTGCCGATCAGGTGCGGCTGCTTGGGCAGACCTTGCAAGCGCTGATCTACCTACATCGGCGCGGCGTGCTGCACCGTGATCTGAAGCCTGCCAACATTTTGATTGACTCACGCGGGCAGGCAAAAGTGCTGGATTTCGGTTTGGCAGTGCTGGCAGATCATGTGGAAGGCGCGGCTGGCACGCTTGGCTACATCGCGCCGGAAGTCTTTCAAGGTGGCAAAGCAACCACCGCCGCCGATCTGTATGCCTTCGGCGTGATCGCCTTTGAGGTGTTTAGCGGCGCGCCCTTTTTCGATCCCAACAAGCCAACCACCTCTTGGGTTAATCGGCTGACCACCTACCGCGAGCCTGAGGTTGGCAGCCTGCCCGTGCCAGCCGCCATGCGCGCCGTGGTGCTGA
The DNA here is from genome assembly GCA_034436355.1 of Anaerolineae bacterium. GTDB lineage: Bacteria > Chloroflexota > Anaerolineae > Aggregatilineales > UBA2796 > CP2-2F. Next base: position 1,071 of record DAOTVQ010000048.1, read on the forward strand.
GCCTTCGGCGCGCTATGCCGATGCACACAGCGCCCTTGAAGCGCTCTACGCGGCGGCAGGGCTGCCACTGCCGCACGAAAACGCGCCGATCCGTGAAGGCTTTTTACAAAGTGCGCGCTTTGTCGAGCGTGAGGCGGAAATGCAGCTTTTCCAGAACGCGCTGGAGAACTTGCTCAAAGGGGAAGGCAGCACATGGCTGATCGGTGGCGAGAGCGGTGTTGGCAAATCGCGCTTGGTGCGCGAGGTGCGCGCTCATGCCCTTGTGCGCGGCGTGCCAACTGCGGTTGGGCAGGCTGAACTGCAAAGCGGCGCGCCGTTTCAGGCATGGCAGCCTGTCTTACAGGTGTTGGCGCTCAAGGCACAGCCTTCGGCACAGCAGCTTGGTGTGCTGCGCGCCGTCGTGCCAGAGTTTGCCAACTGGCTGGGGCAAACGGCAGAGCCACCAGCACCACTGCCGCCGTCGGCTGCCCAAGATCGCTTTTTCGCGGCGGTCAGTGCGCTGTGTGAGCAGCACAGCACGCCCTTGCTGATCGTGCTGGAAGACTTTCATCAGGCTGATGCCGATAGCCTTGCGCTGCTCGGCTGGCTAACGTGCCTTAAGCTGCCGAACCTGCTCATCATCGCCACCTACCGCGATGACGAAGCGCCGCGCCTCACCGAAGGGCTGCCGCAAGCCTATCCGCTGCGCCTTGTGCGCCTTTCCGAAGAAGGTGTGCGCCAACTGAGCAGTTCCATCGTTGGGCAGTTACCACCTTCCCTCATTCAGGCGCTGTGGCGCGAGACGGAAGGCAACGCCTTCTTCCTTGTCGAGACCATCCGCACACTTGCCGAAGAAGCAGGCTATCTAACGCACATCAGCAGTGCGCCCATGCCTGATCAAATTGAGGCGGATGCTGTGCGGCACGTCGTGGTGAACCGCTTGGCGCGTGTGCCAGAGGCAGCACGCCGCATGGTGGACGTGGCAGCCATTAGTGGGCGCTGGCTGAACTTGCCTTTGCTGGCTGAGCTTGGCATTCCTGATGGCGAACGGTTGATCGAGCGCTGCGCCGAATTTGCCCTCTTTGAAGTCAGTGAAGGGCGGTGGCGCTTCAGCCACGATAAACTGCGCGAAGGTGCTTTAGCGCGCCTAGCACCCAGCCAACGCAGTGCCTTGCATCAGCAGGTTGGCGAAGGGCTTGAACGGCTAACCAGCAGCGATCCGCTGCCGCCGGTAGTGGAATTGGCACACCACTTTGCCCAAAGCGGCGATGAAGCCCGCGAACGGCGCTACGCAGCTTTAGCTGCTCACCAAACCGCCGATCAGTTTGCCAACAGCACCGCGCTAGGCTACATCGCCCGTGCGCTGGCACTGACGCCTGCCGATCAGCACCAAGCCCGCTATGATCTGCTGTTGCTGCGCGAGAGCATCTACAACTTGCAAGGCGAACGTGTGCTGCAAACGGCTGATCTAGATGCCCTAGCTGCCCTCGCGGAGCAGATCGGCAGCGTGCTGCTTCAGGCAGAGGTTGCCGTGCGGCGCACCAACCTTTACGAAGTAACAGGGCGCTTTCAGTTAGCGCGCCAACAAGGCGAGGAAGCTATCGCGTTGGCACAGGCTGCGAATGCGCCACACCTTGAAGCAGCAGCACGCTTCCGATTAGGGCGCACCTACCGCCGCTTGCGCCAGTTTGAGCATTCTGTTGAGCAGTTGCAGCAAAGCGTAGCACTCTGCCGACAGCACGGCTTGGCTGCCCTTGAGAGCGATGCGCTGCGTGCCACTGGGTTCACCCTCTCTGAGATGCGCCGCTATGAGGAATCGCGGACGTATCTTGAGGCAGCACTCACCCTTGCTACACGCATTGGACATCGCATTTCGCAAGGGCTGACCAACATCGCCCTAGCCGAGACACTGAACAGGCTAGGTGAGCTGGAGCGCGCCCGCCACTGCGCGGATGAGGGCTTGCGGCTGTGCCAGCAAACAGGCGATAGGTGGGGCGAGAGTTGGGCGTATGCCAATGTGGGTGTGATCCTTGCTGCCCGCGGACAGGTTGGCGAGTCTTTGGCAGCCTTTCAGCAGTCTGAGGCGCTCGCCGAAGCTACTCAAGAAATCGGCACGCAGATGATGGTGCTGGTTGCCATCTCTGATATGTATCGGATTTGCGGCGCACTGCCAGAAGCGCTAAGCATTTACCAGAAATCTCAACAGCTTGCCGCGGCGCACCAGATTGCCGTGCCGAACTTCATGCATTTGAATATTGCCCTCACCTACGCTGATCAAGGGCTGTTGGAGAAATCGCACGCCGTTCTTTTGCTCGTCAGGGATGCACTGCCTAACGATCCGCTTTTTCAGCTTGTGTTAGGGCATGTGTACTATACAGCAGGCGCTTACACAAACGCACTGGATTCCTACGCGCAGTGCGTTAGGCTGGCAACCGCGGCTGAAGCGCGCATCTTGGTGCTGGAAGCGCAGCTCAGCACGGCAGAATGTTACTTTCGGCAGGGCGATTTGGCACAGGCTGCGCCGATTATCGAAGGGCTGCTGCCGCACTGGAATGCCAATTTTATCCGCATGATGGAGGAACCGTTACGAGTCTATCTGGCAGTTTACGAGATTTTGGCGTCGTTGAAGCATCCACAGGCGGCGGCAATCTTGGCAGAAGGCAAGGCGCTCTTGGCAGGCTATGTTGAAGGCTTGCACGATCCTGCCCTGCGCGAGTCGCTTTTGCGGCGGCGCATCGTGCAGGCACTCCACAGCGTCGTGCAAGCCTGATCAAATTAAGCCACCTTTAGCCGGCGGCGGGCGTATCCGTCAACCCACCATCGGTCATGGCGCGGGCGTCCAGTGCCTTTTCTGCCGCCTCATGCGTCATATAGCCAAGTTCAACGACCACCTCAAGGATGCTCTTGTTGTCTGCCATCGCCTTCTTCACGACTTCCGCGCCCTTCTCATAGCCGATGATCGGGTTGAGCGCCGTCGCAAGGATGGCGTTTTTGGCAAGCCAGCCAGTCGCCTTTTCGCGGTTGACGGTGATGCCGCGCACGCATTTCTCGGTGAAGGCACGCACTGCGCCGATCATGACGTGCATTTCTTCAAAGAGGCAGTGCGCGATGATCGGCATCATCACATTGAGCTGAAGCTGCCCTGCCTGCCCCGCGTAGGCGATGGTTGTATCATGCCCTAGCACGTAGAACATCGCCATATTGAGCATTTCTGCTAACACTGGATTGACCTTGCCCGGCATAATGGACGATCCCGGCTGCACAGGTTGGAGACAAATCTCATCCAAGCCAGTGGAAGGCCCTGAGCTAAGCAGGCGCAGATCGTTGGCGATGCGGATCAAGTCTTGGGCAACAGTGCGGATGGCGCCGCTGAAAAAGACTGCATCCTGCATACTTGCCATGCTCTCGAACAGGTCATCGCTGGTTTGCAGTTCCATGCCCAAAAATTCGCCCAGCCGCTTGACCATACGCGCATGGTATTCGGGATGCGCGTTCAAGCCCGTGCCAGTAGCCGTGCCGCCAATGCCTAGCCGCTTTAAGCCTTCGGCTGCCACCAACAGCTTCTCGATGTTGCGCTCAATCGTTTTGGCATAGCCGCCGAATTCTTGCCCCATGCGGACAGGCACAGCATCTTGCAAGTGTGTACGCCCACTTTTGACCACATCATCGAACTCGATTGCCTTTTCGCGCAGCGCGTTTTGCAGATCGCGCAGCGTCTCTACCAATTCGTTCAAGCGCCATAGCGCACCAATACGAATAGCGGTCGGGATGGTGTCGTTGGTGCTTTGCGCCATGTTCACATGGTCGTTAGAGCGTACAGGCTTCTCTTTGGCGGGTGCGCTGAGGGCGTATCCCAGTATCTCGTTGGCACGGGCGGCGATCACCTCGTTGGTGTTCATGTTGTGGCTGGTGCCGGCGCCTGCTTGAAAGGGATCAACCACGAATTGATCGTGCAGTTTGCCGTCCATGATCTCGGTGGCAGCGGCGTCAATGGCTTGGGCAAGCTGCGGCTCTAGCAAGCCCAACGCGCCGTTCACGTTGGCGGCGGCGCGCTTGATGGCAGCCATAGACCAGATGAAGGCGGCATAGGGTTTCAAGCCGCTGACGGGGAAATTTTGCACGGCGCGTTGCGTCTGCACGCCGTAGTAGGCGTTGGCAGGCACTTGCAGTTCACCGAGCGAGTCTTTTTCAATACGGAAGGTCATGCGGGATGCTCCTGTTTTCTAAGTAGGTGCAGAAAATGTTGTGTCAGTTATTCTAGCGCGCAACGGGCAGCTTTCACACCTGCCCTGCTCATCAGCTTTGCTTATGGCTAGGCGGTGTACCACGCCTGCATTACCCAAGTCGGGTGTCCTGTGGCATAATAGCCTTTTGCCCATAGAAAGTTTGCAAAGAAATCGGAGAAAGAGCCGCTATGCCGCTGCGCCGCAATCCACTGCTTTATGAGATCAATACGTGGGTGTGGTTGAACGACCTCAGTCAGCGCTATCAGCGCCCACTTACCCTAGAGACTGTGCCTGATGAAGTTTTTGATGAACTTGCCGCCCTGCATATGGATGCCATCTGGTTGATGGGCATTTGGCAGCGCAGCCCACACGGGCGCGAAGTGGCACGCCACCTTAACTTTTTGTTGGAGGAATACCGCCGTGCGCTGCCTAGCGTCACCCAAGAGCAGATCATCGGCTCGCCCTACGCCGTCTACCGCTATGAGGTTGACTCACATTATGGCGGGCGTGAGGCGTTGGCAGCCTTCCGCCAAAAGCTGGCAGCGCGCGGCATGAAGCTGATCCTAGACTATGTGCCGAACCACGTCGCCATTGACCACGACTGGACGGTAGAAGCGCCCGACGCGCTCATTGAAGTGACCGCAGAACAGGCAGCCGCCCAGCAGGGCATGTATTTTGCCGCGCCGCGCCCAGAGGCACACGGGCGCTATTTCGCGCATGGGCGCGATCCATACTTCCCGTCGTGGTCAGATACGACGCAGATTGACGCCTTCGCGCCGCGTGCGCGCCAAGTGACCCTGGAGGCGCTAAACACCATCGCCCAACAGTGCGACGGCGTGCGCTGCGATATGGCAATGCTCTTGGTCAGCCGCATCTTCAGCAGCACCTGGCAACGCCCTGAACTGCCCGCCCAAGAGTTTTGGGTAGAGGTCATCGGCGGCGTGCGCGCTCAGCATCCTGACTTTCTGTTCATGGCAGAAGTTTACTGGGATATGGAGGCGGATTTGCTGGCGCACGGCTTCGACTACGCCTACGACAAGCGCCTCTACGACCGCCTGCTGCACGAAACGCCCGCCAGCGTCCGCGATCACTTGACGGCGGCGCTCAGCTATCAGCGCCACATGGTGCGCTTCACCGAAAATCACGACGAGGCGCGTGCTATGGCAAGTTTTGGGCGTGCGCGTGGGCAAATGGCGGCGCTGCTCTCGGCCACACTGCCCGGCATGACGCTTTTCTACGAAGGGCAGCTTGAAGGCAGGCGCGTGAAGCTGCCCGTTCAGCTTGGCGCCCGTCCCTATGAGCCTGCTGACGCAGAAACGGTAGCCTTCTACCAAGCGCTGCTGGCAGAGGTGAACGCTGAGATCTACCATGACGGCGTTTTCACGCTGCTTGGCGTGCTACCCTTGAGCGGCGGCAGCCACACCGAGCCGCTCTTTACCTACACATGGGCGCAAGGTGCGGATCGGCGCGTTGTGGTGGTCAATCTAAGCCGCGATAGCGCCGCGCAAGGGCGCATCATGCTCGGTGATCCTGCATTAGGGCGTGCAGCGGCATGGCGCTTTACAGATGCCTTTAATACGGCAGACTCGTTCCTTGTGCCAACCGACTCGCTGCTGACGGGCGGCTTATACGCCTCGCTGCCGCCGAATGGCTACAAAGTCTATCATCTGGCAGCCGCTTAGCGCCGCCACACATTCAGCACCGCCTCCGAGACGCCGTAGGGCGAAAGCTGTGCCGTGTCGATATGATGTGGCACAGCGCGATATGCCTCTGCGCGGGCTGCCAAGAGCGCCTGAATGTGGGCGGTGAGGTCGCCATTGAGCGGGTTTGCCAACAGCGGACGGTCGGTTTTGCCCGCCAAGCGGCGCGCCAACTGCTCAGGCGGCAGGTCAAGGCAGATCAAGCAGCCGGCACGGGTAAGCGCTTCGCGGTTGGCGGCATCCAGCACCATGCCGCCGCCCGTGGCGATCACGTGGTAGCGCCAACCCGCCGCGATCTCGGCGCACAAATCGCGCTCCATTTGGCGGAAGGCTGCCTCGCCGTCCTCAGCAAAAATGGCGCTAACGCGCTTGCCGCAGCGTGCCTCAATCACTTGATCGGTATCGGCGAACTGCCAGCCAATGCGCGCCGCCACCAGCTTTCCGATGGTGGTTTTGCCCGTCCCCATAAAGCCGCACAAGATGATGTTACGAGACCTGCCCATAGCTGCCTTCGTGGTATGATAATTGAGGTGTATTATAATCGAAGCCGCCTACACTATGGAGTCCTGATATGCCTGCCAGCCCTGACCTGAACGTTGCCCTAACCCTTGCCGAGAACGCCGCACGGCGGGCTGCCGCCCTACTGCTGACCTACTTCCGCGATCCGAAATTGAAGGTGCAGCAAAAAGGCGCCACCGATTTGGTAACAGAAGCAGATCGCCGTTCCGAACGGCTGATTGCCGAACTGTTGCTAAATGCCTATCCCGATCACGCGCTGATCGGCGAAGAAGGCGGCGCGCAAGGCAACGCACAGGCTGCCTTCCGCTGGCATGTTGATCCGCTGGACGGCACCACCAATTTTACACGCGGCATTCCTTATTTCGCGGTCAGCATTGCCCTCAGCGATGCCAACAACTTGCCATTGGTCGGCGTCGTCTATGATGTGGTGCATGAAGAGTGCTTCAAAGCGGTGCGTGGCGGCGGTGCGCGCTTAGGGCGCAAAAGGCTGCGCGTCAGCAAAACACGCAAATTGGCAAGTGCCCTGCTGGCATCAGGCTTTCCGAGCGATAAACGCCTGAACCCTGATAACAACACAGAGGAATGGGCGTGTTTTGTGCCGCGCACGCAGTCGGTGCGGCGGATCGGCTCTGCTGCGCTAGAACTCTGCTATGTGGCAGCCGGGCGCTTTGATGGCTATTGGGAAGCGCGGGTGAATACGTGGGATGTGCAGGCGGGCTTGCTGATGGTGGAAGAAAGCGGCGGCAAGCTCACCAATTATCGCGGTAGGCAAGAAGGCGTCTACGATGGCGCGCAAATCGTCGCCAGCAACGGGCGCATTCACGAGGAAATGCTGGAAGTGTTGATCCTTGGTGATGCTGCACCGCGCCCGCAGGGCTGATCAGGCGCTAGGTTAAGCGTCTTCTGCCAGCAGGCGGTGAATCTTGAGCGAGAGATGCACCGCCAAGCGCACATCCGGCTGATTCAAGTCCAGATCGAGGATTTCTTGAATGCGGTTCATGCGGTAAAAGAGCGTGTTGCGATGCACGCTCAGCTTCTCGGCGGTTTGGGTGGCGTTGCCGTGAGCCTCAAAGAATGCCTCCAGCGTTTGGAGCAGGTCGGCGCGTTGGCGTTCGTCGTGTTCCAGCAGCTTGCCGATCATCTTATCGCGCAAGCCGATCAGATCACTTCGCAGATCGTCCCGTGCCAAAAGCGTGTAAATACCGAGATCAGCCGTGTATAAGGGCTGTTGGGCGCGCAAACGGCGTGCGATCTTGGCGGCGTGTGCCGCGTCGCGGTAGCTGAGGCTCCACTTGCCAATGCGCTCTGCCACGCTGCCAATGCCAACTGCCAACTTGCTGCCTTTGTGTTCACGGTTGGCAGCCTCAATAACCGACTCGGCAAAGGCGCGGGCATGAGCCACCAAGGCACGCGGATCAGCCGTGAAGAACAGGCGCAGTTCTTCCTCACGCAGATAGACCAACGCTTGTGCGTTTTTGCTCTGCAACACGCTGTTAACAAGCGTTTCCAGCCGCCTGCCAGAGGGACGCTTCTCGCCGTGCCACATCATGACGATTGCAACGTGCGGCACGTTCATATCATGGCGGAAGCGGTCACCTTCGGCAAGTGCCTCTGCCTCGCTGAGCGTGCCTGTCATCAGGTTATGCAGAAAGTCGCCGCGCAGGCGCTTCTCCGCCTCACTGATCGTCTTTTGGCGCGCCATTTCGAGGGCGCAAATGGTGGCGCCGTGCTGCAAGACCAAGCGATCTAGATCGGTGAAGGGCGCGCCGCGCGTGATGGCGGAAAGGTAGCCGCGCCCAACACCTTGTGCCACAATAGGCGTCACCAAGCGCGCCAAGCCGTCGCTCCGCAGCGTTTGGGAATGGCTTACGGCAGTATGGCGCGGCAAGCGGTGGCGGTTGCTGAGTGCTTGCGGCAATTTGGTGCGGTCTTTCAGCAGGTTTAGCACGCTCTCCCAATCATTGGCAAGGTCGGGTGCGGTGCTGTGCGTCTGCACGCGCAAATGTTTATCCTGCACCACGATGCCCTTGTGCAGAAAGCTGCCAAGCGCCTGCACAATGCCTTCCAAACCCACATTTTCTGTGGCGATTCCGATCAACTGCTCGTAGATTTGCGTGCTGCGGCGCTCAAAATGCCCATGCCGATCCAGCAGCAAGCCGATGATCAACCGCTCAATATCGCGCAAGCGGCTGCCATGCGGCAGTGCGATCAGGGGTAGGCTTTCTGCCTCTGCCAGAGCGATCAGCAATGGGTCAATGGGTGGCAGCATAGCAAGCGCGGCAACGTTAGCAGCGCGGCAGGCAGATAAAAAGGCGCTTGGGTTAACGGTATGCTCAGTGGGTGCTAAGAGCAGCAGTTCATCGCCTTCAAGGTAGGGCAGCGGCACCTCCGCATTGACGGTGATCACCCAGCGCACCACATGCTCAACGGCACGCGGCGCGGCAACAATCTGCGCGTTCAGCGGAAGGGCAAACCTGCAAATTTCAGCAACGGTAAGCGGTGCGGCTTCCATAACCATGATGCCATCCAAAGTAGATCAGTACAGGGCAATAACTATAGCCCTATGGCTAGGCTTTGGCAAAAGGCATAAATAGGGCTACAATCGAGCGCGTTTCATTAGGGGATGAGGATTGTTTGATGATGATATTGACAAAACGGTTGCGGATGCTTACGCTGCTTTGCTTGGTTGCTGCAATGTTTGCCGCCACTGTGGTGGGAGAAGTGCAGGCGCAGTTTACGATCACCGGCATAGTAACGGCTGATCAGCTCTTTGTGCGCTCGGCAGCTTCGCGCAGCGGCGCTGTGCTGGATACGCTGCGGGCAGGGCAGCGCATGGAGATCAGCGGGCGGTCATCTATTCGCGGCTGGGGCTACGGGCGCACTGAGGCAGGCGCAGTTGGCTGGGTTGCCCTGCAATATTTAGAATTTCCCGCCAATGCCAACCTGAATGATCTGCCCATTGTGCCGCCGGATGCACCGACCAATGCCGCAGGCGGCGCGGGCGCACCTGAAGCACCACCAGCGGCACCACCGTCTGGCGGCGATGCGGGTGGCGGCGCACCACCGCCAGCGGCACCGCCACCGGCTGCCAGCGGCGCCAACCTGCGCGGCTTTGAGCTAGGCGGGCAAGTGCAGGGCTTGAGTCCTGCCACGGTGAACGCCATGCGGCGCGCCGGCATGACTTGGATCAAGCGACAAGCCAAAGAGGGTGACGGCGCAGCCTTTGGCTACATCAGTGAGGCGAAGGCAAACGGCTTCAAAATTTTGCTCTCGGTGATCGGCAACATTGATGCGGTCGTCGAATCAGGCTATCAGGATACCTACGCCAATTTCGTTGGGCAGTTGGCAGCCGCCGGCGCTGATGCAATTGAGGTTTGGAACGAACAAAACATTGACCGCGAATGGAAGCGCGGCGCCATCAGCCCTGTCAGTTACACGCAGTTGCTCGCCAAATCCTACAACGCCATCAAGGCGAACAATCCCAACACCTTGGTGATCAGCGGCGCACCAGCACCAACAGGTGCGGAGGCTGCCTTCGGCTCAGACCGCGTGTGGAACGATGATCGCTATGTGCAGGGCATGGCAGCCGCCGGCGCCGGGCGCTATTCAGATTGCATCGGCTTACACTACAACGAGGGTATCGTCAGCCCGAATCAGCGCAGCGGCGACCCACGCGGTGATAACTATCCCACGCGCTATTATGACGGGCAAGTGGCACGCGGCTTGAATCCGTTTGGCGGCAAGCGCGGCTGCTTCACAGAGCTAGGCTACCTCTCGCCACAGGGCTACGGACCGCTGCCGGGCAATTTTGCGTGGGCGGGCAATGTCACGGTCGAACAGCAGGCGCGTTGGTTGGCAGAGGCAGCTTTGCGCGCTGCACAATCAGGGCGCATCCGCCTGATGATCGTCTTCAATGTGGATTTCACCTACTACGGCGCCGATGATCCACAAGCAGGCTACGCCATGATTCGTCCTGACGGCTCTTGCCCAGCGTGCGATGCGCTAGGGCGTGTGATGGGCGTTCGTTAGGACGTTACCTGTAAGGCGGGATGCCTCGCATCCCGCCCAGACTGACACCTACTCCACCTTGAACGTCTCGGCAGCGGTGCGTAAGACCGTGCGCGTGTAATAATCAGCGCGCCCTTCTGGCGAGACCAACTCCAGCACGTGCAGCGTATTGCCCACGGTCGAGACAGCAAGCGTTTCCGTGCCAATCTCCACACGGAAGCGGTAAAACGTCCAGTCCACACCGCCTAGCCTGAGCGTCTCCAGTTCATCAATCTGTCCATCTTGTGCTGTGCGCTGCAAGGATTCCAACAGGCGGCTGACTGGTACATTCTCAAAGCGGTAGAGGTTCAGGCGCGCCTCACCGCCGCCAGAGCGTGCGCCAAGCGCTGTCACCCGCCAGCCACGCGGCAGATTCAGGCTGAACGTGCCGCTTTGGGTGGTGATGGTGCGCTTTTCGCTAGGCAAGGGCTGCGAGTCAAGGTGCGCTACGACTGCCGCCAGCAGCGGATCAGCGCTGCTCAGCACATTTTCCGCTGTAATTGGCACGCGCAGCGTTGGCTGCACGCCCTTGCCTTCAATGTGAATTTGCCCGTTGGCATCAAGGGCGCGCCCGCGTGTATAGACGAATTGCAGGTTATCAGGCAACACCACCTCAAAGCGCGAGCCACCCAAGCCCGCCGTGCCGTAGTAGCCGAGGATCGTCGCCCGATCTCGCTTGGTCAGGTAGTAGCTGAAAAATTCGCAGGCACTGGCACAGTCGGGGCTAACCAGCACCACCACATTCCCAAGATAGCGCTCATTTTCATCTGGCGGCAGCAGCAGGTTGCGCTCACGTGGGTTGGTGATGAACGCCTCAGCCTGATCGTCGTATTCGGCGCTGTTGCCAACCTCTAAGGGCGACTCAAAGAAGGTGGCGGCTGTTAGCAAGGTGAGGTAGGCGCTGCCGCCGCCGTTCTGCCGCAGATCAATAATCAAGCCGAGTTTGTTATCGCGTGCGGCGGCATTGCGCGCCTGATCAATGGCACGCCGCCACAAACGCAGTGTCAGCGGCAGGTCATCGGCAAAGCTGTAAAAATTCAGCACGGTGTAGCCTTCCACTAGGCGGGTTTCGATGGGCAGCCAGCGGTCGGGCAGTTCGGCACGGTAGAAGGGCTTGTAATCCACCAAGCCGCTGACATCCTGCACAAAGGTCAGCGTGATGGTCTGATCAGCGCTTGCCTCAGGATTGCGGAAGGTGATCGTGATGCTTTTGCCAACCTCACCGCGAAAGAGATCGCGCTGCTGTAAGATCAAGCGGTTGTAAGGCGTGGCGATGCCGCTATTGGTGAAGGGCTGCACCGCTTTCAGCGCTTCGGCAGTAGGCGTGCCGTTCACGGCAATGATCTGTGCACCAACTTGTAGATCGGTGCGTGCGGCGGGCAAATTTTCAGGCAGGCGATAGACGATCAGGCGTCCGTCGTCCAGCGTTTGCGCCCAGATGCCTACACCGCCTAATGCGGCACGGATAGCGCTATCCGGCACGTTGTTTATGCCGATATGCCCATCGGGAAAGTAGCGCACCAGATCATAGAGCAGTTGCAGAAACGCCTCACGGCTGCCAACACGCTCTGCACGCGGGCGCAGATCGGCGCGGATGGCGGCATAGTCAATCTCATAATAGTCGCTGAAGGCGTATTTTTGCTCTAGCAAGCTGATTAAGCTGTCAAACGCTTCAAGGTAAGTTTGGTCAGAGAAATCATCTTGGACTGAGGAAGGCGATTCGATCAGGTCTACTAGGGCTTGGCGCGGGCGGCTGAACACAAAAGGCGATTCGCCGATCTCCACCAGCGTATAACCATTCGGCAAGCGCACCAGCGGATCATCTTCGGTGAACAGCTTGCCATCGGCACCGCGATCTGAAGGGAAGACGCCGCGATCACCCTCAGCGTAGAGCAGCAGTTTGCCGCTTTTCAGTTGTTCGGTGGTGATGATTGCCGAACGATAGGCGCCAAAATATTCGCGGGCGCTGAGGTAAGGATCGCCAAGCAGGTTGGAGATGAGCGCGATCAGGTAGATTTTCACCTCGCCGCTGCCAAGCGTAGTTGGCACACCGGGCGGCACTTGTGGCAGCAGCAGTTCGTAGCCAAAGGGCGACGTTTTCGGGTCGCTGGTTACGCGCCCAAGCACCTGACCATCGGCAGGCACGTTGGCACGTTCTGGCACAAAGCCGCCGTTCCGAATGTATTCGAAAAGGTTGAACATGATCACATAGGGATCGGGCGCGAAAATCTCAAAACGTAGCGAGGTATAAGCAACTTCGCCGCGCAGCATCTGCACGCCGCCTTCATCGTCAACTAGCACTGCCACAGGCAGCGTGTCCTCTTGAGCGCGTGCCACGCCCAGAGAGCTTCCGATAAGACGCTTATCAGCATTAACCAACACAACCGACGCATCATCGCACTAATCCTTGCCTCATAACGCGAAACTTTCCGCAATTGTAGCAGCAAGCGGCGCCACCTGCGGATTAGCCTTCCTTAAGAAGCCACGCCACCGCCTCAGCGTGCTTATCGCCTTGAAAGATACGCAGCTTCAGGTGACCGAAGCGCATAAAGCTAAAAATCGGCTGCAACAGCGAGATTGCAGCATCTTGGCGCACCAGAAGCACCATGCGCGTGGTCGGATGCACCTTGACGCGATGACTCCACTCGCGCCCTGCTGTGATCACGCTATTGAAGGGCAGCAAGCCTGATTGCCGCATATCCAGCAGCAAGCGCAAGCGCGACTCGTTGGTGGCTGTCTCGAAGATGTGCGTAACGTATTCTAGCCCCTGTTCGGCACTGCGGCGGCTAGACTCAAGGAAGATCAATTCGTGAATATCGGTCTCGGCGTGGTGTTCAAAGCGCACAGCCAGCGCGCTTGCGGTTTGTGTTTTGCGCCCATCAGACATGGTTGATCGTCCTCCATTAGTTGGAAAATGGATAAAAACTGACAAAATTATGATCAAACTACGGTGGTGTGCCAAATAGCACGACAGCCCTTGTGCGAGGGTACCTTTTGACAACTAGGCGTAGGGCAGGTTCTGGCTGATTCGCTGATTTGGCATCGCGCACTGTGCTATAATGCTCTGGAAAGTGCCTTTTGGGAGGTTTTTATGAGTGTTCAAACGCCAACGGCGCGCCCTTTAACTGAAGAAGCCGATTTTTTGCAGATCAAAAGTATTGACCATGTGCATTGGTGGGTTGGGAATGCCAAGCAAGCGATGTACTACTGGTGGAAGGCGTTCGGCTTCAAGCCGATTGCCTACAGCGGCTTGGAGACGGGCAATCGCCGCTTTGCGTCCTACGTGCTGGAAAGCGGTACCATTCGCTTTGTCCTTTCCTCGCCCTACCGCCCTAGCGATGAAATGGCAGCGCACCACCTGCTGCACGGCGATGGTGTGAAGGTGATCGCGCTCGGCGTGGAAGATGTGGAACAGGCTTTCCGCGCTACCACCGAACGCGGCGCACAGGTGGCATGGAGTCCGCGTGAGGAAGCAGATACACACGGCGTCTACCGCACAGCCGCTATCCGCACCTATGGCGAAGTGCTGCACGTTTTCGTGGATCGGCGCGCCTACCATGGCGCATTCGCACCGGGCTACCAACCGATCCCTTTCAGCGCCGACTCAGCAGGCTTGGCAGCCATTGATCACATTGTGGGCAACGTTGAACTAGGCAAGATGAATTACTGGGTGAACTTCTACCATCAGGTGATGGGCTTTCGCCTGCTGCAAGGTTTCAGCGATGAGCAGATCAGCACTGAGTATTCGGCGTTGATGTCCAAAGTGATGCAGAATGGCAATGGGCGCGTCAAGTTTCCGATCAACGAACCTGCCGACGGCAAGAAAAAGAGCCAGATCGAAGAATACCTTGAATATTACATGACGCCGGGCGTGCAGCACATCGCTATGGCAACTGGTGACATCCTCAAAACGGTGCGCGCCTTGCGAGATCGCGGTGTGGAATTCCTGCGCGTGCCAGATGCCTACTACGATGTGCTGCCAGATCGCGTTGGGCAGATCAAAGAGGATTTGGCGCAGATCAAAGAGTTGGGCATCCTGGTGGATCGGGATGATGAGGGCTATCTGCTGCAAATCTTCTCGCGTCCGCTGCAAGATCGCCCGACCGCCTTTATTGAGGTGATCGAACGGCATGGCTCACGCGGCTTTGGTGTGGGCAATTTCAAGGCGCTTTTTGAGGCAATCGAACTGGAGCAGGCGCGGCGCGGCAACTTGTGATTGACAGAAGCAGCGGGCGGGATACACTCCCGCCCTTTTTGACGATCAGGGATTGTGTCTTGAGGCATAACTTGGCAGTTTATCCGTAGAGGCTGCCGAAACTATTCCTCGCCTAAGTATGCCTTGCGGACGACTTCGCTCTCTTGCAGCACTTTGGCAGCATCCCCCATCACAATCTGCCCTGATTGCAGAATGTAGCCGCGATCTGCCACTTGCAGCGCCATGCGTGCGTTTTGTTCCACTAGCAAGATGGTGGTGCCTTGCGCGTGCAGTTCCTGGATGATGTCGAAAATCTGATCAACCAGCACCGGCGCTAAGCCCATCGAAGGCTCATCCAGCAGCAGGATGCGCGGATTGAGCAGCAAACCACGCGCCATCGCCAGCATTTGCTGTTCGCCGCCGCTGAGCGTGCCGCCCAACTGATTGAGGCGTTCCTTTACACGCGGAAAGAGGGCAAAAGTGCGCTCCATGCGCTCGGCAACCTCTCGGCTGCTGACCGAAAAGCCACCCATCTCTAGGTTTTCGCGCACAGTGAGTTCAGGGAAGATGCGCCGCCCTTCTGGCACATGCCCAACGCCCATCCGCGTGATTTTGTGCGGTGGCACGTTGTTCAGTGCAGTACCCTGAAAGGTGACCGTCCCTGCACGCGGGCGCGCCAAGCCGCTGATGGTGCGCAGGGTGGTGCTTTTGCCCGCGCCGTTCGCGCCGATCAGCGTGACCACCTCACCTTCATTCACCTCGATTGAAATGCCCTTTAGCGCATGGATATGCCCGTAGTAAGTATGAACGTTCTCTAGCTTCAGCAGTGTCATCTTCCATTGCCTCTCAAACGTGACTTGCCGCGCTGCCGCGCCCTAGATACGCTTCGATCACACGCGGATTGCGCCGCACTTCCGCTGGTGAGCCTTCAGCGATTTTCTGCCCATAGTCCAGCACGGTGATGTTTTCAGAGATGCCCATCACCACGCGCATATCATGCTCAATCAGCAGCACTGTAATGCCGAACTCATCACGCACGGCGCGGAACAACTGCATCGCGGCGACGGACTCTTGCGGATTCATACCCGCCGTCGGCTCGTCCAGCAGCAGCAACTTAGGTTCACTTGCCAAAGCGCGGGCGATCTCTAGGCGGCGCTGGTCACCATAGGGCAGGTTCTTTGCCACTTCGTTCGCCTTATCGCGCAAGCCTACGAAATCCAGCAGCGCTTCCACACGCTGTTGTGCAACGCGCTCCTGGACGGCAAAGGCAGGCAGGCGCAGGATGGTTTGGGCAAGGTCAATGTGCAGGCGGCGGTGCATCCCGACGAGACAGTTCTCGATGACGGTCATCGCGCCGAACAACCGAATGTTCTGGAACGTGCGTGCGATGCCAGCCTTGTTGATCTTGTTCGGCTTCAAGCCGGTGATGTCTTTGCCATCAAAGGTGATGGTGCCTTCATCTGGCACATAGATGCCTGTCAGCAGGTTGAAGAACGTCGTTTTGCCGGCACCGTTTGGTCCGATGATGGCGTTGATAGTGCGCGGCTCAATAAAGTAATCCACCTTCTGAACGGCAGTTAAGCCGCCAAAGCGCTTTAGCACGCCTTTTGCTTCTAAGAGCGCCATTAGGACTGCTCCTTTGGTTGGTTGCTGAGCAGGTCTTCAGGCTTGATGGTCTCCACATCTGCAATGATTTCCGCTTCGGAAATTTCTTCTTTGCCCATCGCCGCTTGCAGTTCCAACTGGCGGCGCTTGGCGGGCAACACACCTGAGGGACGGAAGATCATCATAATGATGAGCAGCAAGCCGAACACAAAACGCTCATAGCGGGCAGGCTCAAGCTGCTGAGGCCAATCACGGATTGGGAAGTTGATGATTGGGATCACCCAATCTATGTTCTTCAAGCTGTTGATGAGCAGCGAGAAGTTTTTCAGCACTTGCAGGTTCAGCAAGGTTACAATCACCGCACCTAAGATCACGCCGCGAATGCTGCCCATACCGCCCACAATCACGATAGCCAAGATGAAGATGGACTGGATAAAGCTGAAGCTCTCAGGGCTTACGAAAGTGTTCTTAGCGGCGAAGATGACGCCCATCGCGCCGGCGAAAGAAGCGCCCATCGCAAAGGCAAGCAGCTTCATCCGCACTTTGGGAATGCCCATCGCTTGGGCGGCAACCTCATCTTCGCGGATAGCCGTCCATGCGCGCCCGATGGGTGAATTATCCAGCCGTGCTGCGATGAGTGCTGCAATCGCACAGACAACTAGCACCAGCCCATAATAGAACAATTGGTAGGTAAGTGCGCGCACGTTGTTGACTGAAATGCCGAGTGTGCTAGTCAGATTTGCTACTGCCTCCACCAAAAAGTCGGGCAATGGCGGACCGACAATGCCCGGCAAGCCTTGCGCGCCGTTGGTGATGTTGATCGGTGTGCGCCGATTGGACGAGATATTGCTGAGGTTGCTGACTAAAATGCGGATGATCTCGCCAAAGCCAAGCGTCACGATTGCCAGATAGTCACCACGCAAGCGCAGCACCGGCAAGCCTAGCAAAATGCCCGTAATGGCAGCTGCAATCACACCCAAGAACAAGAACAGCCAGAATAACTCTGGTGCTGCTTGCGCTCCAGTGATGTTTATAATGGTGTTGGCGTTGGAGGTGAAAATGCCCCACAGGTAAGCACCTACCGCAAAGAACGCCACGTAGCCCAAGTCTAGCAAGCCGGCAAAGCCAACCACCACATTCAGCCCGATAGCCATTGCTGCGAAGATGGCGATTTGTGTGATCAGCTCAAGGTAGAAGGTGTCTTCCAGGCCTAGGATTGGCATCAACACCAAGCCGATGATGGCAACCAACAGCATTTTTAGCCGCTCATCAATCTTTAGACCCAAGATGATGAAAGGCGAGATGACGAACATGGGAAACAAGATGGATGACCACAGCGGGAATAGCAACATGCTGCGGTCTATGCTGTGCAGCAGGAAGTAGACAATTGCCACATAGCCTAGCGCGAACAGGGTTGGCAGTGCTTCCCGCCAGTCAGGTTTAGTCTGTGGCACGCCATTGGAAAAGAGTGCATTTGTTGTCGCCATAGGTTATACCTTTTCGTCTACCTTCTTGCCGAGCAGCCCCGTTGGGCGGAACAGCAGCACAAGGATCAGCACGGCAAAGGCGAAAATATCGCTATAGCCCAAGCCAAGCGCTGGAAAGTAGGGCAGCAACGCCGAGAAGAACGCCTCCAACATGCCCAAGAGCAAGCCGCCAAGCATGGCGCCTGTGATGTTGCCAATGCCGCCTAGCACCGCCGCCGTGAACGCCTTCAAACCGGGAATGAAACCAATGTAGGGCGTTACATTGGTTGTTTTCAAGCCATACAGCACCCCGGCTGCGCCACCCAACGCACCACCAACCATGAAGGTGATTGTGATCATCAGGTTAACGTTGATACCCATCAGGCTTGCCGTTGCCTGATCTTGCGAAACGGCACGGATGCCCTTGCCGATCTTGGTGGCATTCACAAAATAGTTCAAGCCAACCAGCATAATAATGGCGCTCACAATGATGATCAGGGTTGTGTTGGTGGTTGAAACGCCCTGTGCAAACACAATGCGCTCATTGAAAAACGTCACCTGATCGGTTGGATAGGGCATGTTGAAGACATTACGATTGAGCGCCTGAAAGCCGCGCACAAAATCGGTGAGGAAGAACGAGACACCAATCGCGGAAATGAGTGGCACAAGGCGTGGTGCGCCGCGCAGCGGCTTGTAGGCGATGCGCTCCACCACGGTGGCAAGTGCGCCGCAAATAACCATCGCCACGCCGATCATCAGCACGATGATGACCAACGGCGGCAAGTTGCTCAACAGATTAGCAGCCTGCAAGCGGATCATCACTTCATAGCCCACCACGCCGCCCACCATAAAAATTTCGCTGTGGGCAAAGTTGATGAACTTTAGCACGCCATACACCATTGTGTAGCCCAGTGCAATGACGGCATACACAAAGCCAATGGTAATGCCATCCAACAACATGTTGGGAAGCTGACGCACGACTTGCTCAAAGAGATTAATGCGGGCAGGCACGCGCAGAATATCAATCCCGTGCCAGTCTGTTTGCAGCACAAAGCCAACAATCAGCGCCAGCAGGGAAATACTGCCGCCCGCAATAAAGACGAACAACAAAATTTGCAGCACGGGTCTCAGGATGTATTGCAGTAACCAGTTGCTAAGTGCTTCTAGTGGGTTGTGTTGGGTGGAACTCGTAATGTTTGGGACAGCGGTCATAAAAAAGGCGCTCCATAAGGTGTAGTACAAACAAGGGAGGCTTGCAAGCCTCCCTTGTCGGACAGCCGCACAGGGTAGGTACGGCTGTGAGGGTGTTAGTTACCCATCATTTCCTTTGCCGTCAGCGGGGAAGGTGCTTGCACGCTGCCGATCAATGGATTTTCGCCCCATTTTTCGGGGTCGGCGCTGGCAACCTGCAAAATGTAGTAGGTGGCAACCTTTGGATCGCCGTTATCATCAAAGCTGATGGTGCCAATGACCGTCTCAAAATCCTCGGTGGCGCGCACGGCTGCCGCAACCTGAGCGCGTGTGGGCAGTGCGCCGCCATTCTCATTGATGGCAGCTACCAACGCGTTGATCACAATCTGGGTAGCTGCGTATGCCTCAGCCGCATAGGCCTCTGGCGCAATGCCGAACTGAGCGCGATAGTCTTCCACAAACTGTGCGGCGGCGGGATAGAGCGAGGCAGGACCGGCAGCAGAGGTGTAGACCAAGCCAACAACCGCCTCACCACCGATCTTGGCGAGGTCAGAGCCGTCCATGCCATCGGGACCCATGAACTTGGATTCCAAGCCCTTCTCGCGTGCCTGACGGAAGAACACAGCTGCTTGGTTGTAGATACCACCAAAGTAAACCAGATCAGGTGCCTGAGCAAGGATGGGCGTGATCACGGCATCAAAGTTCGCCGTTTCAGTGGTACCCTCAAACCCAAGCACTTCCACGCCTGCCTCTTCCAGTGCAGCAGCAAAGAACGTGGCAACACCTTCGCCATAGGCAGTCTTATCATGCAGCACAAAGGCAGTTTCGATCTTCAGTTCCTCAACAGCATAGCCTGCGCCGGCTGCGCCTTGTGCGTCATCACGACCGCATAGACGGTTGACGGTTGGGTAGCCGCGGTCAGTAATGTTCACATTTGTGTTGGCGGGTGAAACCATCACCAAATCGGAACGGTTGTAGACTTCCGAAGCAGGCAGCGCCACACCGCTGTTCAGGTGACCAATCACCGCCAGAATAGCGGCGTCGTTCACGATGTTCTGTGCATTGGCAACGCCTACGTCGGGCGTAGCTTGGTCATCAAAAGGCACGAATTCCAACGTGAAGCCGAGATCGGTCACTTGGCTGCCCAACTGAAGGATCGCCAGTTCCGTGCCGTTGCGGATGGCAGTGCCAAGCAGCGATTGACCGCCGGATAGTGGGCTATGCGAAGCAATTTTAATGACGTTGCTCTGTGCGCTAGTTGGCGCAGCTACAAATGCCTGACCGATCAGTGCCAAGATGGCAACGACCGCGAATAGCTTGAGAGTCTTCATATGAAATTTTCCTCTTGCACTCTGTGCGAAAACAATCTAGACAGCAGGTTCAGGAACACACTTAGGCTCAAACCTGCGCGCCTGCTTTGAAATTATACTGTCATGGCAAGTTGTGTCAAAACAGTTTGGGCAAACACCACAAAAGCGCGCACAAACACACTCCTGATGCAGCCAACTGATACTCAGTGGATGTTATTCAGCGCGCACGGCAAGGTAAACACTGCGGCGCAGATCACCCTCACCTTCGCTCAAAAAATCACGCAGCAGGTAGCCACGCGCAAACAAGCTGCTAAAGACTTGTGCCGAGTCGCGCCGCCATGCTTGGGCTAAGGGCAAGGCTTGCCGCTTGAGTGCGTTAAAATCGGGCGGAATCTCGATCAGGTAGGCATCTGCATCCTGTGCGTGTGGCAGAAGCTGCGGTGCATAGCCTTCCGCCGTGCGGACGCCTTGCAGGGCAAACGGCACGCCTTTGGTTTGCAACTGGGCAAGGCGCGGCTGTTGGTAGCGCCCTTCGAGGCGCGCTTGAACAGGCTCAGCCTTCAGCCACCATGCCGCCTCAAAGCGATCTGAGCTAACGCCAGCGTTAATGCCGCTCGTCATCGTGCCATACAAATTAGGATAGTAAGTCTGCACTACAGCACCGAGCTTTGTGATGTTTAAGCGTGCATTCACGCCTTGCAGCGGATCATACGTCCAGGTGATCAGTTCCAGCCCTTGCTTCAGCACCTCTTGCCGCTGAAACACCTTCAGCTGATAGCCAATATCCCGCCCTTGCGCGCTCGGCAACACCGCTGCCATGTGTGAGCAGTGTTTCATGCGCCCATCAGCCGTCATGCCTAAGAAGCCGAAAATGAAGCCGATCAGCGCGCCCTGAGCATCAAAGGCGCCTGCCACTAACCCGCCGTTTTTCTGCGCGGTGAGCAGCAAATGTAGCGGCACATAGTCGCGTGGGTCGGGCATTGCCCATGCTTCACGCTGAATCACCTCAACAGCGTGATATTCCTCTAAAGTTGCCAAACGGCGGATCAGCACGCCTGACTCGGTTTGCATGGTTAGTTTGCCAACACCGTTGTGAACAGCGCCAAGCCGATGATCAGCGTACCGGCCGCAATCCGATAGTAGCCGAAGATGCGGAAACTATTCTGTGAGACGTAGCGCAGCAGCCATGCCATCGCCAGCCATGCCACCACAAATGAGACCAGCGCACCAGTGCCGAACAGCGGCAAGTGCTGGCTCGTAACAGTGCCATCGCGCAGGGCAAGCAGCAGATCAAAGAGTGTTGCCAAACCAAGTGTCGGAATTGCCAAATAGAACGAGAACGCCGTTGCCGTGCGCCGATCCAAGCCGAGCAGCAAGCTGCCAACGATTGAAGCGCCTGAACGCGAAACACCGGGTATCAGTGCCGTCACTTGGGCAATGCCGATCAGTAGGGCAGGGCGCAGGCTGATTGACTCCAAGCTGGTGATGCGCGGCGTGCGCGGACGGCTTTCGATCAGCAAAAAGACTACGCCGCCAACCACTAGGGCGATGCCAACCACCAACGGCGAAAACAACATCGTTTTAATCACATCCCGCAGCAGGAATCCAATCACAGCGGCAGGCAAAAAAGCAAACCCGATGCTCAGCCAGAAACGTTGCACAATTCGATCTCGGGTGATGCGCTGTGCCTGTGCCAGCAGATCGCGCCTGTAGAAGGCAAGCACGGCAATGACTGCGCCAATTTGAATAAAGATCGAGAAGGTATCGCGGAATGCCTTCGGGTCAGGCACGTTCAGTGCGCTGGTTGGGAAACCGAAAAAAGCAGAAGCAACCAACAAATGCCCTGTCGAGGAAATTGGCAAAAATTCTGTTACACCTTCTATTAGTCCTAGTAACAACGCATATAAAAAATCCATGTGTGTAGGTACCCTTTGCGTGCGAGATGTTGCCGAAGAAGTCTACCGCAAAGTGACGCCTTTTCCACAGGTCGGCGCACGCGGGCGTGTAGGCGCTCTTTAACACCCTAAGCACACCGATCTCAACGGGCTGCTCTACCCACGCGTACGCTACTATAGCCCGCCGCACGGACTCTTCCTCACCCGCGATCCGCATGAGGGCGTGTGGGAGCGCTGTTCACAGAGATGGGTGAAGCGCCGCTCACTCCGAACAGTGTGTTGCAACTGCTACGCCGCCTAGCGCACCGAGCGGGCGCGAGTCAGCGCGTCTTTGCCCATGCCCTACGCCACACGATGGCAACGCAGTATGCGCGCAACGGCGGCAATTTGCGGGCATTACAGGCTATTTTAGGTCATGCCGACATACGCAGCACGCAAAGCTACGTGGGCATAGATGTGCAAGACCTGATCGACCAGCACGAGCGGTTTAGTGCCGCCGGTGATTTGAACAGACACCGCCGCTAAACAAACAATAGCGCGTAAGCATAATGTCACGAATGGCGGGCGCGCATGGTGGGCTAAGATAGGGGTATAAGGGTGTGGGAAAAGGTGGAAAAAAATGCACAAAAAGTGACAGACTGCAAGCATAATGTGAGGGCGTTTACCAAGAGCGGGTAAGGGGATTCGAACCCCTGACATCATGCTTGGGAAGCATGCGTTCTACCACTGAACTATACCCGCTGATGTGTTACCATTATAGGTAGCTACCTCTAAAACGTCAAGTGAGGATTACTCCTATGACTTCAAGACAAACCGCCCGCCGCGAACAGCTTGGACTCATCGCCCTAGTTGGCGGCGGCATTTTGATAGTTGCCATCGTCGTTGTCTTTGCCATGCTTCAGGCAAACGCACCCGTTGCGCCCAGCGCGCCGCCCGTCGTAACACAAGGGCAATTCGCCGATAGCGGCTTACCGCTGCTCGGCAGCCCCGATGCACCCGTGCTGCTGATGGAGTTCTCCAACTTTTCCTGCCCCGGCTGCGCTCAGTATCACCCTGAGATAAAGCGGATCATTGAGAAGCATGTGAACAGCGGCGCCGCTGCCCTCATCTTTGCACCAATGGTCTTTAATGTTGGCGAAGACCCATCCTACATCGCGGCGCAAGCAGCACTCTGCGCCGAACAGCAGGGCAAATTCTGGCAGATGAGCGATGCCCTTTTTGAAATTCACACCTTGCGCGGCAGCCGCAGCTTCACCCGCGCCAATGTGACGCAGGCTGCCCGCGATTTAAGTTTGGATGATGCCGCTTTTGCGGATTGCCTTGCCAGTGCCGAGATACCGCTTGCCGTGCGAAGTGCGGCTGCCATTTTCGAGGCGATAGGCGGGCAGTTCACACCTTCGCTCATCTACTCGCGTGATGGCGGCAAGTCTTGGAATTGGTTCGCCCAGCCCGATGGACGCCGCTACGAAGCGCAGGTGCCGTTGAGCGCTGTTGATCAGGTGGTTGGGCAGCGCTAGAACCGCACCGCTTCCATGCAGTTGCGGTTGCCAGCCACCACTTTCCGCACGCCGCGCATCCATGAACCCTGCACGAACTTTAGGCACAGATCAAAACGCTGCGCCTGAAGTTCAGCATCATCCACGTTTGGCGCGGCGTAGCGCTCGTAAAGCACATAGCCACTCTGCAACTTTTCGCTTGCCACCTCATAGACGCGGCAGGCTGCCGTGTGTGCGTCGCTGATCGGCGTGACGCTGCACGTTGTGCGGTCTTGCTCCAAGCGCGAGATGAGCATCAACACCTTCGGATTGCTGATCACATCTTGGGCAGTGGCAGCGGGCGTCAGGTCAATCACTGCCTTGGCGAGGAAACTTTGCCGCTGTTCAAGGTGCTGCACACCCAGCTTGTCACGGATCAAGTCGGCATATTCGCCCTGAATGCTGCCCGTCCAGACGTTATCGTGCAGCGCGCCTTTGTAGAAGTGGATGCCGTTGTGATCTTGGCGGAAGAAGGTCATCTCAGCGGTGAAGACCTGATAGCCTTCGCGCAGCCCTTCAAACAAATACACGGATTTGCCTGCGCCGCTGCCGCCACCCACGATCAAGAGTTCGTTGCGCTCAGGGTGATAAAACGACGAGGCGTGCATACTGAGGATGCCGTGAAAGCGCTGCAAAGCCGCCAGCGAATAGCGAAAGAACAAGCCCATGTTCCCGAAAATGCTGTAGCGCCGATCAATGACTGCCTGTTCAAGTTGGCTTAAATCACCACTGATCCACAAATGGCGCGGTGCAACGCAGATGCTTAGCGCTTGGTATGGCACGTCCAGAATCACAACCTCGGCATCAGCAGGTGCGTCCGCAGGCGCGTCCAGCACCGTGTGATAATTCGTCAGCAGGGATTGCACATCGCGCCCGCCGAAGTATTCCTCAGCATGAACCAACCATGCTGCGTTGGTTGCAATTTGGAAAACGCCTTCCACAATCTGGAGTTTACGCTGATGAAGTGGTTGTGTAGGTGTATGCATGGCTTTTAATCTCTGTTGCTGCTTATGCGGCAGGCTATAAAAAAGGCTTTGCGCCTAATTCTAGCGCAAAGCCCTTCACTTTTGAAAGGTGTTAGCCCGCCCTAGCGCACGTCTATAGGCAGCACCCAACTGACCACGCGCCCTGTGCTGCTGCTCTGCGCGCAGAGGGTGATAAGCTGCTGACCGGGCGGTAGATTCTCAAAGCGCACCACATAGCCGCTATTGGTATGGCTCGTATTTAAGCCGTAGGCTGCCCTGAAGGCATCCACCACATCAGGACGTGCCTGATCAGGGATGCTGACTGCCAAAATGCGCCCACTCTGGCTCGAGCAGCTATTGCCTTCAAAGGCTGTGATACTGCTGATGCCGGCGCTATTGTTATTCGCGCTGCGGCTGCCATCGAACGACCAGCCCAGCACATTGAAGTCTTTCTCGACCACCAGTGCGTTGATGCTGGTATCAATTTGTGCGGCAGTCGGTTGATCAACCCACAGGCGCAAACTCTCAAAGCGCACCTGTGCGCCACCGCTGACGTTGACCAGCCGATCTGTCACCCATCCATAGAGCGTCTCGCCACTGGGGCGCTGAATCGCCACATTCAACCAAAGCTGATTTGCCTCATCCCTAAACGGATTGTTGTCGCTGATGACAAAATCGCTCTGAGCGAGGATGGTCACCTCTGTGCCGTTGGGAATGGCAGCCACAACATCATAACGTGAGGACGGTCCGCGCCGCACATTGACATTGCCCGAACTTCTAATGAAGCCTGTTAAGCCCACGCGGTCATCAATAGGCGGGATAGGCGTCGGTGTGGCAGTTGGCGTCTCGGTAGGTGTAGCGCTTGGCGTAACCGTTGGCGTGGGCGTATCGGTTGGGGTGGGGCTTGGTGTAGCGCTGGGTGTAACTGTTGGTGTGGGTGTGTGGGTTGGGGTAGCGCTTGGCGTGAAAGTAGGGGTAGGTGTTGGCGTGCGCGTGGCTAGGGTAGCTGTTGCTGTTAAATCCATGCTGATGCGGGTTAGCGCGATAGACTGAATGGTAGCTTCAGCGTTCAGAGTCGCTGCCTGATTCGTGACTTGGGCAATTGCAGTTTGTGCCTGTTCGGTTTGCAATGCCTGCACAGTTTGCGCTTGCAATGTAAGCTGTGCTTGTGCCGTTTCTGTGGCAACGGCAAGGCGTGCCTCGTCGGTCTGAATAAGGTCAGGTGTAGGCGTTATAGTTGGCACAATGATGATCATGCCGCCTTCGGTCGGCGTTTCGGCGGGAGCATCGGGTGAAGGCACTTCTGTTGGGGAGACCTTTGTAGCAGGCGGCTCATCAGTAGTGGGCACCTCTGTGGCAGGTGGCTCATCAGTCGCATCGGGTGCTGACTCGGTAGGTGCTTCCGTCACGATTAGGGGCGCCTCTGTGGGGGAGGGTGCATCGGTTGGTGGCACTTCCGTCTCAGCTGGTGGCGCATCCGTTGGCGGCGGCGTGTCTGTGGCGGGCGGTTCATCGGTCGGGTTGGGATCAGTGGTTGGTTCGGGCGTGACTGGCACAACGACCATCCCTGCCGTTGGCGACTCCGTTGGCTGTGGCGGTGCCTCTGCTGTTTGCGTCGCCGCCAACGAAAGTGCCACAGATGTGCCGAACTGCACAGTCTGTTCAGCAGCAACTGCTGTCTCAGTCTGATGAAGAGTTTCCTGATTAGACTGTGTCAGAAGCAATGCAATGGCAACAATTGCCAATATAACCAAAACCACGCCCAACAATGCAACCAACGGAAAGGATGGGCGTCCACGTGGTGCAGGGTCAGGCTCAGCAACGAGTGGTGTGCCACGACGGGGATTTTCTTCTGCCACAGTGCCTCCCAGAGGGGTTAAGCGCATACGCTCCACCTCCGCCTTCGGTGGCTGCTGAACAGGCACCGGCGTTGAAGGGGCAATCGGTGATGGAATCTGCTTGGAAGTGAGTTGGAAAGTGAAGAAGCCCGTTGTCTTTTCTTTTTCCTCCACCATGTCGGCTGCCGCTTTGAAATCCCGCGCAAAGTGCGAGATGGTGTCGTAGCGTTGGTCAGGGTCTTTGGCGATGGCGCGCCCAATCGCAGCTGAGAGCGCTTCTGGTGTGCCAGCCCGCAGGGTGTGAGCCGGCACTGGCACCTCATTGATATGTTTGTGCATCAGTGCATAAGGTGCATCCACTGGCACTTCAAAAGGCATTTTACCCGTTACCAGTGTGTAGACCACTAAGCCAAGCGCGTATTGGTCAACTTTGGGCGTGAGCGTCTCACCCCGCCACTGTTCAGGCGCCATGTAGGCAACTGTCCCCATCGAGGTGCCGGGCATCGTCACTTGGGAAGCGATATCGAGTGGCTTAGCAATGCCAAAATCCACTAGGTAGGGCGTGCCATTCTC
Organism: Anaerolineae bacterium; assembly: GCA_034436355.1. Taxonomy (GTDB): domain Bacteria; phylum Chloroflexota; class Anaerolineae; order Aggregatilineales; family UBA2796; genus CP2-2F. The sequence continues at coordinate 28,115 of DAOTVQ010000048.1, forward strand.
ATCAAACATGATGTTGCTAGGCTTGATATCGCGGTGGATAATGTTTTGGCGGTGTGCGTAGTCCAGCGCGCTGCCGATCTTGATGAGCATATCGGCAATTTCGTTGAGCGAGAGCAGTTGCGCGCTGGTCTCACGGCGCTCACGGACGCGATCACCGAGCGAGCCGCCACGCAGCAGGCGCATTGCCATGTAGTTCACGCCCATCTGCGTGCCGTAGGTGTAAATCGCCACGATGTGCGGATGATCCATTGAGGCAGCAATTTGCGCTTCGCGGGTAAAGCGTTCAATGAAGCCATCTTCCATGTTGAATTGCTGTGCCAGCACCTTAACCGCCACGTTGCGCTTAAGGTTTGCCTGATAGCCGAGGTAGACCTCCGCCATGCCGCCGCGCCCGATGAGTTCTTTCAGTTCGTACTCACCGAGCTTTTGCCCGACTAAATTACGGTTGTTCATGTACATAGGGTTGCCCTGAGCATTTGATTGCCTGAGTCGTTTGCCGTTTTATTGAATTCTAACCGACAATTGTAGATGATCTCTGCACAAGAAAGCGAGACCTGATCATGCCGCTTAAGATTAACATGCTGACGCTTGGTTTGGTACAAACCAATTGCTTTATGCTTGGCGATGAGGCGACTAAAACTGCCGTCCTGATTGATGCGCCAGACAACGCGCCTATTATACTCGACAATTTGGAACGAGAAGGCTGGCAATTGGTTGGCATTCTTGCCACACACGCCCACTGGGATCACGTGCGCGCTGTGCGCGGCGTCAAAGAAGCCACTGGTGCGCCGTTCTACCTGCACGCAGATGATCTGCCGCTGCTGGAAAACATGCCTACACGCATTAAACAACTGACTGGGCAAGACGAGCTGCCTGCGCCACCGCCCGATGTTTTCGTCACGGCTGGCAGCACGCTTACCTTTCCCGCCTTCAGCTTAGAGGTGCGCTTTACACCCGGCCATACACGTGGGCATGTCAGCTATATTCTCCATGAAGGCGCAGTTGCCTTCAGCGGCGATTGCCTTTTTGAAGGCAGCATTGGGCGCACCGACCTGCCCGGCGCCGATTTCGGCACGCTGATGGAGTCGATTGTTGATCAACTGCTCAGCCTGCCCGATGATTATACCGTTGCTTGTGGGCATGGGCGCACTACCACCATTGCCCAAGAGCGCCACACCAACCCTTTCATTGCGGATTGGCTGGCGCAGCGTGGCGGCGAACGCTGAGGCACTCCGTTTACATAGCCTCTTGGCGCAGTTGCCATACCTGGGCAGCCTGCTTGATCTCGGCTGTGGCACTTGTGCTGATTTTCCAGTCTACCTTGCCGCAGGCGCACAATGCATTTATGCTGTAGATTGGGATCGGTTGGCGCTGCGTGCCGTTCAGCGTGTGCAGCGGATGCGTCAGGCTGCGCCCCTACGCTTGATCTATGCCGATCTGTGCGAGGTCGCCTTTGCGCAGCACGCCTTCGACGCTATCCTGATCCGCCATCCCGATATAGACCGTGCGCCTTCGGTTTGGCAGGCTGCCTTAGGGCGCTTGCCCCGCTGGCTGAAGCCACACGGCAGGCTGCTCATCACAACCTACAGCCTTTCCGAATTGGCGCACATGCGCGCCTTGTGTGCGACGTACAGTGCGCTGCACGCCGCGCCGCTGGATGAACGCCAATTGATGGCGGCGGCGCTTTCCGGGCGCGATTCTTACGCGCTGTGCTACGCGCTCAGCACATGATGCCAACGCGGGCGCAGAAGGTCGGGCGCAGATCAAGAGCGGTCTGCGCCTGCACCGCGCTGAACAACTGTAAGGGTGTGCCAACGCCAAGGTTCACCTGCCGCACATAGGCGCTTAGCCCTGCTATGAGCGCCGCATCGCCGATCTGTTCGCCAAGCTGCCGCAGAAAGACTGCACCACCGCCGTAGACGGTACTCATGTAGTCGTTAAAGTCGCGGAAGTCATCTAGGGCGGTGTTGATCGGGCGCGCTATTGAAATGCGGTTATACCACGTCAGCACATGCGACCAATATTCCTCAGCAGCGTTTGGGCTGCCATAGGCGGTATATTTGTAGAATAGGTAGGCGGCAACTTGCGTCAGGCTTTCATCTAGCCACGCGTGCCGCAGTGTATCGTTGCCGGCGATGCCGTAAAACCACTGGTGCGCCACTTCATGGGCGGTGATGAAACGCCGATAGATGTAGGTGCGGTCGTTGTTCACGAAAATCAGCGTCGGATATTCCTCACCGCCGCTAGGGAAGCGCATGGCGATCACGCTTAGTTCGGCGTAGGGATAGGGACTGATGACCTGATCAAAATAGTTGAAGGCAGCCACGCTGATTTGGGCAATCTCCTGCGCACCAACGGGATCGCCGCTATACAGCACGCGGATCGGCACATTGGCGCCTGCCGCCTCGATCACGTTCCAGCCGCGCACCTGCACCAGCACGAAATTCCGCACGGGTCCCGTCACAATGGTGTAGGTTGTCGTGCCATCGCCGTTATCTTCCGCGCCTTTCAGCGAGCCGACAAACCACGTGCCATAGCTGCTTGGCGCACGCACACGCACCGCATAGAGTGCCGACTCGGTGTAGGCGTAATCTAAGCCTTTGGTTGCCACGTCTTGCCGCCAGCCTGATGAGTCGTAGACAGCGACCATGGGCAGCGGTTCGCTGACGTAGAAGAAATTGCTATTGGCAGGGATGCTGATTGTGTAGTCGAACTCGAAGGTTGCCATCCCGTTCGGTGGCAGCGGCGCAGGCAGCACCACTGCATAGACGGTGGCGTTCGCATCGCGCACTTGCCCACTGATCGGCGCACCGTTCAGGCTAAGCGCTGTCACGCGCATTTGGCGCGCCTGATGCACAGGATGATTCGGATAAAGGCGGAAGATCACCTCGCTTTGCGGGGCGCCGCTGGTGTTGACGTAGATCACACGCGCTTTGCCCGTCAGCACGCCGCGCTGATGGTCAACATCCAGCGCCAGCAGATAGCGTGTGCGGTTGCTGAAGGCGTTTGCCAAGCCCGCAAAGCCCGCCCTTGCCCAAATCGGATCGGTCAAGAGCGCCTCATCAGGCAGGCTTGGCAGCCCTGCGGCACGGATCGGTGCGGGCAGTGCCGCAGCCAACAGCGCAAGGCTGAACAGTAGGCATAAGAAACGTCGCATAGCAAGCCCTCATCGAATTGCCGTCGCCACAGCAGTACAGGCAAGAGTCACTACGCCCAAGGCTAGGTTAAGCGTGGTCAGGCGCTGCTCACGCTGGCGCAGCCGCGCCGTTTCGCCGTTATCTTTGCCGCGCTGCGCCAAGAAAGAAGCGCGCTCTAGGGCAGGCAGCACGCCAAACTGCATCAGCGCGCCCACGCCAATCATACCGAACACAGCAATGTGCTTGATCAGCATTGCCCGTGACCAATCATTATCGAATTGCAAAAAGCCTGTGTAGTGCGGACTTGCGCTCATCTGGAATAAGCCGGTGGTCAGCAGCACCAACAAACTGAGGTTTGCCACCACTTGAAAGCGCTTCCGCAGACGATCCAGCAGGCTGAGCAGTGCGGCACTGCCTTCGCTGCGCGCCAAGAGTGCGCGTGCAGCGGGCATAATGATCAGCGAGAGCAGCAGCAAGCCGCCCAACCATGCGACGGCTGCCAATAGGTGCAAAAAGAGGCTGAGCGTCAGCAGCCAGTCCGTGACCATGTGTTTTTACCCAACTATGTAGGCGATAGGTGTGATTGTGGCACTGATGCGGCGCAATTGTCAAATGGGCGTGTTAAAGCCGCACGATAATCCAGAGAGGCCGCCCACAACAGAACGCCCTCACGCCCTTAATATCATAATGGGCTAACCACCACCCGTTTCATAATACACTGGCGAGAGGTGCCAAGCCGTGAAGCTGGGCGCAGGCGCTATCAATAAAGACTTCTGGGGGAAAGGCGGGGCGGCGTTTCTGTGCGCCACCTCATCGCCTCTCAGTCAGTGTGTGCAGGGTAGGATTCAGGCAGCTAATCGGGCAGAATGCGCGTGCCGAGAAAGTAATCCACCCAGATGAAGCACAACAACACCATCGGCAAACCTGCTAACGGCAGAAATGGGACTTCCACAAAGCTGATTAACAGCGTTGAGTCGAGTGGGATATTGGTGGCAAGAAAGGTCACGACAGTCAGCGCGCCGCCGGTGATGATGGCTAACGCCCATGCCAGCAGACGGCGTGCATTCAAGGCAACATCAGGTGCTTCAGTGGTCTGTGGCGTGGCAGCTGAAGTCACTTCAGGCTTATCGCTCATGATTTCTTTTTGACTCCTATGTGGTTGTATGATCAGATTGTAGCGCGCCCGCCTTGTAACGTCAACGATCCCGCGCTCAATCCGCGCTGGCAGATGCCGCCTTGTCGCGCCACACTAACCCAAGCGCCATGCCGCGTAATCGGTTGAACAGCTCGCGCTCTAGCCACCATAACGCCATCAAATAGACCGCACCACCAACGCTTACCGCAACGAAGATGCTCACCAAGCCGCTCAAGGTCGTCATCCATGCCCACCCATCCAGAGCTTGCAAGATCAGCCAAACTGCGCCGCCCATCAACCCACTGCCGACGAGCGCAGGCACAAACTGCCGCAGCGCGCCCCAGAAAGTAAATCTCAAAATGCGGGAGGCGATATACAGCCGCAGCAGACTAACCAACACTGCCACGCCCAAATGCCCAACCGCAACGGCAAGGGCGCTATCTTGGGCAAGGATATAGAGTGTTGGCGCTAGGAACAGAAACTCGACCAAGGTTGTTTTCCACAAAATATCGGGACGCCCAATCGCCTTATAGACATCCCCAATGTTCCACGAGACGGCAAGCACTGTGCCATACAGCGAGAGAATCGCCATTACAGGACCCGCCGCTGACCATTCTGCCCCAAAGAGCGTTTGGGTGAACAACGGCGCGATGAGCGCCAAGCCCACGCCCGCCGGCACCGTCACCAACGAGACGTAGCGCAAGGCGGTCATCACACCCTTACGCAGTTGATCGTGGTCGTTTTGCAACATGGCATAGGCGGGAAACAGCACTTGGGCAATCACAATCGAGAAGTTGATGATCAGGATTTCGGGCATTCGATAAGCAACGGTGTACACACCGAGCGCAGCATCCCCTAGCAGCCGCCCGATGAAAACATAATCAATGTTTGCCTGCAACGCCGAAAGGAAGCTATCTAGGCTTGCTTTGTAGCCATAGCTGAATAACTGACGTGCGATAGGCAGCTTAAAGCGCAGCTTTGGGCGCCATGGCAGCACGCGCCACGCCAACGCTGCAAAGGTGAAGCGCCCGACCAACTGACCCAACACTAATGCCCACACGCCCAAGCCCATCAGTGCCAGCTCGATTGCCACCACGCTTTTAAGCAGACTCTCGCCAAGGCTTGGCACAAAGCGCAAGCCAAATTTCATCTCACGCTTGATGAGTGCGTCGTGGATGCCGCCAAAGCTGCTGATCACAAAGCTGAAACTGAGGATAGGTAAAATGATCATGATCAGCGGCTCTTTGAAGAAAGCTGCCACAAAGGGTGAAGCGATGCACGCCACCAGCCAAATGATCAGGTTGCTGGCGATGTTCATCCAGAAGGCAGTGTGTGCGGCGTCCTCAATATCATCGCGCCGTTGAATGAGCGCTAGTTCCAAGCCTAGATCGCGCACGGCATCTAGAAAACTCATGGCAGTTAGCGCAAAGCCAACAATGCCAAACTGCGCTGTCGTGAGCAGGCGCGCCAGAATGATCGTCGTGGCAAGGTTGGCACCCTTGCTCAAGATGTAGCTGAGGTACGTCCACGCTGTGCTTTTGACGGCTTTTTGGGTCACGCTGTTCACAGTGACGCCCGACTCACTGAGGGAATCAGGCGTAGGTAGCGGCTCAGGTGCGCTCATAGTATCCCTTATGCTGATCGGTTAGTTGGTAGTGGCGCGCTTTTGCCACGTTACGCTTTGTCGGTTTCGCAGCCAGCGCCACAGACCAACCAACGCTGCAAGGTTGGCACTGACGAAGAAATATGGCACGCTAAAGAGCTTATTGCTGCGTCCGTTCTTTTCGGCAAGGTAGCCGGCATAGGCAGCCATGTAGAAAGCATCTTGCGCGAAGAACATCAGCAGCCAATACCAAAAGCGCCCATCAAAGCTGAGGGCAGTCAGCAGCACCAGCAGGATATTGGCGATCAGTGCGCTCAGCATGAAGATCGGCGTGAGTGGGCGCAGCAGCTTGTGCGAGAACAAGCGAAAGGTCAGATCAGGTGTGGGCGCATTCAGGTAGCCCGCCGAAAAAAGCGCCTGAAAGCGTCCGGCATTAATGCGCGCACGGCGTTTGAACTCGTCGCTCATATTGGCACTGGCAATATCATAGCTGATTGCCTGTGGCTCGTAGACGACGCGAAAGCCTTGTCGCACCACTTCCATAGCGATGCTGAATTCATCGTTAATGGTGTGCTTTCGCAGCGGGCGGTAAAGGCTGCGCCGCACAGCGAACATATTGCCATGCACAGCAACCGTGCTGCCCGTCAGGCTTTCCCACTTCCGCAGCGCCGATTCATACCTCCAATACAAGCCCGCGGGCTTGGCAACCGCATTGCCCGCCTCCCACACGCGCAGTGCACCAACCACCACACCCACACTGGCATCGGCAAAGTTGCGCGCCAGCAAGCGCAGCGAGTCTTTTTCATAAATGGGAGAGGCGTCGCTCAGCACAACTAACTCGCCGCTGGCAGCCTCAAAGCCGCGATTAACCCCTGCCATTTTGCCGCCACGCTCTGGTTGGCGGATCAGCGTGACGCCGCGCTCTTCAAATTCGCGCACGATGTCGGGCGTGCCATCAGTGCTGCCATCATCCACCACCAAAATTTGCAACCGATCCGCGGGATAATCAAGGCTGACCGCATTTTCTAGCTTCTCGCGGATCACATCTACTTCATTGTAGGCGGGAATGAGCAGCGTCAGGCTTGGCAGGTGCGCCGCATCCTGCTGGATGGGACGCGGTGCGAGTTTAGCGCGCAGCGCCATCAACAACGGGTAGCCAAAGTACGTCCAGAACAGTGTGAGTGCACTAAGCCAAAAGATCAGTGCTACGAATGCGATCATGCCCGTCCCATTTTTCGTTGATGCGCTTAGCGTGCGCCGCGCCGCTTCAAAACTTGCGTTACAGTGCGGATGAGGATTTTCACATCGAGCGTCAGGCTCATCTTCTCAATGTAGAGCATATCCCACTGCACCCAACTGCTGAAATCAGTATCGCCACGCCCATAGACCTGCCACAAGCCGGTAATGCCCGGCTGCACGCTCAGGCGCTCAGTTTGCAGCAAGGTATAGCTGCCCAAGTCCCAACTGGTTGGGCGCGGACCGACAAGGCTCATATCGCCCTTGATCACATTCAGGATTTGCGGCAGTTCGTCAAGGCTGGTCTTGCGCAAAATGCGCCCTAAGCGCGTCACACGCGGGTCGCGCTCCAGCTTCAGCGGCTCGGCAAGTTTGCCTTTCGCGTCCAATTTTGCCAAGCCCTTTGCTGCCAACTCTTTCAGCAGTTCTTCGGCATTTGGCACCATCGTGCGGAATTTATACATGGCAAAGCGCTTGCCGCCGCGCCCGGTGCGCTGCTGGGTGAAAAAGATCGGCGCGCCGCTATCCAAGTAGATCAGCAAACTGACAATGAGGAAGACAGGCAGCCAGCCCGGCGCCAGTAAAAAGATCACGCTCAAATCAAAAGCACGCTTAATCACTCGGTAAATTGCCCGTGCGCTGGCGCTTTGGTAGGGCAGCAGGGTCACCCAAAAATCAGGGTCTTTGGGGCGCTTTGAGCTAATGCGGTGTTTGCCGATCTCGGGCAAGGGCAGCACTTCATACAGATTGCGGTAGGAGTCGATCAGCTTGCGGATTGGGTTGGCATTAGGCGGCATGGGCAAGGCTGCCACACCTGCACCGCTGCTAACGCCGGCGGGCTGCGCGCCAAAGTCGCCGTTGTGGCTTGGCTTGGCGGCAGTTGGCAAGGGCATCACGGGCGTTGGTAAACCCGTTGAGTCGGCTTTGGTTGGCACAAAGCCTAGCTCGGCGATAGGCTGATCCTCGATCTCCACATCCAGCTTAGGCAGGATGGTGGTAGCGCGCTTGATAGAGGCGATAGCATCTTCTTCCTCAGCCGTGATGATGCTGGTGTTGCGGATGGCTGCTTCTACCAAGTCGCTGTAGATCAAACCGTTATCAGGGAAGACGACCACGCCCATCGGCAGCTTGAGGTCAAGCCGTAAGGCGATCATCTTATCCAGTTCGCGGGCAGTTTTCAGCGCTTCTTCGTAGGTGGTTTCGGGCAGGCACACAAATAGGTTTTCATCTTGCCAGGTGACTACATCGGTTTGGTAGAGCGAGGCTTCCACAATCTGTGCAATGCGCGTCTGGATATAGTGTTTCTGGAAAACGCCTTCCAGAGTTACGCGTTTGCCGCTGGCAAGGCTTTCAAGGGCGGTCAGGTCAATCAGGATGAATGCCACAGGGCGATCAAAGCGCCGTGCGCGGAACAACTCGCTGTTGATCGCTTCCTCGCCCTCGGTCATGGGCAAAATGCGAAGTTTAGCAGGGCGCAGCACGATGTTTTCCACGGCTTTTTCAAAATTAGTAACCGCCAGCGAAACTGCCCGCACCAACAGCAGCGAGATCAACAAGGCAAAAGCCTCAGCAATTAGCAAATAGGCGGCACGGGTCGGTTCTTCGGCTGCCAAGCCCTTGAACGGGACAAACGTGAGGCGCAGGAAAACATAGAGTAGCAGCGTAGCGCTATAAGTGAACTCGATGCGGATGCGTGCCAGATCAGGCATCAGCAGAATGGCTAGGGCGACAGCAGTCGAGACAACAAAGACCAGCGACGACAAGTCCAACGGAAAATCGGGCGATCCCAACAACATATCAGGGCGGGCAAGGTTAAATAGTAGAAAGAGCCATGCTGTAAGCAGAATTAGCAGTATTCGGAATTTTGCCATTGTTATCGCCTCCTAATCTGCCGAGTGTGTTCTCAGATAATTGCTGATCTTAGCGCACGCAAATTGTATTAAACGTAATAAGATGGTTTATTGTAAAGGTTTCAGGATGGTTCGTAACGTTGCGTGCGTCATGCTTAAACGAGAGATAGTGCCGCAGTACACACTATAACACGAATCACAAGTCCTCAAAGATGCGCGCCCTAAAATTTATGAAAAATTCATAGGTTAGGCTGAATTTTTTACGTTTGGCTTGGGAGCGGGTTAAACAGGTGCTGTGCGCGTAAAGGGATGTTCACAAAATGAACCGAATCGACTCAACAACTGGCAGGCGTCTATGCACGACGACGCAGCGGGGAAAGCGAGCGCTGGTGAACCAGCGCGCTAGAAACAGCCTCTGGCACTTTGCAGCAGGCTGACTCTTTCAAAAAACTGCGGGGCGCGCCCTAAGCACGTCCCGCTTTCCCATGAACGGTCCTAACTTGCGCTGCTGAGCGCTTCTAACACCAATTTGCGCGCCGCGCCGAGCGCTTCGGAGAGTTTGCCCGCCTCCTTGCCGCCGGCTTGCGCCATGGTGGGACGCCCACCGCCGCCGCCGCCCACAATCGGCGCGATGTGCTTGATCAGGTTGCCAGCGTGAACACGCTTAGTTAGATCATCAGTCACGGCAGCGATCAACTGCGGCTTTTCATCACTACTGAGCGCCCCAAAGACCACCACGCCCGACTTCATCCGATCTCTGAACCAATCAGTCATCTCACGCAGCGTCTCCGGAGAGGCGGTGCCAACTTGCGTCACCAAAACGTTGATGCCGTTGACTTTCTCTGTCTTTGCCAGCAGCGAATCAAAGACCATCTTGGCAAGCTGTGAGCGCAGACGTACATTTTCACGACGTGCTTCTGCCAGCTCTGCCTGCAAAGCATCCACACGCAATAGCACACCTTCGGGCGTCGTGCCGAGTTTAAGCGCCGCTTGGCGCAGTGTATCAAGCTGGCGGGCAATGTGCTGCTGTGCGGCGGCGCCCGTTAGCGCCTCAATGCGGCGTGTGCCTTGCGAAACGCTACCTTCAGATGTGATGATGAACGTGCTGATGACTGCTGTAGATGGCACATGCGTGCCGCCACACAGTTCATAACTGTACTTGCCATTCATGTTGCCTTCGCCATCAATAGTCACCGTGCGGACTCGCTCGCCGTATTTCTCGCCAAAGAGCGCCATCGCGCCTTCTTTACGCGCCTGTTCTAGGCTCTTTTCCTCGATTAGGACGGGCATGTTGGCAGCAATGGCAGCGTTGATATTGCTGTTGAGCAACGCGAGTTCCTCTGTGCTAAGGGCTGCATCGTGGCTGAAATCGAACCGTAGGCGGTCGGGTGCAACGAGCGAGCCTTTCTGCTGCACATGCGTGCCAAGCACAGCCCGCAGTTGCGCGTGCAGCAGGTGCGTGGCAGTGTGATTTCGCATGATGTTCAGCCGCCGTGCTACGTCCACCTGTGCCACACCCGTATCTCCTAGAACGGGTTGCCCTTCCACCACTTCGCCAACATGCACGATCAACCCGCTGACCGGGCGGCGCACATCTTCCACATCAACTGCCCACGTTGCGCCGCGCAGCACGCCTGTGTCGCTGACCTGACCGCCTGCTTCCACGTAAAAGGGCGTTGCCTGCACCACCACTTCGACCCGATCACCAACTTCGGCGCGCTCAACGGATTGCCCATCGCGCAGAATTGCAAGAATGCGAATATTCTTAGTCAGGTCACCATATGGATTGTAAACCACACCTTCGGGCTTCAACGCGCCGATTGCCTGCAACTCGCGCAGCAGTGCTGCGTAGACCTCAGCGCTCTCGATGCTGCCCATGGCTTGCCCTGCGCCGCTGGCTAGGCTGTGTTTCGCCTCTTCTTCGGCATAGCCCGCTTCGTCTACTTCAAAGCCCTTCTCACGGACGACATCACGGGTCACTTCAAAAGGCAGCCCAAGCGATCCCTTCAGAAAGAAGGCATTCGCACCACTTAGTTTTGCGCCGTGTGGCAGGTTGGCAAGCATTTCATCAAGCTGCTGCAAGCCGCGCTCTAAGGTGCGCCCAAAGCGGATTTCTTCCTGCGTCAGCGCCTTGCGGATTGCCTCACGGCGTTCGACCAACTCTTGATAATGACCGCCCATCACCTCGATAACTGCTTCTGCCACCTCTGCCAGAAACGGCTCGGTGAAGCCGATGCGCCTGCCATAGCACGCTGCACGCCGAATGACCATACGACAGACCGAGCCGCGATCTTTCGGACCCGGATTCACGCCATCGGCGATCAGGAAGGCGGCGGCGCGCACATGGTCAGCAATCACGTGGTATGGCACGGGATCATTGTGATAGTCGTTGGGTGTGCTGTTGTTCAGCTTTTGCACACGCGCAATGATCGGCGTGAATAAATCGGTGTGATAGTTGCTCTGCACGCCTTGCAGCACGCTCACAATGCGCTCTAAGCCCATGCCAGTATCCACACTAGGCGCCGGCAGCGGTTCGCGTGTGCCGTCAGGCTTCTGGTTATACTGCATAAAGACCAGATTCCAGACCTCAAAAAGGCGCCCTGTGTCTTCCTCATGTTCGCGGGCGATTGTCTCGTAATCTGTCCCGCGTTCAGGGTGCCAATCCCAGAAGATTTCGGAACATGGTCCACACGGACCGACATCTGCCATTTGCCAGAAGTTGCTTTTATCGCCCAAGCGATGGACGCGCTCAGGTGCAATGCCGATCTCTTCCGTCCAGACGCGATAGGCCTCGTCATCACTGGTGTGAATGGTGAAGAAGAGGCGCTCGGCGGGCAAGCCGTAGACTTTTGTCAGCACGTCGTAGGCAAAGCGGCACGCCTCAGACTTGAAGTAATCGCCAAAGCTAAAGTTGCCGAGCATTTCAAAAAAGGTATGGTGGCGTGGGGAGGGCCCGACGTTTTCAAGGTCGTTGTGCTTGCCGCTGACGCGCATACACTTTTGAGCAGTGGTGGCGCGTTTGTAGGGGCGTTGATCCATGCCCAGAAAAACATCTTTGAACTGCACCATACCGGCGTTGGTGAACAGCAAGGTCGGATCGTTGCCCGGCACCAGCGAAGAGGAGGCGACAGGCTGATGATAGTGTTCTTCAAAAAAATCGAGGAAGGCTTGGCGCGCTTCAAAGCTGGTCATGCGTTTCATAGGTGGCTAATTATTCCTAAATCCTAGCCCGAAAGTCTTAGGTTCTATTATGCCGCCAAGCCTGCCATTTGGAAATGATCGGTTTGGCTGCTGATAGCCTATCCCAACGAGACCTTTCGCAGGGACATTCTTTAGCGCGTTTGTGCGCACGGGCAGGTTATCCCTGCGAACGGTGTACTTTGGCACGAAGGCGAACTCCCTCAACCCGCACAGCGCTGTCGGCTTATAGCCACCTTTTTACCCCGCTCAGCAAAGGTTTGGCATTGCAAATTTCGCCAAAGGCTGTTAAACTGCTCATAATGAACAGCAGGGGAGCTTAGGGTAGCTAGGCTGAGAGGGCGCTCGCACACAGCGCCGACCCTTCAAACCTGATACGGGTAATACCGTCGTAGGGAGAGGCTGGTTGAACGCACTATAGCGTATCTAATCCCACCACTTTCCCTACGCACAGAAAGTGGTTTTTTCATGCCCAATGCCTTCCTTTTCTTAAATGGCGAACTGCACGAGGGCAGCGCTGTGCGTGCTGCACTAAGCCGTGCCACCGCACCAAACACCCTTATCATCGCGGCGGATGGCGGCTTACAACACGTCTATGCGCTTGGCTTGCGCCCTGATTTGGTGGTTGGTGATATGGATTCGGCTGATCCTGAACAGTTGGCGCGTGCCAAAGCCGAAGGCGCACACATCCTCACCTATCCCGCCCACAAAGACGAGACCGACCTTGAGCTGGCAGTGCTGGCTGCCCTGCAACACGGCTGCGATCAGCTTTGGTTATTTGCTGCTGTTGGCGGTCGCCTTGATCAGACGCTGAGCAACGTGCAACTGCTTGCCTTGCCGCAGCTTGAAGGCGTGCGCGCTGTGTTGGTCAGTGGCGCGCAAACCTGCTGGCTTGCCAAGCCGCCGCGCACCGAAATTCACGGGCAAATGGGCGATACACTCTCGCTGCTGCCACTCAGCGCTGCTGCACATGGCATTCACACCGAAGGTTTGTACTATCCACTGCGCGGTGAAACATTGCATTTTGCCACCACACGCGGCATTAGCAATGTGCTTACCGCGCCACAGGCACAGGTCAGCTTCGAAGAAGGCTTACTGCTGGTCATTCATACACACGGTAAAGCATAGAAAGGTGCTGCTCATGGATTCAACCCGAACCGTCACGCTTAGCGTGCAGGTGCTGCCACTTTGCGATGATCCGTATCCTGTTGTTGATCGGGCGATTGCCGCCATTCAGGCAAGCGGCGTGCGCTATCAGGTCTGCCCGATGGAGACCGTGTTGGAAGGCACTTTGGATGCCTGCCTTGCCGCTGCCCGTGCTGCACATGAGGCGTGTTTTGTGGACGGTGTGCGCCGTGCGGTGACTTACATCAAGATCAGCGACGGCGTAGACGGCTCGACCATTGACGAGAAAATGCTGAAATATCGCTAAATGGTGCGCCTATTGCGCCGCAGCGCGCCTTCACTCAGCCTGTTGATCGTCAGCTTTGCCATCTGGGAAATCTTGGCAAGCGCCGACAGCGCCACACTGCGCCTGATTCCGCCGCCAAGCACTGTGTTCGCGGCGATGGCTGCCAGCGCGGATCGCCTGCTGCGCCTGCACATTCCAACCACGCTTTACGAGGCGTTGGTTGGCACGGCAATTGCCCTGATCATCGGCGTGAGTGCGGCTGCCCTGCTGGACTTTTTACCCATACTGCGCCGCGCTGCGTATCCATTATTGGTCATCTCGCAGACCATTCCGTTAGTCGCCATTGCGCCGCTGCTGATCTTGATCTTCGGCTTTGGCGTCGAATCCAAGATCGTGATTGTGGCGCTCTTTGGCTTCTTCCCAATCACGGTGGCAATGCTCGATGGGCTAACAGCCACGGATGCCGAGTTGGTGGCGCTGCTGCGTTCGATGGGCGCCAACCGCCTGCAAATCTGGCGAAAAGTGCGCTTGCCTTCGGCGCTGCCTTCGCTGTTCAGTGGCTTACGAATCGCAGCAACCTATGCCATCGGCGGCGCTATGATCGGTGAGTTCGTCACGGCACAGTATGGCTTAGGGCAGTATTTGCGGCAGGCGTTCAATCAATCGCGCTTGGATCAAGGCTTTGCCGCTGTGGTGATCGCCTCTGGGCTGAGCGTGGCATTGGTTGCCGCCATCGCGCTGGCAGAGCGCCTGTTGTTACGTTGGTATTTCACGCCCGAACGCGAGTCGGGCTGGCAAATTGAGCATTAGGTAGTGAGGGAGAAACGACCCATGAAACGGCTTATGTTCTTCGTAGGGCTTGCCTGCTTGGCAGGCATTATCTTCGCAGTAGAAGCGCCGAACGCACATGCCTGCACGCAGCCGGTTGGCGGGCATCCTGTTTATGGTGTGGGCTATCGGGCGCAGCAGAGCAGCCTTGTGCTGGAAGGTGTGGTCACCGCCATTGAAGGGCAAGGCAGCCTTAACGAGATCGCTGTCATTGAGGTGGTGCAGTATCTAAAAGGAGAAGGCAGCACAACGGTCAGGATGAGCGGCTTTGGCTCATCTGCCATGTGCTTGGCGTCCGTCAGCATTGGCGAACGTGCTGTCTTTTTCGCCGAACCAACTGCCAACGATGTGCTACGCGCACGGCATTTTGGCTTTGCAGATGCTAAGACAGCCGCCACACCTGATTCCATTGCAGCGATCCGTCTTGCTTTACAAGCAGGCAATCCACTGGGCAACGCCACTGAGTTTGCACGCACCGCAACGCCAACTTCCGTCACAATCATGCTGGATTGGACGCCAAACACCAACCACATCGGCTTGTACGTGGCACAGGCAAAAGGTTACTACACAGCGGCAAACCTGAACGTCACCATCCAGCCTGCAGGTGATATTGCCGTCGATCAGGTGGTGGCAAGCGGCGCAGCACAGTTCGGCATCAGCTATCAGGAAGGCATGACCTACAGCCGTGCCGCAGGGCTGCCTGTCGTCTCAGTGGCAGCCATCATCCAACATAACACCTCAGGCTTTGCATCACTTCGTGCCAAGAAGCCGCTCACAACGCCCGCCGATCTGATCGGTCTGCGCTATGGCAGCTTTGGCAGCGCCATTGAGCGCCCGATCCTCGACGCCTTGATCGCTTGCAGCGGCGCTTCCGGCACAGTGGAGATGTTAGACATCGGCTTTGTGGAGCCGTTCCCACTCATGGAGCGCGATCAGATAGATGTGGTGTGGGTGTTCTACGCATGGGATGGCATTCGCGCACAGCAGCAGGGCTTGGCGCTTGACCTGCTGATGCTGAAAGACTATACCGACTGCGTGCCAGATTACTACACGCCGATCCTGATCACCAGCGAGCGCCTAATCGCCGAACAGCCTGAGGTGGTGCGCGCTTTTGTGCAGGCAACTGCACGCGGCTACGCCGATGCACTCAGGAATCCGACTGAGGCAGCCTATCTTTTGAGCTTGGCTGAGCCAGACCTTGACGCGAACCTAGTGCGTGCCAGCGCCATCTGGCTGGCAGAGCAGTTCCAAGCTGAGGCATCGCAGTGGGGTGTTCAGCGTGCTGAAGTGTGGGAAGCATTCACCGCGTTCATGGTGAGCGCGGGTGCGCTTGAAGCGCCCATCAACCTTGAAGGCGCCTTCACCAACGCCTTTTTGCCGGGCACCGCCCAATAGCAATAGCAGCCAGAGCAGCAGGGCGGCTCAGGCATAGCCCTGCTGCTTTTTGTAGTCGTCTAGGGCGCCGTCAAGGTCGAAGGTGAAATCAAGTTCGGGCGGCGGCGGCGCGGCACGGCGCGGTGTTGGGCTAGGCGGCAAATCGGGATGGTCTTCCCACGCCGCCGAAGGAAACTCTGCCCAACGTGCCGCAATCTCACGAGCAAGGCGGCGCGGATCGGCAGCGTGCGCGAACTGCACCAAACGTAGCGCGCCGCGCCGCACCAAATAGCCACGCCCCATCGGCAGCACCGCACGGCGCATAGTCGGCGAAACGCGCCCACCCAACACATCTACCGATTCAGCGCCGCTGAGCGCCATGCCCGCCCTGCCCGAACGCAGCACTTTGAGCAGTGCATCGCCGCCCCGCTGCATGGCAAGCGTTTCGCCAGTGGCAACAAGGTGCAAGCCCAAGCGCGCATCGCGGCGCAGCCAAGCCGCCAGTGCGTCCAGCCGTTCGTAGTGCGTGCCATCCAGCACATCTTGTAGTTGATCATAGTCATCCAGGGCGATGATGATCGGCATAAAGGGCTGTGCATCCGCCGAATCAAGTTCCTCATCAGCGGCGGTCAGGCGATCCAATTCATTCTGACGCCACGCTAACTCTACCGTTAGCCGATCTAAGGCATTCACAAGGCTTGGTACATCGGTCACATAGCGCAGCACATGCGGCAGATGGCGCAGTGGGCGCAGCGTCTCGCGGCTGAAATCAATCAGCACGAAGGCAACCTCACGCGGCGCATAGCGGGCTGCCACGCCCAAGAGCAGCGTCCGCAGCAGGCTAGATTTGCCGCTACCGTAGGCGCCAAGGATCAGCCAATGCGGTGCATCGCGCCAGTGCAGTGTGATAGGCTGCAAAGTTTCGCCTTCCACACCCAGCACGCTGCGAAGCGGCTCCAGATGCGGCGAGTCGGGCTGCGTTAGGCGGCTTGGCAAGCCTTCCAGCGCCACAGGGAGATCAAATGGCACGCTTTCGGGCATGGCGCGGATCGGCTCTGGCAGCGGGCGATCTGCCCATGCGGCACGCATTGCCTCTAAGGTGGCCAGCAAGGCGCGGTCGCGCTCATCGTCATCGCCGGCGGTGTTGGGCAAGGCGATCTGAGCGTGAATCGGTGGGCGCGCTGCCAACACACCGCTGCCGGGGCGCGGATCGATCTCGCGGTCGGGCAGGCGCCCTAAGAATTGCAGGTAATCGCCGCGTTCGGGCAGGCGCAAGGCAAAGCGCGCCTCAATCAGGTTCAGCACGCTGTAGGGCAAGCTGAGTGAAGGCGCAGTCAGCGCGAAATGAATGCCCACGGCACGCCCATCTCGCAGCAGGCGCAGCCAATCCGCCGCCTCATCAGAGTCGCTCTCCAGCGTCCGCCACAGTTCCGCGAAGTTATCCACCAACACAAAAATGGCGGGCAGCGGCGGCTGATCGGCGCTGCGGCGGCGGTTGTAAGTTTCCACATCGGCAGCGTGCAGGCGTGCTAAGGCATAGCGGCGTGCATCAAGGGCAGCCAGCAAGCGGCGAATCAGGCGCGAGAGGCGTTCGCGCTCATCACTGCCGATCACTGCACCAACGTGCGGCAAGCGCGCCAACAGATCTAAGGTGCGTCCGCCAAAGCTCACAATGTAGAGTTCTGCCTCATCAGGGCGGAACAGGTGCGCTGCCGCCAAGACCAACGTGCGAAGCAAGGTTGTTTTGCCGCTACCTGAGGCACCAACCACCAGAAAATGTCCGCCTTGATCGGGAAAATTGATGGATAACGGCGGCTGGGCGCGGTGCGCCAGATCGTCCAGCACACCAATTGGCAGGCACGCCCAACGCCGATCCGCACCTGCGGGACGCCATGTGCTGCCATCCCAACCGCCGTAATCAGCCTTGTGCAGCACT
Organism: Anaerolineae bacterium; assembly: GCA_034436355.1. Taxonomy (GTDB): domain Bacteria; phylum Chloroflexota; class Anaerolineae; order Aggregatilineales; family UBA2796; genus CP2-2F. The sequence continues at coordinate 45,823 of DAOTVQ010000048.1, forward strand.
TGCTCAAGGCTGATCTCAGGCGGCAGCGATTCAAGCAGCACTGGCACAGGCAGCACATCGGTGTAAAGCGCTGCCATATGATCGGCAAGCGTTTCGGCAAGGGTTGGCAGCGTGTTCAGCGGTTCAGCCTCAGCCGTCAATAAATCAGTCGGTTGCTCAAAGCGAATAAGGCGCAAGACGCTGTTTGGTGTGGCTGCGGAATCGGCGGGCTGCTCTAGGTAGTCCATGCCCACACGCGCCGCTTGGAACTGCTGCACCGCGTTGCCCACTTGGAAATAAGCGCGTCCCGGCACATCGGGCGGCAAGAAGGAGGCATCTGGGCGGCGGATGATTTCCTGCGATTCGTCGGGCGTTTGCACGCGCAGGCAAATGCGGAAATTCAGGTTTGCCTTCATCTCAGCCGTCACATGCCCGCTAGGGCGCTGTGTGGCAAGGATCAGGTGCATGCCCAAGCTGCGCCCAACGCGCACCGTTGCCACCAACTCATCCAGAAAGTTCGGTAGGCTGCTGGTCAGTTCGGCAAACTCATCAATGATGATGACCAAGTGCGGCAGCGGCTGCCAATCGGGCGGGAAAATGCCGCTAAAGCGCCGCAAGCGCCGATGATACTCGGTGATGTCTTCTACATTTTGATCAGCGAGGAATTGCTGGCGGCGGCGGTTCTCTGCCTGAATGGCAGCCAAAGCGCGCAGTGCCTCTCGCGCATTCAAATTGGTGATGATGCCGACGACGTGCGGCAGCCGTCGCAGAATGTTGAAGGTTGCGCCGCCCTTGTAGTCGATCAGCAGAAAGTTGAGCAGGTAAGGATGATGCTCAATAGCAAGTGTGGTCACGATGGTCTGGAGCAGTTCACTTTTGCCAGAGCCAGTCGTGCCGCCGATCATGCCATGCGGACCGTGGGCGCGCTCCGAGAGATCAAGCACCTGCTGCGCCGAAAAACTGGCGTTGCCAATTGGCACAGGCAGTGGCAGCACACCATCCGGCGGCACAGGGTGCGCCCAATTTTCACGGATTGCCAGTTGGCTAAGGCGCTCCACCCCATAAAGTTGCAGTGCGCTAAGTTGTGTGGGCAGGCGGCTTGCCTCGCCAAGCTGCGGCAGGCGGTAGACGGCGAGCTGACGGGCGATGAACTCTGCTTCGGCACGGCTGAGGCACTCTGCCTCACCGCTGAATGCCTTGCCTTCCGTGCCTGTCAACGCTACACGGAATCGGCTGCCTGTCAGCGACAGCACGCCGCCATACTCACCAGGCACATCTTCAAGACGGCTGCATATATGCAGTACATACAATGCGGGATGCCCTAGCAAGCGCTTGTAGCTGATCTCTTCCTGAATACTGCTCACATCGTCGAAGACGGCGACAATCACGCCCTGGTCGGCAGCCTGCTCAGTGCGTACATCAAGGCGGCGCGCCAACTGATCGATCAATTGGCGGCAGTGGTCTGCCTCAAAGGCAAGCTGATCCGGAAAGCCGCCTTGATGGGTGCTGCTGGTGTGTGGCAGCCAGCGCGTCCAGCTCCAGGCTTTGTGGCGCAGCTTGCTGGAGAAAACATAGAGGCTCAGTTCAGACGGTGCGTGCAGCACTGCCAACTGGGCAATCAGGGCGTAGACGAACGGCACGCTTTCTTCAGAGTCGCCAACAATGCCAAGGCTGCCAACGGCGCGCAGATCAAGCGCAAGCGGCGCGTTGGGCAGTTTGCGATACTCAAAATAGAGGCTGTGGGCGCGGCGTGCATCCTCACCGAGCAAGTCTACATCAGGTGCGCGGACTTTAACAGCCGAAGGCATGGTGCCAATGCCAAGCCGCAGCGCCATAAAATCCGCGTCGGACGGACGCCGATTCCAGAGCAGGGTGTTTGGTTTGGCAGCCGTAGCGATTAGGCGCGTTAAGGGCGGGAAATGCTGATCTGCCTCCAGCAGTTGCAGATCGCGGGCAGCCTGCAAGCGCTCCAGACGGCGATCCAGCAGGCGGTGATAATCACGGCGGCTGCGAAGGTGAGACAAAGCGTTTTGGCGGCGGCTTGCTACGTAGCTGATCAGGGCGGTCAGCGCACCTAAAATGCCGAGCGTTAAGGTGGGCAAGGCAAGCAAAGGTGCATTGGCGCCGCCAAGCGTTAGGTAGAATCCGCCAAGCACGGCAATGCCTGCCGAAGGCAGCAGCGTTGCCAAGAGGTTTGGCGGCGGTGCGGGCGTTTCGGCAGGTGGTGGTGGCAGATCAATCTCGCCGCGCAGGGGCAACGGCTGATAGCGCGGCGGACGGTTTAGCAGTTCAGCCGCATCCTGATCAGACATGCCGCATAGTGTTATGCCTGATCCGCAGCACGCAGCGCACGGGCGCTTTGGCGCAGGTCTTCGGCAAGGCTGTGAACGAGCGCCGTCAGGCTCTGCATTTCTTCAAAGGCGGCGTCATATTGGCGAAAGAACGACTCCGCACGCTGCCCAATGAAGGTGCGGCGCAGGCTGGCAAGCATATCGTTGGTTGCCATTAGCTCACGCTGAATCAGGTTGGCGTTGGCATCAATGGTGCTGGCGCTTGCTTCCAGCGCAGCGGGATTGGCTTTAATCTCAGACATAGACAGGCATCCTTTATGCGTTTAAGCGCGATCTTACATGGCAGGCAGGCAGGAGTCAAACACATTTTGCAAGAATTTACGCCCTGCCAATTATTGTATAAGCAGCTTTTGCAAGTCGCCCTGCACTTCCAAGCCTGCGTTGCGCCCTGTGCCGCTAAAAATCGGTGTGCCGCCCTTCAGCGGCGCAAGGCAAACCTCGACGCTGGCGCGCAGTGTTTCTTCAACGCGCTTGTGCATTTCGGTGCGCGTCGGTTCGTGCAGCAAGCCGCCTTCGGCACGGCGCGCCAGCATCTCCAGACGGTAGCGCCGATCACGCACCACCCACGTCACATGATCATCGGTCACTTCCAGCTTTTCCAGCTTGGCGCCGGTGTAAGTGGCAAAGCGGTAGAGCGTCCCTGCTTGCCAAAAGCCAATGATGAAGCCACCAAAGGTGCGCCGCACAAATGGCACCGTCGCAATCGAGGCAGTCAGGCACACCTGCGGCTGATCAAAGTGATTGGTCTGCATCCAGACCCACGCCGAAGGAAAGGACTTACCCCAGTCCTTCTCGATGTAGCCGCGCCCGCCTTCAAAAGGCACGTTCTGCCCATCAATGCTCAGCGCGCCGTGAATAACGTGATCAAAGCTGCACACGCCGTGATTGCATTCCAAAAAGGGCAGCCAGCCAAACCAGCCCATAATACCCGGCGAATCAAGTGTGACGCGCCAACCACTGCCGCCTTCAAAGCGCACCTCACCCTGAATGCTCACCGCGCCGCCCTGTAAATTCAGGCGCATCTCGGTCAGCGAGAAGAAGTTTTCGCCAACGTGCAGCGCAAAACGATCTGTTGCTGCCTGAAACGCTTCAACAGGAAATTGGTAGTAGTGAGAGCGACCGTGCAAGCCATCCAGCACTTGGATAAAGGCGTGCGATTTGCTCGGATCAGCGTTCAGAAAGATGCCGGGAATCACGGCATAGCGGTGATTTTCAGTCGGATCAATCAGCTTGAAATACCAGCCCTCGAAAAAGGGCGGCTTTTTGCCCACACCATGATAGCGCTCAGGGTGCAGCGTCAGGTCGAGATAGCCCATAGGATTCGGTTGCCTCATCTAGGTTGGCTTAGCCAGCGGTTGCGCCGATTATAAGGGCAAGTGGCAAGTTGTGCCGAATGGCAGCCATGCCACTGCACAGCGAAACTGCTACAATCTGGAAACGCGCTGCACGTTTGAACTTGTTTCAGGCTAAAGGTGTGGAAAATCGCACGCGGCGGCTTGCCAAAGCGCATGAGGCAGCCGCCTTAAAGATAGGATTCGGGCTATGCGAATTATCATCATCACCTCTTGGGCAACCGATGTGATCAGCGGCAGTGGAACGGCGGTTTTTTTCAACGCCTTTCTGTCTGGGCTGCGCCAACGCGGCTATGAGGTCGAAGTGATTGCGCCCAACTTCGATACTTCGGATTACATCGAGGCGACTCTTAAACGCTTTCAGTTCAACACTGAACTACGGACGGACGGACGCCTGAAAAACGCGGATGTGCTGATCGGCTTTGACTATGACGGCTACGGACTCGATCCTGCCAACCGTCCGCCGTTGATTGCCTCTGCCCATGCCCTCTACGGCGACTTCTACCGTTGGGAAAGCGATCCGATCCGCACCATGGTCTATGCACAAGCATTCTTTGACCGCCTGAACATGCAGCAGGCAGATCGCGTGACAGCAGGCAGCGCCTACGCCAAAGCGCAGATTGTCTCGCTATATGGCATTCCTGCCGAAAAGGTTCAGGTTGTGCCGCACGGCATGATCACGCCGACATGGCTGCCTATGGTGGACGCTGAAGCGCGCCAACCGAATGATCACCCGATTGTATTGGCAGTTGGCAAGCTCTATCCGCGCAAGCGCCTGGCTGTGCTGCTGCGCGCCGTGCCGCTGCTCACAGAAGAATTTCCCGATCTGGAAGTGCGAATTGTGGGCAACGGCTTGGAATGGGATAGCCTGCACCAATTGGCGGACGAATTAGACATCACCGCGCACCTTACGTGGCTTTCCCATCTGGCGGATGATGCTGCCTTTGCCCGTGAATGGCGTCAGGCGGATGTCTTTTGCCATCCGAGCAGCCAAGAGAGCTTTGGGTACGTCTATCTGGAGGCGATGACGCTTGGCAAGCCGATTGTGGCTGCCAATGCCAGTGCCGCGCCTGAAGTGATTGGTGAGGCGGGCTTGCTGGTGGAGGCTGAAAATCCTGCTGCCTTTGCAGAGGGCATTCGGCGCTTTCTGCGCGATGCCGAACTGCGCGCCGAATACAGCCGCCGTGCGCGTGTGCGTGCGGCATACTTCACCCTAGCGCGCATGATTGACGGCTACGATCAGGCAATTGCGGCGGTGATCTCCAACGCGCCGATTAAGGCGTAGAGGCGCACTGCATCAATTTGAAAAGGCGAAATTCTGTGCGAAGCCTCCAAAGCATAAATGTGTAAACAATCACTAATGCTTCATCACGCATTCCTTAAGGTATATCATCTTGTGGGCAAGTGACACCCAGCTATAATGGGTGCAAGATAAAGATTTAACACCTATAGATTTTCCCCACTATAGAGTTAGCGAAATGCCCACCGTGTGTGGGCATTTTCGTGTAGGGATAGTGCGCGGTTGGTGCCTCCACAGGCTATGGTAGACTTGGCTCATAGCAATAGCAAAGGAATGCCCATGCCCTCTGATTTTTCCTCACTTTCACGGCGGCGGTTTCTGCGCTTGGCGGCGTTGGCTGCCACTGGCACAGCCCTAAGGCGCGGAATGGCTACCACACGCGCCGAGTCTGACCTGCTGCCACTCATTGACGCACACCTTGACTTGGGCTGGAACATCACGGGCTATGGGCGCGATTATACGCGCAGCGCTTACCACACACGCGCCACCGAGTCTGGGCGAACTGTTGAGCGCGTAGCAGGCAGGGCGATGCTTGGCTTGCCCGAACTGCTAAGCGCGCAGGTTGCGGTCTTGTTCGGCGTCATTTTTGTGATGCCGCGCCGTGCAGTCAGTTCTGCCTTGCAGGTTGCCAACTACGCCATATCGGACGAAGCACACGCTTGGGCATTGCGAATGGTGGCAGATATGGAAGCCTTCGCAGTGCGGAGTGGGCATGGCGCGCTGATCCGCAGCGCCGATGACCTCGATAATGTCCTCACCACGTGGCATCCCAGCGTGCCGCTTGAAGCGCGCCGCATCGGGATTTTGCTGAGCATGGAAGGCGCTGATCCGATCCGCACGCCTGCTGAGTTCGGCGCTTGGTATGAGCGCGGCGTGCGCTGCGTTGGCTTGGCGTGGATGCGAACCCAATACGCTGGCGGCAACGCTGAACCCAGCGGCTTGAGCGCGCAAGGTGAGGCACTGCTGCGCGAAATGCGCGCCTATCGCGTGCTGCTGGATACAGCGCACTTGGCAGAGCAGGCATTTTGGGAGTGCCTGCGGCATTGGCAAGGGGCGCTTATCTATTCGCATGGCATTCCGCGCCGCTTTCTAGAGAGCCAACGCGCCCTTTCTAATGACCAGATTACGGCGTTGGCAGAACGCGGTGGCGTGATCGGTATTGGGCTGTACAGCGGCTTTTATCAACGGCGGTGCGGCACAGGTTTCACACTGGAGGATGTGGCAGATAGCATTGACTACGTTTGCCAACGGCTTGGAACGTGCGCGCATGTGGCGCTTGGCTCTGATCTGGACGGCGGCTTTGGCGTCTTCCATGCGCCACAAGGCGTGGATACGATTGCCGATCTGCCCAAACTGATCGCGGTGCTGCGGCAGCGCGGTTATACTCAGGCAGATTTGGTCGCAATTGCACACGGCAACTGGCTGCGCGTCTTAAGGAGCGCTTTGTAGCGATGACAGGCGATACATTAATTGGACAGCGCTTCGGGCAGTATGAAATCCTCTCCAAGTTGGGCGCTGGCGGCATGGCGACAGTCTACCGTGCGCGGCAGCTTAACGTAGATCGCTTTGTGGCGCTCAAGGTGATGTTGGATCGCTTTGCCGACGACGCCGAACTGATTCGGCGCTTTCAGGCAGAGGTCAAGATTGCTGCCTCGCTCAGCCATCCGCATATTGTGAAGGTCTTCGATTACGGGCAGCATGGCGAACTGGCATATATCGTCATGGAACTGCTGAACGGCGGCAGCTTGGCGCAGTTGATCGCTGAGCGCGGCAAGTTGCCACCTGATCTGACGCTGCGGCTGTTCAACCAAATCGCGGAAGCGCTTGATTACGCGCATCAAAACGGCGTTGTTCACCGTGATTTGAAGCCTGCCAATGTGCTGTTGGATAACGCTCAGAATGCCTTCATCACCGATTTTGGCATCGCACGCCTGATCAACAGCGCAGCGCTGACGCGCAGCGGCATGGTCATGGGGACGGCTGCCTACATGGCGCCTGAACTGTGGGAAGGCGCACGTGCCGACTCGCGCACGGATGTTTATGCGCTGGGCATTGTGTTGTATGAGATGCTCTCTGGCAACACGCCTTACGTTGCCGAAACGCCCTTGCAGATGATGTACCAGCACGTGAACGCCCTGCCGCCGCCGCTGGCGCTCGATCCGCAGCTTTCGCCTGCCCTGAACGCCTTGATCAATATGGCGCTTGCCAAACGCCGCGAAGATCGTTTTGGCAGCGCCGCCGAATTGACAAATGCGCTGCGCGCTGCCCTTGAAGGCAAGCCGCTGCCCAAGCCAACAGCGCCTGCCCTGTCCGCTGCGCCGCAAGAGGCAACCTATGTGCTGCCGACGCAGCAAGCTGCCCAAGCACCCAAACGGCGCGGTAATTTCTTGTGGATTATCGCAGCGGTGGTTATTTTGCTCGCCGTGATTGGCGTCTTTCTTCTGACTAACAACAGCACGCAGCAAGCAGCCGTCCAAGCCACGCAGACTTACCTTGCCGCGCTGCCTAGCCCAACCGCAGTTAGCTTGTTCGTCCCAACCGAAACCGCGACGCTCACACCCACACCAACCCTCACCGAAACCGCGACCAGCACGCTTACACCAAGCAGCACGCCAAGCGCCACAGCAAGCCCAACGGAAACACCTTCCCCAACCGCTACGGCAACGCTCACCGAGACGCTTAGCCCAACGCTGACTGCTACCGCAGTGCCGACCTTCACGCCCATCCCTAGCCCAACTGAGGATGTGGCTGCCTTCGTTGCTGCCACCTTAAACGCCTACAGCAGCCAGACCGCGCAAGCGTTCAGTGTGCAGCAGACGGTAGACGCACAGCTTGCCGACCGCCTGAACGCCACCAACACCGCCGTGCGGACGATTACCTTGATCGCCGAAGAAGGCGCCACCCTGTTTGCTATCCGTTCAGAGCGCGCCACCATTACGGCGGCAGCAGGCACGCTCAGCGCGCAATCCACCGCGCTGCAACTAACGGTGATCGCTGCGGCGCGCCCAACCGAACGCCCAACGGCAACCTTCCTCTCGCGCACTTTCCTGATCGGTGACCGCGCCCGCGTCTTTGTGCGCGATGAAGGCTTGAAACTGCGCTCAGGTGCGGGCGTGCAAAACCGCATTATTGAGAATTTGCCCAGCGGTACCGTTGTAACCATTATTGGCGCACCGCAGCGGGTGGGCAATCTGTTTTGGTGGCAGATACGCTCCCCGAACGGCAACGAAGGCTGGGCGGTCGAGGCAGTGGATGGCATCCAGACGTTGCAGCGCATTCAGTGAGCAGCTGGGCAAACTGCCAGTGTTACCAATCGCTTTCCAGCCAAACGTTGTGCAGCCCAAGCAAGCGATCAACACCTATCCGAAGCAGTGCGCCTTCTGCCAGCACTAAATCGTCTGAAAGGTATATTGAGATACCTTCTTGTTGGTATACATGCCAGCCTGCTGTTGAGGGTGGCGATCCCAACTCGGCAATAGGCAGCAGAACTGTGCCGCCGCAGCAGCCATAGCGCGGCGATTGCCTGATAGTAAGTGCCGCACCCTGTAGGCGAATATATGCGGCACTTTTTGCGTCAATCTGAAAGTGTATGTTAGGTTGCATGGCGTCACTGGGGGAATTGTTGGCGCGTGGCGTTTGCAATTCTGACGAGGATAAGCATAACAGGCACTTCCACTAACACACCGACCACTGTTGCCAATGCCGCACCCGACGCTACACCGAACAGCGCAATGGCTGCGGCAACCGCTAACTCAAAGAAATTGCTAGCGCCAATCAGGGCAGCCGGCGCAGCAATCCGATGCGGCAAGCGCAGCCATTTAGCAGCTAAATAGGCGATGCCAAAGATGAAAAATGTTTGCAGGATAAGCGGCACTGCAATCAGAAGAATGTGCAGTGGATTCTCTAGAATCTTATCGCCTTGAAAAGAAAACAGCAGCACAAGGGTCAGCAGTAGACCGATGATTGTAATCGGACCCAGCCGCTTCAAAAAGACGTTGTCGAACCATGCTTTTCCTTTGCGACGCATGAGATAGACTCGCGTTATGTAGCCGCCTGACAACGGCACCACAATATACAGCAGCACGGAAAGGAACAGTGTTTCCCATGGCACCACGATATTGCTGATTCCAAGCAGCAGCGCCACAATTGGCGCAAAAGCAAATAACATGATCAGATCGTTTACTGAAACTTGCACCAAGGTGTAGGCGGGATCACCTTTAGTGAGGTAGCTCCATACGAAAACCATTGCGGTGCAAGGCGCTGCGCCAAGCAAGATCGCGCCTGCCACATAGCTGGTTGCCAATTCAGGGGTAATGAATGGCGCAAAGATTACCTGCAAAAACAGCCAGGCAAAGATAAACATGGTGAAGGGTTTGATTAGCCAATTGACAACCACCGTCAACGCGATGCCTTTGGGCTGGCGGCGCACACCGAGTACGCTGGCGAAGTCAATTTGTACCATCATCGGGTAGATCATCAACCAAATGAGGATCGCAATTGGAATATTGACCTGAGCATAGGTGAACTGGCTAAGCGTTTTAGGAATGACGGGCAATAGCTGCCCAAGCGCGACGCCGACCACAATGCATAACAACACCCAAAGGCTTAGATAGCGCTCAAAGACACCTAAGCCCTTGCCTTGGCTGCTGATGTTTGACGAGATGCTTTGTGTTGAACTAGACATTAACTATAACCTCGATAGTTTTGAAACCCGCCCGGAGAAAGATATCGCTTTGCACCACCTTTGGCAAAGTGTGGAGCGCGTCACAAGGGCTATTTTAGTCCGTCAGCAGCGCACGCAGCTTGGCGGCACTCAGCGGCAGATTTTGCCCATCCCACAAGGGCGCGCCGTCAGGGTCGCTGCGCGTATCGCAGTAAATCTCCAGCCCGTTGCCATCCGGATCAGCGAAATAGAGCGCCCAACTAATGCGGTGATCCACGGCGGCAACGGCGATGCCTGCGCTGGTCAGGGCGTTGTAGGCTTCAGCAAGGGCGCGGCGATCTGGCACCTCAAAGGCAATGTGATACAGCCCGACTCCGTGCTGCGGCGGCAGTGGTGCATGGCTGCCCACATTTTGCAAGGCAAGCTCGTGGTGCAAGTCGCCACCGCTCAGAAAGGCGTAGTGATCGCCAAGTTGTTCGACCACTTTCAGGCTGAAAAAGCGCGTGTAGAATGCAAGCGCACGCGCCAAATCACGCACCTTCAAATGCGCGTGACCAATCCGTGTAGCATAGGTTGACATAAGCGACTCCTCATTTACACTTAGAGCGCCTTGGCAGGCGATCCCTTACGGTGCCGATCAGCCTGCACCTGCGGCAGAACTTTGCGCGCCCGCCCGCCACCTTTTACAGGCGCAGCAAAATCCGCTATACTTCTCGGCAATCATGCGCCAACAAGGATAATTTGCCCTGAATATGTTCGACTACATGCCTGTTCTGGCAGTCGGCTTCGCTGCCTCTGTTGGCTTGGCACCGCTGACGCGCCAATTTGCACGGCGCATCGGCTTGGTGGATAAGCCCAGTGCGCGCAAGGTGCATCAAACGCCTATCCCACTCATGGGCGGGCTGTCGATCTACCTTGCCTTCCTCTTGGCGCTGCTGATGTTTGGCAACCAACCCGCCCACCTGAACGAACTGACCGCCATTGTCCTGTGCGCCAGCTTTCTCACCTTGGTGGGCTTTTGGGACGACCGCAAGGAACTGCGCCCACGCACCAAGTACGCCGCACAGCTTTTAGTGGCGTTTTTTTGTGCGGCGGTTGGGCTGCGCGTGGATTTGTTCGGAAACCTGCTGCTGGATGTGGCGCTGACCGTCTTTTGGTTTGTGGGCATCATCAACGCGGTGAACTTCCTTGATAACATGGATGGCTTGGCAGCCGGCAGCAGCGCCATTGCCGCCTTTTTCCTGTTCCTGCTTTCGGCGCTGCAAGGGCAAACGCTTGTCTCCAGCCTTTCGGCGGCGCTGTGCGGTGCGCTGATCGGCTTCCTGATCTACAACTTCAACCCTGCCAGCATGTTCATGGGCGATATGGGCGCGCTGCCGATTGGCTTTCTGTTGGCGGTGTTGGGCTTAAAGCTGCGCTTTGCCACCCAAGTGCCTGCTGCCAGTTGGATGATCCCGATTTTGGTGCTAGGGCTGCCCATTTTCGATACGTCGCTGGTGGTCTTCACGCGCCTGCGCGAAGGGCGTTCGCCTGCGCAGGGCGGCAAAGATCACAGCTCACACCGTCTGGTGGCGATGGGCTTGCATCCGCGCCTCGCAGTCATCACACTTTATGCGGCGTGCGTGCTGTTTGGCACTGCTGCGGTGTTAATTAGCTACGCGCCCTTAGAGGCAGCGTTACTGATCGGTGGTGGTGTGGCTGTGGCAGCCGCCGGCACCTTCATCATCCTAGAAGTGGTGCGGATCAAGCAGCAGCGCAAAGTGCGCGCTGCGGCACAGCCGCCCACGCATCAAAGCATACAGAAGGGATAGACAAAAAACTCATGGCAACCTATTTGGTGACGGGCGGTGCAGGCTTCATCGGCTCTCACATCGTGGATGCACTGCTGGCACGTGGCGAAAGCGTGCGCGTGGTAGATAACTTTGCCACCAGCAGCCGCGAGGCGCTGAAGGCAGTCAAAGATAAAATCACGCTCTACGAAGTAGACATCGTTAACCTTGCTGCGCTGCGCGAACCCATGCAAGGCGTGGATTACGTCATTCACCAAGCCGCAATTCCTTCCGTGCCGCGCTCTGTTGCAGACCCACTGCTAACGCATGAATCGTGTGCGACAGGCACGCTCAATGTGCTGATTGCCGCCCGTGATGCGAAAGTGAAGCGCGTTGTGTATGCTGCCTCATCGTCTGCCTATGGCGATATTGAAGGCACTTACAAGACCGAAGATATGCCGCCGCGCCCGCTTTCGCCGTATGCTGTTGCCAAGCTGATCGGTGAGCAGTATTGCCAAGTCTTTCACGGCGTCTACGGCTTAGAGACCGTTGCGCTGCGCTACTTCAATGTGTTCGGTCCGCGCCAAGACCCTTACTCGCCCTATTCGGCGGTTATTCCGCTGTTCATCAAGGCGATGTTGGAAGGCAGACGCCCAACCGTCTTTGGTGATGGCACACAATCGCGTGATTTTACCTACATTGATAATGTGGTGCATGGCAACTTGCTGGCGTGCCATGCCGATTCGCGGGTGGCGGGGCAAATTATCAACCTTGCCTGTGGGGAGAGCATTTCGCTGCTTGACCTGATCGCTGCCATTAACGATCTGCTTGGCACGCACATCGAACCTATCTTTGCCGAGCCGCGTGCTGGCGATGTCAAACACTCGTGCGCGGATATTCGGCGCGCTGGTGAACTGCTCGGCTTTGAGCCGACCGTCTCGTTTGAAGAAGGCTTGCGCCATACGTTGGCGTGGCTGAAGAACGCTTAACCTGCACAACTGGAGAAACATAATGGGATTGTTTAGCGGCAAAAACGTTCTGATTTTCGGCGTTGCCAACAAAAACTCAATCGCGTGGGGCATCACGCAAGCACTGCACGAAGAAGGCGCCAACATTGGCTTAAGCTATGCCGGTGAGATGCTCAAGCGCCGCGTCGAGCCACTGGCGGAATCCATTGGCGTCACCTTCTTGGAAGAATGCAATGTGCTGGATGACGCTGCCTTAGATGCAGTTTTTGCGAAGGCAAGCACGCATTTCGGCAGGCTGGATGTGCTGGTTCACGCGGTTGCCTTTGCCGAACGCGCCGACCTTGAAGGCAGCTTTGTGAACACCAGCCGCGAAGGCTGGAATACCGCGCTCAGCATCAGCGCCTACAGCCTTGTGGCAATGGCGCGCCGCGCTCAGCCTTTAATGCCCAACGGCGGCGCGATCATCACGCTCACCTACTATGGCAGCGAAAAAGTGGTGCCGCACTATAACGTGATGGGCGTGGCAAAGGCTGCCTTAGAGTCCAGCGTGCGCTACCTCGCCTACGACTTGGGCGGTTATAACATCCGTGTAAATGCCATTTCGCCCGGTCCAATCAAGACGCTTTCGGCGGCAGGCATTCCCGGCTTCCGCGAGATGCTGCGCTACAGCGAACTTGCCTCACCGCTGCATAGTTTGGTCACACCGGAAGATGTGGGCAAAACGGCGCTGTGGTTGTGTTCAGACTGGGGCAAAATGGTGACCGGACAGACAATCTACATTGATGCAGGCTATAGCGCGATGGGCATTCCCTACGGCGCATTAGACGCTGAGCGCGAAAAACCAACCGAATAACACAACTTGCTAGGCAGGAAAGGCACGGCACTGTGAGATACTTCAGACTATTCGCTTATGTTCTGATAGCACTGCTGCTGATCTCAGCCGTGCCGATCTTTGCCCAAAGCGCACCCACACCCGATAAGACCATTGATGCCGCCTTTGCCGACGCCAGCGCACGTTTGGGAGTCACCTATACGCGCAATAACTTGCAAGGGCGCTGGAGTTGGGACTACATCGCGGTGCAGGGCGCAAATTTGGGCTGCGCCAACCCTGTAAGTGGCAGCGCGCCTGCTGTGTCGGTTGCCTATGTGGTGCGCCTGAACTTGCGGCAGGGCTACTTTGAATACCGCGCCAGCCGCGATGAGTCGATCTTCATTGTGTGTGAGGTGCCGGTCATCCAAGCCACCGTGCAGCCTACCTTGCCGCCACAGGCAACCTTCCAACCGCTGCAAGTCACACCCGTGCCGCCTAGCCCAGCCGCCACCACCTATACACAGGCAATTGCCTACATCAACGCGGACGGCAACCTCTACGTGAACAGCGCCACCACCTTAGAAGGCGGCACGCGCCTGACTAACGACGCGGCGCGTGTGGGGACAGACCGCGCACCCTTCTATGAGCAAGCGCGTGCCTATGGCTCACTGCGTTGGTCGCCCGATGGCAGCGCCCTGCTGTTTATGGAGGCGCGTGGCAACACGCTCTACATCGTACGCTCAGGGCAGCCCACGCAGATGCTTTTCGGCGGCTTGGCAAACGGCTTTCCAGCAACATGGTCGCCCGATGGGAGCGAATTTGCCTATGTGGTGGCAACCGCACAGCCTGCTGCAAATGGCGGCTTCATTTATCAGGTGCAGGCGCAGCCGCGTGATGGCGGCAGTCCGCGTGTGGCGGGCAGTTTTGCCTTTACCGATGGCTGCGCCACAGACCGCAACCCTGATCCTGCTGAGGCAATCTACCGCCGCGAAATGCGCGCACCTTTCGAGTCGCCCTTGGTTCTGTTCTGGACGCCCAACGGCTTTTTGCACAGCACAGGCTGCCGCGGTGAAGGCATCGCGCTCACCGATTTCGCTGGACAGCGCCTTTGGGAGCAGCCGAACGTGATTCGCAGCGCCCTTGCACCCGATGGTTCGGCGTTGGCGGTGGTGGTACGTCCGCCGAGTGGTGCGCGCTACCTTGCCTTGCTCAGCCCAATGGATGGCAGCCAGCGTGCGCGCTACGACGTAGCGGATGTTGAGCAGGTCGGCTGGACGCTGGATAGCGAGATCGTCCTCTACAGCACGGCAGCGCTTGATCCGTCGGCAAGCGTGGTCGGCGATATTAACGCGCCGCAAGGCAGCCAGTTGCTAGAGGTCTGGACGTTGGATGGCGTCAGCTATCAATTAGCGCTCTACGCCTTGAGTGCCGTCACGCCTGATCCGCGCCCTGTGGAACTATTCCGCACCAATGGGCGCGCCATCCTGAACCTGAACGGCTTTGGCGATAATGTGTTGTTCAATGTGGTGACGGATAGCGCACGTTTGGTGGCAGCCATCAACCGCAATGCCCAACGCCCAGAGATTCTGCAAAATGCGCCGACTGTGTTGAGCGCAGTGGCTGGTTTGGCGCGTCAGGTGGTGCTGGATGCCCGCTTACCGCTGCCCAGCGGCAGCAGCAGCGGCGGTTTGGTGGGTCAGGGGCAGCTTACGGCAGGCGGCGGCACGTTCGCGGCGGTCGGCGCGCCGTAGACAGTAACACACAAAGGGCGAGATGTATCCCGCCCACGCCTTGCCTACATGATCAAGCCGCCGTCTACCGTCAGCACTTGCCCTGTGATGTAGCTTGCCTCATCACTGACCAAGAAGGCAACGGCATAAGCAATGTCTTCAGGCGTACCGTAACGCGCTAACGGAATGCGCTTGTTCAGCTCTGCCATCAGTTCTGCTGAGAGGTTCGCCGTCATATCGGTGGTGATGAAGCCGGGCGCCACAGCATTCACCGTGATTTGGCGTGAGGCAACTTCCCGCGCCAAAGATTTGGTGAAGCCGATCAGCCCTGCCTTGCTGGCGCTGTAGTTGGTTTGCCCCGCCTGCCCACTGATGCCGACGACGCTGGTGATGTTCACAATGCGTCCGCTGCGCTGTTTGATCATGCCGCGCACGGCAGCCTTGCAGCAGCTCCACGCGCTTTTCAGGTTGGTATCAAGCACGCTATCCCAGTCAGCTTCTTTCATGCTCATTAGCAACCCGTCGCGTGTCATGCCGGCGTTATTGACCAGAATATCTACCTTGCCAAACTGCGTTTGCGCTGCCTTGATGAGCGCTTCTGCCTGCGCCATGTCGCTCACATCCGCCTGCACTGCCAATGCCCTGCCACCTGCGCCCTGAATGGCTGCCACCACTTGCTCAGCAGCCTCTGCGCTGGCGTTATAGTTAACCACAACTGCCGCGCCGCGCCGCGCCAATTCCAAGGCAATGGCGCGCCCAATGCCGCGGCTGCCACCAGTTACCACTGCGACGCGCTCTGCTAGGTTGCTCATGCGAAAAACTCCTATGGGATGCGAATTCCGCTGCGAAGTATACCGCATGGGTGGCGGCGCGCCTAGCGCGGCTAACCGCCGGGCGGCGTGTTGGTTGGCGGGCGCTCACTGATGAAGATCGAGACGGTGCAAGAGGCGCGCATCTCGCTTAGGTTATCAAAGACGGCAAGGCGGAAACGGTACTGCCCCGGCTGGAAGCTGGCAAGCGCAAACTGCCCTAGCACGCCTTTCTCAAGCACAGGAGATGTTTTGTTATCCAGCACGCCAAACTCGCCACCGGTGCTGATGCCACTGATCTCCAGCGTGTAGAAGGCAAAGTTGGGAATGTTCGCCGTGCCGACAACGGTCAGTGTGTCAAAGACGAGCATTCCGTTGGCAGGTATTTCTAGCGAGGCTTGCTCCGAGTTGCAGCCGATTGGCTCCGGCGCGCCGCTGATGATGGTGCCAACCGGCGTGGGTGAGGCGACGGCTGTCAATTGCAGAATGGCGCCTCCACCACTGAGCGCTTGTGCCGTCACGGTCAGGAAAACGCCTTCGGCATCGCTACCATCGCCGCCGGGCGTGCTGGTTGCAAAGCGCTGTTCAGCGCCGCCCTCAGGTGTGATGGGCAAGCCCGCGTTTAACAGGTCGGCACGCAAGGTTGGCGCGATGACGACTGCCACTGCCAACGCCGCCAACCCTAGCTCGATGAAGCCGATTGCCCAAGTGATGGCGCGTGCGCGGCGTTGTTCTTCAAGTTCGCGCTCCAACTCAAATTCGGCGGCACGCAAGCCTGCTTGTGCCGCAAAATAGCGCCCTAGCCAAAATAACACACCCGCCGCACAGAACAGATAGATCGCTGGTGCAATTTGTTCGATCAGATAGACGAGTTGTGTCATTTTGCCGCCTTTCAGACGCGCAGCGAGGCAAGCACACCGCGCACCAGCGCCGCTAAGGCAGGCGCGATCTTATCCTTGCCCATTGCCAGCACCTCTGCATGGGAAACCTCTTGCCCGTGCGTCTCGCCCGCCACCAGCATATTGGTGATGCCTGAAAAGCCAAGCACACGCATTCCGCCGTGCCGCGCCACCGTTACCTCACTCACTGTAGACATGCCGACCGCGTCAGCACCAAGCCGTTGCAGCATCCGCACTTCGGCGGGCGTTTCAAAGCTAGGACCGGATAAGCCCATATAGACGCCTTCGCGCAGCGTAATACCCTTCGCTTGTGCCGTGCTGCGTGCCACAGCGCACAGTTGCGGATCGTAGGCGGCAGACATATCCGGGAAGCGTTCGCCAAGCGTGCCGTCATTATGCCCAATCAGCGGATGATTGCCCGCCATGCCCGGCAGATTGATGTGGTCAGTGATCAACATCAGATCACCTGCCGCAAAAGACGGATTCAAGCCGCCGGCGGCGTTGGTGACGATCAACACCTTCACGCCCATACGCTGCATCACGCGGACGGGAAAAGTGACCGCCTGCATAGAGAACCCTTCGTAATAGTGAATGCGCCCTTGCATTGCAAGCACCGAGACACCTTCAAACGTCCCTGCCACAAAACGGTTGCGATGCCCAAGCACCTGCGATTGTGGAAAGCGCGGCACTTCGTTGTAGGGGATGTAATCTGCCTTCTCGATGCTCTCTGCCAGTGTGCCAAGCCCACTGCCTAAGATTAAGCCAACCAACGGCTGCACGGAGGTGCGTGCACGCAGTGCCTCTACGGCGAGATCGTAATCGCTGATGGTGTAGTGGTCGTATGTGGTCATTCTGAGCAGCTTTCTGCCTTTGGTGCAGGAATAGGATCATAAATTTTATGTCAGCGTGTGGCAAAGTGTAAACAGTTGTGCGCCCAAAAGCAAGCATCCAAGCCTTAGGCGTCAGCATCCTTCACAGCGCAGCTTGAATGATAGCCTACCAACGCCTAACCCTTCAGAATGCCACGCCAGAAGCCAAGCCCCCAAGCGACGTGAATAGTCAGGAAGACCAGCGGCAGGCGCGGCAAGTGTGTTATGCCGTGGCGCATTGCCGTCCGCCAACTGAAGAATAGGTTGGCAGACGCATAGGTCAGCAAGCCAAGCAGCCACAATGTGCATAACGTGGCGCTGAAGGGCGCCAACAGCGCACCGCCCAGCACGCCCGCCACGAACAGCGGCGCAACCAACTGGCGCACCCGCAGCGACTTCGGGTGCTTCTTCAAGGTCTGGACGCGCCCTATGCCATAGCGGTAATACTGCCGCCAGAGCGCCGCCAAGCGCTGGCGCGGATAATAATCCGAACGAATGGTGGGCGAGAAATAGATTTTGCCGCCCGCCGCACGGATTCGGTAGTTCAGCTCGTAATCCTCATTGATGGCGAAGGCTGCATCATAGCCGCCAACCTTCTCCAGCGCCCAACGCCACCAAGCGCCCATGTAAACGGTATCGGTGTAGGCAGGCGTCTCGCTGACGTGAAAGGCAGTTGGCACCGCAAAGGCGGACTTGCCCGCTGCTGCAATTGCCCTGCCCATTGGCGTTTCGCCAACAGGATGCATTCCGCCGCCAACGTTCCATGCCTCTGTTTGCTGCAAGGCGCGCACACATTCGCGGACATAGTTCGGCGCGACGATGGTATGCCCATCCACTCGCACGATGATCGCGCCATTAGCGTGCGGCAAAGCAGCGTTCATGCCCGCTGCCTGCAAGCGCCTCTCGTTATCAATAATGCGGACGCGCTGCGCGTTCGGCAGCCCCTGAATGATTTGGCGGGTCGCATCTTGGCTCATGCCGTCGGCAATCAACACCTCTAGGCGCTCCGATGGATAATCCTGCGCCAAGACTGCGCCGAGACTGCGCGCAATGAATGCCGCCTCATTGTAGACGGGCATGATGACGGTCACCAGTGGATAATCAGCTTGGGTAGTCATTCAGAATCTTCGTTACAGCGTGCTTGTCGTAAGGCGTTGGCAAGCCCACCCCAAGACTGATTGTACAGCATCTTTTTTATAAGGATGGCAGTCAGGCACCCTACGCCACCACCTTCAAAAAGATGACCTGCCCATTCTGGCAACCGAGCGCGATGACAGCGCCGCCCTGCAGGAAACGAGTTACGGTAATCTTGCTCTCCGCGTGGAAAGTGGCGAGTTGTCCGCCCATCTCGGTGCCGTAGAGTGAGAGTATGTTGCCCTTTGTTTCAACACGATGTTTGCCCTCTTGAGCGAGTGGTTCACCATGCCAAGCGCGCTGAAGGCGGTTGTTGTCCTCCTCAGCTATGCCGTGCTTGGCAAACCAAGTGTGCAGCGGCGCGTCATGAAGAATCATGTCCAGTGCTGTCCCGTCTGCTGCCCACAACCGCAGCGTTCCATTCGCTGACCACGAGAGCAGCCGCCCATCGCGTAGTTCCAGCGCGTCCGTGCCATCCTCAAGGCTGAGGATGTTCATATCAAGCTGTTTGTCATCACGCATCACCTGCGCCACCATCTCAAGGCGCACCTCGATTGGCTCAGCGCTGCTATTGTG
>DAOTVQ010000049.1:0-44160 GCA_034436355.1 Anaerolineae bacterium
GACCAACACACCCATCCCAACCCTGACGCGCACACCGACGCTCAGCCGCACGCCAAGCCCAACGCTCACCCGCACGCCGCGCTTCACCGCCACACCTGATCTCGGTGCAACCGCCGAAGTGCTGATCAGTGCTTCTGAGACGGCTCAGGCAATCGCCTCTTACACCAAGACTCCAACCCGCACGCCCAGCAACACGCCCACGCCAACCCGCACCAACACACCCATTGCAACCGCGATCTCAAGCGCCATCCGCGAGATTGTGGCAAGCACAAGCGCCATACAGCGCTTGATCGTGCGTGCTGGTGAACTGCCACACATCCGCAGCACATCCGCAGTGATCGGCTACAGCGGCACGCCCTTCGATAATTTCATTGTGCAAGCGCGTTTTTTCAACGCCTACGATGCCCTTGAAGGTGATTTTGATTATGGCTTCCGCTTTTTCACCGAAGACGATGAGTATGAACTAACCGTTATTTCAGATGGTACGTGGGAACTCTACATAAACTTTGAGGGCAGCGCCAATGGTAGGGTTGCCAACCTGAATCTGCGGCGCGGGCAGGCTAACTTGCTCTACCTGATCGTGGCAAATAACACAGCTTTTCTGTTCGTCAACGACTTGTTAGCGGCTGAGATTCCGCTGCGCGCACGCGGTGGATTCTTCGGCATCTACGCGCTAACTGCCACCTTCGGCAACACGACCTTTGTTGGCGTCGTCACCCGTTTGGAAGATTTCATCGTGTGGGAAGTGCCTGCGCCGCGCTAGGCACGCTTTGCAGAACAGGGCAGGTCTCTTACCTGCCCTTGCCAATTAACTCACTCGCGGTCGGCTCGACCGCTTAGAGTCCACTGTACGTAAGTGCCTTCACCACCCGTCGCTAGGATGATGACTGAGCCGGTATCGCTATCAGCGGTCACGATGCGGTCTACCACCGTACCACCACAGCCAACCGTGCGCGTGCCACTTGTGAATTGAATATGCTGCACGCCTGTGCCACTGCATGTTGCCACAATAATCAGACGTGCGCGACCGCCGGGCAGCGCCGAACTCGGATTCATGCCCGAAACACTAAAGCGCACCTGATCTTCACGGTCGCCCAGTGGGTAAGAGACATAATCGCTAGAGATGGCGGTGCCATCCAATGGGATGGTCAGAGGGCTGTTAAAGTTGGCGTCGGGCGGTGCTGTTTGCACCGGCACAACGGTGTAGGTTGGCGGTGGTGGTGTTTCCGTCGGTGGGATAAACGTTGCGGTCGGCGGAATGCCCATCAGGGTGGCGGTTGGTTCTACACCCGTGGGCGGCGTAGCGGTTGCCACCACAAGGCTGGTCGGCGTGGCGGTCAGACCCGTCAAGGGCGTAGCAGTGGCTGGTGCGCCGCTGGCGGTGAAGGGCGTGAAGGGCAAACTGCTGCAAGCGCCCTGTAAGGTCACCACACTGCCCGAAACCCAACCCATACCAATTGCTGTTCACGCCGGTGATCACCACACTCTGCCCGGCGGAAAGCTGCGTTAGGGTGGCATACTGCGTGCCGGGACCAGCGCGCACGTTCACAACGCCGTTGGCAAATGCCTGACAAGTGCCTGTGCTGCCGCTTGGCGCTTGCACAGTGATCGGCGGTGCGATGACGGGCGGAGCTGGCGTCGGCGGGATAGCAGGTACCGCCACGCCTGCGCTGCTAAGCGAGACGATCAGGTTGCGGCCTGCCGAAGATTGAAGGCGCGTCACGATCAGGTAGAAATATTCGGCGGCGGGCAGTTTCACATTCACCTCAGCCAGTCCATCAAAACTGGCAAGGCTGCGCCCGCTGCTGCTGAGCACTTCAACCGCAAAAACGGCGCCATCAAGCGTGATGATGCTCAGTTGGGTAGGGTTCAAAGCATCTGCTTGCAGGCGGTGGGTTTGACTAGGTGCTTCTGCCGAGAGTGCAATCGGCGTGGGCAGGTTAGCAGGAATAACGGGCAATTCACCCTCGCCGCGCAGCGCCAAACGCAAGATAAACTGCCCAACCGCACCGCTGGCATCATTGATGACTAATGAGTATAAACCACTTTGTGGCAACCGCGCTGAAACCTGAGCATCTGTGCTGAACAAGTAGGCTTTCTCAGCGCTGTTGGCGAGAGGTTGCCCACTTGGCGAGAGCAGATTAATGGTCGGTTTCATGGCGGGTGGGATACCGATCACCTGCGCGGCGATCAACTGCCCTTCCACGCCCTGAAAAGCGTAGATTGCCAGCGGATTTTGTTCGGTGAGGCTGCCGCTGACCACTTGCCCATAGGCGATGACTCCGCCTTGTGCCTGTACGCGAGTTGCGTTGAACAGCCCAACTGCCAACACAACGACAAGAATAACAACGAGACTAGCAATAAACCGCTTGGAAGGAAACATCTTGCGCTCCCTGTTTGTGTGTGTATGCCTGCATCACCGCATCGCTATGCGCCGCACAGACAGTAGAGACTTCCGTTGATTATGGTAGCACACTTTTAACCCAATCTTTTTAATCGTTTAACCTACGCTAACTCTACGCTGAGCTGCTCGACGGGTCGGCATGACCGCCCTTATCCCATTTGCCCTGTCCGTACGGGATGCGGTACAGTCAAACACTGGTGCGGCAACCGCAGTGATGGTTAAAAAAGAGGCTTTATGCTATGCGACTTGGTTTAATGCTCGGTTACAGCGGCGCACGCCTTGAACTGCCCTTCGACTTGATCCAAGAGGCAGATCGGCTGGGCTACTATGCGGTCTGGACTTCGGAATCCTACGGCTCGGACGCGGTGACGCCCTTAGCCTGGATCGGCGCACTGACGCAGCGTGTGCATCTTGGCACGGCGGTGATGCAAATGCCCGCCCGCACGCCTGCCAACACCGCTATGACGGCTATCACGCTCGATCAGCTTAGCGGTGGACGCCTTCTGCTTGGTCTTGGTTTGTCAGGTCCACAGGTGGTGGAAGGCTGGCATGGGCAGCCCTACGGCAAGCCGCTGGCTAAAACACGCGAATACATCAGCATTGTGCGCGCCATTTTTAAGCGCGAGGCGCCATTGGTGCATCAGGGCGAGGCATATCGCATTCCCTACGATGGCGCGGATGCCACAGGCTTGGGCAAACCATTAAAGAGCATTATTCACGGGCGTCCCGATCTGCCGATCTACCTTGCCGCCATCGGACCTAAAAATGTGCAGCTTGCCGCCGAAATTGCCGATGGTTGGCTGCCGATCTTCTTTTCGCCCTACCGTTACCACGAATACCGTGAAGCGGTGGAGGCGGGCTTTGCCGCAGCAGGGAATGGCAAGAGCTACGCGCAGTTCGATATTGCGCCGAGCGTGCCTGTGGTGCTAGGTGATGATCTTGAGGCGTGCTTCCTGAGCGTGAAGCCGTTCCTTGCGCTCTACATTGGCGGCATGGGCGCACGCGGCAAGAATTTTTACTACGACCTCGCCTGCCGCTATGGCTATGCTGAGGCTGCCGCGCTCGTCCAGACGCTCTACCTTGAGGGTAAAAAGATGGAAGCTGCTCTGAGCGTGCCTGACGCACTGGTGGATGAGGTGGCGCTGTGCGGCACGCCTGAGCGCATCGCAGCGCGCTTAGCAGCCTGGCGCGAAGTGCCGATCACCACCTTTAACCTGCAAACCAACGACATCCGCGCTGTGCGACTGCTGGCAGAACTGGTGCTGTAGCTAAACCGACCAGTCCAGCGCCGCCGACCACCATTGGCGGCGCGTTAGCCACAGGGTGATCAACGCAATGAACGGCAGCAAAAAGAGCGTCGGATGCTCAAACTTGCCATCGCCAAGGGTCAGCACGAAATACAGCCACGGGCTGAAAAACAGCGCGAACAGGACGCTGATCATCAGCCCGTGCCGCCGCTGCCGCGCCCACTCGCGCAGGTAGAAGATCAGCGGGATCAAAAAGACCACAAAATGTGGTGTTGCCGTCCGTAAGCCGATCAGGTGCGTAAAAGTGAGCGTCAGCATTAGCGCCCACGCGAAATAGCCCGCTGTCCTCTGCCGTGCGGCAAGCCACCACGTCCATAGCACCGCCAACACGCCTAGTATGTTCAGCCCAATCTCTACCCACCGCGGCAGCCCCAGCCAATAGTCTGTGATGACCCACACCGGTGTAGAGACCTCGATATAGCTTGGGTAGAGCGTCAGTTGGTAGAGGAAGCCCTCTACCCAATTGGGCTGTAGCAAGAAAGAGGTGCCAACCAGCACCACCAGACTCGCGCTGAAAAAGCCAACCAGCCGCCACCGCCGCCGATGCACCGCCCACACCAGCAAAAACGGGGCTAGAAAGACACCCATCTGTGGCTTGAAGGTGGAGAAGGCTAACAGCACGCCCGCTAAGCCATCTCGACGGCGAACAAATGCCCAGATCGCCGCCACTTGCAGCAGGTAGACCAAATGGCTAACCTGCCCTAACACCAAGCCACGCGCTGACGGGTAGGCAAACAAGCTGAACAGCACCAAACCAATTATCGTAAGCGGACGCGCCCGCCATTTGAACAAATCCAGCAGCAGCAGCAGCGCACCGATCAGGCACACCTCTAGAAAGACCAGCCATGCTGCCGTTGCCCACACATACTCAACATGAATAAATGGGTAGACAAAGTAAAGGGCATAGAATGGATAGGCGAAATGGTTGGGCTGTTCGTTGGGCAGTGCAGCCCGTCCAAAAATGCGCGTCTGAATGGCAAGGCTGGTCTCGGCGCTGTAGGGATCAAGCCCTTCGTAAAAATAGAGACGCGAGGCTTCCCAAACCGTCAGATAGTCATTGAAGCCGGGATAAGGGCGCGTGAATAGCTGGTACGAGGCGATCACGTTGATGATCAGCACAGCCGTGATCAGCAATGCGGCGGTCAGGCGCGCTGGACGCATTACTCACTTCCATCCGAGAGCCAACGCCGCAAGCGTGGGCGCAGGCGCACATAAAACAGCCGATAGACGCCAAACAGGCTGAAGGCGAATAAGGTGAACAGCGCACCATTACAGAATGCGCCTTGCAAAGCCTGAATAACCAATGCTGCTTGCGTCACTGCGCGCTGTCCTTCGGTGGGCGGGGAAGGCGGTGGCGCAAGGCTGGCGACGGTTGGGCGTGGCGGCAGCGTAGGCGGTTGCTGAATAAGCGCAGTAGGCGACGGCCCCGGCGTGGGAAATGCGGTGGCGATGGGTGTGGCGGCAACGGGCAGGGTCGGCAGCGCCGTGGCAGCGCGGTTGGTCACAGTCAACCCTTGCACTACGGTTTGCAGCACGGCGCCGCTCCGCAGGAAAACGCGCAGCCGCAGTTGATAAACACCATCCGAGAGCGCTGTTGTATCCCACAAAGCAAGCGTGCCATTCGTGACCTGCTGCGCGATCTCCACAATCGAGAACCACTGTGGATCAGTGCTGCCCTGCACAGCGTATTCCAAACGGTAGCGCTGAAAGTTTGGGCTGGCAGCTGTGCCTTGCACCGTCACCACGCCGATCAGGGTTTGGGCGGATGCTGGCGCCGTGATGATCGCCAAGCCTTCTTCTTGGGCAGCAGCAGGTGCCGCACACAGCAAGCACACCAGCAGGCAAAGGCTAATCAGGCAGCGCACCTTAAGAATGCTTAGCGCCATGGATCCTCTTGCGGCACAAAGATCGGATCAATGGCGGGAATGTTTTCGTGCAGCCATGCCATCAGCGGATCGCGCAGCACAATTGCCTCGCTGGCATAATGCGAACTGCCAATAATGTTAATATCCGCCGCCTTCAGCAGTTCACGCAGCTCTTCCCGCATCTTGACCTGCCACTCGCTCTGACCAAGCAGCCACCATTCACCTGTAACGAACGTATCACAGCCAAGCGCCATCGCCTCCCGCAAATAATCGGGCGAACCGCCACTGCCGGCTACTACAGCCACCTTGTTCACAGGGCGCCCATTGTGGCGCACCGCATAGTAGCGCAAGGTTGGCAGGCTGTTCACCTCTGCCACACGCTTAGCAAACGTTTGGAAGTCAGCGCCGTTGGTGCTGCCATAGATACCTGCCATGCCACCGTAATAGGCGCCAAAGCGCGCCTGTTCTTTCAATTTGAGCGCGTTGGCAAAGGCGCCCGAAGTCGAGATTTCGGCATGGCAATCTAGGGGCGCGTGGCAAGTATATAAGCTGATGTGGTGTTCGCGCAGCTCTTGCAGGTGCGGCTCTGCAATGTAGCCTAACGTGCCACTGCTCTCTTGATAGTCGAACGGGTGATGGCTGAAAATGAGCGCACCGGGCGCGCCGCGTTCAACCTCTTTAGCGATGATCGTATCTAAGACTTGGGTTGCTGGGAAAACGATCAAGTAAACGCGCTCAACTTGTGCCGTGTTATCCAGCATGAGTCCGTTGAAGGTACCGTTCAAAAAATCAGGTGTGTAAAAGCTCTGCGCCATAGACTCGTAGCCGGCGGGCAGGCGGCTGCGACGGATGCTCTCATCAAAGGCTGCCACATTGAAGAATTTATCAAACTTGGCAACCAAATCTGCTTGTGAAATCACCGTTATCCTCGCTTCCGTTCGGCATAGCGCGCTTCGCTCTGCACAAAGTCAATCACGCCTGAAATGGTTGGGTCGGGCGGCGTGCCTTCGGGCAAGCTAAGTGCAGCCTGCCCAAGCACTTCAATATACGGCGCATCAGGCAAAAGGGCTAGGTCAACCCGCCCAATATGCCGTTGCCCGTCGCCGCAATCCAAGAATACCCAACGCTGCGGCGCACGCCATTCCGCCTGTATAACAGCCTGATCCGTATAGCGTAAGCCGATCAGCAGATCAGCACTTGGCACTTCAGCGGCGGCACGTGCCATTTGCGCGCTGTTGGCAAAGCAGATGTGCAGCCCACGACGATTGATCACCGCCGACCAAGGGCCCGCCGCAAAGCGCGTCACAATTAGGCGCTGTAAGCCCTCGATCAGATCAGGGCGGCGATAGAGTGGATCGCGCACGCCAACATGAAAGGCGTCATACCCCATGCCATCCATAGCGACTAGCATACCGCGCCCATCGGTTGCCTGGCAAATCCAAGCCTCAGGCGTGCAGGCGCAGCCCATATCCACCAGCAGCGAAATGCCTTGCACCGTTGCCCGCTGCTGGCGCAGAAAAGTGAACAGATGGGGCAGCAGCGCTATCTCGCCATGCAGCGCTGCCGTATAAAAAAGGCTGATTGGCGTTGATTGCGTTAGCACAGCACACCCTTAGCTTGGCAGCGGCACATTGGCAAAGCCCGCGCTAAAGAGCGCCGCCAAGACGAAGAACACACCAAAAGCAGCGCGTGCCACAATCGCAGCGCGCACCGATTGCGTGTAGGCACGCACACTTAGCACCACCAACGCCATGCAAAAGGGCTGAATAAGCGCATACCACTGCCCTTGTGCGCTGGAGGTGAGCAGTGCAATCAGCATATAGAGCAGCGCGCTGCCAAGTATCCCAACCCGATTATCGCCCTGCATACGCGCTACAGTCGGATAGAGCAGCCCGCCGAAGAGCAGCCCTTCAACAATGGGCTGGAAGACAACTGCCAACAGCACACCCAGCAGAAAGCCTACGGGTTCGCCGCTCCGTAAGACCTCTAAGGTGGGCGGCACAATCTGCCCCGCTTTTAGGCGCAGCAAAACACCCCCCAGATCAATTGCCCATGCCATGCCCAACCCAAACAGCAAAATTGCCAGCAGTGCCGCCGGGCGGCGGGGCGTGAGCAAGCGCAGCACCTTCAGCCAGTTCTCGCCGAACTTTTGGCGCGCCCACTGCGCTATGCCCACTGTCAGCACAATTGCGGTCAGCAGCGCGCTCAGGGTCAGGGTGCGTGCCGAAGGGGCGCCGCTTTGCGCCTCATCTGATAGCACGCTCACCGAGAGCAGCCAGACAATTGAAAACAGGATGTATGCCAACACAAACGCCAGCGCACTACCTAGCCGCCAAGCCGGAGGTGTTTCGGCAGCACGCAGGCGCGCCATTAAAGATACTCGTTTGCTTTGCGCTCTCATGACTCCTCGTTTTAGCGCTCTCGCACAGATGGGCAGATTTTGAAGCATAGCGATTATAGCAGGGTGCGTCTGCGCTTGCACACTTGCGGTGCGGCTGCCTGTGGCAAAGGCACCCAGACTTTGTTATAACAACCACTATGCCCAACCGTTTGAGGATTTCGCCGCCGTGAGGTCTCGTTCCCGTGCGCTGCCCGATTTTCCGCCGCTGAGCTTGCTCTACCCACACGGCAAACGCGCTGTGCCTGCCACTGACCCAACTTGGGCGCGTGATCTGCGCCTGGATGACCTGATCAGCGCCTTCGCCGCCGAACCGCGCTATGTCGGCTTCATTCGCCAAACGCTGACTGCCCTCAGCACCGATGCAGAGGTGATCGCCTGGCGGCAGGCTGTGCTGGGCGACTTGCTGAGCAACGCACCCCTAGCGGAAACGATTGAAAGTTTGCTGCCGCGCTTTGCCGATCTGCGGCAAGGGCGCGCCCTACTTGGTCAGCGGCAGCGCCCGCCGCTGCTGGAGACAGCCGACCGCCTTGCTGAGCTGGATTTGTTCATTAACACTGCCCAAGCCCTACACCGCGCCCTAAGCGCAGCAAGCCTGCGCGCCGCTGCCTTGATCACCCTGCGCGATCAGCTTGCTCGGCTGATTAACGACCCGAATTTTATTGCCCTGCGCGACGAACTGCCCGCCCTGCAACGTCCGCTGCAAAAGTTGGCAAGCCTGACTATCGGCGTAAACCTAGACGCCCAGCTTCAGCCGATTTCCGCCGTGCTGCTCAGCATTAATGAGCAGCCTTTCGGCGAGCCGCGTTCGTTCCTGAATAAGCTGATCGGACAGCGCAGTGACGCCAATGACGAATCACCCATCGCACCGCTGCATAACTTGCCCGAAGAGCGCCAATTCCGCCTGCTTTCCCCGCTCTTTCAAGATTTAGAGCGTATCGTGAGCAGCGTTGTGCAGCCGGTGGCACGTTCGCTTGGCAAATATGTGCGAATTAGCAGCGCGCCGCTTGCCAGCCTTGAGCAAGAACTTGCTTTCTACCTTTCGGCACTGCGCCTTGTGCAAATGCTGCGTGAGCGCGGTGTAGCGCTTGCTCAGCCGCACGTTGCGCCACTTGAAGCGCGCCTAACGCGCATTGAAGGCTTGGTCAACTTGCACCTGATCTTGCGGCAACCTAAAATCACGCCGATAGCCAATGACGCACACTTTGACGAGAGCGGCAGAATCGCCATCCTGACGGGTCCGAACAGCGGCGGCAAGACCACCTACCTGCAAGCAGTTGGCTTGGCGCATGTGCTGTTTCAGGCAGGGCTGCCAATCCCTGCCCGCAGCGCGCAGCTTAGCCCTGTGGATGCGATCTTTACACACTTCCCAGCGCTAGAGACGCAGCAGCAAGGCAGGCTTGCCGAAGAAGCCTCGCGCTTGCGCCACATTTGCCTGCGCGCCACTGCCTACAGCCTTGTGCTGATGAACGAATCGCTCTCCAGCACAGTTGCTAGCGAAGCGACTTACCTTGCCCAGGATGTGCTGTGCGGCTTGCGTGCGATTGGCGTCCGCGCCGTGTATGCCACGCACCTGATGGATTTGGCAGACCAAATCGGTGAGATGCACGGCATGGTAGACGGCGAGAGCGACCTCTTTAGCCTTGTGGCAGGCGTGCGCTTGGATGCTGATGCCAACGGGCAGCCGACCTTCGAGATCGTGCGCGGCGCACCGCAAGGGCGCGGCTATGCCCGCGAGATTGCACGGCGGCACGGCATTAGTTTAGCGCAAATCCTTGCCGCACGCGCCGATTCTCAGGAATCCTCACCCACTTCCGCCGCCGACTGAGCCGACCACGCACGCCGCAGCAGCGCGGCACGCGCCCGAATAGCAGGCAGATCATCACGCTTTGCCAAGCCCTTCAAGATGAGCGCCATACGGGAGTTTTTCGCCAGCTTTTCGGCATGGCGCGCCAGAAAGTCCCAATAGAGCGCGTTGAACGGGCAAGCGCGCTCACCAACGCGCTGATTCGGATCATAATGGCACTGATCGCAGTAGCCGCGAGACATCTTCTTGATGTAGGCGGCGCTTGCCACATACGGCTTGGTTGCCATGCCGCCGCCATCCGCGTAGAGGAAGCCGATCACGTTTGGCTGCATCACCCAGTCGTAGGCATCAATATAAACAGAGGTGAACCACTCGGTCAGCGCAGCAGGATCAAGGGCGGCAAGGTTGCCGAAGTTGACCAAAAGCATTAGGCGCGGAATGTGGTGTGTGTAGGCGTGCTGCTGAATGGTGCGGATCGTCTCGGCAAGGCAGCGCATCGGCGTCTCGCCCGTCCAGAAAAATTCGGGCAAAGGTTGCCGATGCTCAAAGAAATTTTGCGCCGCGTAAGCAGGCATTTTAAGCCAGTAGACGCCGTAAATGAACTCACGCCAGCCGATGATTTGCCTGATGAAGCCCTCAGCACTTTGCAGCGGAATGCCGCCATTGTGGAAGGCGCGTTCGGCGGCGTCGGCAGCTTGGCGCGGCGTCAGCAAGCCACTGTTGAACAAAAGCGCCATCACGCTGTGGAACAAGAATGGATCATCGGCGCTCATGGCATCTTCCCATGCGCCAAAGTTGGCAAGGCGCTCTGTGATGA
The DNA here is from genome assembly GCA_034436355.1 of Anaerolineae bacterium. Lineage (GTDB taxonomy): Bacteria > Chloroflexota > Anaerolineae > Aggregatilineales > UBA2796 > CP2-2F. The sequence goes on from DAOTVQ010000049.1 coordinate 10,599, forward strand.
AGGCATCCAGCCATGCCTGTGCCTCTGCGTGCGTAACAGGGTAGCGAAACGGCTCAGGCGCGCCGAAGGCGTGCGGAAAATCACGGCGCACTTCAGCAATCACAGCTTGCGTTAACGGATCAGGCGTGAGGGCAGGCAGCGGCGGCGCAGGCGGCAAGGTTGCCGCGCCCTGCCGATTGTCCTCATCAAAGTTCCAGCGTCCGCCAAGCGGCTGTTTGCCATCCATCAGGTAGCCGAGCCGCACGCGCTGCCAACGGTAGAAGTTCTCCATGATCAGTTGGCGTTTGCCGTGCGCCCATGTTGCAAAGGCAGAGCGGGAACACATAAAGGCGGGATCATCGCTCAGGAAGTGGAGCGCTACGCCTTGCGTGGCAAGCCATTCGGCGCGGCGGCGCATCGCCTGATCAGCGGCATATTCGTGCGGCGGCACGCATTGAATGCGCTCAGGCTGATATTCGGCAAGGTGCGCTGCCAATGCTGCACCAAAGGTCGGCGCACGGCGGTAATCTACTACAATGCCGCGTTCGCGCAGCCGTTCGGCATAGTGCCGCATGGCAGACAGCACGAAGATCAGCTTTTGGGCGTGCCAACGTTTGCCGCGCAGCCGCGCCTCACTTTCTATCATCAACACACGATCCGCGCCTTGCAAGGCAGGCTGTTCGGCATAAAGCTGCGTGCCAAAAATCAGGGCAGTTGTGCCAGCCATGTATATACACTCGTCTCGTCGTCGGTAGGTAGATCATAGCCTGATTCGCCTCAAACGCCATTTGGCGCTATGATCGCTTGCCCATTCCTATTGGAGCATTCAGCCGTGATTCGACCGCCAAACGCCGCGCCTGCTGAGGCTGCCGCAACTGTCAAAATTACTGATCGTTACCTGCTGTGGATGCTTGGGCAATTCTTGCGTCCTTATTGGCGGCAATTGATCGTCGTGTTCGCCTTGCTGCTAGTTGTCACAGGGCTTTCGCTGTTACCGCCTTACCTGATTCAGGTGGCGGTGGATAATCCGATTAAGAAAGGCGATCTAAGCGGCTTAATTCCGCTAGGGATCGTTTACTTTGGCTCGATTTTGGTTGTATTTGCCCTGCGCTTTGCTTACCTCTACCTATTGCAGACGGTTGGGCAATCGGCGCTGCTGAACCTGCGCCAACGCCTGTTCGAACACATTCTGCGGCAAGATATGCGCTATTTCAACACAACACCTGTCGGGCAGATTGTGGCGCGGCTCTCCAACGATGTGGAAGCGCTCACTGAGTTGGTCTCGACCAGTTTTATCATGGTGGTGAGCAGCCTTGTGTTGTTGGTGAGCATTGTCATCACCATGTTTGTGATCAACTGGCAATTGGCAATCGTCGCCTTGGCGGTGCTGCCTGTGATGACGGCGGCAACCGCCTTCTTCCGCAACCAAATTCGGCGCACCTCCAGCTTTTTGCACCGTTTGGTTGCCGATACACTCGCCTTTTTGAATGAGCAGATCAACGGTATGTTGGTGGTGCAGCTTTTCGGCAGGCAGCAGCTCAGCTTTCAAGAATTTGAGGCACTGAACAGCACACGGCGCGATACGCATATGCGGCTGCGCGATCAGTACACGATCTATGCCTCAATTTTGCAGTTAATGACCGCGATTGGTCTAGGGATGGTGCTGTATGGCGGTGGATCGGGCGTTTTGGCAGGCTGGGCAACGCTTGGCACCCTGATCGCCTTCATTCAATACCAACAGCGCAGTTTTGATCCGATCCTGAACCTTGCCGAACAGTTCGCACAGATTCAAACAGCGCTGGCAGCCGGTGAGCGCATTGCGCGGATGCTGCGCGTTGAGCCAACGCTCACCGAACCTGAGCAGCCAACGCCGATCACAGACGTGCGCGGCGAAGTGCGCTTTGAGAACGTTCACTTTCACTATGAAGAAGGCGCGCCTGTGCTGCACGGCATTGATCTGTACATCCCAAGTGGGCAGTTTGTGGCAATCGTCGGCGCAACAGGCGCGGGCAAAACATCGTTGGCGGGCTTGTTGGCGCGCTTCTACGATGTGGTCGAAGGGCGCATTCTGATTGATGGCGTGGATATTCGCCAGATCGCCTTTAGCGACTTGCGGCGGATGGTTGCCGTTGTGCCACAAAGTCCGTACTGTTTCAACGGCACAGTGGCAGATAATCTGCGCCTGTTCAACCCAAATATCACAGATGCCCAAATGCGCGCCGCCGCTGAAGTTGCTTGCGCGGCGCCGTTCATCGAGCGTTTAGCGGGTGGCTATGATCATGTGCTGCTGCCCGGCGGTGGTAACCTTTCGCAAGGGCAGCGCCAATTGCTGGCGTTGGCACGTGCCTTGCTGCACAGCCCTGAAGGCATTCTGGTGCTGGATGAGGCAACCAGCAACATTGATAGCGAGACAGAAGAACTCATTCAGCAGGGCTTGCGGCAAACGCTGCGCGAACGCACCAGCCTTGTGATCGCACACCGCCTGAGTACTGTCTGTGAGGCGGATCGCATCTTGGTGATAAAAAGCGGGCGCATTGTGGAAGATGGCACACATGCCGAACTCTTGGCGCGGCAGGGCGTTTATACAGCGCTGCACCAGCGCCAATTTGCCGATGCCGATGATGCCGCCGCTGAGGATGCCGCACAGGTTAATGCTTAGTGGATAGCGACAAAAAACGGGCAACACGCGCCCGTTTTCTGTCGATCCATCTTGTTAGGGTGGTGCAGATCAGCCCTGACGCTGTTTGTGCTTTGGATCAACAGGGCAGATCACATACAGATAGCCGCGCCGACGCACAAAACGGCATTTGGCGCACATCTTCCGCACCGATGGTCTAACCTTCATGGCACACCTCCGTGCAAACACAACTAGTATACGCCACCGCACGGTATTTGGCTATGGTGAACTTGGCTAGGGCGCCGCAGTCGGGCGGATTGGCACAACCGTCGAGCCTTCATCAGCAGGTGCGGGCGCCACCTGCACGGCATTTTGTGCGCGTAAGGCAAACTCGCTGTAGCCAATCAGCAGGCAGATCAGCAAGATGATCACCAAAGGTGCTTGCCATGCACGTCCCATTGGCGGCGCGTTCACCGACTCTGCTTGTGGCGGTGCGCTGTAAAAGGCACGCAGCATCTGCAAGATGAACAGTGCTGCAAAAGCGCCGCCGCCAAACGCCAGCAGCCACGCACCACCAAATAAATCCGTGCCAAGCGCCGTGAACAATTCCGTCTCTAGCGGCGTGTTTTCAAGCAGTGGGCGCATGAGGCTGTAGCCCCAGCCCACGGCGATGCCGCCCCATGCCGACTCAGTGTAGCGCGCTGTGAAAGCTGCCAGCAGCCCGATCAGCAGCGCGCCGGCAATACCCGCGTAGCCAAACTCAGTGCTGACCAGCGCAAACAAGCCGTAGAGCGCCGCTGCCAGCAGTGCCGCGCCATTGGCACCCAGCCCATGTGCGCTGCGCTGGAGGTATGCCCAAAAGAGCGCGCCTTGCAGCGTTGGCACCACGATGCCAAGCTGAATAACTGCCGCGAAGGGCAGCACACCCTCTGTGACGGATGGCGGCGGCGGCAGAAAGCCAACAGCAGCATCTAAGGCGTAGTTGGCGGCAAAGGTGAGCCAACTAGCAGGCAGCCACGCCAACACACCAATCAGGATCGCGGCGGCAAGGTGCAGCAGGCGCGGTGCGCGCCCAAAGCTGGCGGCGATGGGCAGACGCAGCACAAAGGCAGCGATGAAGAGCGGCACACCAACCGCCAAAAATGCCGCGATCAGGCGTAGCAGCGAAAGGCTGCGAATAGCGCCTTGCAAGCCGATTACGATCAGCGCAGTGCCGATCAAGGCGGCAAGGTAAAGCCACAATGCACCGCGCAAAGTTGGCGCAGGCAGCACAGATTGCGAATTGCTCATGCCGAAAACGCTCCCTCTCGCCTTTAATTATGCGCGGAAGGTGTGCCTTTGGGCAATCCACAGCTCACAGTTATACCGCAATCAGCACGCCCTCGTCTTTTCAAATGACAGGTTGCACTTGCCAAAGTCTACATAAATCTCTAAAATCTGCACATATCTCAAGTTCTGGTAGATTTTATAGGATTTCCACCCTATGCAAGCAGAATTGAACAGCCGCACAGCATCGCTGGATGCTGCCATGCCGCCGCTTGAACAGGCTGCCGAACGCGCTGAGAGCAGCCAACGCGACTTAACCATGCTGCGGAATCTCAAGATCGGCACTTTCCACATTGGCTCATCCCTTGCCGATATTTTGGCGTCCGGCGTCTGGAATCGCATCATGATTAAGGAGCTGGGCTTTGCGGCAACACCCATTGCGCTGTTGCTGGCACTGCGCTACTTCCTTGCACCGCTCTCGATTTGGGTTGGGCGGCGTTCCGATGTGACGAATTGGCGCGGCTATCGGCGCTTGCCATATGTCTGGGGCGGCAGGTTGGTGATGGCGCTCAGCTATGTGCTGTTGGGCATCTCAACCCTTGAACTTGCCGGCGGCTACAATCCGTGGCTGCGGGATTTTTCGCTCGAACGCATGAATATCACCGTCACCACCAATGCAGGCAGTGTGCTTGGTTGGCTGGGCGTAGTCGTTTCGCTGGTGCTATTCAGCGTTGGCTCAACCTTCAGCAGCACCACCTTCCTATCCTTGGTGCATGACCGCACGCCGGCCCATCAGCGCACCCGCGCCGTCAGCGTGATTTGGTTCTTCCTGATCCTTGGCTTTGCCGTCTCGGGCGTGCTGTACAGCCGCTTGCTGCCGGAATATTCGCGGGAGGGCTTCCTCTCCCTAATGCTGATTGCGCCAGCGGTGATGATGGGCTTGTGGGTGTTCTCGCTGATTGGTGAAGAAACGCCGATCAAGCGGCGTGCCGACGGCACACCTGAAGCGGTCACACCCTTTTGGCAGACAATCAGGCAGGTGTGGGCAAGCCGCCAAACGCGCTTGTTCTTCCTATTCCTGCTGATGACCACCGCTTTATTCTACGCGCAAGATGTTTTGCTAGAGCCGTTTGCTGGCGAAGTGTTTGGGATGCCACTGGCAACCACCAACCGCTTTTCTGCCTACTGGGGCAGCATGACCTTATTAGCAATCGTGCTGAGCCTGTTCGCCGTGCGGCGCTTCCCGCAGCGGGTGAACAACATATCGCTCTCGCGCTGGGGCGTGCTTATGCTCACCATCACCTTTGTGATGTTCACTTTCTGCGCGGTGCTGCAAATTCGCCCGTTGGTGACCATCGGTTTGGTGACGATGGGCTTGGGCTTGGGCATGTGGACGGTTGGCTCGCTTGGCTTGATGATGGCGATGACCCGCGTCTGGGGCGCCGGGCTTTACCTTGCCCTGTGGACGGTTGCCTCGACGTTGGCACGTGGCTCTGGTGTTGCCTTAGGTGGCATCCTCTTCGATGTGGCACTAGTCTTTGTGGGCGACAACAAAGCAGTTGCCTATGGCAGTGTGTATTTGATCCAGAGCATCGGCTTTGTGGTGACGTTGGTTATTCTGAGCCGCATCAACCTTAGCGAATTTGAACGGGAAGCGCCGCAGCGTCAGGATGTTTTCGTTAACAGCATGGATTAACACACACTCCCGATCCGTGTTTGAATCAACAGCAGCGCGCCCTGTGAGGGGAAACACAAGGCGCGCTGCGTTTTAGGCATCAGGTGCTGGCAAGTCTGCCGCGGCACCGATCAGTAGCAAGAGCTGCCACATACCGTCTAGGATGGGTGCTGTCTCAATAAACTCGTCGTCGCGGTGGGCATTGCCGCCGCGTGTGATGCCAATGGTGATGGTTGGCAAGCCTTCTGCCAGGAGGACGTTTGCATCCGTGCTGCCATGCTCAAAAACAGGCGTAATGCCCAGATAGCTGAGTGTTTCTTCCGCCAGTGCCGCCAGGGGATGGCTGCGCGGAATGCTGCCGGAAGGGCGATCACCGACCATTGCCACTTCAAAGCGCACGTCGGGCATACGATTCTGTTCGATCAGGTTTCGCACACTGCGTTCCAGCGCCGCCAGCCCCTCGCGTGTCTCCGAGCGCATATCGAGTAACAATGAGGCGTCTGCGGCAATGGTGTTCACTGAACGCCCACCTTCAATCACGCCAATGTTATAGGTGGTGCGCGGCGTTTCGGTTGGGCGCAGCGCACTGATTTGCGCGCCAAGCCGCATTAGGTTGTGAATAGCGCTTGGGCGTCCGAAGTGCAGCCAGCTATGCCCGCCCGCCGTGTGGCAGCTAATCTGCAAACGCCGCACCGCGATGCCGCCGATGTAGACATGCCCAAGCGCCATGCCTTCTATCACAATGGCGCCGCCAAGCTGGCTGCCCAAACGCTGATGGACTGCCCGAATGCCATCCAGATTACCCAAACCTTCTTCGCGGCTGTTTGCCACAAACCACACATCGGCGGGCAAGCGCACCTCGCTTTGGCAGAGCAGTTCCACCGCCTTGAGCAGGGCTGCCACGCCCAAACTGTTATCACCAATGCCGGGCGCACAGATCATATCCGCCGTTTGGGTGGCGGTTAAGGGCGTTTCGCGCTGAAAGACAGTGTCGGTGTGCGCGCTAACCAGCAAGGCTGGGCGGCTTGGATCGCTGCCGCGCAGGCAGGCATATACGTTGTGCAGCGCGTCGGTGCTGAGGCTGCTGGGATCAAGGGCGGGCAGAGCAGCGAAGCGCGCCTGCACATAGGCGGCGCGCTGGGCTTCTTCAAAGGTTGGGGCAGCAATCTGTTGAATGGTGATCGCTTCCTCAAGGAGGGGCGCCTGATGCGTTTGGAGTGCCGCACGCAGCGCGCTGAAGGCAGGTGTCGCAGCGAGACGGGCAACTTTGCTCAAACGGTACTCCGCATAGCGCAGGCGAAAACGGCGAAATTTAGGCTTTATTGGCGGCTTCAAGCGCGTTTAGGCGTGCCATCAGACGGCTTTTACGGCGGGCAGCATTATTGCGGTGCAGTACGCCGCTGCTGACTGCCTTATCCAACACGCGGATGGCGGTCAGGGTTGCTTCACGGGCAGCCTGATAATCACCGCTGGCGAGGCTTTCGCGGGCTTGGCGCAGCTTGGTGCGCGTGCGGCTGACGTGCAGACGGTTCTCGGTGCGGCGGCGCTTATTCACGCGAATTCGCTTAATGGCAGACTTATGATTAGCCAATGGTCTCTCTAAGCTCCCTAACTGGGTGATCGAACAGCCTTTTAGTGTGCTGCATTTTAGCAAAAAGGCGGGCGCTTGTCCAGAGCAGGTGCAGCCTTACAGCCTATCATGGTGTGCTATTCATGCCTTCAAGAAAGCACAGACCGCCGCGATGAAGCGCTCAGGCTGCTCCAACATCGGGAAGTGACCGCAGCCCTCAAAGAGCAGAAAGCAGCTGTTGGGAACTTTGGCGGCAACCAGCGCGCCTTCACGGGTAGAAACCGCGCCATCCCGTGCGCCGAACACGATCAGCGTTGGCGCGCTGACGTTGCCCAAACGGTGGCTGATGTTGGTGCCAAGGGTAGCAAGCCCTGCTTTCCAGCGAGCGTGGCAGGCATCAGGACGGGTGGCATAGTGGCGATCTTGCGCCCATGCTGCGTAAGGCTGCGCGTCCATATCCGCAAACCACACCCAAAAGCCAAACTTGCCCAAGCGCGGATAGTGTTCCATGCTGGTGCGCTGCACATGAATGTAGGATGGAAAGAGCATTGGCAGCAGCACCAAGGCGCCATTCAGCAGGATCAAGCGCGGTGTGGCACGCCCACTGACGATGCCCGCCACATCAATCAGGCGCGTAACGCGCTCTGGCGCCAGCGTAGAGGCAATGGAGAGGCTGATCAAGCCGCCCATCGAATGCCCCATCAACGCAAAACGACGGATGCCAAGCTGATCGGCAAGCGCCAGCACACGCTGCCCTTGCGCGGCGATGCTGTAATCGCCCTTAGGTGGCGCGGCGCTCTCACCATGCCCAAGTAAATCCACCGCGATTAGGTAGAAATCGGCTGCGAGTGCCTCTAAGACATGCCGCCATACGAATTTGTGGCACGTCCAGCCATGCACCAGTATAAGCGGCGGCGCACTTGGATCGCCTGCTGTAGCATAGGCTAAAAGTTCGCCGTTAAGGTTGGTTTTATAAACAGCCAATTGTGTGTTGTGCTGGGTTGCATTCATTCAGGTGCTTCCTTGTGCCGCGTGCCTTGATGCCTTGATCTCAGTGTAGCACGCTTGCGGCGCGCTAAAAGTTGTGGGCGTGTTCGAGGATGTATATAAGTTCGTAGCCATGCGCTTTTAAGTCTGATTTCCGTTTAGAATTGGTATTAGTCGTTAATTTCTGTAATGTAATTGTAACACACATTTGTTCGCAATTTGGCTGACAGGCACACTCGGTTGAAAAAGATCATAAAGTTGTGATATGCTAACGGTTAGAAATGGTTGTGTGTTCCACGCCTTACCTGCCTTTACTGTGTGCGTCGAGACACTTAGAGGAGCCAGCCATGCCTCATGTCTATATTGCTCATCGGCAATCAGCAAGTGCTGAGTTAGCGCGGCTTATTAAAGATCATCTGGTTAGACAGCACTACACCGTTTTTTTAGACGTGGATGACAACAATCTGCGTCGGCGTGAAGATACTATTCTTGATAAAATTGTGTCTTGCCAGTGCTTTGTATTAGTGTTGGATCGCAACACCTTTGAGGATGCCAGCATTGTGAGCCAAGTGGCACACGCGCTGCGCCATAAGACAGATCAGATTGTGGTGGTGGCGCGTGATGGGTTGGATGCGGATCGCATCGCGCCCACCTTGATCTCTGAAATCAGCCCCATTCTCAGCTACAACTGGCTGCCCTACAACCACGCCTACGCAGAGCAAACGATGGCACGCATCCTAAGCGCGGTGCAGGCTATCGCGGGCGACCCTGCCGCAGAACCCTTACGCCTCGGGAGACTGCTGGACGATGACCCGGCGCCAACCATTGTGCGCCCGCCGCGCTTCCCGCCACAACCACCACAGCAGGCAGAGGTGCCTGATCTTAGCGTTGCCGACTGTATGCGTGAAAACCCCTTCACAGTAGCCGCCGAGACCAGCATCGGCATGGCGCTTGCCTATATGGAAATACAGCACATCACCTACCTCGTTGTGAACAACCACCGCAACGTCCTTGAAGGCTGGGTCAGCAAAGCCGATCTGGTTGGCTATTTGCCCTCACCGCTCTACGCCGATGCAGGGATGACCACCGCGCACTATATCCAACGCTTTCAGAAGCGCTCTGCTGAGCCTGTCAGCGATCACATGCACCATCGTGGTAACGACCTTGAGTGGCTAACGCCTGAGATGGCTTTGAAAAATGCCATAGATCGCTACTTTTTACGGACGTTCAATCGCGGTGCGCGGCGCTTCCGCATTCGCCAATTCCCGGTGCTGGATCACAATTTTACAGCAGTGGGTGTGCTTGGTTATTGGATGATCATCAACCAGTTCATCGCCATGGACTGCCTGCCAGATGTAACCGTTGGCAGCATTATGCTGCCATCCGATGATCGGGATAACTTCATTGAGGTGCGCCCTGATGTGACGCTTGGCAACGCTGAAGAGTTGGCGCGCATCAACGGTTGGTCGCACATTGTGATCAGCGATGAGCAGGGCAACTTGGTGGGCATGACCACCATTGAGAAGATTCGCCGTATCCTTGATCCTGAGATGCCAAGGCTGAGCAGTTTGCCCATTCTAACTGAAATGCGTCCCCATCAGCGCTGCCGCACCTTGCACGAAAATGACCCGCTTTCGGAAGTGATCGCGCTGTTTGCCAATGACGACATTGGCGCGCTTCCCGTCGTGGAGCGCGGTGGTTTGCGGCTGCGCGGCTTGCTGACCTATGTGGAAGTGCTGCGCGCTTTGCGGCGGCTATTGGGCGCCTGAAGCTGCCAACCGATTTTACCAAAACACCTCTCAAAGAAGGCATAAAGGATGGAGCGCGAGTCCCTCCTGAAAGCACTGCCTGTTTGTGGAGGTCACCCTCATGCACCTGCTCTTTGCTCTTCACCACCTACCCTTCGCCACTTTTTGAAACGGTTCCGCCTGATGGAATAATTCATTGACGCCTTTTGCGGGGCAGCCTACACTGCTAAGAAATAGGGTGGAAGTTTTTAGCCATGCGTGATGAAGTCAGAGTTGTTGAACGTGCCTTTGCCTTACTGGAACTGTTGGCACAATCGGATGAGGCGGTTGGTGTGTGCGATCTGGCGCTGGCAGCCCAACTGCCACAAGCGACCGTGCACCGCTTGCTGAACACACTGGTGAAATTAGGCTATGTCAGCCAGCAAGAGGATACGCGCCGCTATCAGCTTGGCTTACGCACACTCAGCTTGCATGGCAGCGCGCTCAAGCACATGCACATCGGTGTGCAGGCGATGCCTGTCATGAAAGCACTCATGACTCGCGTTGAGGCAACGGTACATCTTGCCGTGCTGAACGAAGGCGAAGTGTTGTATGTAGATCGCATTGAAGGCTTGCACACTCCGCCTAACTTATACACCCATATTGGCAAGCGTGTGCCAGCCCACTGCACTGCACTTGGCAAGGCAATGCTGGCACATCTGCCGACGGAGAGCGTCGCTGAAATTGTTGCTTTGCGTGGAATGCGCCGCATGACAGCCAGAACGCTCGATTCGTTGGAGGCCCTCACCCGTGAACTGGCATGCACACGCCAACGCGGCTATGCCGTGGATGACGAAGAAATTGAGGACGGTGTGCGCTGCCTTGCCGCACCTATCCGCGATCATACTGAGTCGGTGTGCGCTGCCATCAGCATTTCAGGCACCAAGGCACGCATTCGCCCAGATAGTGAAGCCACGCTTAGTGAATCAGTTTTATGGGCAGCGAAATTGATCTCCACCAAGCTGGGCTACATCGGCAGCAAATAAGGCATCATGAAAGGGAATCACCCAATGTGAGCAACACGACCTCAGATCACTCACACCAACAACCAGTTCACTGCTTGATGACATGATGAAAGGATAATTGCTATGTTTAGGAAATACCTTTACCTGTTGATTGCTGCACTATCCAGCACGACCACATCCAGCGCACCTGAGCGCACCAACGCCTCTGTGATCTCCAGCGCCTGTTCTGCCGTATCCGGCTGCGCGATGTACAGATTGCCGACATCCACACCCAGCCGCTCGGCATAGATCGGGTCAAGGGCGTGTTCCATATCCACAAAGGCACAAATGCCGCCGCGTGCCTGCGCCTCTGCGATGGTGTGCAGGCAGAGCGTGGTCTTGCCACTGCTTTCTGGTCCGTAAATCTCGGTGATGCGTCCGCGTGGCAAGCCGCCAATGCCCAGCGCTAGGCGAGGAAAGGGAATCAGAGGTGATCTGCCAAGTCCTGCCCTGCACGCGGGGCGGGATTTAGGGTGGGGTGTCGGGACGCGCCTAGGCGCGTCCGCCTGATCAGCCGGCGGACATGCCAAGGCATGTCCCTACGAAGGATGGGTGAGGGTACAGACCCTAAAAGGCGAGATAGCCCTCTGGGTTTTGTGGCACTTCGCCAATTCGCACCTCAAAATGCAGATGCGGTCCTGAGCTGTTGCCCGTGCTGCCCACAGCGCCTACTGGCGTGCCGCGGCTGATCACTTGCCCGCAGCTCACGCTGACGCGGCTCATATGCCCGTAAAGCGTGATCAGGTTGCCGTGCGCCAACATAACCGTGTTGCCATAGCCCCAGTTGCTCCACCCGGCAAAAATGACCGTGCCGCCATCCGCCGCGAAAACGGTTGTCCCTGTCGGCGCTGAGAGATCAATGCCGGTGTGGTAGGGCGAGAAGCCGCGATCTTCTCCAGCGCATCGCCGGGCTGAATGCGGTAACTAACCACTTGGCTGCGTCCGCGCACGGGCGCAATCGTGTATAGATTTTGGGCGCGGTAAAGCGTGTTCGGCGGCGGCACCACTTCGCCAGCGCGCAGGAGCAGCTCTGCCACCACATCGGCTGGCACATTGCCATCATAGCGGATTGGCTGAATGGGTTGGCTCGGCGCTTCGGTCGGTGGTGGTGCGTCGGTCGCTGCGGCTTGGATGGCTGCCTCTGTCGGCGGGATGCGCGTTGGCAAGGCAGCGCTCTGTGTGGGCGGCACGGGAAATGCAGGTTGTTCAGGCGGCAGCAGGTAGATCACGCCTGCCAAGAAGGTGATCGCCAGCGCGCTGAATCAGCATCAACACGCTGAGGAAGCTGTTGAAGCGCTTAGCAGGCGCTTGGGCAATCAGCCCTTGCGGACGGCGCAGCAGCGATGGGTTGGTTGGTGGCGAGGGCGGCACACGCACACCATGCGGCGGTGTGTCGCTCGGGTCGAACAATGGTTCTTCAAATGCCAAGGGATCATCAGGGTTAGGCGGCATTTGGTCATGATTACGATCAGTCATAAGCGGTCTCCATTACAGGGGCAGAATGGTAGCGCAAAGCGGCGGGTTGATCAACTAAGGATACGGTGAGGGAGTGGTGAATTTTGTCATGATAGCCTTCTGTGCGGTGATGACAGCATGATTCCCATACGCACGAGCCTTGTGCTTGACAAACACCTAAATTTTGGTGTAAGGTGTGTGCGTTTCATGCGTGTGAAGGAGTTTTTCTCAATGACAGTCACCCTGCTAGTGTTTGCTCTACAGCGCGTGCTGGTGGTGTAAGTAGCGCCTATCGGTTAATCAATCGCTTTGTTTGGACTGAATGCCTACCTCTCCACAGCCCGCCTGACAATCAGGCGTTGATTTGGCGCGCCTTGCGTCTGCTCTAACGCATTTCCCTAATCTGACATTTTGAATAACCGAAATCACCTGTGATAAAGGTAGGTATGCCTTGCGTTCTTCGCGTGCATATAACGTTTTCTTGGTATCAGAAGGTGTGACCGCCCTCAGCTTGGCGATGATCCACCTTGCCAGTTCGATCTACTTGATCCAAACGGCGCAGCTTACGCCGTTCCAATTAGTGCTGCTTGGCACAGCGTTAGAGGTTGGCATCTTCTTTCTGGAGGTGCCAACCGGCGTGGTGGCTGATACTTACAGCCGCCGCCTATCGGTCATCTTGGGTTTTGCCGCACTTGGTTTAGGCAGTTTCTTGGTCGGCTTGACAACACTCTTTCTGCCGCTGCTGCTGTTGCAGGTGGTGAAATCACTCGGCTATACGCTGCTCAGCGGCGCGCAGCAGGCATGGCTTTCTGATGAGATCGGCGAGGCAGCCGCTAACCGCGCCTTCCTGCGTGGCGCACAAGTGAGCGCTTTAGCGGGTGTTGTCGGCATAATTGGTGCGATCTTAATCGGCTCAGAACAAGTTGCACTGCCTATTTTGGTTGGTGGCGGCTTGCTGATGGCTATGGCAGTTGTGCTGGTGGCAGTCATGCCTGAACATGGCTTCAAGCCCAAGCAACACGCGATGACAAATCCTGTTGCGGCAATGGCTGGCACCTTCCGCGAAGGTGTAAAAACCGTGCGCGGCAGCACCATGCTGATCACAATCATTGCGGTTGGCTTTGTGTTCGGTGCTTTCTCGGAAGGTTATGATCGGCTGAATGAGTTTCACTGGCTGCAAAATATCGGCATTCCAGAAGGTTTCACGCCGATGTTGTGGTTGGGTGGCATCAGCATTCTGACCACACCACTCTACTTAGCGCTGACCGAATGGGCGCGCCGCAGTGTGGCGGTGGCGGATCAGGCGGCTGTGGCGCGCACGCTGCGCTGGCTGATGACTGCACTCATCGTCGCGGTGGTGGGCTTTGCCCTTGTGCGGAATGCAGGGCTTGCCTTAGTTACTTACGTGATGATTGGGCAGTTGCGCGGTGTGATCAATCCACTCTATACGGCGTGGGTGAACCAAAACCTTGCGCCGCAGACTCGTGCGACGATCATCTCGATGAGCGCGCAGGCGGATGCGCTTGGTGAAATGGCGGGCGGTCCGGCGGTGGGCTTATTGGGCAATCTCTCAGTGCGCGCCGCGCTGATTGTGAGCGCTGCCTTGCTCAGCCCGTCGCTGTGGCTGTTCCGCCGTGCTTTGCGCCGTGAAGTGCTGCCCGAAAGTCAGGCGGCTGTTGGCGCAGAAGTCTTCGAGAGCGCCGATTAGGCTTTAGGGAGCGGGCTGCTGACCTGTGAGAGCAGCCCGTTCCTCTGCCTAGCCACTCCCGACCAGCGCGGGCGTTGAGAAAATGCCCTGCTGATGGTATGCTTGAAGCGTCAAGTTATCAAGCACAAGAATGGCTACAGGCAAGCCCTTATGCGCCTTTTCTTCACGCCACAGCGCCTAATTGCCTTTAATACAGCGTTTCCCTTTGTGCGTGCGCTGCACTACGTCGCCAACCTTGCCATCCTGATCGGCGCACACCTGATCGCGGTGCAGATTCGGCTGCGCCTGCCGTGGGGAAACACACTCGGCGCAGAATACGACGCGCAGCCGCCACTTTTCTATGGGATTGCGGCGGCGGCACAAGCGGCTGCTTACCTGCTGGCAGCGTGGACGGCGCGCACGCCGTTAGCGCGTTTGCTCACGCCGCGTTCGCAATTCCGCGTGTTGGTGATCGGCATTGGTGGCACAGCCTTAGGTGTGCTGCTGCTGCTGCCTGCTCTCTCTAAGCTGCAACTCATCTATTTTGGGCTGGCGGCAGTGCTGCTTGGTGGCTGCGTGATTATCTACCCAAGCCGCGTGAATCCTGCCCAAGATGGCGGCGATTTTCTAGCGCACCTCTTTCGGCTGTGGCAGAACCGTGCTTTGCTTGGGTTGTGGCTGCGCTATAACATTCAATCACGCTATAGCCAGACCGTGGTGGGTATTTTCTGGATTGTGCTGCTGCCCTTGGCAATGAGCGGCGTGCTGGCGCTGGCATTCTCACAATTTTTGCGCGTCAGCTATGATGTACCGTTTATCTCATTCTTTTTGGCGGGCTTGGTGCCGTGGGGCTTGTTCAGCAGCGGTGTGTTTAACGGCATGGGCGCCATTCTGGGCAAGATGGCGCTCATTAATCAGGTCAACTTCCCGCGTGAAATTCCCGTATTGTTGGCATTGGGCGAAGGGTTGGTCGATCTGTGCTTCACGTTACTTGCACTGGTGATTGTGAACGCGCTGAACGGCATTTTTCCGAACCCGATGTGGATTTACCTGCCGCCACTGCTGTTCATCTTGATCTGCTTCACGCTCGGCGTGATGTTCTTCCTGAGCAGCATGAGCCTGATCATCCGTGATATTCCGCAGTTAGTGGCAGTTGTGATGCAGCTTTTATTCTACCTGACGCCGATCCTGTACCCTGTCAGCGCTATTCCCGTTCAGTTCCGCTTCATTGTGCTGCTGAATCCGGTGGGCTTGGTTTTACAGGCATTCCGTGATGTGCTGGTCTATGGGCGCCCGCCGGATGCACTTTCGCTCTATTATCCGCTGGTGGCAGCGCTAACTTTGCTCTATATGGGCTATGCCTACTTCAAGGCGAATGAAACACGGCTGGCAGACTTTGCATGATGACCCTTCAACAAAACACCGAAACAGTCCTTGAACAGCCACCGATCATTCGGGTAGAAAACGTTTATAAGCAATATGCGCGCACCGAATACCGCCCTAGCCTGCGCCACGAAGCGCTGAATTTGCTGCGGCGGGCTGCCCATCAGCAGCAAGTGGTGCAGCCTTTTTATGCCCTGCAAAATGTCAGCTTCACGGTGCAGCGCGGCGAGACGGTGGCGATCATCGGGCGGAATGGCTCAGGCAAAACGACGCTGCTCAAGCTGCTTTCGGGCATTATGCGCCCAACACAAGGCAGCGTGCGCGTGAATGGGCGCTACGCCTCGCTGATTGGCTTGCAAGCAGGCTTTCTGCCCGAACTTTCTGGGCGCAAAAACATTTATCTAAATGCTGCCTTTCACGGCGTGCCGCCGCGCCAAATCGAGCCCTTTGTTGAGGACATCATCGAGTTTGCCGAGATTCGCCCCTTCATAGATACGGCTGTGAAACATTATTCAAGCGGCATGGGCGCGCGGCTTGGCTTCAGCATCGCTATTCACGTGCTGCCAGAAATCATCCTTCTTGATGAAGTGTTGGCAGTGGGCGATGCTGCCTTTCAGCACAAATGCATCACGCGGATGTTGGCGCTGCGCGATGAAGGGCGCACCATTCTGTTCGTCTCGCACGATGCAAGCGCAGTGCAAATGCTCTGCAAGCGGACCATTTGGCTTTACAAAGGGCGCATCCGTATGGATGGTGAGACCGATCTGGTGCTGGAAGAATATGATCACTTTATGCAGCAGCAGGGCGCGGAGTCACAATAAAGACGACCTCACTTGCGAAGATCAGGCGCTCTGCTTGCCAGCCGCGCACCGCGATGAGCGCTTCAAAGCGTGCCGAGTAGTTTTCCACCATGCCCTTCGCACGCCCGCCGAGGCTGTGTGCAGGAAACGTAACCACCAAATGATCAGCGCGCAAGCTATCTAACAAGCCTTCGGCAGCTTGCGCGTCGAACTGTGCCAAGCAAGGCAGTGCCTTCATCAGCAGGGCAAGATCGGCGTGCTGAGATGGCGGATTGCTCAGCACATCTTGGGCATATGCCGCGCCTTGCACACCGATCACGCCAAAGAAGCCGTTCAGAAAATCCGCTAAATCACGGTAGAGATCGTAGGCATCGTAGCGTACCAGATCAGGCAGCCACAGCGCACACAGCGGATTGAGTCCGCAGGCAATATCCAGCACGCTGCGGATGGGTGGCAGCTTGGCTGTGAGGGCGGCAAATAGATCATCAAGGATGGGCAAGCGTTCTCGGGTGCTGGCGTGCTGCGCCATGATCGCACGGCAGGCGGCGCGCCGCTCGACAGGCGGAGTCTCGGCAAGCTGCGCCAGCCAGCGCCCATAGGCAAACTTGCCGTCAAAGTAGGCAGCCGCTACCTGATGCAGTTTATTCTTCGTGGCTTTGAGGGCGTCTTTGTGTTTAGGATGCCGCCGCAATTGGTCAGTGGCGACGGCGCGCACAAAATCGGGCGCAAGCTGAGCATATTTGCCGCTGGCAAGCACTGCCGTGATCAGCGCTTCAAGTGCCTCGCTCATGGCGATTGCCTCAACAGGGCGATGAGGCGCGTCATGCTGCGAAGGTTGTGCAAGGTGGCTAGGCGCATAAAGAGCGTATCTTTGATCTTGTAAAGGTGGTGTAGATAGCCAACAGGCAGGCGGCAAGCAGGGCAATCGCAATCGGCATCAACGGGCAGTGCCGTTTTGACGTGCTTATCATCGCCTATGTAGAGGTAGTCCAGCCAGCCTGTGCCGCTGATGTTGGTGCTGGTCAGGCGGTAGAGCCTGCCGTGCCGCGCATCACGGGTCGGCATGGCGCTATCGAAAAGCTGGTAGCCAAGCCGCGCACAATCACGTACATTGACGGGCTGCCCAACGCCGAGCGCGTGCATCGGGAATTCAGGCGGGATCAATTCACGGGTAAGCGCCAGCATTTCGCGCAGCAGGTTGCCCTTGCCATCCAGTGGAAAGCCACCGTAGCCATAGCCATCAAAGCCGATGGCAAGCAATTCCTCCGCACACGCCTTGCGTAAGGCAGGGTCGCCGCCGCCTTGCACTACCGCAAAGAGCAGCGGACGCGGCGCGGACTCTTTACGGCTATCCAGCAGGCGCAGAAACTCTGCCTTGCAGCGCTTTGCCCATGCCACCGTGCGCCGCACCGACTCGGCTTGTTCGCTTGGCGCGTCGTCTACATGCGTGCAATCATCAAGGCAGATCAGCACATCAGCGCCGAAACTCATCTGAAGTTGGATGCTCTTCTCAGGCGTCAGGTTCACCTTGCGCCCTTCGCCGCCAAGCTGGAAGACTGCACCCTTATTGGTAAGGCTGCCCAAGCGCGGATTTTGACGGATGAGCGAATAGATTTGGAAGCCGCCGGAATCGGTGATGATCGGCTGCTGCCAGTTTGCCATGCCATGCAAGCCACCAAGTGCCTTCACCGTGCTGGAGCCGGGCTGCTGCATCAGGTGGAAGGCGCTCATTACCAAACCTTCCACGCCACAGGCGGCAAGATCAGTGCTATCCACGCTCCGCACGACAGCCCGTGTAGCATCCGGCAAGAAAATTGGCAGTGGTAAGCTGCCGTGTGGCAGATGAAGCGCGGTAGGGTAGGGCATAACCGCAATTATAGCGGCTGATCATGTGTTGTGCTATGCACTTAAGCGCTCTTTGCAGAAGCGTGCCTTGTTTACCGCTTTTACTACGGCTATAATAACGCCACGTGGCGGAGGCGGCGCATTGTCAGTTACCCAAGAAATTCGAGCCAAACTCGATTTGGTGCAATACATTTCGCAGAATGGCGTCGCGCTGCGAAAGGCAGGGCGCTATTTTACTGCCTGCTGCCCGTTTCACAACGAAAAAACGCCCTCATTCGTCGTCTTTCCCGATTCGCAGACATGGCACTGTTTCGGTGCTTGCGGCATCGGCGGCGATATTTTCGACTATGTGCGGCGGCGTGAAAACGTAGATTTTGCTGAGGCACTGCGTCTGTTGGCAGAAAAAGCAGGCGTGCAACTGCAAGAGCGCACGCCCGAACAACGCCAGCGCGAGGCGCACCTTGATAAGCTGCGCAGCCTGCTGACCGAAGCAGCACGCTTTTACCATCAGCGCTTGCTCAACGCGCCCGATGCCAGCGAAGCACGCGCTTATGTGCAGCGGCGCGGGCTGAGTGAGGCAACCCTTGCCCATTTCCAAATTGGCTATGCGCCGGATGGCTGGCAAACTGCCCTTGAACGCCTTAAGCAAATTGGCTACAGCGAACAAGAGATGCTTGAGGCGGGACTCCTAACGCACAAAGAAGAAACGGATCGCCTGTATGATCGCTTTCGTGATCGGCTGATGATCCCAATCTGTGATGAGCGCGGGCAAGTGATCGGCTTTGGTGCGCGTGCGCTGAACCCTGACGCACAGCCGAAATACCTCAATTCGCCACAGACGCCACTTTTCGATAAAAGCGCGACGCTCTTTGCCTTGCCTCAAGCGCGGCGCAGCATCCGTGAAGGCGAAGTTGCCGTGATTGTGGAAGGCTATATGGATGCCATTCAAGCCCATCAGCACGGCTTTACCAACGTTGTGGCACAAATGGGAACTGCCCTGACGCAAGCGCAGCTAAAAACGTTGAGCCGTTTTGCCCGCCGCCTGATCCTTGCCCTGGATGCAGATGAGGCAGGCGCACGCGCCACGCTGCGCGGTTTGGAAGCAGTGCGCCAAGCTGCCTCAATTGCGCGTGTGTTCGTAGACCCAAACGGCGCACTGCGCGAATCAAGCCGTTTGAATGTCGAATTGCAAGTGGTCACGCCGCCACAGGGCAAAGACCCTGACGACTTGATCCGTGAAAACCCTGAGGCATGGCGCACCCTGATTGCGAATGCACAAGGCGTCGCGGAATATGTGGTGAATGCGGCGGCTGCCAGCTTGCCTGCCAATGCCACCCTTGCCGAACGCGAACAACTGGCACGCGATCTGCTGCCGCTGCTGATCGCCACCGAAAACAACCTACAACAACAGGCAAACGTCCAGCTTTTGGCGTATAAACTGCGCTTAGGCAGTGGCAAAGCACTGCTCGAATGGGTTGCCCAGCAGCACCGCACCAAGCGGGTTGATCGCCAACAGGGAACAGCGGCTGCATCCGAACAGACGGCTGAAACACCCCTCACACAGGCACCGCTTGTTAACCTTTCGCAAAGTGAGGCGCTTCAAGAATACTGCATGGCAGCCTTGATGCAATATCCCGCCTTGTTGGCGGATGTACAGCGCATTTTCCGCCAACTTGCTGCGGACGATCCTGATGCAGGGGACGGCTTGCAACCTTTGACCAGCACCGATTTCACTCGCCCTGATCTGCGCGCACTCTTTGAAGTTTTTGTGCGCGCCCGCGCTCAGTACGAAGATGACTGGCTCAGCTTTCTGGAGGCACATTTACCACCTGATCTGCGTCCGCTGATTGAACGCTTGCTATTGGCGCGCCTCGAGGCGTATGAGCAGCGCCTGCGCCAAACACCAAATACCGATCCGCGTGCGTTAAGTAAAGACGTGGCGATGCTGCGTGAAAAACCTTCTTTTGCACGCCCCGATGATGTGCTGCACCGCGAAGCGCTGCCGCGCCATGCGCTGGCGCTGCGCCTGGCACGCTTGAAGCGCGAATGTGCTGAACTGGGTTATCTCATGCAAGAATCAGATCAGGCGGCTGCACAAGGCTACCTGCAACGCAATATGCAACATCTGCGCGCAATCCGTGCGCTCACACGCGCTGCATCCGCGCAGCCTTTGCTCAGTGGTAAGCAATAATTGGAGGAGGCGTAACGCTATGGCAAAGCGGGCAATCAAAAAACAACCCTCAGACGATCTGATCGACACTGAACAGCCCAATCGCCATTCGGCTGATAGCATTGATCTAGACGATGCACATGCTGAAGCCGAGTCGGACTACGATTACCTCTATGATGCTGATGAAGAATCGCCACGCTCCATGCGTGAACAGCTTGAAGATATCGGCATCAACATAACCAGCACAGCCGAATTCAGCGTGCCGGTCATCCTATCCGATTCAGATGAGGATGATTTCGAGGAACTAGACGGGGCTGATCTGGAAGATGTACAGATCGGCAGTGCGCTTGCCGCAGATGATCCTGTGCGGATGTACCTTAAAGAAATTGGACAGGTGCAGCTGCTCGATCCTAACAGTGAAACATGGTTATCCTCACAAATGGCGGCACTCTCGCTGTTGAAAGAAGTTTGCAAGTCTGATGAAAATGGCACCTCGCTTACCTACCGCCAAGCCGTTCAGATGCTCTATACGCAGCTCACCGCCTTTAGCCAGAGCGTGCAAGAGCGCGCCGCCAGCTATGCCTTGCCCATGCCCGATCTGCTCACCCTGCTTGCCGAGACGCGCCGCCTATGCCAGCCGCTTGATCCCTCACAGCCTTCCTACATCCGCACTTACCTTGAGCAGGGCGAATGGGGACGCGATGATGAGTGGACACTCTTAGCGCGCAGCCTTTTTGAGGTTTTTCAGGGCTTGTATCTGCTGCCTGACTGTGTGCAACCGCCGTTGATTGCCTACGTTGCCGAGCATCAAAACTTGCCTGAGCCTGATTTGTTCTGCCAATGGCTAGATGTATTGTGCAGTGATGAGGCATTGGATGACTATTTTCTAGGCGTGCGCCAACGGGCTAATCAAGCGGCGGAAGCGCTGACCCGCGCCAATCTGCGCCTTGTGGTGAGTGTGGCAAAGCGTTACATGATGCGCGGCATCAGCTTTTTAGACCTGATCCAAGAGGGCAACATTGGCTTGCTGCGGGCTGTGGAGAAGTTCGACCATACCAAAGGCTTCAAGTTCAGCACCTATGCCACCTGGTGGATTCGGCAAGCAATCAGCCGCACCATTGCCGATCAAGCACGCACCATCCGCATCCCAGTGCATATGGTGGAGACGATCAACCGCTTGATGCGCGTGCAGCGCGAACTGGTACAGTTGCTTGGCACAGAGCCTAGCACCGATCAGCTCGCCTTAGAGATGAAGTTTCTCTCTCCAGAAGAAACTAAGCAAATTCGTGCTGCCAATGAAGAGGGCGCCAAGCTCGATCCTGCCCTTAGCCGCAAACTGCGCCGCGCTGCCAACAAAGTGCGCCGCATCCAGCGCATCTCGCAAGAGCCAATGTCGCTAGAGATGCCTGTCGGTGAGGAAGACTCTAGTTTTCTGGGCGATTTTATTGAAGATGATAAAATCGTAGGGCCTGTGGATGCTGCTGCCCGTCAGCTGCTCAAAGAGCAGGTTCGCAGCGCGCTTTCGGTCCTCAACGAACGTGAGCGCGAGGTGCTGGAAATGCGCTTTGGCTTGCGCGATGGGCAAGAACACACGCTGGAGGAAGTGGGCAGATACTTCGGCGTCACTCGTGAGCGCATCCGCCAAATTGAAGCGAAGGCACTGCGTAAGTTGCGGCATCCAACACGCAGCCGCCCACTGAGGGACTATCTATGATCCGCCGTGTTGCACTTACCCTAACCCTAACCTTATTGGCATTGGCAGGCGTTGGGCTTGGCACCATCATCGCTGCTGAAACACAACCGCCCGCCGCCCTGCTTATCTACCCTGATCGGCAAGAGGCTGTGCTGCCTGACGGCGCGCCCTACAGCCTTGATCAGGATGCCGATTTGCGTGTTGCACACGCCCATTTAGCGTTAGAAGCAGGCACGCGCTTCGTACTCAAGCGCCATCATGCTTCGCCGATCAACGGCTGGCAAGTGACGCTTGCCCTTGAAGAAGGGCAAATTAACGGGCAAGTGTTGCCCAAATTGGCAAACTACCGCCTGACCCTAGAGGTGCAAAGCAGCAAGTTTGAGATTATCCGTGATGCAAGTTTTGTGGTGCGTGCCTTGCCGAACGGCACTCTGCATTTTGGCGTGTTGAGTGGCGATGTGCGCTTTGTGCCGCGCAGCGGTGAGCCGCTGATGCTGCGCGAAAAACAAGGGGTTTCTTTGGCGGCAAATGGCGCACCCAAACCTGTTGATTGGGCAGTTCTGCGTGCCACAGCCTACCGACTGGATGGCGCACCATTAGCGCTGCCCCTCCTGTTGGTCAATTCGCAAGGCGTTGACTTTGCCTTTGAGACGGGACAAGTGATCGGCGTGCCAGCCGATACCTACCGCCTAACCATTCAAACCCTCATCCCTTATATTGTTGAGCCGCTCCAGCTAACGGCTGAGCAGCCACTGGCATTAACGGCTGCCTTTGGTGAGGTGACGTTTCTGCCACCCAGCCTAGGTACAAGCGTCACAACAGCCATCAGTAGCGAGATAACGCTGCGCTTACCCGGTAACGAGGTCGGTTGGAAAATCCAACTCGGCGAACCGCTGATCGCAGCACCCGGTGAGTGGCTGTTCTTTGTGCAATATGCCAACAATCCCGAACAGCGCGTGCAAACCACTATCCCGGCAATCAGGCGCATCGAGATAATCGTGCCTTAGGCAAAATAAACCGCCTCTCTACAGAGAGGCGGTGCTCTTCAGGTTAGGCACACTACAGGTATTCAACATCGTGCGCTGTGCGCTTGCTTTTGCTCTCGCGGCGTGTTGGCGGCTCATCCTCGTATTCGATCTCTAGCACCTCTTCATCATTTTTACGTTTTGGCTTATGTGGCAATGCCTCAGGCTTAGGTTCGCATTCACCCTGCGTCCAGCCGCGCATTTTATGCTCAAACTGTTTGCCCCAGCGCTCTGCGCGTTCGCCCAAACCTCGACCCCAGCGCTCAGCGTCCGCGCCAAACTGCCTGCCCCACGCTTCCCAACGCTCTTTGTCAGTGCCATTCTTGCTGAACACCTTAATGCCGAAAAAGATCAGTGCGCCAATGATGAGGATTGGCAGCATGAAGCTGATCAGTCTGAAGATCAGGCTAATCACCACCAAGAAAATGACGATCCCGATAATCGGCTGCCACCAACTGCCTTTGTAATGCCCGCTGTGTTGTCCGTGCTCAAATCTGCTGTTCATCTCCCACCTCGTTGCCTATGTTCATATCCGTTTGACCACATAGTACGCAAGCCGTTTTAGGAAAGTTGCGCGCAGTTGTGTTGTGGCAATGGGCTGCGTTTTTGCCCTAGCCAAACCCACCCAAAACTGCTATACTGCTTATTATGGACGATGCCACATGGATGCGCCTTGCGCTTGCCGAAGCCGCCCGTGCGCCACTCCATGCCGATGTGCCAGTTGGCGCAGTGGCAGTTTTTGAAGGGCGTGTGATTGGTGTTGGGCGCAACCGCCGTGAGGTAGACCGCGATCCAACAGCGCACGCCGAATTGATCGCCCTACGTGAGGCATCCCGTGCATTGCGTCATTGGCGGCTAGATGGTGTGACGCTCTACTGCACGCTTGAACCGTGTGCCATGTGCGCTGGTGCGATGGTCTTAGCGCGGCTGCCACGTTTGGTCTACGCCACGCCTGATCCAAAGGCGGGCGCAGGCGGCAGCGTGCTAGAAGTCCTACAGCATCCGCGCCTGAATCATCAGGTGCAGGTGGAAAGTGGGCTGTTTGCCGAAGAAGCGGCTGCGCTGCTAATCGGCTTTTTTGCCAAGCTGCGCGCCGAAGGGCAGCGCGGCAGGCGCGATACCACAACTGCATAGTTTTTATTGGAGAGGTGCCAGAGTGGTTGATCGGGGCGCTCTCGAAAAGCGTTGTGCAGTAACCCTGCACCGTGGGTTCGAATCCCACCCTCTCCGCACGAACACACCCCAGCTTCAGGGTCATCTCCGTCTAAGCGTTGGCAACCGCAACACACCCATGACGCGCCGTATCCTGCTCATCTCACGCTGCCCGCCCTATCCACTGCATCTGGGTGATAGGCTGATCATCGGCAACCTGTTCGCCCAGCTTGCCAAACGCGGCTACCTGGTGGATTTGTTGGCGTTTGCCAACCGCCCCGAAGATTTCAATGAACTCTCTGCGTATCGGGCTTCCTTTGGGCAAATTACCCTGCTGACGGAGCCGCGCCGCAACCTTCCCGCCTACCTGAGCCGTCTAGGGCAGCCTTTCCCACAGCGTGCTGATCAGGCGTGGTCAGCACCGATGTGGAAGGCGATTCAAGATCAGCGCCGCCAAACAGCCTACGATCTGATTCACCTGTTTGGCGGTGTGCAGGTCTATGAATACCGCGCCCTCGTGCAGGATTTACCTAACCTGATCGTCCCGTATGAATCCTACAGCCTGTATTTGCGGCGGCAAACGGCGCAAGCGCGCACCGTTGGCGAAAAGATCATGGCGCGCCTGCGCCTGAGCATGGCACAGCGCTACGAACGGTGGATGTTCGGTGGCTTTGATGGCGTGGTGGTGCTAACCGAAACAGATGCCGCCGCCTTGCGTGCGCTCTCACCTGATCTGCCCTTGCACGTCATCCCCAATGGTGTGAACCTGCCGCAAGCCACGCCGAATGCACCTGCCGAAGGCGCACACCTGCTCTTTGTGGGCAATTATGAGTACGCGCCAAACCTTGACGCCGCCTTGTGGCTTGCCCGCGAAATCTTCCCGCTCATCAAAGCGCGCCTGCCACACGCCGAACTATGGTTGGTTGGCAATGCGCCGCCGCCTGCCTTGCGTGCTTGCGCTGCGCCTGATATTCACGTGACAGGGCATGTGCCAGACCTGCGATCTTACTATCAGCGGGCGGCGTTGTTCCTCTCGCCGCTGCGGTTTGGCGCAGGCATTAAGAATAAGGTGCTGGAGGCGATGGCGATGGCGCTGCCAGTTGTGGCGACGCCGCTTAGCGTAGATGGCATCGCAGCCGCTGAAGGCGTGCGGCTCGCTGAAAGCGCGGCAGCCTTTGCCGAGCAAAGCCTTACGCTCTTGGCGGATGCGGCACTTCGGGCGCGGCTTGGCGCGGGAAATCGGGCAATTATCGCGGCGCGCTACACATGGTCAGCCGTGGCGGATGCCTATGAGGCACTCTATGAGCGGATCATCCGCCTAAGGCGTTGAGCGTGTAGAGCGTGAGCAGTGCCAAGCCCACCGCAAAAAGCAGCGCGGCAAGCCACGTCTTTTGTAGGCGGCGCTCGTCCACCACCCTCAGCCCATATAAAGCACGCGGATCATCGTAGACTTGGTAGCGTGCGCCAATGAACCACGTCAGGACGATGCCGCCGACAAAGCCACCGATATGCCCCCAGTTATCAATAACGACTGTGCCACCTGCAACTTGTGTAAAAATGCCCAAGCCGAAATTCAGCACAGCAAGGATCAGCAATTGGCGCAGTTGATCTTGCGCTGCCCTGCCCAACAGTTCGCGGTTGAAGTAGAGGAAAATCATCATTCCGCCAAAGGTCGCAAAAACTGCACCGCTGGCGCCCACTGAAAAGCCGCGTGTGAAGACTAGGCTTGCCAAGCTGCCACACAGCCCGCCCAGAAAATAGATCAGGGCAAAGCGCAGCGTGCCAAAAAGCGACTCTAGGGCGCGCCCAAACAGCCAGAGTGCCAGTGCATTCATGAAGACATGCACCTGATCAACATGGAGGAACATTGCCGTGAACAAGCGGTAATACTCACCACCAAAAACGACCCGTGTATAGTTGAGGGCGCCCCATGCTGTGATTGGCTCTGTGCGAGGATATTCCACCTGATTGTAGATTACTTGCACCACAACCACACCTATGATCAAAGCCAACAATAGATAGGTAAGGCGCGGACGGCTGGTTGGCAGCGGCAGCGAAACTTGCTCAGGTGGTTGTTGCATTTTGAAGTTATCCTTCAGGCAGTTTTGAAATGTATGCTCGCACAGCTTTTGATTATAACACGGCGCAGTGCAGGTGTTTCAGTCCGTGTGTGGCTTGGAAAGCCTACCCATCAACCTTATGTGCAATTCAGCGGATTCTATAACGTTTCTAACACCACCCTCGGCTCTAAATCGGTAAGATATGCCTATGCACAGCTATCAAAGCAGCACATAAGTGAGGCAACCATGAGTGAGCTAATCGGCACACAAATTGGACAATATCGCATCGTTGCGCCCTTAGGCAAAGGCGGCATGGCGGATGTGTTCCGTGTGCAGCATGTTCAAACAGGACAGGCGGCTGCCTTGAAGCGCATTCGCCCTGAACTTGCCCGCGATCCGCAGTTTGTGCGGCGCTTCTTGCGGGAGGCACAAACGCTCAGCACTCTGAACCATCCACACATCTTGCGCGTCTTTGAATATGGGCAAGAGGATGGTGCACTCTTTTTGGTGATGGAACTGCTCAGCGGTGGTGATTTGAACGCCCTCATGCGCGAGAATGCCTTAGAAGCAGCCCACGTTGCTCGCTTAGCGCGCCAGATTGGTGCGGCTTTGGATTACGCCCACAGTGCCGGCATTGTTCACCGCGATCTCAAGCCGCAGAATGTGCTGCTCAATGCCGCTGGCGACGCTGTGCTGACCGATTTTGGCTTGGCAAAATTGCTGAATGATGCAGATCGCTCCCAACTGACGCAGACAGGCGCACAGCTTGGCACACCTGCCTACATGTCGCCTGAGCAGTGGCTTGGCGAAAACGTAGATGCGCGTGCCGATATTTACAGCTTTGGCATTCTGGTTTTTGAAATGCTCAGTGGACAGCCGCTTTTTCGTGGCGAATCGTCCGCCGATTTGATGCACAAGCACCTCTACATGCTGCCGCCGCCCATCAGCCGCATCCGTGACGATTTACCCGCCGCCACCGATGCTGTGCTGCGCCGCGCCCTTGCCAAAGAACGCCGCGAACGCTGGTACAGCGCTGCCGCCTTCAGTGAGGCGCTCCACAATGCCCTGCTGAACGGCAGCCTACCAGAACTGGATACGGACGCCCTTGCGCGGCTGCCAACCGCCATCGTCAGCCCTGATCAGGCGGCTGAACAAGAGCGCCGCGCCCTTGCCCAACTCGATTCGGATCGGATGCGCTCCACGCCCAGCCGCATTGGCAGCCGCATCATCAACCCGCTGCCACAAGAAGTTGGTGATCGCTTCATCGGGCGCGCCCGCCAACTTGCCCAGATCAGCAGTTTAGTGAGCGAACGCGCCCGCCTCATCAGCCTGTACGGGCGCGGCGGCGTGGGCAAAACCGCCCTGCTCTGCAACGCGATCAACGACATTCAAGCATCCGAGTTGGCACTGGATGGCATCGTTTCGCTGAGCAGCTCTGGCACAGGCATCAGCCTTGAAAAAGCACTGCTTGGCTTTTCCAAACTGCTGGATGGCGAGGCGCAGAACACCTTGGAATACCTTGCCCGTGATGGTCAGACGCCACCAGCCCGCAAAGCTGCCCTGTTGCTAGAAGCTCTTGTCAACGGACGCTACGCCCTGCTGCTGGATAGCCTTGAGGCGCTCCAAGATGCCGAAACGGGCGCACTCACCGATCCTGATCTGGCTGCCTTGTTAGAGACGACCCTAGAGCGCGGCGGCATGTTGACCATTTTCATCACCAGCCGCGAGCCACTCAGCCTGCCGCGCCAACTCAAAGTGTGGGAGCGCCAAATTGCCCTTGATGAAGGCTTGCCTGCCGATGAAGCAGTTGCCCTGCTACGCCTTTTCGATAGCGATGGTGCGGTTGGTCTGCGTGAGGCTGACGCGGCAACGCTGCACGCCCTCGCCGAGATGACCGGCGGCTTTCCACGCGCTCTAGAGGCGACCGTCGGCTTGCTGTTGGAAGACCCACTGCTTAGCCCATCCGACTTACTCAACGATGCCAGCTTGATCAGTGGTGAAGTCACACCGCTGATTGTGCAGCAGGCAATCAGCCGCCTTTCGCCAGAGGCAGTCCGCGTCATGGAAGCCCTCGCGCTCTATGGACGCCCTGTGGCACAGCCCGCCCTAGAGTTCCTGTTGGCGCCTTTTATGAACACAGCAGGCATTCGTGCTATCCTTTCGCGCTTGGTGCGCGGCTACTTCGTCAGCTTTAACAAGGCAACCAGCCAATTTGCCCTGCACCCTATTGATCGTGCCTACAGCTATCAACAAATTCCGCTGGGTCAGGCGGCAGATACACAAGTTTCGCCGCTACCCTATACGCGCTGTGTGCTGCACAAACGCGCCGCCGCCTTCTACGAGAAAATCCGCAAGCCCCGCCAAGCATGGCACACTTTGGAAGACCTATCCGCGCCGCTTGCCGAGATCGATCATTTGATCGCTGCCGCCCACTATGATGATGCGGCACGTTTGCTGATCGCTATTGATGTTTCACACCTGTGGGAGTGGGGACAGTTCCCGCTTTTGAAGGCGCTGCATGAACAGCTTGACGGCAAGATTAGCGATCCGAAATTAGCGCGGCAGCAGCGGCGGCGGATTGGCTGGCTACACTTTTTACCACAGGTGGAACCAGCCGCGGTCATCTTCAAGGAAAACCTTGAGCGCGCACGCCAAGCTGGTGATCGCCAAGCTGAGGCGGACGCTCTAGATGATCTAGGGCAAGTTGAGCGCGGACGCGGCAACCTGCTGGAGGGTATGGCGTTCCACGAACAGGCGCTTGCCATCTACCGCGAAATTGGCGATGAATACGGGCAGGCAGAGGCGATGGGCGGCATTGGTTCGGTGCTGCGTTCGATCAATCCCGCAGCAGCAGAGCCATATCTGCACCAGGCGCTTGTCATTCATCAACGCATGGGCAACTTGCCAAACGTTGCCTACCTCCTGAACATGCTTGGGCAGTGCGCCAGCAATAACGGTAATTTTGCCGAGAGCCTCACCTACTATCAACAAATTCTAGGGATGACAACTTACTCGCCGTTGAACCGCATGTGGGCGCAAATCTATATGAGTGAGGCATATGCCTACTTAGGCGACTACACACGCGCTCACAAGCTGCTTGACGAGGCAATCGCCACCATTCGCCTGATTGCACCTTCTGAGGAAGTGATGCAGAGTGTTCTCGATTTTGCTAACATTTACCGTGCTGTGGTGCTTATCTTTACGCATGACGATCAGACGGCGATCCAGTTGCTCAAGGGTGTTTTGCGGAGCGCGCAAGACGGCAACAGTCCCTTCAATTTGTTGCCGGCAACGCTTTACCTCTCATTAGCGCTGACTTTGCACGGCAATGTTGATGAGGCGTGCCAATTGATCGCGCAGTTTGAAAACCGCGATCTAGAATTCTCACCCCTCTTTGCCGCCATCGGCAGCGTAATCCTGATGTCTGCACATCAGAGCGAAGGCGCACGCGCAGTTCGCCAAGAAGCGCTAGAAGCGCTTGCCAAACAAGCACCCTCACCTGCGAATGCCTATGCACAAGCACTGACGAACACTGTGGGCATGTTGCTTGGTGAAAGCACCCTTGAGGAGACGCTCAGCGCTTACCAAAAGGCGCGGCAGCTTTCGTCGGCAGTGGGCGGAGTGGTTTTGCAGCAGCGCATGATCGCCACACTGCGCCGAGCACACAATAACAACCAACTGGCAGAGGTAGAAGCATTCCTCAGCGCGTGATCTACCAGCGGCGCTGTGCGCGGGCGCCTAGCCACCACGCCGCCGCAACGATCAAGAGCAAGCCGCCGCAACTGGCGGCACACAGCGCTGCTAAGGCTGCCGAAGGCGTTTGCAAGTCCAAGAGGGGTGGGCGGTAGAGCAGCTTGCCACTTAGCGGGGCTGCCGTCTCTGCCAGCCCATCAAGTGCAACTTCAAAGCGCCAGGTTGGGCTTGCCGCAACTATCCCATCCGCGCCAAGCGCCAGCACTTGCCATGTATGCTGCCCTGCTGCAAGCTGCACAGCATGGCTATGTTGCGGACGATCCGCCTCAGCGGCGGCGGAATTTTCGCCGTTGGCAGAGCGCACGGTGGCAATTAGCGCGCCATCTACGCGCACCTCAAAGGACTCCGCGCAACTGGCGCGCCAGCTTAAGGTGAGCGTACCGCCTGCCACCTGTGCGCCATCGGCAGGCTGCGGATCGGTTGGCGCGTTCAATGTGCAGCGCATCTCGGCTGCCAGCCAACTTGCGATGAGCCTTGGTGTTTCGCCCTCAAAGCGCACGCGGCTAAAGCTGCTGCCGCCTGTCACGAAAATATCCGCGCCAACCTGACCCAAGCGCGCACCGCCGCCGTCTTCGCCAAACTGCCCGACAAAGCGCAGTGTATCTACACCGAAAAAGTCGAAGGCGATCAGTGCTGCACCGCGCCCTGAAGCATGTATCCTACCCACATACAGACGGTTGCCCACCACAAGCACGTCGGCAAGACGCGCATCATCAGGCGCAAGGGTTGCCACACCGATCACCTGCGGCGTGCTGCCCTCGCCGCCCACCGCAAGGATGCTCAACTGTGCGCCATGCCCAATGAACAAGCGCCCGCCGCTGTAGCGCACTACCTGCGCGGGCGTGAAGGCATTCAGCCATAAACGCACCGTCCCCTCAAAATCGTAGAGGCGGACGCCTTCTGTGCTTTCGGCAACCCAAAAGAACGCACCATCACTTGGTATTACGTCGTGCGCGGCGGCTGTGGTACGGATTGGTTCACGTTCTGTTAGTCTGCCATCCACACCCACCTGATAGCGCCGCACACCGCCACCCAGCGCCGCTATCCACACCTGATCAGCGTTGCAGGCAAGGCGATGCCCGCCACCACGCCCAAAGGCAAGTTCGCGTCCAGCGGCATCCAGCACGCTTAGCCCATCCGCGCTTAGCGCAAAGATGAAGGGCGCGCAGACAGTGATCGCTTGCAGTGCGCCGCGTGCTAAGTTGCGCTGCCAACGCACCGCCAAACTTCCTTCAGCGGGCAGCACTTCGTACAATGTTGCACCTTGCCCAACCAACAGGCGCGTCCCATCGCTCCACAGCGCCGAGATCGGCAAGCGCGGCAGTTCGGTTTGCCCATACGCCCTCAGGCTGATCAGCAGCGTGCTGAGCGCCATGAGCAGGGCTAATTTTCGGGATATGCTGTGTGCCATAACCACTGCGCCGCCAAACTTGCCAACAGGATCGCCGCGCCATCTAACACCAAGCGCTCTAGCGGCACGCCAAGCACCACACTGCCCGAGGCTGAAGCTGCCGCCACCTGCCAAAAGCGCGCCGCGATCAGCACGCCTTCATAAGGCAGTGCGTAAAGCAGTAAACTAAAGGCAGGCAGCACGCTCAAAGCGCGCTGAGTCCGCGTGCGGCGCAGCAAGATCACCAGCAGCGCATAAATGGGCAAAAAGGCGAGCGCAAGGAAAACCAAGTTACTCATGATTCCCTAAAAAATGGATAAATCCACGCTTTTTATTCAAACCTTAATTGTTTAACCATATACACATAACATATTTCAATGTATAGTGAAACTTGTAACGAACGACAGATGCAGCACGATCAAATGAAGAGTGTTGTGTAGTAGATAGGTGGTGCTTATGTCTAGCCGTTTTTATACCAGTGCTTCTACAGAAGCTGCCCAAAATTTCAATGTCGAGGAATATCGGCATTGGTCGCCGCGTTCGCAAACTTATACCTCTGCTGATGTGCTGCAACAATACCTCCGTGCTGGCTGGCAGCTCTTTGAAACGGTGACGGTCGAGTCATTCATCTTAGGTGCAGGGCGGCGCGTCTCGGTCTATCACTTCATCCTCAGCCAAGGCGAACGCGAAATAGATTTGCCCATCGTGTGCAGCCCGATTGTGCTGCGCCTGATCATGGAGCATAACCTGAACGTTGTGCGCCTTGAACAGGAAATTAACACCCACTGAGCTGCACTAGCCATTCCTCAGCAGGATGCGCTGGACAGGCTGCGGCAGCAGCGGTGCAACACGGCTGATCTCCCATTTTGTGAACGGGCGCAGCGCCCACAGCATACCCACGTAGACTGCGCCCGCCAGCAGTACTGCTAAGAGCGGCATAGCTTCCCACAACACCAACGCCACAGCCGCCATACACAATCCAGCAAAGCTCGGACGCCACAACAACGCCCGCCAATCTACCACACCCAGTGCGCCGCGCAGCAGCCGATAAAAGGCAATCAGCAGCACCAACTCGGAAAGAATGGTCGTGATCGCCGCTGCCCGATAGCCGTACAACGGAATAAAGAGCAAGTTCGCGCCAATGTTGAAGCCCACACCTGCCAAAAATGCCCACTTCATGCGCGCCTGCTGATCAAGCGCCACCAGCACATAGTTGGTTAGGCTGTTGATCCAACCAATAGGCATGAACCACACCATTAGTTGCAAGGCGATGGCACCGTCCGGCAGGTAGCGCGCACCGCCAAGCAAGTTGATCAGGAAGTGGGCGGCAAAGGTCGTCAGCACGGCGATCGGAATGGCAAGGCTGACCAAAAGTTTCACCGCAAAATGGTAATTGCGCCGCAACCCTTCCCGATCTTCGTGCGCTTGCCGCGCCATGATTGGCAGCAGCGCCATCGTGAAAAGCGCAGGAATCACACCGAGCGCGTCTAGCCATTTGTAGGCAGTGCTGTACTGCCCAACCACCGCATTCCCTTGCAACGGCTCTAGGATCACCACATCAATCTTAAAAAAGACCGTTGCCAAAAGGTGATTGAGCATTAGCGGGAAGCCGCCCACCAACATGCCGCGCAGCAAATCGCGCCGCACGCCAACGTGCTCACCAACAGCACCGCCTTCCTCTCGATTTTCGCGCATAGCGGCGCGCACGCCCAATGCCAACATGCCCAAGGTGACCACATTCAGCGCGATGCTGACCGCTGCCAAGCCAATCACGCCCCAGCCCGCCAACAGCACCGCCAAGCCCGCCGCTGACTTCAAAATAACTGTGATGGTTGCCACCGCCGATGGCACTTCTGCCTTTTGGTAGGCGTAGAGCAGTGCTGTTAAGCCCGTGCTGATGCTGTTTGGAATCAAGCCCGCGTAGAGCAGCACAATCGCCGTGATGGTTGTGCTGTCAAGGGCAGGCGCCAGCGCGCCGCGCAGCGCCAAAAAGCCGATCAACAGCGGCACACCTGCCACTGCCAACCCTAAGCGCAGCAGGCTGCTGTTCAGCAGATAGCTGCCCGCTGCGCCTAAATTGCGCGCCACCTCTCGCGTCAGCAGCGTGTTCAAGCCGAAATTGGTCAGGATGTCGAACCAGCCGAAGATCACGACGGCGTAATAATAGGTGCCTGCCGCTGTCGGCCCGAGCAAGCGCAGCATGATGAAGGCGAATGCCATATCAATCAGGCGGTTGAACAGGTTTAAGACAATTGGTGCAAGGC